>CAZJHX010000059.1:0-59328 GCA_964545715.1 uncultured Myxococcales bacterium
GCGACGCCGAGGAGCCCACCGAGCGCCGGCTGATCGACGGAGGGCGGGCCGCGGACTGCGCCGTGCTCAAGGTCGCCCACCACGGCTCGGATCACTCCACCTCCGCCGCCTTCCTCCAGGCGGTCGCCCCCTCGCTGGCGCTGGTCTCCTGCGGCGAGGGCAACCGCTGCAACTTCAACGGGGTGTGTGTGAACCCGTCCGGGTGTACGCCCGACTGCACCGACAAAAGCTGCGGGCCCGACGGCTGCAACGGTAGCTGTGGCCTTTGTCCGGCTGGTCAAAGCTGCAAGTTCGACGGCAGCTGTGTGGACCCGAGCACCTGCCAGCCCGCCTGCATCAACAAGGCGTGCGGCCCAGACGGCTGCGGCTCGATCTGCGGTCAGTGCGACCCGGGCAACAGCTGCAGCTTCTCCGGTCAGTGCGTGGACGGCGGGGCCTGTGTGCCCGATTGCGGAGGGGGCGGGGGGGCGGGTCCAGAAAAAGAGTGCGGGGGCAACGGCTGCGGTGGGTCCTGCGGCCAGTGCGACGAGGGCGTCAGCTGCAAGTTTGACGGCACCTGCGTCAACGCCGGCGGCTGCACCCCCGAGTGCGATGCGAAAGAGTGCGGCCCCGACAAATGCGGCGGGATCTGCGGCGAGTGCGCGCCCGGCGTCTCCTGCAACTTTGTCGGCCAATGCGTGTCCACCGGGGAGTGCATCCCAAACTGCACCGGCAAAGAGTGCGGGGGCGACGGCTGTGGTGGCCAGTGCGGCGGCTGCGGGCCCACACAGGTGTGCAACGCCTCGTTCAAGTGTGCCGAGAAGGGCGTGTGCAGTCCTCAATGCGACGGCAAGCAGTGCGGGCCCGATGGCTGCGGCGCTAACTGCGGGCTGTGCGAGCCCGGAATCTCCTGCAACTTCAAAGGGCTCTGCGTCACGGTGCCCGGCTGCACGCCGGACTGTGAGGGCAAACAATGCGGTCAGGACGGCTGCGGTGGCACCTGCGGATCCTGCCCCGACGGCATCAGCTGCAAGTTTGACGGCACCTGCATCGGCGCGGGGGCCTGTGTCCCGCAGTGTGACGGCAAGCAGTGCGGCGGCGACGGGTGCGGAGGCACCTGCGGCCAGTGCGGTCCCGGCTCAAGCTGCAACTTCAACGCGCAGTGCGTGGCGGCGCCCGGATGCACCCCCAGCTGTACCAATCTCGACGAGACCCCCAAGCAGTGCGGGGGCGACGGCTGCGGCGGCACCTGCGGTCAGTGCAAGGACGGCCTCAGCTGCAAATTTGACGGCCAGTGCGTCGCGTCGCCTGGCTGCGCGCCCAAGTGCACCAGCCCGGCCGGTCTCCCGCTGCAGTGCGGCAGCGACCAGTGCGGCGGAAGCTGCGGCGACTGCGACCCGACCATCGCGGGCAACAGCTGCAAGTTCGACGGCTTCTGCTCCCAGGAGGAGCCCTGCATCCCCAGCTGCACCGGCAAAGAGTGCGGTGGGGACGGGTGTGGCGGCACTTGCGGCGGCTGCCAGGTCGGCATGAGCTGCCAGCTGGACGACACCGGCAAAACGTCGACGTGCGAGGCGGTCGCGGACTGCAATGCCAGCTGCGCCGGGCAGATCGGCACCGTCAAGGTGTGCGGGGGCGACGGCTGCGGGGGCACCTGCGGATCCTGCGCCAAGGGCGAGAGCTGCATCGACGGCCAGTGCCTGGGCGCCGGCGCGTGCGAGCCCAGCTGCGAGGCCCAGTTCGGGTCCCTGAAGGCGTGCGGCGGTGACGGCTGCGGCGGTACGTGCGGGTCGTGCGCGCCCGGCATGAGCTGCGCGGACAACAAATGCATCGATCCCGGCTCGTGCGTACCCGAGTGCCTGTCGGATGATCTGGCCCAGTTCGCGTGCGGCTCGGACGGCTGTGGCGGCAGCTGCGGCGACTGCGGACCCGGTGAGAGCTGCGCGGACGGCAAATGCACTGGCGTCGGCGCCTGCAAGGTCAACTGCAAAAACAAGCAGTGCGGCGGCGACGGCTGTTGAGGAAGCTGCTGCGAGTGCGACGAGGGCTTCACCTGCAACGAGGCCGGCACCTGCGACGAGACCTGCGTCCCCGCATGCGAGGACAAACAGTGCGGCCCCGACGGCTGCGGCGGCCAGTGCGGCACCTGCGACGAGCCCGGCGACGTCTGCAACGAGTCCGGGCTCTGCGAGTACATCCCGCCGTGCGAGCCCGTCTGCGAGGGCAAGGCCTGTGGTCCGGACGGCTGCGGCGGCAACTGCGGCACCTGCTCAAACGGCCTCTGTCAGGGGGGCCAGTGCCTGACGGGCGGCGCGTGCAAGCCGAAAGCCGCTCAGGCCTGCAACAACGGGGACCTGTGGTGGCAGGACAGCTGCGGAAACTTCACGGAGGTGCTGGAAGACTGCATCGGGGGCTGCGTCAATGAGACGTGCACCGACACGGCGCCGCCCCCGCCGGGGCCGACCGTTGTTCAGGAGTCGGGCTGCGCGTCGGTCCCCGGGTCGAGCTCACCGGCGCCGGCCTGGACGCTGCTCTTGCTGGGGCTGGCCGCGCTGGCCACCCGGCGCTACTCCCGGTAGCGCGGCACCCAGCCGCTGGTGTCCTTGAACAGGCGCACGCAGCGAATCGCTTTTGAGTCGGTCAGAAAGAAGCGGTGATGCCGGTCTTTGGGCACCACGATCAGGTCGCCCGCGGTCACCGTTACCCGCATCCACTTGTCGTTCGTGCTGCGGATGTCGAAGATCCCTTCGCCGTCGAGGACAAAGCGGACCTCATCGTCGTCGTGCAAGTGCTCCGGCGAGAACTTGGCGCAGATCGTCTCCAGGTTGGGCGTGTCCGGCGTCAGCGCGATCACGTCCTGCTCGATGTAGCCGCGCTCGGCCTTCACCTTGTCCAGGCTCTCCTGGTACTCGGCCTCCGACGTGGGCAGCTGCATATACAAGATGCCCTGATCGTTGATCTGCTCAGCAGCGATCTCGGTCTGCTGCTTATCGTCGAGCCAGAAAGCGTGCATTGTTCAGCCCTCCTCGGGTCTCTTTGCGGTATCGATGCCCAGCATGCGCATGCGCACGGCGGCACCGAACAGGTAGTCGTAGCACTCGGCGTGTGTCTTGGCCTGCACCCAGTCGCGGCCCCACACGTACACACCGTGGCGGCGCACCAGCACCGCGTGGGCGTTGGGGTACGCGCGGATGGCGTCGGCCATGCTGTCGGCCAGATCGCACTCGTGCGCGGTGTTTTCGATGATCGGGACCTCGAGCATGTCGTGATATCCGGTGCCCGCGATGCCCTTCATCATCTCCAGGTGGGTGCACCGAAAGGCCTCCTCGAACAGCAGCGTCGCCAGCATGGCGTTCTCGCTGTGGCTGTGCAGCACGGCGCCCGCATCGCGCAGGCGGAAGGCGTTGTAGAACAAAGGTGCGCATGCGCTCAGCTTGAAGTCGCCCCTGGGCGCCGTGAGCACGTTGCCGTCCAGGTCCAATGTATAGAGGTCCGCCTCGCTGAGACGCTCTTTCTGGACGCCGCTGGGAGCCATGGTTACGACGCCGTCCTTGCGGATGCTGATCCCACCGCCCGTGCCCGAGACCCACCCCTGCTTATAAAACTGGCGGCACAGCTGAACGATCAGCGTGCGCGGGTTGTCGGTCGTTTGGCGTATGGCGTTCATAGCGGTCGCTATAACACCTTCACGCCAATTCTTCTTCGATTTCTTCCAGCAAGGCCTCGCAGTCCATCAGCGGGCCGCGGTGATCCTGGTCCGTGGCGAGCTGGATCGCCTGGCGACACACGGGCAAGGCGTCGTCGTAGCGCTCCATGGCGACCAGCAGCTCGGTGCGGTGAACCCAGGCCATCATGAAGTCTGGTTTGACACGTGCACAAATCTCCTCGAATTGCGCCAGCGCATCGTCGTCTCTTCCCTCGTCTCTGAGCGCTTTCGCCAGCGAGTATCTGGGGACCTCGCTGTTTGGAAAACGCTCAACCATGGCCTGATAGCGCGCGATATCACTCATCGTGGAGTCCTTCTTAATTGCCGCGCGAGACTAACAGGTATACAGTGTACATATGAAAAATCTCACGTCTGCTTTGGGTATCGCCCTGGCCACCTCTGTGTTGGTGGCCGGCTGCATGGGTAACGGCAACAAGCCCGCGCTTCCGTACTGGGGTCCGGGCGATCCGGCGCCGAAGAATGACGAAGAGGGCGGAGGCCCGCCGCCGGGATCGGGCAGCTACACCGAGTTCGGCTGGCACATCGACCACGGCAACGTCCTGGTGCTGACGTGGCCCGCGGACTACTGGGCCGACACCGTGACCTTGAAGAACGGTGACGTCGAGATCGACATTCACCCGCAAGACGGTGGAAACAGCGTTCGAATCCCCGGCGACATCAGCGAAGGCGAGATGCTGGCGCTGAAAAAGGGCAACGGTCATTTCCTGCTCAAGTCCAATGGCGCCGTGGTCAACCAGGGCCAGGTCATCTTCGGTGACCGCTTCACCCTCTACTACGAGAACCAGCTGGAGCAGCTGGCCATGGAGCCGCTGGTCTTTGACAAGCGCCCGTTCGACGTCGACAAGGGCCAGCGCGCCACGATCAGCGGCTACGCAGGTCCCAACGGCATCCGCGGTGAGGTCTACGTCGCGGCACCCAAAGGTCCGGTCATCACCAAGACGCTGAGCACGGGCGACCTGGCCCCCGGCGCGCCGTTTGCCTTTGATTACCTATTCGAGCAGGAGGGCACCTACGTCATCGAGATCATCGACGCCGGCAACGGGCTGGCCGCGGCCAACATCCCGGTGTACGTGCACGGCGACGATCCGCACGCGATCGGCCCCATGCCGGCCTGTGTGCCCGCGCTGGACCGCCCGGTTGAGCATCTCTTCGTCGACCAGGTGGACGACGACGGCAAGTTCAAGCGCCAGGACATCCTGAGCGACCTGACCTCACGCGTGAACCAGCTGCGCGGCGCCATCGGCGCACTGGGCGCCAGCGAGAGCCTCAACAACACGGCCCAGCTCAAGGCCGACCAGCTGGCCGACGCAGGCCAGTTTGCCCACGCCACCGCTGACGGCGCGATCCAGGCGGTTGATGCCATCGCCGCCGGCGCCGGGCTGGAGGGCAGCTTCACCGAGAACATCGCCGTGGAGGTCTCTGCCGACCGCCTCTGGGATGGCTGGTACTGGAGTCCGAGTCGCCGCAAGGCTATGCTGGACCCCAAGCTGAAGACGCAAGGCTTCGGCATCGCCGTCTTCAAGGAGGAGTTCGATTGGTACGTGTGCGTTCAGCATTTCAGCACCTCGCAATAGCCAGCCTCATTCTCGCCCTGGGCGCGTGCGGCGATGACGGCCCCGCAGCCGATGGCGAGGGCACCGCAGACACCGGCACAGACACCGCAGACACCGGCACAGACACCACCGATACCGGCGACACGACCGGCGACGATCTGTCCTGCGTCGACCATTTCCCGGACCAGTTCTTCACCGACCAGCTGGACCTCTTCGGCCAGACGCCGCTGCAGTGGGAGACGTTCCCGGAGACCATGACCAAAGGCGAGACTGTGACCCTGAAGGGCACCGCCAACGACAAGGCGATCCGCGGCAAGGTCTACATCGGCACGCCGTCCGGTCCCGTTACCGTGCTGGAGCTGAGCTCGGATATCGCGGCCGGCGCGGACTTCAGCTTTGACTTCACGGCTGACGAAGAGGGCACGTACGTCATCGAGCTGATCGACACGACCGGCTTTCCGGCCGCGAACAAGCCGATCTATGTGGACGTGAAGCCCTGCACACCGGCGCCTCTGGACAACCCGACTGTGGCGTTTACCGAGGACCTGGCTACGGACAAGGACGAGTACATCAAACAGGTGAACGCGCTTCGAGCCGCCGCCAACCTCCCCGAGCTGACTCGCACGGATGCGCTGGACGACGTGGCCCAGCAGGCGGCTCAGAAGATGGCGGACACCCAGCCTCAGCACTACGGCTGCGACATCTACGGTCAGCAGGGCTGCGGCGAAAACATCGGCGGCGAGTCCATGGTCGACAAGCTGGTGCTGGCCCTCTACTGGAGCCCGAGCCACCGCCGAACCATGTTGGCGACCAAGTACA
Source organism: uncultured Myxococcales bacterium (assembly GCA_964545715.1). GTDB lineage: Bacteria > Myxococcota_A > UBA9042 > CAZJHX01. Next base: position 6,079 of record CAZJHX010000059.1, read on the forward strand.
ACACGCATGGCGTGGGCTTTGTCTTTGATAGCGACTACGGCTGGCTGTGCTCCCACGTATTTGCATCGCAGTAGTGCTGCTGGCGGCCCTGGGCTGCAATAAGGACCCAGAGCCCCAGGCCCAGGCTGAGCAGCAACCGGAGGAGACCGCCGAGGCGGCCGAGTTGACCGGGTGTGCCGCGTTGGTGGCCACCGTGATCCAGTGCAATCCGTCGCTGGCGGGCCTGCGCGCCAAGGCCGTCGAGGACTGCGAGAAGCAGCGCGACGACCTTGGCCACGACGAGCTGCTGGCGTGCGCCGGGGCCTCGGACTGTGACGTATTTCGGGCGTGCGGCGAGGCCGTCGACACCAAGTACCAGGCCCAGCGCGAGGCCCAGCGCGTCGCCAAGCGGGTGGCGGCCCTGAGGGCTCAGATGTCCAAAGGCAAGTGGCAGGCGGCGACCGACGAGTGCGCCACAATGGGCGCCGACGCCGACAAATACGACGACTTGAAGACCGCCTGCGCCGACGCCGTGCGCGGTGGGCACAAGGCGCTGGTGGGCGAGCTGACCAAGATGCGCGACGAGCTGTCGCCCATGGAGAGCTTTGCCAAGTGCCTGGACCTGACCGAGGCGGCGGGACGCCTGACCGAGGCCGACGTGGCAGGCGCTAAGCAGCTGTGCGCGGAGCTCAAGGTGGTGGGCAGGATCCAGGCCGTGGACGAGGCTGTGGAGACGGCGGTGACGTCGGGCAAGGGCCGGCTCCCCTACGAATGCGAGTGGGCGGTCAAGGACCTGGAAAAGCTGAAGGGCGAGTGGGCCAAGGCTCAGCTCACGCGTGTGCGAGCGGCGTGCTTCGAGTCGCTGCCCAAGCGGATCGCCGGCTCGGTTGTCGAGCAGCTGACCAAGCTCCGCGACGCCGGGGTGCCGCCCAAAAAGTCGATGTGCTGGAACCTGAAGCAGCTGTTGGAGAAGCTGCCGGAGGGTCAAGCCGACGACGTCCGCCAGCTGTGCGCCGAGGTGGGCGTGCTGGGCGCGCTGTCTGCGGCGATGACCGAGGTGTCGGCCGCGCTGGCCGAGAAGTCGCCCAACGTGCCGTATCGGTGCGCGTCCGCGCTGGGAAAGCTGGAGAAGATCGGCTCCAAGTGGGCCACCGCCCGCTCCGCCGAGCTGGCGCGCAAGTGCTATCTGGAGCTTGGCGAGGTGGTGCTGCGCGCCCATGTGCCCAAGATGAAGTACGTGTGCGCGTACCAGGCCAAAAAGGTCTACCAGGGCGTCAAAAAGTACGCGCTGTCGTCGCCCGAGCTGGACGGCTTGATGGGGCGCGCCGCCAAGCTCTGCGGCAAGTGACGCGCTTTTCAAGGCCACCACTGCCGTGAAAGACTGTGCGCCATGGGTTTGAGCCGACGCGATTTTATCAAGAGCAGCGCTGTGGCGAGCGGCGTGCTGGTATTGGATCTGTCCGGATGCAGCGGGGGTGACGTTCAGACCGCGCCGCCGGCCGACCCGCCGGGCGATCCACCCGTCGACGAGCCCACGCCGGACGTCGCTGACGTGGATCCGCCGGTCGCACCCGATCCGTCCGCCGTGCTGATGGGGCTGTACGCCTCCAGCGCCATCCCCAAGGCGGAAGACGCTGTGACCCAGGCGTTGAAGCAGGTCGACTTCGGGTGGCTCAAAGAGGGCGACTCGGTCTTTGTGAAGCTGGCCTGCAACTCGGGCAATGAGCACCCGGCCGTGACCTCTCCCGCCGCCGTCACCGCACTGTGCGCGGCGCTGTTCGAGCACGGCGCCGGCAAGGTCATCGTTGGCGATCAGGCCGGCGTCGAGGGCGTGCGCCTGGTGGAGGGCGAGGAGCGCTTCGGGTCGACAAAGGCCTTCACCGAGCAAAACGGGCTGCTGGCCGCCATCACCGCCGCAGGAGCCGAGCCGCATTTCTTCGATGACCAGGGCTACGCCGCCGGCTATTTCGAGGCCACGCCGCCCGAGGGCCATCATTGGGCCGAGCCGATGATGGTGCCCAACGTCGTCAAAGAGGTGGATCACATCGTCTACCTGCCGCGACTGAGCTCGCACATCCTGGCGGGCTACACCCACGGGCTGAAGGTGTCGATGGGCTGGCTGCGCGACGACAGCCGCTTTCACGTGCACCACGACGCGGCCTCGCTCCACGAGAAGTACACCGAGATCAACTACTGCACCGAGATCCGCGACCGCCTGCGGCTGGTGCTGACGTTTGCAGAGAGCCTGCTGCTGGACATGGGGCCCGACGACGGCACGATCGCCGTCGCGGACCCACGGATCGTCATCGCCTCGGCCGACCTGGCCAACCACGACGCGCTTACCGCCGCCGTCCTGGCCCACATCGACGAGATCACGCCCAAGGATCCCGGCGTCGCGTTCACCTACGGCGACAACGCCAACACCTTCAACAGCCTGTTCTTGTCGTCGCTGGTCCAGGGCGCCACCGGCCTGCCGTGGGGCAGCGGCTCGGACGGCTACACCGCGCTGGTGGCACACAAATACTGGGACGGCATCGACGCGGACCGGGCGCTGAGCCGCGCGTACGAGATCACCGGGGGTGTGCCCGAGCAGATCACGGTCCGATTGTCGGGCGCCGCGCTGGAGCCCGATTTGAAGACCGCCATCGAGGCGTACAGCGGCGGTGTCTTCAACCTGACCACCGAGGAGACCGATGCTTAGAGTTTTACCGGCCATCCTCCTCATCGCGCTGATGGGCGGCTGCGCCAAGAAGTCGACCGCGGGCGAGACGTGCACCAAATCCGCCGACTGTCGCGGCGATCTTCGCTGCATCGGCAGCGTCTGTACCGACGCCGACCAGAAGCGGACGAACTTCTTGCTCGCGGCGCAGCTGAAGAGCACTCGGACCCAGATCGACAACCTCACCAAGTCGGTCATGACCTACGCCGTCACGCATCGGAGACTGCCCAAGAACCTGGGCGTGCTGGTTGAAAAGAAGTACATCCGGGTCAGCCAGCTACGGGACACCTGGCGCAATCCCTTCCACTTCAAGGCCGGCGCCACCGGCGAGCTCGACGATTTCACCCTGTGCTCATCGGGTCCCGACGCCACGCTCGGCACCGAGGACGACATCTGCGCGCCCCGCGATACCGAGTAGCCCGCTACTGGCAGGGGCGCTCGATGCGCACGTTGTCGATGTAGACGCCCTCGCCGAAGTTGTTGACCTCGTCCAGCGAGTCGAACTGAAAGCGCAGCTGGAAGGTGCCCGTGGCGTAGTCGGTGATGTCGATGTCGACCGTCTTCCAGCCGACGCCCGGCCCGTTCTCGAAGCCCTTGTCCCAGATCGACGTGGCGTTGTTGTTGATCACGATCTCCAGCCACAGCAGGTCTTTGGATGAGATCGGCTCGGTGTCCACGTTGCGGTCAAAGTGCAGCAGCACCGGCTGTCCGGCCTCGGGCTCGATCGGCTTGCTGATCACCGATCCGGACGTGGCGCCCACGTTGAAGTTCATGTCCGGCAGCTTGCCGTAATACAGGCTGTACGGCTTGGAGATCGCCTGTCCCTGACTGGGCTGCCAGTTGGCGCCGCTGCCGTCGTCGTCCACCTCCCAGCCCTCCAGGGTGCCGGTGTCGAACGTGGTCTCCCAGACCGTGACGTTGGCGCCGGACGGGGCCGTCGCGCACTGGAACACGCCGCAGGTCGTCTGCACGCATGGGTCCGCGTCGCCACCCTGGCTGCAATCGTCAGCCGTAATGCAGCAGCCGTCACCCTCGGGCTTGGGCGCATACGAGCACAGCCCCGCCTGCTGCTTGCACTTGACGGCCGTACACGGGTTGGGCACCGCGCAGTCGCTGTCGTTGCCGCACCCGGTCGGGCTGCCGATCACGTTTACGCACTCGTTCTTGGTGCAGCTGTCGGTCGTCTGCGCCAGGCCGTCGTCGCAGTCCAGGTCCGTCTCGCAGCAGCCCGGCGGCGTCTCAAACGTGCACTGCCCGTTCGCACAGGCGCCCTTCACACACTCCGACGGCGCTTTGCAGTCCTCTTCCAGCTCGCACGCCAGCGCCTTGTTCCAGCAGATCCCCTGCTGGCAGCTGTCAAAGGTCTCGGCGTTGCCGTCGTCACAGTCCGCGGCGGTCGCGCAGCACGTCTCACCGGCCGCGGCGGAGTACTCGCAGACGCCCGCCAGGCACTTCTCGGTCGTGCACGGGTTGGAGTCGTCGCACAGCTCATCTTTGACGCACTCGCACGCGGCGCCCGCGACCTGCGGATGCACGCAGCGGTTGGCGGCGCACACATCGTAGGTGCACTTGTCGGCGTCGTTGCAGTCCGCGACCGTCAGGCAGCAGCTGTTGTCCTCGAACGCGTGCAGGCACTTCTGCTGCGTCGAGTTGCAGCTGTCCACCGTGCAGCCGACCCCGTCATCGCAGTCCTCGTCGGTCACACAGCACTCCGCGATGGGCGGGTTCTCGCACTTCCCGTCCTCGGTGCACACGTCCTCGGTGCAGTTGTCGAAGTCCTTGCAGTCGTCGCCGGTCTCGCACTCGGGCGGCGCCACGTCCGGCACGTCGGGCACATCGGGCACGTCCGGCACGTCGGGCGGCACGTCGGGCACCTTGGGCACATCGGGCGTCTCCACGACATCCGGGACGTCCTCGACCGCCGGCGGCACATCCGGCACCAGCGGCTCTTCTTCAGCCTTTGGACACCCCAGCAGCGCCAGGGCCAACCCGGACACGACAAGTTGGCGAAGTCGGAACGAATTTGCGGCATCGACAACGGGCAACCTCATCAGAACGTCTCCCAGGACCCCCTAATTACAGGGGTCGGTGATCTCGACATTGTCGATGTACACGCCCTCGGATGGGGCGAAGAAGGCCGGCAGGCCCAGGCTCGAGAACCAGAACTCGATGCTGACGGTCTTGCCGGCGTAGGCGTTCAGGGACAGCTTGTGGTGCGTCCACTTGCTCTGGGCGCCAAGCTGCGCCTGGTTCAGGATGGACTTGCCGTCCACGCGCACCTCGAAGACGTCGCCGACAGTGGCGTCCAGTGACGGCCAGATATCCAGCTCCAGCGACACCCCGGTCTTGGGGATCTCCACGGCGGGAAGCTTCGCCGAGCCGTTGTTGATCGGGCACTCATAGTTCTTCTTGGCGGCGTCCCCGTAGTACAGCGACGCCGGCGAGCTCTTCTTCTGGCCCGTCGTCACCACGCTCCATTTGCAGGGCAGGCTGGCCTGGGCAAAGGTCCAGCCCTCCAGCGCCGCGCCGTCGAAGTTTTCGCTGAACAGCAGCGGCTCGCAGCAACCCTCGATCGGTTTCAGCTTGAACACGCAGGCGCCGGCCACGCAGGTGTCCTCCGTGCAGACGTCGTCACCGTCGTTGCACTCCGCGTCGCTGGCGCAGCAGGTGTCGATGTTGGCGCACATCTGGTCGGTGCAGACGTCCTTGGTGCAGTCGTCGTCGTCGTTGCACTCCGAGTCCTTCTGGCAGCAGCCGTCACCGGACACAAAGGTGTTCTGGCACAGGTTGGACGCACTGCACTCGTTGGTGGTGCACGGGTTCTTGTCGTCGCACTGTGCGTCCGTGTTGCAGCAGCCGGGATCGGCGACCTGGACGTTGTCGCAGGTGCTGTCGGGCAGGCAGGTGTCGATGGTGCACGCGTCGCCGTCAAAGCAGTCGGCAGCCGTCGAGCAGCAGCCCTCGTCCACCGTGTATACGCACGCCCCGTCCTCACAGGCGTCGGCCGTGCAGGAGACGCCGTCGTCACACTCTTCCACCGTGGCGCACTTCTTGGCGCCGGCGCTGGTGATCTTCACCACATCCAGCACAGCGCCCAGAGTCGCGTTGAAGGTGGCGTCCACCGACGTAAACGTAAACGCCACCTGCACGGTCTTGCCGGCAAACGCGGAGAGATCCAGCGTGATGATCTGCCACTGCGCCAGCGCGACGTTGTCGTAATCCTTGGACCACACCGGCACAGGCTCGCCGGCCGTCAGCACGGCGACCGACAGCACGTCCCAGTCAGAGCCGTTCTCCACGTCCAGCCAGGTCGCAAAGCTCAGCCCGATCTGCTCGCCCGCCGGCAGCGGCACCTCGGGCGTGGTCGCGGATGCTGCGACCACCTTGCCCGTGTCGTAGTCATAGGGTCCCGGGGTGCCGAAGTAGAGCGCGCCCGCACCCAGGTAGGTCAGGCTGGGATCGACCGTCCACACGACGGGCGCCTCACCGTCGCCCAGGTTTGCGGCCAGGTCCTCGATGACCAGCGAGTCCGTCGTGCCGTTGTCGAAATGCGCCGCAAACAGCACCTTGGGGTTGGGGCACTCTGCGCCCTCCGGCGTGTTCACGCAGCCGATGGCCGGGTCGCAGCTGTCGGCGGTGCAGTCCACCTGGTCGTCACAAGAGGCCGGCTCCGTCGTGCACTCGTTGTCCACGCAAAATGCCTTGGTGCATGCGTCCGGCTGCTCACAGTCCGCGTGCAGCGTGCACTCCACGTCCGGGCCCGTGTCCGGTAGCGGCCCCTCATCGGGTTCTGGGCCCTCATCGGGCACCTGCCCCTCATCCGGCGGATCGCCCTCGTCGGGGACCTCGCCCTCGTCGGGGACCTCGCCCTCGTCCGGCGGATCGCCCTCGTCGGGGACCTCGCCCTCGTCCGGCGGATCGCCCTCGTCGGGGACCTCGCCTTCGTCGGGCACGTCAAGCGCCACATCCAGCGGCGTCTCAACGTCCGGCACATCTTCGACGGGTCCGGTGTCGTCAGGGATCACGACATCCGCGAACCCGCCCGTATCTGACGTGGGATCCGCGCTGTCTTTAGAGGGCGTGTCGGTATTGGAGCAAGCCACCACCGCTGCCAAGACCATGATTGGAAGCCGGCGCACGGCCGGGATTATGCCTACTGAACGGGGGACTTGTCATCCGGCGGAGTCCAGGTTTTCACGTTCAGGCCCCCCGCGTAGCCGTAGCTGGCCCACTCGTCGAAGCCGTAAGCGGTCACGCCGACCGCGCTGCCGTCCGTCACGATGCGGTGCACGCCGGGGTCCACCAGCCAGCGCACCGCCGCAAACTGTCCGGTGCCGACCGGCTCAAACGCGGTCTGAGGCAGCTCCACGCCGTCCAGCAGCACCGTCGCCCCGAGCGGTGCGGTGATGTTGAGAAAATTCAGCGCATACCCGGGCGGCGTTACAAGGCCGTAAAACTCGCGATTCTGGGAGTGAGGCACCGCGAGGATAAAGGCCGGGTCCCCCATGGCGCTGGCGCCCGCGGACGCCAGGAACTGGCCCACCATGACCGGCTTCTTGGCGATGATCTCAAAGTCCTGGTCGGACTCGAACTCCACCCACTCGCCCCGCTGCAGTACGGGAATTGCGGCCTGCGGTGGAAAGGTGGTCACCACGGTGTTGTCGTGGGCGGCGACGATGCGCCAGAAGTCCTTTTGAGACCCGCGCGGCTGCGAGTGTGTCGCCACATAGTGGGTGTCCCAGATCGCCACCGGGTACAGCTGGGACTCCAGGTGGTCGGCGCAACACACCCCTTTGGGCGCGTTGGCCGCCTCGCTGCCGGCAAAAACCGCCACGCTCCTGCTGGCCAGGATCCGCGTCCCGGTCAGGTCCGCGCCCACCTTGTTGGTCTCGATGTTCAGCACGTCATATGGGCCAAGCTGTGTGACGAAGCTCTCGCCCGCCGTCATTGCCGGAATCCCGTTCCCGGCCAGCGTATCCGCGGTCACCGTCACGCTGACCGTGGTGTTGGCCCGGGTGCCGACCACCGTGAGAAAGCCGCGCAGGATGTCGAAGCTCTGCTGGCGCGTCATCACGATGTACTCCTTGTGCAGCCCGTTGGTGGGCAGCAGCAGCGTCCCGTCATTTGAGTAGCGCTCCTCGACGTTGGAGTACGGATTCAACTGGTACGCCACGACCGGGATGCTGGACTCGATGCGGAAGGCCAGCGGCGCCAGCACGGTGCCGTTGATATTGCGCTGGGGCGGATGAAACACACGGATGTCGTCCGGCAGGATGGGGCTCATGTCCATCGGCTGCCCCCAATAGTCGTAAGCGACCAGCCCGTCAGAGTCGGTCAGGGTCACCTCGGAGGCATACTTGTCGCTGGGGTTGTAGACGATGATGCCGATCGGCTGGTCCGCAGCGTCGTAGTAGCCGGTCGGTCCGCCCGGGACGAAGGCGTTGTCCAGGTCCGCGGCCCAGTAGTCGCAGCCCATGTACGAGAACTTCTCTTTGGCGATCTCGCATAGGCGTTTGCACGTGCCCAGCCAGCACTGCCGGCCCGTGTTTTCAGGGCTGCAGTCTTCCCCAGGCTGCCATTGGCAGTCTTCGTTGCACACCTCCAGGCGGTCGTCGTCCAGGCACCGCTGGTCGTGCGGCGTGCAGGCGTCGGGCACCAGGCACGTGTCGGTCACGACTTCGGGCGGCTCTCGCTCAGGTGCGGGCGGCTGTGCGGCGGGCTCAGCCACCGGCGTCGGCGCAGCAGGTATCTGACCGGGCGCGGAGTCGGCTGGCGAGCACCCGATCAACGCGGTGATTACAATCGTTAACAACCCTCGCATGCCCTTGACTTGGCGGCTGCCTGGCGGATCTGTCTGCCCAGGTCTGATAACGTCGGCAAATGCTCCGCAAAACGATGGTCCTTTTGGCGCTCACGCTCGCGTTTGATGCAAGCGCGGGCAACACAGACTCCTACCTGCTCAGCAACTCCGCCGCGCTCACCGGCGGGGCTGTGGCGGCGACCACCCGCGACGGCGGAGCGGTCTGGTACAACCCGGCGGGACTGGGCGGCACAAAGCGCAACCTGCTGGATCTCAGCGGCAGCGCCTTTGTCCTGCGCTTTCGCGACATGCCCGGCGCGCTGCAGACCATCCTGCCAAACTCGACCCACACCCAGGACCTGAGCAGCAACGACTTCCTCTCGGTGCCCACGTCACTGGTGTTCATCCGCCACTTGAGCGACTCCGTGACCGGCGGGCTGGGGATCTACGTACCCGAGCAGGACGACTTCAAGATCGAAGAGACCCTGGCCGTGCCCAACTTCAGCCCCGACAGCGGGCGCACGGTCAACTACGAGCAGCGGATCCTCATCGAGAGCAAGATCGTCGAGACCGACATCGTCACCGCGGTGGGCTGGCAGGTGGCGCCGACCTTTCGACTCGGCTTTGGCCTCAACGTGATCTACGCGGCCGCCAACGCCTTTTCGCAGGGCCTGATCCACGTCTCGGACAGCACCGACGTCCCCGAAGGTGTGTCGCTGCAAAGCCAGGTATTGGAGGCGTCAGCGCACGCCAAGGCCCTGGGCGGCCAGGCCACGCTGGCGCTGCAGTGGGAGTTTGCGCCCACGTGGCATCTGGGCCTGATCGCGCGCTCGCCCTCGCTGCACTTCACGACCTGGGGTGAGGCCAGCGGGTTCGACATCTTTGCCGCGGTGCCGCCCGACAAGCAGGAGTCTGAGCTTGCCGCCTTCTTCAATGTGCTGGACCTCAAAGATAACGGCGTCCGCGTCGTGCGCCCGGCGCGCTTCAACCTGGCGCTGGGCAAGACCTTCGGCAAGGCCTACGTGGCCGTCGAAGGCGACATCCAGCTGGCCCTGGACGATGACGAGGACGACATCCATCGAAAGCTGACCTGGAACGTGCGCGCGGGCGGCAAGGTGCACATCAGCGACCGTCTGGTGCTGGGCGGCGGTGTCTTCACCGACAACAGCGCGGAGCACGAGCCCGAGGAGCTGTCAGACCGGCGCATCGACTACTATGGCGCCTCGTTGGGCGTAGAGCTGCGGCATCCGCACACCGTCCGGGGACGGGAAGATCAGCTGCCGCTCATCTTTGCGACCACCATCGCCGTCCGCTATGCCCTCGGCGTCGGCCAGTTCGGCGGGCTGCGCCTGAACTTGTCCGGAGAAGAGGATGAGGAGACCGGCACTAACTTCGTCAACGACGCGATCTTCCACGAGGTCGGCCTTCACATCGGCTCGGCCATCTACTTCTAGACGACGTCTTTCGGACATCGCGTCTGTGTCCAAACTGACACGTTCTGGACGCTAAACGCGACACTGCATCTTTGGCACATCGGCTGCAAATCTCTCGGGCAACACTCAGGGAGAGACCGATGAAAACCGCCGCCAATCACCCGATTCGCTTTGTCGCATTAACCGCCGCCGTCACCATCGCATTGCTCATTTTGAGCGCGCGTCCCGGCTATGCCTGAGGGGGCACGAGCCTGGTCCGGTCGGACTTCAAAGTGACCTTGAAGCTGCGTGACAACTTTGGCGCCTTCCACGCAATCGGTGGGCTGCGCGGGCCCGAGATCGAGGTCTCGCCCGACAGCTTCGGCGTTGTGCCGCACCTCAATCGAATGGGCCCCGACGGCCGCTGGCTGGCCACCTGGGACGACCTGCGCAAGACCGTGCAGCTGCGCGACACCGAGAAGGGCGCCGGCGTCGAGAGTCGGCGGATCCGCGTCACCGGGCTGCGCGGCGCTGTCACCCACATGCGGTGGCTGTCCGACCTCAGCGGCGTCGTGTTTCTCACCGACAAGAACCTGTTTGTGGCGCGCTTTGACGTGCAGGGCACCGACGACGGCGCCTGGGCGCATCCGGTCTTCGGCAAGCGCAAGGACGGCACCCGCCCCGAGGTGTTGGACGTGCGCATGACGCCCACCGGCTTCGTGGCGCTGACCGACGCCGGCTACGACGAGGACGCGGGTCATCAGCTGCGAGACGCCTGGTTCGTGCACGTCGCCTGGAACCGCGTCGCACCGCCGCGCCGCTTCACCCCCAAGACCGGGCGTGTTCGGGCGCTGAGCGTGCGCTCCAGTGGTCGGGTCGTGCTGGCGATGGCCGGCCTGAAGCCCAGCGAGGACTCCGACAGCGACGTGACCGGCGCGCTGTGGACCCTGCGCCTGGACAACCACGGGCACAGCCGGGTCATCGAGCGGCGCGACTGCGAGACGGACGACTGTGACGTCACCAACTGGAGCCCCGGCACCCGCCGCCTGGTCTACACGACGGCGGACGGCGCGGTGGTCATCGTGGGCCGCGGTGACAAACAGGACGTGGTCATCGACTTCGGCGACTTCGAGACCCCGACCCACACGCTGTGGCTGGACAAGCGCGAGCGCCGGCTGCTGCTGGCCAACCGCGAGATGGTCAGCATGTACGACATGGCCGGCAACGAGCTGTGGTCGTGGAGCCCCAAAAACGGCGACACCATCCACTCCGCCCGCTTTGACCTGGACAACAAGACCGTGCTGGCGACCGCCGGTCGGCGGGCCCTGAGGGTCGCCGGCGGCAAGGCCAAGCTGCTGTTCAAGACGCGTATGCAAGCCAAGCCGTGGAAAGAGGGCGACGACTACCTGATGGCGTCCGAGGTGTTCGTGGACGACATCATCCCGCTGGGCAACGGCGCGCTGGCGTACGGGGTGGTCGTAGCGAAGGTGTCAGAGGTAGAGGAAGAGTACGACGAAGAGGATTACGAGTCCGAGGACGAGTAGCGCTTCAACGCCGCCGGCGTCAGTGAAAGCGTCAGAGGGATCCCACCGGGAAGCACCAGCACGGCAAAAGCCGCGGCGCCCAGCACGTACCAGGGCGGGTCCGCGCTGCGCAAATTCTGTAGAACGTCGCTCATGCAATCCACCATCGGCTTAAATCGGAGAAATATGAAGCCTTTGGGTGGCTCATTTTACGAAGCGATTACAATGTTTTACAAAATGCTTACATAGTCCGGTTTTTCAGCTGGCCCAAAATCGGCATCTCGGCGAGGCGCTCATCGGTCAACAGCGCCCAGACGATGCCCTGCGGCGGGGCAGGGGGCGCGGCGATAGCGATGGCTCGCTGGGGCGTGACGACAAAGCTCACGGGCAGGTCGGTCGCGTCGGTGGGAAAGTCCCCGACCACCTGCACCTCGTGGACGGTAGTAGCCACCGGAACCGGCGCGTGGCCCAGCTCTGCCAGAATGGCGTACTCCAGGTCGCCGTAGCCCTCGCCTTTGCCGCACCGCTTGCCCGTAACCGTCACGGCCACGGAGCCGGTCACGATGCCGTCCAGCGGCGGCAGCTCGTTCAGCGGCACCTGCTGCGCCCACTTTTTGCACTTCGACAAGCTGACGGCGGCCCGGTAATGCTCGGGTGGAATCACCGCTGGATCCAGCCTCATGAAGCCCCCGCGCAGCCGCGGCGACGGCATGTAGACGGTCACCCCACGCTGCAGCGCCAGCAGCCGCACCGGACGCTGCGGGGCATCCGGATTGACCTTGATCGCGCGGGCGCCGGCGAACGGCTCCAGCTGAAACAGCCTCTCCGCTGCGGCTTTGGCGCCACCAAAGTTGGGGATGCGGTGGTGCGGCGGAAACGGGAACGCCGCGATGCGCTCTTCAGCCATGCGATCCCAGGTCGCCTGGCGCGCGTCGTCTTTGGTCTTGAAGCTGGTCATCGGTACACTCCAACAATGGCTCGCGCTCTGCTCATCATGCCTCGTCTGCCACAGCGGATGGGGGCGCCGTACCTCGGCCAGCAGTATATCGGCGCCAGCTTGTTGGCCGCGGGCCATGAGGTTCGCATGCTGGATCTCGCGGCGCCATACTTCAAGGGTGGTGACGCCGCGGCGGTCGCAGAGGCCCAGCGATTTGCGCCCGACCTCATCGGCATGACCCTGTTCACGTCCAGCGCCGCGCGTGGCTATCGGCTGGCGGCGCAGCTTCAAGGCATGTCGCGGCTGATGGTGGCGGGCGGGCCCCATCCGACGGTCTGTCCGGGTGAGCCGGTCCATCACGGCTTTGATGTCAGCGTGGCGGGCGAGGGCGAGCTGACAATCGCGCGCCTCGCGGCGTTTCTGGACGGATCGGGCGAGACGCTGGAGTCCATGCCCGGCGTCACCACACGCGCGGGCAGCGGTCCGGCGTGGAGCACGCTGTCGGAGCTGGACGACCTGGCGTTTCCGCTGACTACCTACACGACCTACGACATGAGCTGGTATTCCGCGGTGGGCGACGCCGTGGTGCCGGGCGGGCTGATGACCAGTCGCGGCTGCCCGGCGCGCTGCACCTTCTGCGCAAACTACGTCACCGGCCGCTCCTACCGCTGGCGCAGCCCCGCCAACGTCATCGCCGAGATGGTGGCCTTGCGGGAGAACCACGGTGTGAGCCACTTTCCGTTCTGGGACGACGCCTTCACCGCGCTGCGCCCGCGCCTCAACAACCTGTGCGACGCGGTCCTGGCTGAGCCGGCCCTCGACGGCGCCACCTGGACGTGCATCACACCCGGCAACATGGTCAAGCCCTTCGACCTGCGGCGTATGCGCAAAGCCGGCTGCCTGGCCGTCAACTTCGGGCTGGAGAGCGGCGACTACAACATCTTGAAGGTCATCCAGAAGGGCCAGCGCCCCGAGCACGTGAAGGCCGCGGTGCGCGCGGCGACGGACGAGGGGATGATCACCATCGTCAACTTTATGTTCGGCTTTCCCGAGGAGGGCGTCGATGAGCTGCAGCGCACGCTGGACCTGATGCACGAGCTGGCGCCGTACACGACCTACTTCAACAATCGCGGCGTCCTGGTCCCGTTTCCGGGCACAGCCATCTACGACAACACCCACGCCGACTACGACTTTGACGGGTGGTGGCTGGACGAGGCGCGCGTGCCCATCGAGCCCGACATGCACCAGATGACCCCCGACGCCCTGGCGCGGGCGCTGGAGGTCGACCCGACGCTGGACGAGAACTTCTTCAACTACAGCGACGCCGTGCGCGACAAGATCGCCGAATGCGTGGCCTTCAAGGCCCAACACAACCAGCGCACGATGAAACGGCTGCAGGCTGCTTAGTCCTCGCTGAGGGGGCCTGACGACGCCCGCTCACTCGGAGGGCGTGTCGGCCGAAGGACCTGAGCTGGCCAGCAGGCCAGGCTTGCCGGCGAGCCATCGTCTCAGCTCGGTCTCGATCAGGGTCACGTGCTCCTCCTCTTCGGCTTGAAGCTCGCGATAGAGCGTCCAGGCAGGTGTGCCCTCCACAAGGCTGCTGCAGCGCTCCTGGAACCAGTCGCGCGCGCGCGTCTCCAGTTGGATCGCCAATCGCAGCAGCGCCTCGGGATCGCCGGTGGCCGCTTCAGCGGGGCCATTGGCATACAGCGCCACGGCCTCGAGGCGTGGCGGGTCGACGGTCGGCGGATCGAGGTGGTACCGGCGCGCCAGCGTGTCGGTGTGTTCACGCTCCATGGCGGCAAGCTGCTGGAAGAGCTCCTTGACCTGGGGGTCGGTCGTCTCTTGAGCGCCATGCCGGTAGAAGGACTCGCCACCCAGCTCGATGGCGAAGGCCTGCCGAACCGCCTCGACCGCGGCCGCGTCCTCCGGCGCCGCGGGCGCGCTGTCGTCCAGCACCAGTGACGCGCTTCCACAGGCGGGGCAGAGGCCGAACGGGAAGGCGAATCCCTCGGAGCGCTTGCCGCAGCCCTGGCAGCTCCAAGACAGCGGGGCGCCGGCGCAGCACAGGTAATCCCCCTGATCGTCGAGCGCCCGGCCACATCGGGCGCACCCGTCCGAGCGCGCCGGCTCCGCGTCACCCGCCTCCCGCGGAGGCCAGACGCGGTCTTCCAGGTACCGATCGATCGCGGCGGCCGCGCGCCGTCCCGCCCCCATCGCCAGAATCACGGTCGCGCCTCCGGTCACGATGTCGCCGCCGGCGAACACGCCGCGCATGCTGGTCGCCTGGGTCTCTTCGCTGGCTGTGATGTAGCCGCCCCGGTGCGTCTCCAGCGCCGGTGTGGTCTGGGCGATGATCGGGTTGGCGCGTGTGCCCAGCGCGTAGATCACCGTGTCGCACTCGATCTCCTGGATCTCGCCTTCGAGCGGGACGGGGCGCCGTCGCCCGCTGTCGTCCTCGGGGCCCAGCGTCATGGCCTGACATCGCATGCCGCTCACGTTGCCCGCGTCATCGGTGTGAATCGCCAACGGGCTGCGCAGCCAGTGGAACTGGACGCCCTCTTCGATGGCGTGGCGCAGCTCTTCAATGCGCGCAGGCGCCTCTTCCTGCGTTCGGCGGTACGTGCAGTGTACGTCGGCAGCGCCCAGACGGCGCGCCACTCGCAGGCAGTCCATCGCCGTGTTGCCGGCGCCGATCACCACGACCTTGTCGCCGATCGAGACCGGCGTGTCCTCGTATGGGAAGCGATCGCCGCCCATGAGGTTGACTCGGGTAAGAAACTCGTTGGCGCTGTACACCCGCCCGGCGTTTTCGCCCTCGATGCCGAGGAACCACGGGTAGCCGGCGCCGGTGGCGATGAAGACCGCGTCAAAGCCCATCCCGTCCAACAGTTGAGGCACCGTGAAGGTCTTGCCGACGACCTTGTTCGTCTCAATGGTGACGCCGAGATCCAGCAGATGCTGGATCTCTCGTGCGATGATCCTGCGCGGCAGCCTGAACGCCGGGATGCCGTAGCTGAGCACCCCACCGGCGACATGCAGCGCCTCGTAGATCGTGACGCTGTTCCCGCGCCGGGCCAGGTCCGCGGCGCAGGCCAGGCCCCCTGGTCCCGAGCCCACGATAGCGACCCGCCCGCCGTTTACAGCGGCGTCGACCCCGTTGGGGCTGGCGCGGCCGTGGTCCCCGACAAAGCGCTCCAGTCGTCCAATCGCGACCGGCTCGATCTTGCGGCCGATGATGCACTGGGCCTCGCATTGCCGCTCTTGCGGGCACACCCGCCCGCAGATGGACGGGAAGGCGTTGCTCTCACGGATTACGTCCAGCGCCGTGTCCACGTCTCGAAGCAGCACGTGGCGGATGAAGCGCGGGATGTCGATCGACACCGGGCAGCCCGCGATGCACGTGGGCTTCTTGCACTGGATGCAACGCTCCGCCTCGGCGATGGCGTCCGAGATCGAGTAGCCCAGGTTGACCTCTTCGAAGTTGGTCGACCGCTCGTCTGCCGGGCGCTCGGGCATCGGCGTTGCCGTCGGCTGCAGGGCCTTGATCTTCTTGTAGTTGCGCTTGCCGTCCTCGATCAGCGTGCGCTCCAGGTTGCACACGTGCTCGTAGGCGCCGTTGGCCGTGTTCTCCTGGGAGCGGAACCGCGCCTGGCGGGCCATCAGCTCATCGAACGACACCTGGTGGGCGTCGAACTCGGGGCCGTCGACGCAGGCGAAGCGCACCTCGCCGCCGACCGTCACCCGACACGACCCGCACATGCCCGTACCGTCGACCATGATCGCGTTCAGGCTGACAACGGTGGGCACGTCGTACGGGCGGCTGACCTCGGCGCACGCCCGCATCATCGGCAGCGGCCCCACGGCCACGATCCGGTCGACACCCCCGGCGCGCAGCACCTCATCCAGCGCTGCGGTGACGAAGCCGGCGCGGCCGTAGCTGCCGTCGTCCGTGCACACGATCAGGTCGTCGCTATACGGTCCGAACTCGTCCTCCCAGAACACGAGCCCCTCGCGGCGAAAGCCCGCGATCGCCGTCGTCCGGTTTCCCGCCTGCGAGAACGCTCGCAGCTGCGGAAAGATGGGCGCGACCCCCAGGCCACCGCCGACGACCACCACGTGGCCCCAGTCTTCGACCTCGCTCTCCAGCCCGAGCGGCCCGGCAAAGTCGAGGAACGTGTCCCCGGCGGCGTAATCCCGCATCATCTCGCGGGTCGTGCGGCCGACCGCCTGCACGACGAGCGTGATCGTGCCGGCGTCCCGATCGAAGTCCGCGATGGTCAGCGGTATCCGTTCGCCGCCCTCGCGCAGGCGCAGCATGACGAACTGCCCGGGTTTGGCGGCGCCGGCCACGTCGGGTGCCGCCACGTCCCACAGGAACGTGGATTCAGAGAACTGCTCGCGTCGCACGATCTGATAGCTCACTGTTGCATCCTTGTGTTGGGTGGGCATCTGAGAAAAAACGAACGCCGTACAATTGCACAACTGCTTCCGCAGGCGTTCAGACCGAGGTCAGCGCTTGGGCCAACTCGAAAGTGCAGAGCCTGATCGCGCAGGCCCAGTAGTCGTCCCCATGCCAGCCTACCCTGGCGGGTTACGTCCAGCTCACAACCCATTGCTGTCACCGTCCAGGCGGCGGGTGCACAGGCAGCCCTTTCCGCAGCCTCCGACCTGGCGGCTGTTCGGGCAGCCGAAGGTGCGGCGCCACAGCAGGTCGATGGTGGCCATGACGATCAGCAGGCCGGTGACCAGCAGGACGGCTTTGATAATTGTCCAGAGCATTGTGTCTTCAGCCTCCCAGGCCCGCGAAGCCCATGAAGGACACCGACAGTATGCCGGCCACGGCCAGGGTGATGGCGGCGCCCTTGGCGATGGCGGGTTGGGTGTGCAGGTCCAGGCGCTCGCGGATGCCGGCGAGCAGGATCAGGGCCAGGGTGAAGCCGACACCGGCGCCCAGGGCATAGGCCACGCAGTGGGCGAAGTCGTAGCCCTTCTGGGTCTGGAAGAGGGCCAGGCCCAGGATGGCGCAGTTGGTGGTGATGAGCGGCAGGAAGATGCCCAGGGCGCGGAAGAGGGTCGGGCTGACCTTCTTGATGAACATCTCCACCAGCTGGACCGTAGAGGCGATGACAGCGATGAAGCTGAGCAGCTGCAGGTAGGGCGCGTCGATGGCGATGAGCAGCTTGTTGATGCCGAAGGCGGCGGTGGACGCCACGAGCATCACGAAGATGACGGCGCCTCCCATGCGCGTGGCGGTCTCCATCTTGGCGCTGACGCCCAGGAAGGGGCAGATCCCCAGAAAGTAGGCCAGCACGAAGTTGTTGATGAGGCAGGCGTTGATGAAGGTGAGTGACAGGGCTTCTTCGTTCACGCCGTCACCTCCTGCGCTGCTGCCGCTCTGCGGGCCTTGGCGTCTTCGCGCCAGTTGAACAGGGCGAGCCAACCCGCCAGGGTGAAGAAGCCGCCGCTGGGCAGGATCATGATGACCCAGGGCTGGAACGCCTCATGAAATAGCGAGACGCCGAAGAGCGAGCCGCTTCCGAGCAGCTCTCGGACGCCGCCCAGGCAGAGCAGCGCGATGGTGAAGCCCACGCCCATGCCCAGGGCATCGAGGACCGAGCGGCCGAGCGTGTTCTTGGAGGCGAAGGCCTCCGCGCGGCCCAGAATCAGGCAGTTGACCACGATGAGCGCGATGAAGGCGCCCAGCGCCTTGTGCAGCGGCAGGCTGATGGCGGCGATGGTGTAGTCCACCACGGTGACGAAGGTGGCGATGATGAGAATGTAGGTGACGATGCGCACCTGCTTGGGGATGAAGTTGCGCAGTGCCGACACCACCGTGTTGGACCCCAACAAAACGGCCATGGTGGCCAGGCCCATGGCCAGGCCGTTGACGGCGGTGTTGGTCACCGCCAGGACCGGGCACATGCCCAGCAGCTGCACGAAGACCGGGTTGTCGCGCCACAAGCCCTTGATGAACTCGTCGGTGGACGGCGTGTGGTCCTCGACGTGTGGGATGACGCTCACGGCGTGCCCTCCTGGAAGCTCGGCGCGGCCTTCTTCACCACCGGAACCCACTTCTGAGCGGCGCGCCCGATCATGGCGCCGATCGCCTTGGTAGTGATGGTGGCGCCCGAGATCGTGTCGATCTGCCACGGGTTGGTCTTCTCACCGGGCTTGACCACCTCGATGGGGTGGGCCAGCGCGCTGCCGTCCGGTGTCAGGCTGACGTCCAGCGCCTTGAAGTTGGCCTGATATCCGGCATCGGTTTCGGCGCGGTCACCGATCCCCGGGGTCTCGCGGCTTTGCAGGACCTCCAAACCCACGATGGCATCTTTGTTGGGCGCATACCCAACCAGCACGAAAACCGTGTCCTGGTAGCCCATCCCACTCGCCTCCAACGCGACGCCGACCAGCGTCCCAGCGTCGTCGAAGCCCGCGTGCACGGCGCCGTCCGCCAGGTCGATCGTGCGGCTTGTCACCGCGCCGGGGAGCACCCGGAAGACCGCGGCCTGCAGGGCCTCGGCGCGGTTCTTATCGATGATCGGCTTCGTGTACAAGAAGACGCTGACGATGAGCAGGCCGCACAGCAACCCGACGCCGACCAGGGCGCGGTACATGGGAAACGCCGGCGGGATCTCAGGGACGTCGGGCACCTCGGCGGCGGGCGTCTCCGGCGTATCGCTGACGGCGTCTGAAGGCGCAGCCGCGTCATCCGCCGGGGGGCTGGGCGCGGGCGTCGCCGCGGGCGGTAGTGGTGTCTTGCGGCCGGCCGCGCCGAAGACCTTCGGTTGAACCAGGCTGTCGATGTGGGGCGCGGCGGCGTTGCCGAGCAGAATCGCGTACATCACACCCTCGGGCATGCCGCCCCAGTAGCGGATGGCGATGGTCAGCGTCGCGATCAGCGCGCCGTAGATCACGCAGCCCGTGTTGGTCATGGGCGAGCCCACGCCGTCAGTGGCCATGAAGACCGCGCCGAGCATCATCCCGCCCGAAAGCAGCACGAACTGCGGGGTCGGGTACTTCGACGGATCGACCAGGTAGAAGATCGTGGCCAGGGCGGCGGCGGTGCCGAAGATGCTGGCCGGAATCCGCCAGTTCATCATGTTGCGGGCGATGAGGTAGGCGCCGCCGATCAGGATGAGCACCGCGGACGTCTCGCCGGCTGAGCCGGGCGTCATGCCCAGCAGCAGGTCTGAGACCTCGGTGGCCTGGCCGTCGAACTTCCAGGCCGACAGAGGCGTCGCCGAGGAGATGGCATCCACGTCGGGCGGGCGGGACAGCGGTATGGTGAAAGTGGACTCGGCCAGGGTGGTGTAGCGCCCCTCGGCGAACGACGCGTACCAGGACGTCATGGGGATGGGGAACGCCGCCTGCAGGATCGCGCGGCCAACCAGCGCCGGGTTGAAGGCGTTGGCCCCCAGCCCGCCGAAGAACCACTTGCCGAAGGCGATGCAGATGAAGCCGCCGACGCACACGATCCAAAGCGGGAGCGCCGGGGGGAGCACCAAGCCGTAGAGCAGCCCGGTGACCACCGCTGAGCCGTCCCCGACCGTGCTGCCGCCCTCTCTCTTGCGCGTCAGCCAGTGCTCGGTCAGCACACACGAGCCAACCGCCCCGAGCAGCGTGATCAGCCCCGTCAGGCCGAAGGAGATCACCGCGAAGATCGTCACCGGAACCAGGGCCAGCGAGACGGCCCACATGATCTGCTCGACGCTGGTGCCGCCCGCGACGTGCGGCGACGAGCGGATCTCCAGCGTCTTGCCGGGGCCGGGCATCAGCTGGACCCCCGCCTGCGCAGCTCGGCCTTGGCCACGCGGAAGTGCTGGACCAACGGGATGCGCGACGGGCACACGAAGCTGCAGCTACCGCACTCGAAGCAGTCCCACAGCGACATATCCGACCCCATGCGGTCGTACTCACCGGCCTTGGCGAGCACGCCCAGCTCCGACGGGTTCAGGAACATCGGGCAGGCCTGCAGGCACGCGCCGCAGCGGATGCACGGGTGGACGCGCGCCGACGTCTGCGGGCCGGTCTGCGCTTCGGTGAACGCGACGACGCCGCTGGTGCCCTTGGTGATCGGCACGTCCAGGCTGCCGACCGCCATGCCCATCATGGGACCGCCCAGAAAGACCCGCGTGACGTCCTCGGTGGTGCCGACGGTGTCCAGCAGAAAGCGCAGGGTCGTGCCGATCGGGATGCGATAGTTGCCGGGATCGCGGACGCCCGGACCCGACACGGTGATCACGCGCTCCTGGATGCCGCGCCCCCAGGGCAGTAGGCGGCCGATCTCGGCGGTGGTGGCCACGTTGATGACCACCACGCCCACCTCCATCGGCAGGCCGCGGGACGGAACCTCACGGCCGAGCGTGGACTTGATGAGCATCTTCTCGGCGCCCTGCGGGTACTTGACCTCGACCACCTCCACCGTCACCGGCAGGTCCGCGTACTCAGGCGTGTCCTCCAGCGTCTTGCGTAGCGACTGCGCCGCGTCGGTCTTGTTGGCCTCCACACCGATGATGCACCGCTGGGCGCCCGTGACCTTCAGCGCGTAGCGGATGCCGGTGAACATATCGGCCTGTTGCTCGAGCATGACCCGGTGATCGGTGGTCAGCCACGGCTCGCACTCGGCGCCATTGAGGATCAGCGTGTCGATGGGCTTGTCAGCGGGGACCTTCAGCTTGGCGTGGGTCGGGAAGCCCGCGCCCCCCAGGCCGACGATCCCCGCGGACTGGATCGCGGCCAGGATCTGCTCGGGCCGCGCCTTGCGCCAGTCGCACGCGACGCCCGCCGCCACCTCCTGCGTCGAGCCGGGGAACGGCTCCAGGTAGACGCCCTCGACCATCTTGCCCGTGACCGTCGGCATCAGGCTGACCCGGCGAACGACGCCCGAGGCCGGAGCGTGCATGTCCACCGACAAGAAGCCGTCAGCCCGCCCGATCGGCTCGCCGCGCACCACCTCCTGGCCGGCCCGCACGCAGGCCACCGCCGGCTTGCCGATGTGCTGAGACAGCGGCACCGCCAGCG
Source organism: uncultured Myxococcales bacterium (assembly GCA_964545715.1). Taxonomy (GTDB): domain Bacteria; phylum Myxococcota_A; class UBA9042; genus CAZJHX01. Next base: position 27,473 of record CAZJHX010000059.1, read on the forward strand.
ACGGCGCGAACGGAAACTGGCGGATCGGCAGCTGACAGGTGGTGTCCTTGGCCTCCGGCGGGTGGATCCCGTGCCGGAAGGTCATGCCACCCCCGCCTCCCCCGGTCAGGCGGGCGAGTAGGCTCATCAGTTGAAGCTCGCCGCCCGCTCGATGAGCCTGTCCATCCCCTTGGCGGTCGGGTCCTTCGGCGCACCGGGGTGGATCACGCCGGCTGTACACAGCTCCGCCGCCTTGACCAGCTGGGCGAAGGTCGCGGCCGCCGGATCGACCAGCTCGGCCTTCTTGTCGGCGTTGTAGACGAAGGCTTTCTTATTGATCTTGATGCACTCGTCGCAGGCCGTGCACTCGCTGGTCTCGATCCACGGTGCCATGTAGGCGCCGCCATCCGAGCCGTTGCCCCCGGCCGCCTCGCCGTTGGTGCCGTCACCGCCCGCCAGCGCCGCGAGCCCGGCGACAGCGCCGCCTTCGCCGCCCGCGAGCTTCATCAGCCCCTCGGCGATCCGCATGACGACCGTGGCGCGGACGTCCTCTTCGGCCGCATCGCTTGCAGCGACCTGCTCGACCGGCACCGCCAGCGCCCGCAGCAGCGTCCAGAAGGCACGCCGATCCTCGCAGGCGAGGATCACGGGCTGCGCTACAAGCAGGCGTCCGAGCTGTTGCTGGGTGTCCACCATCCACACGAACGGGAACTTGCCCTCGCGCCCCTCGGCGTCCAGGTCCAGATACTCGGCCACTGGCACCATGTCGTCGTTCCAGGTGTCCTGCGGCGCTTTGCGGAAGTGCTTTCGGAACCGCGCCTCGGTCATCGCGAAGTCCGCGAACGTGAACGGCAGCTCCATCTCACGCTCACCCCGCGCATCGCGGTACTTCAGCGTGTAGGTGGGCCAGTCCTGGTCGGGCTCGGGGTTGCCCTCCAGGTCGAAGCACTCCTGCGGCGTCAGCCCCTTGTCGGGGTCGTAGGTGTACAGCGGGTAGGCCCGCGACTCCACCGCCAGCTTGGCCTGATCGTACCCCATGTCGTCGCCGATCCCGTGCTCGGGCTGGCACGACGTGTAGATGTTGAAGAGCGCCGGCCGCCGGGCCTTCAGCCCGTGGATGAAGCCCTCGATCAGGTGGTTGGCGTTGGAGATCGCGCCCTGCATCACCCAGGTCGTGCGGTGCGCCATGGCGATGAGCCCGATCTCCTTGCGGATCTCTTCTTTACCTTGGAACGCCTTGCCGTACTGGGCCATGTCGCTGACCTGGCCCGGGAAGCCCGAGGTGCACGCCTGACCGCCGGTGTTCGAGTACACCTGCGTGTCCAGAATCACGGTCTTGATGGGCTTGCCCGACATCATCAGCCGCGACAAGTTCTGGAAGCCGATGTCGTACATGGCCCCGTCGCCGCCGACGCCGACCACCGGCGGACACAGCTCCCACTCCTCGTCGCTGAAGTGGCGCCAGTTGAAGTAGGTCAGGAACTCGTCGTGCTCCTTCGGGTCGTACTCGCCCGACAGCTCGAGCTCGGCCCGCCGGATGGCGCGGAACCCGTCCGCCATCTTGGCCATGTGCCCCTCGAACACGCCCATGGCGATGGACGGCGTGTCCTGGAAGAGGTGGTTCGCCCAGGGGTAGGGGTACGGGTTGAACGGGTAGGTGCTGCCCCACACCGAGGTGCAGCCGGTCGAGTTGATCATGCCCAGCGTGGCGCGACCGTTGCCGGTGGTGCCCTTCGTGTAGCGCCAGGCCAGCCGCTGCAGCTGGCTGATCAGCGTCGAGATCTCCTGCAGCCACACCCGGTCGATCGGTTCGCCTTCGTGCGCCTGCTCCATCTGCCCCGCGATGGACGCCAAGGTGATGTCCTTGCCGGCCCCCTTGTCCAGCGCGTCGGCCAGCGTCGCGGGATCGGTGATGTCCAGCTTGCCCACCAGGCGGCCCTGGACGTGCGCCTTCAGCTGGGCGATCAGGCCCTCCACATGCTCCAGGTGCGTCTTCACGCGCTTTTGCATCAGCGCCTCGACGGTCGCGGTGAAGAGGTGCAGGACCGTCTTCTCCGAGCAGCCCAGGCAGGCCCCGTCACCGGAGTTCAAGGCCATGTAGTTGGCCTTGTTCAACAGCAGCGACGACAGCGTGCCGATCCCCTCCTCGAGGTTCGAGATCTTGATGAAGCGGTCGGGCGTCGTCGGCAGGTCCAGCCACAGATCCCAGACCTTGCGCAGCTGGGCGATCGAGTCCTCGGTCTGGCTGACGGAGCGCAGGGCGTCGTCCGTGCAGACCGTCACGCACTCCATGCAGCCTTTGCAGGTGTACGGGTTGACCGTAACGCTGAACAGGCCACCGGAGCCCTTCTCCTTCTTCTCGTGCAGCGTGTAATGGGGCCGTGTCACCGCCGTTTGGAAGCCGTCGAGCTCCGCCTTCAGCAGCTTGTACTCGGCGACCAGCGCGTTCTTGCCGCCATCGTCCAGGCCGGACTCCGCGACGGCCTGACCGAACGCCATGTCCATCAGTCCGCCAACGTTGGCGTCGCCGCCCGAGTCGGCCAGCAGCCCCTTGAGGATCTGCTCGGCCTTTCGCGACGATTTCGGCAGGTGCTCGAGCGTGGCGCCGCGCTTCTGGAGTCGCTTGATGGCGGTGTTGAAGACGGCCCCCACTTCGCTGACCAGGCCGGGGATGGCCGTGTCGGGACACACGGTGTAGCAGTCGCCGCACGCCGTGCAGTTCTCGGGGATGAACTCGGGGTGCTCGAAGCGAATGCCTGTCATGTCGCGGAACACCGACGTCACCGCCGGCATCACGCCCAGGCCCACGAAGGGATCGGTCAGCTGGTCGTCACCGCGGCCGGACGCGTAAAACGACCCGGTCTGCTCCCAGAACCGATGGATGTCGGTCATCGGCGCCTCGCTCACGGGCATGCGCTTGAGCATGGGCGGCATGGGCGGCCCGAGCGGACGCAGCGCACCGCCGGCCTCCTCCTCGATCGCCGTGGCGGTGACCTGGCGCACCTCGTCCCACCCGCGGCGCACGACACGCATGTTGTCGTCGACCACGCGCTGGCCTTTGCCGCCGAACTTGGTCTGCATCTGGGCGTGGATCGCCTCGAGCAGCTGGGCCTCGGTCAGCCCGGCCTTTTCAGCGACCGGCGACGCCGCGAAGAAGGCGCCCTGGAACGCGTTGCCCTGCATGCGCAGCTGCAGCTCGACGTTGCTGGCCTCGGCGCGGGCGATGGTGAACGCGTCCAGCGAGAAGACCTTGATCTTCTTGTCGATGATGATCTTGCGATAGCGCGCCGGGATGAAGGCCCACACGTCCTCCGGCGAGCGGCCGTCGCTCTCGATGATGAAGGTGCCGCCCTCGCGCAGGCCGGCCAGCGCGTTCGTGTGCTTGAACACGTTGGGGTCCGGTGACAGCACCACATCCACGTAGAAGTACTCGCAGTTGACGCGGATGGGCTCCGGCGCCGCCGACAGGTAGTAGGTCGTCGGCTGGCCCTTCTTCTCCGACCCGTACTTCGGGTTGGCCTTGATGTGGAATCCGAGCAGGTCGAAGAGCGTCATCGCCAGGTTCTTGCCGGTGGTGATGGCGCCCCACCCGCCGACCGAGTGGAAGCGCACGGTGACGCTGCCCTCGGGCATCAGGTTGGGGTTCTCCGAGCCTCGGACCGCCAGGTCCTTCACGTGGGGATAGTCCTTGAGGATCGTGTCCTGGTGCAGCCGCATCTTGGGCGACGCCGCCGTCTCGTGGACAAAGTCGATCGACGTGTAGAAGAAGCGCTTCTTGGGGCCGTCCGGCAGCATGTTCTCGATGGCGCCGATCAGGCCCTCGGGCTGCAGGTCACGGCTGCCCATGCCGAAGCTACCCGAGTAGATCGGGGGCGCGTCGGTGAGCCGTGTGTAGCTGGGCAGCTCCGGGTGCGGCGCATCCTTGCGATCGCGCCCATTCTCCAGACACTTGGCCAGCGTCGCCCGCAGCTCGCGCACCACGGGCAGGTCGACGGCCAACGGCTGGTCCAGGCGCTCGAGCACCACGACCCCCTTGCGACCGCGCACAAGCTTGGCGATCTCCGCGGACGGGAACGGGCGGAACATGACCATGTCCACCACGCCGACCTTCAGCTTGCGCGTATCGCGCAGGTAGTCGCAGACCGCCTCGGCGCTGGGGATCACGCTGCCCTGGGCGAGGATCAGGTACTCGGCGTCGTCGCAGCGATAGGGCATGACCTTGGCGTAACGCCGGCCGGTCAGCCCGTAGAACTCGCGGAACGCCTGGTCCGCCAGCTCGGTGACGTGGTCGAAGAAGAACGGCCGCTGGGCCGCCACAGACTGCATGTAGGCGTCCTGGTTCTGCACCAGCCCGGCCATGACCGGGTTGTCGACGTCCCACAGCACCGGGATCCGTCGCCGCTTGTCGCCGTAGATGATGCGCTGCGCGGCAGTCGGCGTATCGATCAGGTCGTCGGGGTGGCCCAGATACTCGTCGATGAGCGCGCGCTCCGGCACCATCAGCGACTCGATCAGGTGGGTCGTCAAGAACCCGTCCTGAGCGACCACGCCCGGCGTCAGCGCAAGCTCCGCGATCCGGTGCGCGATAATGTTCAGATCCGCGGCGTGTTGGGCGTTCTTAGCGAAGAACTGAAAGAAGCCCGTATCGTCGATGCAGTGGTAGTCGTCGTGACCCGCGTGCACGTTCAGGTTGGCTTTGGTCATCGCGCGCGCGCCGATGTTCAGCACGTACGTCAGGCGCTTGCCGACGGCGGCGTACAGCGACTCGTGCATGTACGCGATGCCCTGCCCGGACGAGAAGTTGGCGGCTCGCAGCCCCGACATGGCCATACCGGCCGTGACGCCGGCGGCCGCGTGCTCGCCTTCGGGCTCGATGAAGATCAGCGGGCGACCGGAGGTGTTGAGGTGGCCTTTGGCGGTCTCCTCGGCCCAGTACTCGCCCATCTGGGTCGATGGCGTGATCGGGTAGGCGCCGGCGGCGTCGGTCGACTCCCGCTCGCAACTGATGACGGCTGTGTTGCCGTCCATGGCTGCCCGGCTGCCGGGGTACTTGAAGTGCCCATTGTCTGCCATCTCTTCTACTCCTCGGGCGTTGCCCGTTCAGGTTCACGTGCGTGCGGCGCGCCGCTCTCCAATGCGAATAATCTTCTTGGCTTCGGGTCCCCTGCGGACCGCGCCGCCCGGCTCCAGCCACACGATCGCGCCGGTGGGGCAGCGATCGATTGCGCGGCTGGTCTCGATGGGTCGGCCATAGTTCACGACCGCCAGGTTGTTGGCCATGGTGACCGCGCGGGGCTCGTCTTTGGCGCAGCGCCCGCAGGCCGTGCAGGCGAGCTCGCAGTCTTCGAGCAGCTCGTCGCCGTGCTCCAGGGAGCTGCAGGCCACCCACAGCCGGTGGCTGATCGGGTGAATGGAGAAGAGGTCCTTGGGGCACGCCGTCACGCAGTCACCACACGCGGTGCACAGCGCCTCGTTGACGACGGGCAGGCCGTGCGGCGTCATGACGATCGCGTCGAAGTCACACGCGACCCCGCAGTCGCCGAACCCGAGGCAGCCCCACGTGCACCCCTTGCCGCCGCCGGCGACCACGTTTGCTCCACCACAGGTCGATACGCCGCGGTAGTGAGCCCGGTTGCGCGCCACGTTGGCCGCGCCCGCGCAGGCCAGACGGGCCACGCGCTTCTCTTCGCCGCCGACGTCTACACCCAGGAAGCCCGCGATGCGCTCACGACCCGCTTCGGGACTGACGGTGCACTTGCCGGGGGTCGTCGCCGCCTTGACCAGAGCCTCGGCAAACGGCCGACACCCCGGGAAGCCGCACGCGCCGCAGTTGGCGGCCGGCAGCAGCTCCTCGACGAGGTCGATGCGGGGGTCTTCAGCGACGTACAGCTTGCGATTGGCGCCGATCAGCAGCGACGCCAACACGAATGTCAACGCGCCCGTCGTTGCTACCGCTACAAACACACTCGTCACCATTGATCTCGCTGTGTCGTGGCCCCGCCCAATCCGCTATGAACGTAGCACGCAGTGGCCCACTGCGACCCTGACCCAGGTTGATGCCGGTCCACTCTCGACCCGCTGGACAGGCCCCACATGCACATAGGGTGGAATGGATCAACATTGCGCCGTTTGTATCGGTCATCGATCCGATAGATTCGGGTCAGGTGTAGAGCAATTCCGACCAGCGTTCGTCGTCGACGAGCCGCTGCTTCGTCTTCTCCCACTGCTCCGCGGAGCCGGCGGTGTCGGCCATGGCCGCGTCCATGGCGGTCGCGACCTTGTCCAGCCCGCCGAGGAACACGTGGGTATTTGGCTGGCTGATCATGGCCCACACGTCCGCCGCGTTGTCGGCCAGTCCGCGCTCCAAGGCCTTGTCCGCGCTGGTCATCGGGCGCACCGCCACCGCCTGGATCACCTCGAAGGTCTCGCGGTTCAGATAGTTGGTCAGGTCGTCGTCCACGTCGTTCAGGTAGAGCAGGTCCAGCCCGGTCTCCGCGCCGTAGAACAGGCGCACGTCGCCCTTCCAGCCGCCGCGCTGGTCGTAGATGTGCTTGATGAAGGCGCGGAACGGCGCGATGCCGGTGCCCGTGCCGATCATCAGCAGGTTGCAGGTCTCGTCAGCCGGAATTTTGAAGGGGCTGGGGTATGGACCAAGGATGGTGATCGAGTCGCCCACTTTGGCGTCGCACAGGAAGTTCGAAGCCACGCCCGGGTACCGCTCGCCGCTGTATTCGTCGACGTACGAGCAGCGCCGGACCAGCAGCGTGAAGTCCACGCCCTCGTACGTGCGCTGCTCGCGGGGGTTGGCGATCGTGTAGCGCCGGATGTGGTACGGGTTGCCGAACTCGTGCGGTCCGGGCACCACGACCGCGACGCTCTGCCCCTCGACGTAGCGGAACGACGGGTCGGCGACGTGCAACTCAAGCTCGCGAACCTCGACGGTGTTCTCGTCCGTAATTCGCCGCGTACTCTTGATCACGGCCTCCACACTGGGTCCGTGCTTGGAATTGTCGATCTTCATCCGCGCCTCCTATGGCCGGACTATAGGAACTGCTCCCGACGTCCGTAAAGTGACCGACCACGCGAAGCTGATCGAAACCAACGCAAACGCCGAGTTGTCCGCCCCAGGTCAGAAAAGCCCCGTCGAGTGGGTGAGAATCGAGCCAGACGTGGCGTTGCTTCAGTTCGAACGGCCTGCAGGTTAAGCGCTGCTGCCGTCGCCCGGCATCGCCTGCGTCTCTGCATGGTCACCAGATAGCGGTTCGGTGGAGCACCTGGTCGTCGACAGCAGTGGGGTGATGTGGACGTCGCGCTGCGGGAACGGGATCTCGATGCCAGCTGCGTTCAGCGCGTTGTAGACGCGGGTGTTCAGCGCGTCGATGACACAGTCGCGGTTGGGCGGCTTGTCGATGAACACGACCAGGTGAAAGCCCAGCGCGGAGTCGCCCATCTCCATGAAGCGCACGACGGGCGCCGGAGCCGTGCAGACATGGTCCACGTTTTTGGCGCAGTTGAGCAGGATGGTGCGGACCTGATCGACATCCGTGCCGTAGGCCACGCCGACGGGCAGCTTGATGCGGGTCTTGATGCCCGGCCCGCCCGACTCGTTGATGATGATGCCGTTGGCGATCAGGGCGTTGGGCACGGTCACCTCGACCTGGTCGCGCGTCAGGATGCGGGTCGAGCGGATGCCGATGTCCGTAACCAGACCGCGCGTGCCGGTGTCCAACACGATGGTGTCACCCAGCTTGTAGGGCGCGTCGGCCAGGATGAAGACACCGGCAAAGAGGTTGGCCAGTGTGTCCTTGGCGGCAAAGCCGACCGCGATGCCGATCACGCCGGCTGACGCCATCCAGGCGGTGACGTTGATGCGCCACGCCAGAAAGATGAAGTAGATGCCGGTGGCCACGATGATGACCTTGGCGCCGATATCGAACAGTGGAATCGTGCGCGTCTGCAGCCATGGCGCGATGCCGGGCCGCTGCGCCAGGGCCGAGATGATCCGTGATGTGCCCTTGAACGCCGCGCCCACCCACACCCACAGCGCGATGGTCTTGAGGATCGAGCTGCTGACAAAGCGCAGCGGGCCGGTCCACTGCAGGTAGGCGATAGCCACCGAGAACCCGATCAGCACCGTGGAGATGACCAGCGGGAAGCGTAAAAACGCCACCACCTTGTCGTCTACGTCGGTGCGCGTCCGAGCCGTCAGCATCAGCAGCCCGCGCAGGACATATCGGTGGACAAAGAACGCCACCAGAATCGACACCGCGACAGCGGTCACGGCGCGCGCCCATGGCTCCTCAAAAAACTCGACGATCGAATCCACGGCGCGAGCGTACTACTCCACGATGGCCACTTGGAAGTTGAGCAGCAGGTTGTTCTGAATCTGAAACTCTTCCGACAGCAGCGGCTGGCGCACGGCCTTCAGCGTGTAGTCCAGTGACATCCACGAAAACAGCCGAATGCCCAGCGCGGCTTCGTACACGACGTTGGCCAGGTCCAGCACGCCTTTGTCCGGCGGCTCCTCGCTGCTGTAAAACGGCAGCATGTACTCGGCAGACGCGGAGTACGTCAGCGGGCGGTCCTTGCCCAGGTTCTTGAACGTGATGGTGCCGCTCAGGCCCACATACAGCTCACCGCCGATCTGCTGAAAGTCCTGCAGCCGCTTCAGCTCGACGACCTCCTCCGTGTCGTCGTTGTCGTCCAGGCCCAGCCCGTTCTTTACAAACGTCTCGCGCGCGCCCGCGCCCAGGCGCAGTTCGAAGCGCACGGGCTTGCGATCCACAGGCACCGCCGACGCACCGACCGCCTGCCGCAGGTGCAGCGGCGCAAAGGCGTCCGTCAGGCCGAAGCTGGTCCCGGTCGGGCAGGCGTTGGCAGCCGGGTCGCACTTCCAGCCGTCCAGCTCGGTGGTCTGATACGCCGCGGTTTTCGCGCCCACGTGCTCGCTGGCGCTCACCGCCGTCTCCATCTTGAGCAGCACGTACGGCCCGAACCAGGGCGCCGACGGCACGTGATAGAGGTACAAGCTCTCCAGCACCAGCTCGTCGGTGGTCTTGACGAAGCGGTCGATGACCGGCGTGCGTGTCAGCACGTAGTTGAAGCCCAGGCGGTTGCGCCACTCGTGCCCGTCACGCCGCAGGTCGATCCCCAACGACAGCTTGGGTCCGATGTTCCACGTCTGGCCGTCCTGCGTGCTGGAGACGTTGCTGGTATGCGCAAACGAGAAGGTCGCGCCCAACCCGATGCGCGGGTACCAGCCGTCCTTCTTGGCGGTGCTCAGGACTTTGTCGGGAACCAGGTCGTCGTCGTCTTCAAAGGCGTGGGCGTGGCGGGGGAGCAGCACCAAAAACGCCAGGGCCGCAAACATAACGAGGTGCGTCTTCGTCATGCTTGCGACCCTACATGCCACCCGTTTCCGACCCAAGTGACGACCCGCCAGTGCATCGATCGACCGCTGCTCGCTGTGTTATGGCACGCTGACGGTATGGCCTTGCTCGCGGTGGATCTCGGCCCCCCAACGTGAGGGACCTCATTCGAGGTAACCACCAAACGCCCGAACATCAGCGGAAGATCACCCGCATGCGATGGCGCTATCCGCCTGTTATTCTTATTCTCCGGGACATGCAGAACATGATTCGGTACTCGACGTTGTCACTCTTCATCGCCCTTGGGTTGGGGTGTTCCGCCGGCGGCGGTGGACGCAGCGGCAGCGTCAAGGACGCGAGCTCGTCCGGTGCTGACGGGGCCGTCGATCAGCCAAGCGACGTCGTCACGCCGGCGGACAACGACGCCGCGGATCCACCGGGGCCCGCGGACGACGCCGGCGGCCCGGGACCGATCGGTGTGGACTCCATGGTGCCCGAGCCCGAGGATGTCCCCGCGCCGACGCCGGACACCCCGCAAAACGAGGACGGCGGGCAGCCTGTGCAGGACACGCCGCCGCCGGTGCCCGATCCGGGGCCGCCGCCCACGCCGGATGCCGGGCCGTCGACGTGTGTGCCAGGGTCGGCCAGCTGCATCTATCCGCCGCCCGGCGATCCCGATGCGGAGATTGTCCAGCTGCCCGGGTCGCCGGCGCCGCTGTCGGGTGGGACGCCTCCGGATGAGACGTACGAGTTGGTGCTGGCCGAGATCTACCCGGATACGCTTGGCGGTGGCGTACTACCAATCCCCATGGAGATCACCAGCAACGGCAACACGTACGGCTCGGCGATCTTCGACAACGGCACGTGGGGCCTGTCCGCCAACCTCGATCTCGTCATCACGGTCGAGCTGCTCGGCCAGTCGTTGCCCATCGCTCAGTCACTGAACGGCGGTGGCTGCTACTCCGTGTCCGGCTCCACGCTGACCGGCGACATGATCGAGTGCGCGCAGGGCGAGCTACCGCCGTTTGACCTGCCCGACACCTTCGGCTGGGAGACGGACGGCGACGTTCTCCGCATGCACGTTGTATTTCCAAAGGAGGCCATCCTGGCCGCCATCCCGCCCGAGTACGCGGACCTGGCCGGCGCGTTCATCCAGGGGGATCTCGAGCTCGTTTTGGAGTTGAAAGAGACGCTGTAACTGAGGATGCCGTGTCAGCGGCGTCGCGGGCCAGCAGCACCAAAAAAGGGAGGGCCGCAAACATAACGAGGTGCGTCTTCGTCATGCTTGCGACCCTACATGCCACCCGTTTCCGACGCTAAGTGACGGCCCCGCAGTCACCCGAAGGCGTGTGGGCTAAGTCTCTTGGGGAGAGGGGTCTCGCCCCGATGTCCTCGCCTTCGGCTCGGGCACCGGCCCAACCGATCCGTCCTAGCGCAGTGCCCCTTAGCAGGGTCACAGCACTAGAGCGTCTTCAGATACTCTACGAGGTCGTCCTTCTGAGCGTCGGAGAGGTGTGAGGTGTTGCCCATCGTCGTGGCCGTCAGGTCCAGGACGTCGCGCAGGGTCTCGGCGCTGCCGTCGTGCAGGTAGGGGGCCGTGGCAAAGAGGTCGCGCAGCGTCGGCGTGTTGTACTTCACGATGAGATCCTGCTCGTTGAAGTCCTCACCGTTCTGGCCGAACTCCTGCATGATCATCAGGGCGTCCTGCTCGATGGGCGTGGCCGTGCCGACATCGTGGAACGCGCCGTCCGTGGTGGCTGCGCCGACATGGCAGGCGCCGCACGCGACAACGGGGTCAAAGAAGATGTCTTTGCCGCGCTTCTGAGCCGGCGTCAGCTCGCCGTCGTTCGTCAGGTTGGGGTTGGCCGGGCGCACCAGGCCGTCTTTCAGGAACTTCTCCAACGAGACGAGCTCCTGGTTGGAGAGACCCTCGCCACCCATGCGCTTGATCGTCTCCTCCATGTTGTTTTGCAGCTCGTGCTCGGTGCCCAGCCAGTTGAACGGGGCCGTATCGGCCAGGCGACCGGCCAATTGCGGCGTCTGACGCGGACCGCCGGGCACGAACCAGACCATGTCGTCCTGGGCGCCCTCGAAGTGACAGCTGGCGCACGCGAACTGGCTCTCGCCGCTGATGCCGTTGTTGTTCACGTAGGTGTAAACGCGGCGGCCCAGGCGCATGTCCTCGGGCATGTTGTCCTTGCCGAACGAGGTGACGCGGGTGTGCTCGAAGCGGATGGGATCCACGTGAACGGCCTGCGGGTTGGACGGGAACATGAGGACGTTCATGGCCATCACGCCGATCGAGTCCGCGGCCGCGCTCTGGGTGCTGACGCCGCCCTCGGTGCCGGGCTCCAGCGCCGACTCTTCCATGTCAAAGATGGGCTGCAGGTCGATGGCTGAGATCGTGAAGGACTGGCCGTTCAGCACAAACGCGTACTGGCCGTCGTCGCTGAAGGTCACGGCCTTGGGCGCCATGCCGACGCTGATGATCGCCAGGGGCGAGCGCATCGGGTCTTTGACCGCCGTGTTGAGCACCAGCACGTTGTCCGAGCCGTGGCCGGTGACCAGGGCCAGGCTCCACGTGGGGTGGTGGTTGATGTCGGTGGGCTGCGCGATACGGCCGGTCATCGGCTCGAGGGTGCCGGGATCCTTGACGGGCCAGGCGGGCTCCTCGCTGGGCGTGCTGGACTGGCCGCTGACGACCGTGACGCTGGGCTCCATCGGGCGGATCAGGTGCGGCGCGTCCGAGAAGATCTGGCCGCCGGCGCCGTAGCCGGAGTGCTCGCCGCCGCCGCCCTTGCCGTTGGGCGAGTCGATGAACTCCTCGGGCAGCAGGCCGTTGAGGGAGTCGAACTCGCTGCCGGACATCGTCTGCTGGTGCAGCACCAGGACGGCCTCGGACTCGGGGTGAAACGTGGCGCCGCGAGCGCGGTTGGGGCGGACCATCTTGGCGCGACCGAAGTGCAGCATGTGGTCGGCCGGGTTGGAGGCGCGCAGCTCAGTGGTCGTCGCGGCGATGCCGGTGGGCTCGCCGGTCTCGGGATCCAGCGGCACCCGCATCGTCTGGGACGCCTGACCGGCCACGACCAGCCAATTGTTGGGGCTGACGGCCAGCGCGCGGGGGGCGCGGATGGTGTCGATGCGGCCGATCTCCTGCAGCGTCTCGGCGTCCAGGGCGACCAGCTCGTTGGTGGCGGCCACCGTCACGTACAGGGTCTTGGCGTCGTGTGACAGGGCCAGCGCGTGCGGCTCGGTGCCCACCGTGGCGGTCTTGGAGACGGTCTTGGCCAGACGGTCGATCTTCACGACCGATCGGCCGTAACGCACCGACACATAGGCGGCGCCGTCGGGACCGATCACGACCTGCTCGGGACGATCGCCAACCGCGATTGTGCGGGTGATCTTTCCGGTGCTCTGGGCGATGACCGCCAGGTTGCCGTTGTCGGTGTCGACCGCGAAGAGCTCGCCGTCGTGATAGGCCAGGGCCCGACCGCTGGTCCAGGGCGCCGTCAGCTCAACCGCCAGCGGGCGCGCCTGCTCAGGAAGCTCGTGCGGGAAGCCCAGATCCAGGATCGACTCGCGAATTGGGGGCAGCTCAGGGGCGGCCGACGGGGGTGACCACTGCGTCAAAAACTGATTGGTGACCTTGATGTCCTTGTCGGGTGGGGTTGTCGGCTCGGTGCCGCCATCGCTCCCGCACCCCATGGCTGCGATACTGAGTGCCACTATCATTCGCTGCATTGACTTCATGATCTCTCCTGGTCCCTGTCGCTGACTGTTGTTGGCCGCACTTGCCTTAGCCCGTCAGAGCAGCAAGACCCGGGCCACATCGGTCAAACGGCCTAACTGGCGGAAATGACTGACGTAGGTCAGAGCGGGCGACAAAGCAGGGGTGGTGAAAATCTGCACACACGCCGTATCTGGACACACTATTTGGACAAGGAGATTTGGGCCGCCAGCAGCTTTACGGCGAAGGTGATCGACGCCGATACGGTCTCTTCATAGTGGTCGGCGTCGCTGAACTCGGAGAAGAAGCTGACCAACGTGTGAAAGTCGCTGTCGGGGATGATGTAGCCCAGGTGGTCGCCGGCGTTGCCGATCAGCAGGCGGTACTTTGTGTCCATGAGATCTTTGATGGGGATTGCGGCCGGATCCATGGCGATGCGGTAGGGCCAGTCGTGCAGCTTGCGACAGTTGCAGTCGCCCAGGTCGATCTCGTTGCTGCACTCGGCAAACGTGGTGGCATCACAGGCCGGCGGATGCTGCGGGAAATAGGCGCTGTCCCGGCCGTCAACGGAGCCCCGCTGTTTGGGATCCTTCGATTCCGCGTCCCAGCGCGGATCGTCCGTCGGTAGGCCCCAGAACAGCTCCGGCAGCACCTCGCCGGGCGCGGTCGCAATCGTGGCCGGGCCCAGCTGAATGCGCCACGTCTCGTCGGGCACGCACCCCGGGTGCAGCGGGTTGTTGGGGTCCTTGCCGGGGCACAGGCCCGGGTCGACCACGACCAGTGCGGGATCCACATCGAAGAGGCCGAGTTTGAAGAGCAGCTGGTAGGCGCCATTGTCCACCGGCACGTACATCGGCGCCACAGCGACCGTGAACGGGTCCAGCTGCACATCGTCGCCGTCTTTCAGCGCCGCCATCGCCGCGTCTGCGATGTGTACGCCGATCGCGTGGGCAAACTCGGGGCTGTCCTCTTTCTTCATCTCCGGGACATCGGCGCCCGTCTCGTCCTTGGTCATGCGCCACTGGCCATTCTCATCGACCATCGGCGCGTAGCCGCCCAGCGCGCTCTGCATGCCGCCCAGGCACTCGGGCAGGAACATGGCGCGCCCGCCCAGCTTGTCCTCCAGGTGGACGCGCATGTAGTGCACCCAGTCGGACGAGATGACGTTGTGCTTCTCGCCGGTCACCTCGGGATGGCCCGCCTGGTTCACCAGGGTCGCAACCGTGGACCCGTCCGGGCGCACCGCCTGCAGCGCAAAGACCTGATCGCTGACGATGACGGGATCGCGGATGTCGTTCATGAGGCCGTGCACTTTGTCGCCCGGGTTCTTGCCGCCAAAGTGGCGCCCGTTGAACCACTCGCTTTGGTCGCGCAGCCGGACTGCGCCCATGCGGACCTGTACGGGCTCCACCGAGTCGGCCGCCATCTCGACCGCCTGCACGATGGCGTCCACCACAGAGGCGTTGTACGCGGGGCTGGCGCCGGGCCAGATCTCTCCGGGCTCGGGGTTGCCCCACAGACCGCGCACGTCCGGGCCCGCGTGGTTGTGGCTGGACGAGATGACGATGTTGTCGGTGTTCCAGCCTTTCTCGCCAAGCCGGTTGCGCGCCTCCACGGTGCGGTCGATGCCCAGGCCGACCAGATCCATGGACACCAGGGCCAGATAGCTGTCGCCACGCGCAAGGACCAATGCGCGGACCTCGATGGGATCGTGCACCTCCTGGGCCGGTCGCAGCGGGCCGTACCCGCCGATAAAGACCGCGTCGAACTCGCCGTTGCCGTTGGCGTCGTCGAAGGGCTCGTCGCAGCCACCGTCGGACGCGGTCGGATCGTATCGGCAGCCATCGAATTCGAAGTCGCCGTTGAGGTCCGTGAACGTCTCCGTGATCACCGGCGTGATGTCGACCACCGCGATGCCGGCGTGGTCCCCCTCACCGACAGCGAAGGGCGGTGGATCTCCCGGATCTTCAACAGGGACGTCCACGCCCGCGTCCGGCACGGTTTCGGGCGTCGTAGAGTCCGTGCTGCATGCTAAAGTGCAGCCGCACAAAACCGACAACAGGATTCTCTGCATGAGGCGGATTTTTAGCACAGCACTGGCCCTCTTCGCGACCGCGATTCTCGCGTGTGCCGGGGACACGCCCGCCGGCTTGATGGAGACCCCGCCGGGCTCCGGGCCCCAGGTTGTCTGGGACGTCGACGTGCGGCCGATTCCCGAGATTCCGTTTCCCAACGACTTTGCGCTGAAGCTGGCCACGGACACGTCTACCGGGCGGCGCATCAACATCAGCATGCAAGCGGCGACCCGGATCGAGACCGAGTTTCGTGAGCGCGCCGCGGAGCTGGACGGGTTTGGGATCTTCGCGCCCATCACGGTGCGCTTCAAAGCACCGCTGGATCTGACGGATCTGGTCGACCGCCAAACCTCCAACGATGAGTTCGGCGACGACGCCGTGCTGCTGGTGGACGTCACCGAGGGCAGTCCCACCTGGGGCGAGGCCGTGCGGCTGGACTTTGGCTCGGGTTGGCTGCCCAACACCGTCATGGATCCGTATTTCTATGGCCGCCAGGGCTTCAAGGACAGCGATCACCCGCAGCTGGACATGCATGACGGCGCCAGCTCGCTGCTGTTCGAGACCAACCGCGAGGACGGCGTCGACCGCGATGGCGACGGCGTTGAGGACGTCCCAAACATCCACCCGGCGGACGGCAATATCTGGGATGACCTGATCACGTACTACGAGCGGGAGACCAACACGCTGCTGCTGCGCCCGACGGTGCCGCTGCGGGACGGGACGCGCTACGCCGTGGTGCTGACGCGACATCTGAAAGGGGAGGGCGGCGAGGCGATCCGGTCCCCGTTCCCGTACGTGAACCTGGCCGATCAGACCGATGATCTGGCGCGCCTGCCCGAGGTCTTGCAGCAGTACGGCCTCAGCTCAGAGGATGTCGCGTTTGCCTGGACGTTTACCACCCAGAGCGCGACGGGCGACCTGGAGGCGATCCGCGCGGGGCTGTATGGGCACGGTGCGTTCGGGTGGCTGGCGGACAAGTTTCAGCCGGACCTGAAGATGGACCTGTTGAAGGATGAGGGCCTCGACGGCTCGCTCTATGTGCTGAGCGCCGAGGAGTTTTTGCCCCTGACGGACCCGCTGAACGCGGTCTTCGGCCTGTCGGCCCCGGTCGGCGGCGCGATCAAAGACTCCTATCAATACGTCGGTCATGTGGTCAGCGGTCGCTATACGTCGCCGCATTTCATGGCCGACAAGGACGGCATCGCCACCGAAGACAACCCGGCCAATGACGACGAGGCCTTTGCGATCAACGCACACACGGGCGAGGCGGTTGTGGCCCCGTACACGGTCAGCTTCATCTGCGTGATCCCCCGCGCGGACCGCGGCAAGCAGCCTTTCCCGGTCGTGCTCAAGACCAACGGCACCAGTGTGCCGCGCCTGGGGCTGCTGGCCTACGCGGGCTTTCACGCGCGGCAGGGCCTGGCCACGTGCTCGATCGACGCGTTCGGCCACGGCTTCGATATTCCGCCGGCCCTGCACGAGGTGGTGGACGCCATCGCGACGACGGCACAGGTGTCCCCGCTGCCGGCGGCGCTGAGGGGCACGCAGATCCGCGATCTGGACAACGACGGCATCGCCGACTCAGGCGGAGATTTCTGGAGCCCGGATCCATTCCACAGCCGCGACACGATCCGGCAGACCGTGGTGGATTGGATGCAGTTTGTCCGCCTTCTGCGCAGCTTCGGCAAGAGCGACGGCGCCGACGATCTCTTTGCGGACGGTACGCCCGATCTGCTGGGCGACTGGGACGGCGACGGTGTTCCCGATATCGGCACCGACGACGGCAAATACTCGGCCTGGGGGATCTCGCTGGGCGGCATCGTCACGGCGGTGCTGGCCGGCATCGAGCCCATGCTCAGCGCGGCGGTGCCCCAAAGCGGTGGCGGCGGCCTGACCGACATCGCCATGCGCAGCCTGCAGCCGGGGGTGCCGCAGATGGTTCTGTACGGCAACTGGGGTCCGATGGCGCTCGGCCGGCCGGCGGAAGAGGGCGGCACCGCGCTGGAGTTCATGGTCCCGCACTTCAACAACGTGGACTTCAAGCGGTTTGCGCTGGTCGACTACATCGATCCGGGCGACACCATTGAGCTGACCAACCTTAAGACCGGCGTGACCGCGAGGGCGCTCGTAAACGACGACGGCGCCTTCAGGTTGGGCGTGCAGGCCGACGCGCTGCTGCCGAGCGAGCTGCGCGTGCTGGCGGACATTCGCCCGGATCCGGCGGGCTTCGACCCGGTGCCGCTGGCCGACACCCGCGAGGCCGGCGACCCGCTGAAGCTGTGCGTTTTTGAGCCGGACGGAGCGACCAGAGGCTGCGTGGATCGCTTTCAGATGGACGCCGAGTGGGTCGGCGCGATCTACCCCAAAGATCAGCCGCTGGTCGCGATGACGCGGGGCATGGGCCGCGACCGCCAGACGCCCGATTTTCGCCGGCTGCTGGGCATCGCGCAGGCCGTCCTGGACGCGGCCGATCCGGCCACCTACGCGCGGCACTACTTCAAGGAGCCGCTGTCGTTCCCCTACGACACCACGGCCACGCCCGGCTGCAATGTGCTGGACGTATTGACGGTCGGCGACGCCAATGTCCCGGTGTCCACGGGCATCACGCTGGCCCGATCGGCGGGCATCGTGGACGCCGATCAGATGAACCTCATGGTCGAGCACGGCGTGGTCGAGGGCAACGCGCGGCTGGCTCGGTATCGCACGACCGGAGAGGGGCCCGGCGCCTACGATCCGGACTTTGACTGGGGCGCGGACAAGGACACCGCCATCCTGTTTGATATCGACGATCTGGACGGTGACACAGACGGCCTCAACGCGCCGGCGCCGGCGGTGCCGCTGCGCGCGACGGTGGACTCGAACGACGGCGGCAAGAGCGGACTGCGCGTGCTGTACATCCGGGCCCACGGCAGCCATGGCGTCATGCCCCCGGATCCCTCCAAGGAGTTTCCGGTGGAGGTCTACGGCGTGAACATGATCACGCGCTATCTGGTGACCGGCGGCACCGAGATCGTGGACGACAAGTGCCTGGCCGACTACAGCTGCGACTTCTTCAAGGAGTAGCCAGCGCAGCGGCGGCGATCGCCTCTGCGACTTGCTCGATATCAGCCGACAGCGACCGATCGTGGGTGACCGCTGGAGAGATCCGCCGGATGACGTCGCACGCCGGCTGTAGCGCGCGGGTCGGCTCGTAGCCCGACAGTTCGAGCGCCTGCATGGCTGCGATCAGCTCGATCGCGACGACCAGCTTGGTCGTCTCGACGCACCACGTTGCGCGAGCTGCGGCAGGGGCCGCCATCGACACGTGGTCCTCGTTGCCCGATGAGGTCGGGACGGACTGAATGGCCGCGGGCGCACTGCACATGCGCAGCTCAGCCACCAGCGCCGCAGCGGTGTATTGGATGATCATCAGCCCGGAGCTGCTGCCGCGCGGAGCCTGCGGCGACACCAGAAACTGTGGCAGGTTGCCCTCTCCCGAGAGCAGGCGCGCGGTTCGCCGCTCGCTCAGGACGGCAAGCGAAGACACGGAGGTCGCCAGGGCATCCATGGTCTCCGCCAGGTGCTGGCCCTGGCAGACCGCGGCGTTGCTGGTGACCCACCCATCCGAGGCGATCAGGGGGTTGTCCACCGCTGCGTTGAGCTCCCGCTCCAGCACGTCCGTGGCACGGGCGAGCATGTCTCGGGTCGCACCCGTCACTTGATGGGCGCAGCGCGTCGACAGCGGCTCGCGAAAGACGTGGTCGTGGCGCTGGGCCCCGGCTGTGAGTCGACGGAGGCGATCGGCGCTGGCGGCGGAGCCCGGATGTGGGCGGGCAGCGACGGCTCGGGGATCCAGTGAGCTGCGAGGGCTCATCAGCGCGATCATGCCCAGGGCCGTTGCCAGCTCGGTAGCCTCGATGAGGTGCTGTGCGTCGTAGGCGGCCAGGGCGCCCATGCCGGCCGACTGTGCCAGCCCGTTGATCAAGGCGAGCCCCTCGCGCCCCTGGAACTCGAACTCGGGCAGCAGCGCCAGACCGACGTGGGCCAGGGGCGCCAGATCGCTTGCGCCGACCGAGCCCCGGGATGGGACTCGCGGCTGGACGTCTCGGTTCAGCAGGTCCAGCAGCGCGTCGACGAGCGCCGGCCGGACCCCGCTGAGACCGTTGGCCAGGGCGTTGGCTCGGCACGCCAGCATGGCGCGAACCTGGTCAAGGGGCATGGCCGGACCGACGCCGCACGCGTGACTGCGCAATAGCGCCGCTTGATGGTTTCGCCGGGCCTCGGCCGAGACGGTCTCGCCCTCCAGCGCGCCGACGCCGGTCGTCAGTCCATAGATCCGGAGGCCGGACGCCTCGGCGCTCAACAGCGCGGCGTGGGAGGCCTCCATGGCGTCTCGCGCACCCGCCGACAGAGCCGTCTGAGCGCCGCCCCGGGCGATCTGCGCGAGGCTGTCGATCGTGAGGCCGCTGCCGGTCAGCGTGACCCGGGCGGGCTCGTTCACAGGTCGGTCTCCGGGTGCGCCGGCTCATCCTTGATGCGCCATCCGAAGCGGCGGGCCCATTCGGCATAGCCGGCCACCAGGTACCCGCCGTTGCGCGCCAGCGTGCCCGCGCGATCCGCCCGATACGTGGCCGGCAGGGCGTACCACGGCAGCTGGGGGTGCTCGTGATGCACGGCGTGCAGGTTGTTGTGCAAGAACAGCAGGCTGAGCAAAGCGTGCGCCTCGACGATCGCTGTTCGCTGCGCCTGGTCCGCGTTCGGCCGGTGCTCGGCAAACGAGCGCAGCAGCGTGAGGCCCAGGCCCGGATACGCAAACAGCAGCACGTATTGCACCACGGAGATGTCACAGACCAGCACGACCCAGGCCAGGACCAGGGTGACACCCACCACGTGGGCCGCCCAGTACGGCAGGTGCTCGGTGTTGCCCGCTCTCAAAAGCCGCCACTCCGATCCGACCAGTCGCGCCATGGCCACCAGCGGACCGATGAGCAGCCGGCCGGCCAGCGTGTTGTGCACTCTGAGCACCGCGCGGGTGACGGGGCCCGCGCGGTGCCAGGCGTCTGCGCTGAGGTAATACGACTCGGGATCGTCGGTCGGGTCGGTCAGGTGATCGGTCGCGTGATGCGCCAGGTGGCTGTCGCGATAGATGCCGAACGGCAGCCACAGCCACAGCGGCAGGCCGGCGATGAGCGCGTTGGCCCGGCTGTTGGGGGTTGGGTGGTTGTGTACGGCCTCGTGCTGCAGCGATCCGTGCCAGGCCACGACAAACGCGCCCAGGGGGAGGACAAGCCAGGCAGGCAGGGCGGTGGCGGACCAGGTCAAAGCGGCCCAGGCGGCGTAGATCACGACCGCCAGAAGCAGGGTGGGTAACTCGATTGCGCGCATCAGACGATGGTCGAAAAGCCGGCCCTGTGTCGTCAACGCGATAATGCGGCAAGAGTGCAAAATTAGCGGGAGCTTGGTAAACAACTGCTGTGGATAAACAACACACGGCTGAAACCCTGCGCACTCGGCTGCTGGAGGTCATCGGCCGAACGGGGCTGAGCCGGTCCGCGTTCGCCCGCAAGGTAGGCCTGGATCGCTCAACACTCTCGCAGCTGCTGGCCCCGTCCGCTGTTCGCCTGCCGCGCGTGGAGACGCTGGCGGCCATCGCGGTCAGCGAGCAGGTGCGGGTCGACTGGCTGATCGGGCTGACGGAGCAAGGCGAGAAGGGCACTGACATCCTGGAGCAATCGCTGGAGGTGGAGCCCAGCGGACACTCGCCCTCCGATGCGTGCCTGGCGCGCTGGCGATCGGAGGCGCTGGGCTACAAGATCCGGCATGTGCCCGCGACCCTGCCGGACCTGATGAAGACCGACGCCGTGCTCGACTACGAGTATCGCTCGCGCGCCGTGGTCGACGTGGACCAGCGCCGGGCCCACACCCAGGGCAGCCTGGAGTATCAGCGGCGGCCGGAGACGGACACCGAGGTGTGCACGCCGCGCCAGTCGATGGTCGCGCTGGCCCGCGGTGAGGGGCTGTGGGAGGACCTGAGCCGGGAGCAGCGTCGCGACCAGCTGGACCACATGATCAGGCTGAGCCGGGAGCTGTATCCCACGTTTCGGTGGTTCTTATATGACGCTCGCGCGGTCTTCTCCGCGCCGCTGACGATCTTTGGGCCGCGCCGCGCCGTCCTGTACGTGGGCCAGCGCTACTTTGTGTTCAACAGCGTGGCGCACATCCGCATTTTGACCGGCCACTTCGACGGCCTGATCCGCATGGCGGCGGTCCAGGCATCAAGCATCTGGGACTGGCTCGCCGAGCTGCGGGATACCGTGTGAGCGGGCTGCGCTTTCGGACCTGGCTGGCGCCGAGCGTGCCGCTGGCGTACTTCGAGCAGCTGACCACCTGGCTGGGTCGGCAGCTCGGAGTCGAGACGACGCTGACGGCCGACGAGACGCAATCCGGCCCGACCGAGGGCCTGGCGGACCCCCTGCGCGTGCTGGGGGTCGACGTGGGGTACATGTGCGCGCCCAATTTTCGCCGTCTTGCGAGGCGCGGTGAGGCGCAGTTGATCGGCGCCGCGCCCGTTTACGATGACCCGCGCACAGGCGGTCGTCCTGTGTACTTCTCGGACGTGGTCGTCCGTCGCGACGCACCATTTCGGCAGGTCGATGAGTTGTGCGACCAACGCTGGGCGTACAACGATCCGGTCTCGCTGAGCGGCTACATCGCGCCGTCGCAGGTGTGGGGAACGCCCACGCTGGTGCGGTCCGGTTCTCATCTGGCGTCCCTGGAGCTGATCCGCTCGGGCGAGGTGGATGCGGCCGGCATCGACTCGGTGGCGCTGTTGCAGGCGCCCGAGGACGACCTGCGGGTGCTTCATGCCCTGGGCCCGTTTCCGATCCCACCTCTGGTGTGCGCGCCGACGATGCAGCCCGCCGTTCGTGAGGCCATCGCCGCCGCGCTTCTGACCGCTGGTGACCGCTTTCGCGCGTTTGGCGTGGTCTGCTTCGCCGCGGTCTCGGCCGAGGACTACGATCTGCGCACAATCTGCTGAGCGCTGCGCACAAAGTTCCAACCCACGTGCCCGGCGCCGGATCCCAATCGATGGACTGCGGAGCCCCCTGGAGCTGGTGCGCGCCTTGCTTGGGGTGCGCGGCAATGCGGAACATCAAAAAGGTTGTATGGCTGATCGCCATGGTCCAGGTCGCTGCTTGCGGCGCGCCTGATTCTCGACGCAGCTCAAAGCGGGGGCCCGCCAACGACGCGATAATCGCGGACAAGGAGCCAATCGCCACCGAATGGGGCGCTTGCGAGGTCCTAATCCAATCCCCAGAGCAGGGCCTGCAGCAGCCGGGAGACGTGGCAATTGTTGTCCTCGCCGCCCACAAAGAGCTGGAAATAGACTTCGCACGCGCCTCAATCGGCCTGTGCGACTCAAATGAGCGCGAGCAGCTTGGCGATGTATCCGCCGAAGGGTTTGACGGTTACGAGGTCGGTTGGACCTGGCACGCCAAGTTTGCCAAATGGGGCACGTACTGCCTGCAGGTGGGCGCAATCGCCCGTCTTCCCGAGGACGCACCGGACGATGCCGTTGCGCCGGCGTGCACGGCTGATGTGGCGTTTGACCTGACCGTCGACTGCCCGCCCGGCGAGACCTGCTGCCAGACCACCGAGGACTGTGACGACGACGTCGCCTGCACGCTGGACAGCTGCATCGCCGGCTCCTGCTCGCACAAGTACCTGGATTGCACCGTCTGCGAGGACTTCACGTTTGTCGACACGGCCAATGCGCCGACCGACATCGTCATCGCAGTCGACACCTCCGGCTCGATGAGCGCGGAGACCACCGGCGTGCAGGACACCATCAACGCCTTTGCCAGCTTCATCGCCGACGCCGGGATCGACTATCACGTCACCGTCGTGGCGCGCCGCGCGGCCGCCGGGTTTGGCAACGCGATCTGCGTGGCGCCCCCACTCGGCGGACCCGCGTGCACGGACACCGAGCGGTTCATGCACGTGGACACCACCATCGGCAGCAAGGACATGCTGGCCAAGCTGAAGGGCTACATCAACACCATCGAGGGCTTCATGCGGCCCAACAGCATCCGGCATATCGTGGCGGTCAGCGACGACGAGAGCAAAGTGCCCGGCGCCGACTTTCACGCGGAGCTGACGGCGCGTGAGGGCTGGGACGGCTATTTCTTTCACAACGTGACCGGCCACGGTGGGGCATGCTCTCCGCGTCAGGGGTTGGAGTATCAGTGGCTGTCGACGCAGACGGGCGGAGCGGACTTCGACATCTGCAAAGCGAATTGGAGCGCCCTGTTCGAGGTGCTGGCTGGGGCCGTCGCTGCGGCGGGCGACATCTTCAAGCTGGCCGAGCCGGCGCTGGAGAACACCGTGACGGTCCAGATCGACGGCAAGATGGCGATCGAAGGCGTGCAGTGGGCGTTTGATCCGAGCAAGCAGCGATTTGCGCTGATCGGCGACCTGCCCGAGTCGGGCGCCGCCGTTCGCGCCTGTTACATCCCCGCCAGCCCCTGATCCGGCACGCAGGCAGGGCAGGGCGGCTGGTCGCACGAGAGGCACAGCGACGCACCGCATGTCTTGCAGGCGACCTGACAGTCGGCGCACAGGCCGTGTCCGGCGTCGCAGAGGAACGGGTTTACGGCGGGCTCGCCGCAGTTGTCGCAGGCCGCGGTCTTGGATGCGACCGGGGTCGCGGTGGCCAGGTCCACGTAGAACTCGGTCTCGTCGACCGGCAGCTGATCGGCGTGCCCCTCTACCCAGCGCGCCGCCTGACCGTTGAGCGGGCTCTTGATGTTGTACGATTGAAACGCCAGCATCTCGCCGACGCGCTGGATCATGTGGTCCAGGGACTCAGCGGCGGTCCAGTGGTCGCCGATGCACACCACGTGGGGCGCGATGTTGGGGTGAAACACCGGTGTCAGCATGCGGCAGATCGGCGCGTCGCGCGGATACCCGGCGGGCAGCTGCACCTCCAGCAGGTGCTCGGTGATCTGCTGGAGGTCGGTGCCATCCAGGCGCAGGGACGCCACGGTCAGCTTCAGCCGATAACGCTCGGGGGGATTGCCCGACACCCCCTCGATGTCGATGCGTGGATGCAGCCGAATCAGCCGCCGGACGGCCTCATAGTCGGATTGCATGCGGCGCAGCCGAACGGTGCTCACTGGTTTGCCTCGGTCGTGGGTGCGCTTGGTGCGCTGCCATAGGGTATGCCGTCCGTGGACCGTAAGGCCAGTTCGACGCTCGGCTCTAGTACGCCGCCACAGGTATTTTGACCGGCTGGAGCGGGCGCTTATTGCGGCCAGCGCCCGGAAGTTCGCTGCGCCCACCTCGACGGGCCTAAGGGCCCGCCTTCGTCGGCTTCCGAGCACTGGCCGCAATAATCACCGCGCTCCAACCAATCAAAATCCCTGCGTCGGCGTACTAGCGCCTGCGCTCCAGGTACTCGTCGATCTGGTCCAGGCGGCCGGCCTCGATCGACTCTACGATCACCCGCATCGCCTCCCCCGGCAGGCTGACGGCGCGCGCCTCGTCCACGCTGTTGACGATCTGCCAGGTGTTCAGGCCGATGATCCGGCCGCTCTCATCGAAGAGGCCGCTGCCGCTGTCGCCCGGCCGAACGGGCAGGGTGGTGTGCAGCAGGCTGTAGGCGCCCGCTGGGGTTTTGTGGATGCGCCGCTTCACGACGCGGCCTTCGTGGATCATCCAACCGGCGCGCAGCGGGTTCGGGACGAAGCGGACCGGTGTGCGGTGCACGATGTCGGTGGTGGAGGGGGAGATCTCCACGGGCTCCGGCGGATCGGCCATCGCAATCTCGATCAGCGCGACGTCCAGCGGAGGGCGGGCGGTCCAGCGCACGGTCCCAACCGCTGTGCGTCCGTCGCTGAACATGATCCACAGGGGGTGCGCATCCGCCGGGTCGCGCCACGAGCCGACCGCCGCCCAGGGGATGGCGACATGGCTGCAGGTGACGACCCAGGCCCGCTCTGTGTCGGCGGCGATGACCGCCCCCGAGCCAAAGCCCGGCGACCGGAAGTCTCCGTCCTCGGCGGGCGCCGCGATGGCAATCGTGGCGCGCTGCATTCTCGCCGCCATGCCCTCCGCGAGGTCTGCGTCCGTAAGCGCCGGCATCTCGGTGTGCTGCCAGCCGACGCCGGGCGCACCGGCGTACCACAAGAAGCCGCCTACCGACGCGGCCGTGGCCGAGCCTACGGTCAGCGCCAGGTTCGTGACCAGCAGAGGCAGGTTTCGAAAGAGACGCCCGCCCCGCAGGCTGATCATGGCCCCGGCAGCGAAAACGAAGCCCACAAGTCCCAGCAGGGTCGCCGTGAGGGCGTCACGCTGCAGACCGCTGAACACAGGCTCGATCGGGCCCAGCTCCCGCGGAGCGAAGTAAGCGGCAAACGCGACGGCGCTGCCCGCGCACGCCAGCGCCGCCACGATAACCGGCGCCAGGTGTCGCCGGACCCTGGTGGGCTCTTCGACCTGAGAGCGGGCCTCGTGCTGAGTGATCTGTTCGGCGCTGATCACGATAGGCGCGTCCTGGTGCTCGGTCCACGCCGCGGTGGACTCACACTGGGCGCACAGCCGCCCCGGAGCCAGCCGAATGGGGGACTCGACCCGACAGCGGGGACAGACGCTCACTGCGCCAGCAGCAACAGCCCGATGACCGCCCAGCACGCGCCCAGCGCGGCGGTGCCGTAGCCCAGCGCCAGGTATGCGCCGCTCTCGCCGACCAGCTCATCGCGCAGCTTGTGGGCCCGAAAGCCCGCGATCGCGCCCAGGACCGGCGCGGTGAACCCGAACAACGAGAACACAAACAAGAGCACCAACTGCTTTCGAGTGCGTGCACGGCGGCGCTCTTTGTCCGACCAGCCCTGAAAGGCCTCGATGGACATGGGATCAGCATACGGAAACCGGGCGCCGCAGCGGCAGACCAACAGGCTGGACGGGATGCGCGCGAAGCACGCCGGGCACTGCTTGTCATCGCCCCAGCCGCCGCCGACGAATTGGGCGACCGGCGGCTTCTCGGCCTGCGCCGCCTCGGAGCAGCCGTAGGTCGCGCACCCGCCCACCCCGTCCCAGCACTCCCCGTGATAGGTCTGAGTACACTGGGGGCACTGGGTCGTGACGTCGTCTTCGGCCACGCTACAGTGACAGATCGAGCACCGGCTCATACGAGCCACCGCGCCGTGCCGGCCACCAGGCAGATCGCCGCCACAGCCGTCAAAGAGCGCCCAAACGCCGGGTGGCCGAACACGGGCGCGCTCCGTTGGGCCGCCGACCGCACGATGAGTCCAAGTGTCACGGCCAGCCACAGCATCAGCAGTGGTCCGGCCGGATGAAAACCAAAAGAGGCGGCCACATCGCCGTGGCCCAGCGCCACGAAGCTGCGGGTCATTCCGCAGAAGGGGCAGGACAGGTCCAGCAGATGACGAGACCAGCAGGTGGCACCTAGCGCGTGGTCACCCAACATGACGGTGTCTCCGCTGAGACCAAGCGCAACAGATCCGAGCAGCGCGCTGAGCGCAAAGAGCCCCAGCAGCGCGTCCAATGCCCGGGCGCTAAGCACCACCGCCCGCGGCTCGAGCGACCAGCCCGACAGCCCATAGGATGATGTCCACCACGCCCAGGACCATGCCGGCCGTGGCGATGCCCTCACCCTCGTAGCGGGGATCGGCCTCGATGTGGGCGCGCGCCTCACGCGATTTGTTGATGGCGACAAACCCGATGATCAGGCCGCACACCGCGATACCCACGATGCCCCACACGACGGACGCGGTCGCGCCGGGCGCCATGACCTTGGGGCCGCGGTAGATGCCGTCGGGTGTGGTGACCATGTCGCAGATCGGGCACAGCTGGACGCCGATCGGGATGACCTGCTTGCAGTGAGGGCACGGCATCGAGCCGGGCGGAACGGCGGCCGGAGCCGCGGCATCACCGGACTCTTCAAGGGTCTTGAGGGGCTCGTTGTCGCAGCCGCGTCGCCCGCACCCCTGCTTGCCGTCCCAACACACCGCGTGGTGCTCGGTCTCACAGCTGCTGCAGATGACCGCGTCGTCGCCGAGCTCCAGGACAGCGCCGCACCAGCCGCACGGTCTGTTTTCGAGCTTTTTGTTCGCCTTGAGGCGCTTCGCTGATTCGCTCATGCTCCGCTCTTTCTCCGCTCCTCGAACTCGACCACTGTGGCGCCCAGCACGATCTGATCGCCCGACGCCAAGCGGCGCCGCGTGATCTCCGAGTCGCCCACCGCCGTGCCGTGGCGCGAACCCAGGTCCTCGACTTCGTAGTGCCCGCCGGCACGATATATGACGGCGTGGCGGGGATCTATCTGGGCATCCTTGAACAGATAGATGTCCGACGCCGGCGCGCTGCCGAGCACCGTCTCGGCACGATATAACACGAAGCTCTTCCCTGCGAGTGGCCCCGTCCGGACCCGTATCCAGGCCTCGCGCGCCAGGCGCTCGGACAGGGCCGTGAACACGCCGATCAGCAGGCCCACCGCGCACAGCCCTACCGCGCGGGAGAGGTCCGCGGAGGCAAAGCGGGAGTCCGCCTGCACAAAGCGCGCGATCGGGTCGAAAAACAGCCCGCCCAGGGCGCCCCCAAGTGCCCCGCCCATCAGCGTATTGCGTAGCTGGAGCGGGGTGGACCGGATCATGTTCATGCCCGCGCCGGCGGCCGCGCCAACCATCGCCCAGGCGGCGCTGCGAGAGGCCATGAAGAGCGCAAAAGACACCGGCGCCATGGTCTTGGCGCTGACGAAGTCCAATTCGGACACCCTGAGCGTGGCGAAGTAGGTGCCGATGGACACGGTGACGTCTGCGGGGATGGTGGACAGCAGTGCAAACAGGGTGGCCAGCCCCGTGCCGACAAACATGCGCTCCGACATGCGCACAAAGTTACGGCTGGTCAGGCCCTCCAACAGGAAGATCGCCAGCGTGATCAGCGCCGCCGTCAGCGGAAAGAGGGCATACACGGCCAGATTCAGCTCTTCGGGGACCTCCTGCCCGGCGGCTTTGGCGCGCTCGGCGGTGGCCCGTCTCAGGCCGAACGCGGCGATCCGCTTGTCGTCAGTGGCTTGTCCCGCCACCTCGACCATGTCGCCCAGCCCGATGCGATCGACGCTGGCGTACGCCGCTTGTCCGTCGGCGCCGTCCTCGAACTCGGTGAACCCGGGGATCAGGTAGACCTCGCGACGGCCGACCGTGATGGTGGTCACGCCCCCGGTCGTGACCTCGAACGGGTCGTTGTTCACCAGCGTCACAGGCCCGCCAATGACCGCGAAGTCGTGAAAGCTCGGCTCAACGATCATCCACGCACCGAAGGCGCCCAGCAGCCCTGCGATGGGCAGGTAGAACAGGCTGGAGAGCAGCAGGCGGCGCAGCGGCGAGACCGGCTCGGGATCCGGCACGTGGCGCGGTCGCAGCGCACGGCCCCGCGCGACAGCGGCGTCGACCTCGGGGGTGTTCAGGTCGTCCGCGCTGATGGTGATCCGCTCGGTCACCGGGCGCCGCCCTCCAGCACGGCCGCGCGCGCCGCCTCGTAGATCTCTCGGTGGGCCGGATCCAGGCGCGCCGCTTGCTCGAGCAGCAGCACGGCCTCCTTCTTTTTTCCGCCCTCAGCGGCCGCCCTTGCCCGCGCCAGGTACAGGCGACCCAGCCCCTCCGAGAGCTCCGTCAGCGCCTCGGGCACCGACCGCTGGGTCGCCTCCCGCTCCCACTGCGCAAGCTTCTGGTCCAGCGTCTCCCGCGCTACTTTGATGCGCAGCACCGCCGATTGAGCCTCGCGCACCGCGTCCAGCGCCGCTGTACGGCGTGGCCCCTCCGAGACATGCGACAGCGCTTTGAGTGCGGTCTCCAGCCGAGCCGTCGCGGTTTTGAGCTGCTTGGTCGGCGCCTGTCCGACCGAGGCCGTCACCAGCCGGACCAGGTCCCGGTTCAGGTCGCGAGTCGCCTGCTCAGCGGCTTTTTGCTGCAAGACCGCCAGCTCGGCGCGGTAGGCGGTAGCTGCGGATTGTCCGCCGGCTCGCCAGCCGAAGACCCCGGCGAGAACGACCGCCAGCAACGCGATCGCCACGATCCAGTGCACGCTGACCGGCTGCTCCGGTTGGGTCGGAACCACCTCGGGCGGTGGCGGAGCCGGCTGCAGAGGCAGGGCGGTTACATTGCCCGGCGGGGCAGGGCGCTCCTCCCCATCCCATGTGGTCTCGCGGCCCGCGACCCAGTATCGCCGCACCCGCTGCGTCTGGTTGTCCCGCCATGAAAAGGCCCCGTGCTCGCGGGTCTTGGGGTCATAGACCAGCGCCACCTGAAACGGCAGGTTGAAGAAGCTCTGGTGGATGAACTGGTCGCGGTCGGACAGAAAGATCCCGAATCCCGGGTGCGTGTGGTACCAGCCGAGGATCCGCTTGCCTTTGTGCACCTCGTCCATCTGCTTGTGCACGTGGTCCCAGGTGGCGTGCGTGATCGTCAGCTCGGCGCCTTTCTCCTCGGCGTTCAGCGCGTCGATCGTCGTCTCCACCACGATATACGGGCCGCTGTCGTCAGAGAGCACCTCGCCGACCAGAAAGCCGCCCACCTCTCGGGTCACGTCCTGGCCGCCGCGCGCCACCATTCGGTCGAATGCGCTCTCGGACACGATGATGCGAAAGTCGTGCGGCACCGTCGGGCACGGGCGGCGATCCAGGGTCATCGTCTGCAGGGCGCGGGTGTCCAGGGCGGTCATGAAGCCTCCTTGCGGGCCCGGTTCAACGGGCCCAGCGCACAAGCGGCGTCGCCGTCGAAGAGCCAGCCTGTGCCGCCCTCCAGTCCGCGCCGCACGGTCACGATGTCGTAGGGTGGCAGGCCCAGGTCGGCCAATGTCCGGTCCAGCGCCACGTCGCCGTCCCGACTCAGGCTGCTGGTGACGTGCACAATGCGATGGGCGCCGCACTTCGGGCACGCCGCCGCCTGCTCATCGATGGCGCCGACCACCGCGCCCACACGCTCGGTGACGCCGCAGGCGGGGCACTGCAAACCGTGGATCAGGTCGCGGCTGAGGTCGATGCACGCTCCTTCGCCCAGCGCGCTCTCCGCACGCGCCAGCAGCTCGGAGGCCGTAATGTCCGCCACACCCAGGCCCAACGGCGTGATCTCCGGCAGCGCGTCGTGCCCCGTGCACTCGGGTCGCCGCGGGTATCCGACCCGGCTGAACTCAGTACTGAGACCGTTGATGTGCACGCCCTCGCCGCGCAGGCCCGGCTGTCCGTGCACCAGCTTGATCGCCTCCTGCACCTGCAGCGCCCCGACCAGTGACGCTGAGACGGCGGTCGTGGGCACGTGTCCGCGCGCAGCCGCCTGCCGGGCCAGCATCGCGCATGACCGCCGCTGTGCCACAATGCGTCGATCCACCGCGCCCATCGTGCACTCGTAGCAGGGCCCGGTCGCCGGTTCGAAGACCCGCACAATGCCGGACAGCGCCTCGATCGCCCCGTCCACCCACGGCTTTGCCGAGCGTGCGCAGGCTCCGTTGACGAACAGGCGGGCCTCCCGGTTGTCCAGGCCGCAGATGACCACATCGGCCCATGTGAAGACGCCCAGCCCGATGTCGTGCAGAACATTAGCGCGCAGTCCAACCGCCGTGATGTCGGGGTTGAGCGCGGTCATCCGCTCGGCCGCCAGCGGCGCCTTGTCGCGACCCTCGTCGCCGGCTCTGAAGAGCACGCTGCGGCTGAGGTTGCTGTGCTCGACCGCGTCCATGTCCAGCACCAGCGTCCGCCCGATGCCCGTCAGCGCCAGGCATTTGAGGATCTCGTTGCCCAGCGCGCCCGCGCCGACAACCAGCACTCTTGCATCCGCGACCCGGCCCTGGTCCCACCAGTCGATGAGCGTCTGCCGGTGATAGCGATCGTCCGCGCCGGCGAGGATCGCCCCGACGTTGACCGTGGAGTCGCTCACCCCGCCGTGATCTCGGGCTGGATGCGCAGGACGTCCCCGGTCTGGACCTGCTGAGCGCTGAGCGTGGCGTCGTCCAACAGCTGTACCGACAGCCGCCGGTGGTGGAATTTGTAGCTCATGAGCTGTCCGTCCGGGCTGTGCAGCGGCAGCTTGAGACGCTCTGCGAGGACGGCCAGGATGCGCTCTACGGCGACGTCATCCGGCACCTGCACCTGCACGCGCTTGTTGCCGGTCGCGTCCCAGACTTCGATGTCGACGTCCGCCATTCAGGCCGACCTGTGGTACGTACGGGTCCGCATACGGAGGAGACAATGACCGACATTCAGCCGGCGAGCAAGGGCGCCGTCGTCATCACCGGCGCGTCCACGGGCATCGGTCGCGCCTGCGCGTTGCACATGGATCGCATGGGCTATCGCGTGTTTGCCGGCGTGCGGAGAACCGCGGACGGCGACGCCCTGAAGGCTGCCGCCACCCAGCGCCTCACCCCCATCATGATCGACGTCGCCAAGCCCGAGCAGATCAAGGCCGCCGCCGAGCAGGTCGGCCAGGCGCTGGGCGACGGACCGCTGCTGGGCCTGGTGAACAACGCGGGCATCGGTAAGGGCGGGCCGCTGGAGTACCTGCCCGTCGACGACATCCGCTGGCAGTTCGAGGTCAACGTCTTTGGGCTCATGCAGACGACGCAGGATTTTCTGCCGCTGATCCGGCGAGGCCAAGGCGGCCGCATCGTCAACATCGGCTCCATCGCGGGCAAGGTGTCGACGCCGTTCATGGGTCC
>CAZJHX010000060.1:0-17427 GCA_964545715.1 uncultured Myxococcales bacterium
GTCAGCAGCGGGTCGTCTGCGCGCAGCGTGCCGGCGCCGACCAGAATCGCGTCCTGAGTGTTGCGCAGCTCGTGGACGTCCATCCGGCTGTCAGGTCCGGTCACCCAGCGACTGTGCCCGGTGGATGTGGCGATCTTGCCGTCCAGGGTAGTGGCCACTTTCAGGGTGACCAACGGACGCCCGGTGCGCTTTTGATGGGTGAAGTGCGCGATCAGGGCCTTGCACTCGGCCTCCTCGACGCCGGTCACGACCTCGAGCCCCGCCGCGCGCAGCCGCTCAACGCCGCCCCCGTCAACGTCGGGATTGGGGTCCATAGCGCCGACCACGACTCGGGAGACACCGGCTTCGATCAGCGCCTCCGTGCAGGGTCCGGTGCGGCCGCGATGATTGCACGGCTCCAATGTGACGTAGGCCGTGGCGCCCGTGGCCTGCGTGACCGTGTTGAGGGCCTCGATCTCGGCGTGCGCCAAGCCGGCGCGCTGATGAAAGCCCTCCCCGATGACCTCCCCGTCGCGCACCAGGACACAGCCGACCGGCGGATTGGGCGACGTGCGCCCCAGCCCCAGCCTGCCAAGCGCCAACGCCCGCTGCATGAAGCGGACGTCGTCGCGCTCACTCACAGGTCCTTTCCGATGAACTCTTGAATCTCGTCCAGGAACTCGTGCAGGTCGTTGAAGCTGCGGTATACGCTGGCGAAGCGGATGTAGGCGATCGGGTCGACGCGCTTGAGAAAGTCCATGACAGCCTCGCCGATCTCGTGGGACGGGATCTCAGGGGCGCCGCCCTCGAACAGGCGCGCCTCGATGCCGTCTACGGCGGCATTGACGTCGCCGCGGGAGACAGGGCGCTTCTGCAGTGAGTGCGTAATGCTGAAGAGCATCTTCTCGCGGGAGTAGGCCTCGCGGCGGCCGTCCTTCTTGACGACGACCGGGGTGAACTCCTCGAGCGCTTCGTAGGTGGTGTAGCGCTTATCGCAGGCTTCACACTGGCGGCGGCGACGGATCGCGCGGCCCTCGCGTACCAGCCGGGAGTCGACGACTTTGTCTTCAAGGGTTGCGCAGTAGGGGCAGCGCATCGCGAATCAGCCTTCCAGCCCGTGGATTTTGGCCACACGGCCGACGTGGCGCCCCTCTCCGAACCCGGTCTCCAGCCACACAGCGACGATGGCTTCGGCCAGCGCAGGGGCGGTAAAGCGCTCGCCGAGACACAATACGTTTGCGTTGTTGTGCTCGCGGGACAAGCGAGCGTGCTCAAGGTCTTGAACGACAGCGGCGCGAATGCCCGGCACCTTGTTGGCCGCCATAGACATGCCGATGCCGGAGCCGCAAACCAGGATGCCGCGGTCGGCTTCGCCGGTGGAGACGGCGCGCGCGACAGGGCCGGCAAAATCCGGGTAGTCGCAGCGCTCGGCTGCCGCGGGCCCATGGTCGGCGACGTCGTGACCGGCCGCCCGCAGAGATGCGGCCAACACGCCCTTGAGCGCGAAGCCGCCGTGATCGCTCGCTATCGCGAGTCGCATCAGTCGTCCAGGGCTACTCGAAGTCGCCGGTGACGATGACTTCGCGGTTCTTGTAATAGCCGCAGGAGCCACACACGCGGTGCGGCAGCTTGTGGGCCTTGCAACGCGAGCAGGTGCTCAGGTTGGGTGCCGCAAGCTTGTCGTGGTTGGCGCGACGGCGGTCACGACGGGTACGAGAGAGTCGTTTCTTGGGTACTGGCATGGCTTCAGCCTCTTACCTTTATGTCAGCGAGCTTTGCCCAGGGCGAGTCCGGTGTGAACTCGACCCTCTTGCAGGCGCAGCTGGCGCTATTGAGATCGATACCGCATTCGGAGCACAGGCCGCGACATTCCTCGCGACACACGGGGTAGTCGGGCAACGCAAAGACGATCTGCTCGATGACGGGTGACTCCAGCTCGACGATCGAACCGGAGTAAAGCGTCAGCTCGCGCTCGCCATCAAGGCCCCACACCTCGATGTCTCCTTCCTCGTCGTCGTCCTCGCTGCCCTCGGCAAAGGCCAGGCGAATCGGAACGGCGAGACGGCCGGAAGCCTCTTCGGCGCAGCGACTGCAGTCAAAGTCGAAAGCGACGTCGATGTCGCCGTCCACGATGACGTTCTTGTCGCGGCGTTTCAGCGTCAACCGCAGCGCGTACGAACCGTCTTTGGCCCGATGCAGGTCGCCGAGCGCAAAGTCCACCCACTGCTGGGTAACCTCGCCGTCGACGTCCAGACCGGATGGCGGGATCCGGTCCACGGTGTAGCTGAATTCCACCGGAGAAACCTCCACAACACCCCCTCAGCACAGCTGATCGGAGCGGGCGGGAGTATAGCTACAGCCCCCCAAACGTCAACACGTAAAAAAAGAACGAACCTGTTGAAACAATGGCGCCGTCCCACGCGTTGCACGCACATCCGCCATTTTCCGATATACTGGGAGATCGATGAACCGGGTTTGGGCCAGACTTCTCGCGACAGCGCTTACCGGCGCGGCCCGCGTTGCCACGCAATCCCCCGCCATCTACGCTCGGCTGGGCCGCGCTTATGGCGTCCTGGGCCGCGAAAAACAGGCCCTGATCGCGTTCCGCAAAGCCCTTCGTCTTGACGCGGAGCGGGTGTCAGCCCTGGTCGGCCTGGCCCATAGCCACGTCAGACAGGGCGTCCCCGAGCTCTCCATCCCGCTCTACAGCCGCGCGATGCTCCTGGCCCCGGCCGACATCGAGATCCCGTTCAGCCTGGCCAACGCCTGGTACGAGCAGGGCGACATCGATCGCGCGGTAGAGCTCTACCGCATCGTGCTCAGCCTCAACCCGAAGCACGCGCGTGGCCACTTCAACCTGGGCCACGCACACAAGGCCGGCGGCGACCTCGCAGCAGCCGCCACGGCGTTCGCCCACGCCCTGGTCGCCGACCCGCGCTTCTACAAAGCCCGCTTCATGCGCGCCCACGTTCTGTCACTGATGGGCAACCACACCGAGGCCGTCGACGAATACCGCATCACCCTCAAGCACTGCCCGACGTATGTAAAAGCCCACTACAACCTGGGCAACTGCCACCTCAAAGAGGGCGCCGTCCACGACGCCATCCACTGCTACCGCGCCGTCCTGAAGCTGGACCGCACGTACGAAAAAGCCCACTTCGCCCTGGGCCAGGCCTACCTGAGGGCAGGCAACTTCCGCCGCGCCCGCAACGCCTTCGCCGACGCCCTGCGCCTGCGCCCGGACCTGCACGCCTGCCGCCTGCAGCTGGCCCGCCTCCTGGAGGAGCTGGGCCGCCTCGGCGAAGCGGTGCTGCACTACAGAGTCTATCTCCGCGACGCCCCGCCATCGCCGGAGCACAACGACGTAGAGGCCCGCCTGAGAGTCCTGCGCCGCCGCATGTCCCCGCCGCCGCCGACCCAGCCGAGCCTGACCGCGATCGCGGGCTAGCGGTCCTTCACAAAGATGTTGAAGCTCTTCGGACGCTCCACAAAGTTGCGGTAGCTGCCGCTGACGTCCAGCAGACCGATCATCTCGGTCTTCTTGCCGGGGTCGATGTTCACGATGAACTGGCTGAGGCTCTCGAAGATGTAATAGAAGCCCATGCCCGCGCCGCCGCTCTCGCTGCCGATCTGGTCTTCGCCGCGGGCAAAGCACTTGGCCAGGTACTTCTGGATGGTCTCTGGGGTCAGGCTGCCGAAGTTGTCCGTGACGCTCAGGGCCAGGTGGCGGCCATCACAGGCAAAGCGAAGCTCGACGTGCTCGTGGGGCTCCAGGTCCACGCGCTGGGTGCGCGGGAGCTTGGTGTAGCGGTGATTGCCCTGGGCGTCGGTCGGGGCGTTGTAGACCGCGTTCATGACGAACTCGTCGGCTACACCGTTGGCAAGGGCGATGAGCCGGGAGTTCAGGCCCAGGTACTCGCCGAAGCGCTCGAGCTTTTGCAGCACGCGGTCTTTGTCGCGGCTGCACCGGATGATCTCGCAGTCTGCGTCGATGCCCCAGGTCAGGTACTTCTCCAACCCGAAAAGGTCGCGGCGGGCGATCTTTTCGACCGTGACGACGATCTCCTCGGCCTCGATGGCTGTGTTCTTGGCGATCAGGTTGGTCAGAAAGCCGGCCTGGAAGAGCTCGACCAGGCGCTCTTTGCTGCGCTCCTGGCTGAGGATCAGGATGCGGGTGTCCGGTTGCTGTGCCGCGACGTCGCGCAGGAACTGAACGCCGTCGGCGCCCATGTTGTCGTAGTCGACCAGCAGCAGGTCATAGCTCTTGTCGCGCAGGTGCTGGCGTGACTCGTCCAGGTCGTGACTGAACTCGAGCTCGCTACGGGTGGAGCGCAGGATCCGATACAAGTTGCGCTGATCGCGCCCCTTGATGTGGATGAGGAGGATGTTTCCCTGCACTAACGGGGCTCCGGAAAGTCGGGCACGTGCCAGTGATTGACAGGCCTGGGCAACGGATAGCGCTTACGCGGCGTGATGGCAATAGAATCCGTCGCCAGCTGCTCCATCGGCAGGGGCGCCCAGACGGCCTTGCGCACGGCTCGACTGCCTGCCTCCAGCGCAGCGGCCTTGCGGATCGGGCTTATGATGTCGCGCGCAGCAACCCTGAGCCGCGTCATGGGTCCCACCTGAGGCACGGCCAGACCGCGGCCGCCGAGCGAGCGAAGTATGATGCGCCGCTCGCCGGCCTTCAGCGCGCCCCTAACCGCGACCAGCGCCGGCATGGGCATGCCCCGAAGCGTCGCCACGACGTTGAGCCCGGCCGCGCGACCCTCGCTGGCGTACCCAAGGGTGCAGTCGGCGCGTCCGGTGCGCAGCCAGCCGGTTATCACGGACATGTCGGCGGCTTTCAGCGGCTTGCCGAAGAACTTGCTGACGTCGATCTCCCCCTCAAAGGCGAAGTTGGACGCGATGCGCGCCTCGCTGCGGCCTGTGTCGACCAGCGCGATGCGGCGCCCTTTGAAGGCGTTGATACCGAGATCGTTGCGGTAGCTCAGCACGGCGTAGGCGGGCGCGGGCCCCTGAGGCCCGGTGGCGATGCCGAAGAGCTCGTAGCGGTTGCTCTGACTGACGAGCACGGCGGGGTCTACCAGGGCGACGTGGATGCGCCCCGCACGGGTGAACATCTGCAGATCGCCGGACCGGGTGAAGGCGCGACCGTGCACTGTCAGGCCGGTCACGCGCCCAAGCACGTCCGCCAGGCGCCGGGCATAGTCGGTGCGGTCGACGCTGCTGCGGAACATGAGGCGCGGCGTGTAGACGCCGAGCTGAATCACGCGCCCCTCGGCGCTCGCCACGGGCGGAACCGCAAACGTGCCCGCAAAGACCATCAAAGCCAGGGCGGCGAGGATTTTGGCGCCTCTATTTGCCAAAGATCCGCTCCTTGCGCTCGATGCGACGGCGCGCCACCTCGGCCGCGATGCCACCCTTCTCAAGATAGCTGCGATACAGCTTCAGCGACTGGGCGCGCCGGCCCGCCACGTCGTCCAGGTACAGCGCCAGGTTCAGCGCCGCCTCCGGAACCGTGCCCTGGGCCTGAAGCGTGCGGAACGTCTTGGACGCCGACTCGTGAGCACCCCGGCTGTAAAGAACACACGCCAGGTTGTGCCGCAGTCGCGGGTCGGACCCGGCCAGCTGGACCGCGCGACGCGCCAGCTCCTCAGCCTTTCCAAAGCGCCGGGCCGTGTGGTCCCGCTCAGCCATGTCCTGCAGGACCACCGCCAGCAGCCGCCGGCCGCGCGGCTCGGTTGGAAACTGCTCCACGTATCGCGTCAGCTGCTCCCGCGCCGCCCGCTCGTTGCCCAGTCGGTAGTAGACGTATCCCGCGACCAGATTGGCGTCCTTGCGCAGCGCCTCCAGGCCCCAGCCCTCGAGGACGGGGCCGGCCGACAGCTCCGCCAGCAGACGCGGCACCTCGGCCATGCCTTTTTGCTGCTCAAGCAACGCGGCGGCCATCATGCCGGCTCGGGCGCGCGCGTGGGCAGGCTGCAGTCGCGGCCCCAGCTGCCGCAGCGCCGCGATCCCTCGCTCAATTTTACCCGCCTTGAGCATGGCGGCCGCCCGATCCAACCGCACCAGCGACAGCGCCGGCTCCGGATCCGTGCCGGCAGCCCGAGCCTGGCGCAGCGCAGAGATCGCCGCGTCAAACTCGCCAAAATGCCCGTGGATGGCGCCCTGGACGAGCCAGCGCATGCCGACGTCGCGCGCACCCTTGGCCCGCTGCACAGCGGCCTGCGCGGTCTCCAGCTGCCCCTGCCGGGTCAGAAGATAAGCGGCAAGCAGGTGCAGATCCGCGTTCAGCGACGAGTGGGTCAGCGCTTGCTGAACGACCTTCAGCGCCCCGGCCATGTCGCCCGCCAGGTCCTTCATCAAGGCGAGGTTCCAAGCCGCATCCACGAACTTGGGATCGATCTCTAGCGCCCGACGCAGATCGGCCTCGGCCTTGTCACTGCCCCCGCCGCGCAGCTCCTGCACGGCACGCCGCGTGCGTGCCACGGGCAGCCAGGCCATCACGTGGCGCTGGTTGGGGTCGATGGTTCGCGCCGCCTCCAGATCGTCGATGCCCGCGTCGAGACGGCCCGCCATGATCCGCGCAAACCCGAGCTCGGCCCGCATGCGCGCGTTTTTGGGGGCCACGCGGGCGCCCAGCGACAGGTGTTGGACCGCCCGGACCAGGTCCTTTCGGCGGCGCGCCACCAGCCCCGCGAGCAGCAGATAGGGCTCCCCGCGCGGCTTGCGCTCCAGCGCCGTGCGGGCGTAGCTGTCGGCCGTCATCAGCTCACTGCTCTCCAGGGCCACCTGCGCCAGCATGTACGGAGCTCGCGGATCGGCGGGGCCGAGCACCGTCGCCCGCGCCAGCAGCTGAGTCCCCGGCGCCTTCTGTCCGGACTTCACGAGCGCGGCGCCGGCAAAGAAATGTGCGGACGGGTGGTCGGGCTTCAGCGCGATGAACGCGCGAAACTGCTTGGCCGCCAGCTTCCACTTATCGATGGCGTAATACGACGAGCCCAGGTTGAAGTGCACCAGCGCCAGGTCCGG
The DNA here is from genome assembly GCA_964545715.1 of uncultured Myxococcales bacterium. Classification (GTDB taxonomy): domain Bacteria; phylum Myxococcota_A; class UBA9042; genus CAZJHX01. Next base: position 7,015 of record CAZJHX010000060.1, read on the forward strand.
CTGGCGGACCAGCACCTTCTCGTAGACGTCGATCGCCTTCTGGTAGTCGCCCAGCTTGTAGAAGACGTTGCCCAGATTGACGCGCACCGGGATGTTGTCCGGCTCCAGCGCCAGGACGCGACGAAACGCGCTCACCGCCTTCTCGACGCGGCCGCGCCGGAGGTGGAGATTGCCGACGACGCCATGGACCTGCGCATCTTTGGGGCGCCGCTTCAGGTAGGCCCGCGCGTGTCGCAGCGCCCGCTCGTCCTTGCGCGTTCGGTAGTAGTGGCCCATCAGCAGATAGTGCACGTCAAAGCCCACTTTGGGGCCGCGCGCGACGTCTTCGAGCAGCCGAGCCCCCTCGTTGTACCGCTTGAGACGGAACAGATGGATCCCCAGCACATGCTTCAGCGGCGCCGAGCCGGGCGTGGCCTTGAGCGCAGCTGTCAGCACGCCGACCGCCTCCTCGCTGCGCCCCTGATCCAGCAGCACCTGACCCAGCGCAGTCGCCGCTTTCACGTAGGTCGGCGCCTTCTTCAGCGAGGCGAGCAGCTTGCCGCGAGCCTGCTCAAGCAGCTTCTCAGCCTCGGCGCCGTTGTCCCGCTCGCGCATGCGACGGGCCTGCTCCATGTGGTCCAGCGCGTCTTCGTACAGCCGTGTCGCCTCGCCTTTTTCGATGCGCTGGGCAGCGGCCGTAGTCGGTACGATCGCGACGACACACGCCCACAACAGGACTCGGCTCGCGTGCATCATCAGGCGACCACGCGGCCGATTACACAGGTGACGTCGTCCATCAGCGGGCGCTCGCCGTTATAGGCGTGAAACTCGCTCATGATCTGCGCCAGCACGGCGTCCGGCGTCTTGTCGGCGGCGCCCGAAAGCAGGGCGCGCAGCCGGCGGGTGCCAAACTCCTCGCCGCCCTCGTTCATCGCCTCGATAAGGCCGTCGGTGTACCAGCACAAGAGGTCACGTGGGCTGGTCGTGATTGTGTGTTCAACAAACGCGTGCCCGTCGGCGTCGCCCAGTCGGTTGCCTCGCGCACTCAGGCGCCCGTGCCGCCAGCCCTCGGGGGTGAAGCGCAGCAGGAATGGCTGATTGTGACCGGCGTTTGCGTACGTCATCGTTCCTTCGAGAGGATCGACGATCGAAGCGAAGCATGTCATGTGAAATTCGTCGCCGATGCCCTCACGAATCAGCTGATCCATAGTCTTGAGCAGGTAGCCGACCCGAAAATCGCCTTTGGTCAACTGGCGCACGGTGTCCAGACAGCTGCGCGCCGTTGCGGTGACCATGGCGGAGCTGATGCCGTGCCCTGTGACGTCGCCCACCAGCACCAGGGTGCGCTGGCGCGTCAATCGCAGATAGGCCCACCAATCGCCGCCGCAGTGCGAGGCTGGCTCCACCAGCCCACAGACATGCAGGCCGGGCTGGCGGATGACGTTGCGCCCGGGCAGCAGCGCGTGCTGGATGCTGCGGGCCACGGCCAGCTCCTGCTCCAGCTCCGCATTGTTGCGGGTCTCTTCGAGCAGGGTGCCTATCTGCCCCGCCATGTCGTTCATCGTTGAAGCCAGGTCGCCGATCTCGTCGCGGGTAGCCACGTCAGCGCGCGCCATGAGGTCCCCGCGAGCGATATCCCGCGCGGTCTGGGCCAGGCGCCGGATGGGCCGGGAGAGTCGCATGCCGCCAAGCACGCCGGTGAGAATGCCCGCCGTCACAGCGATGATGCCGGCGATGATCATGATCGTGGTCGCCCGGGCGACGTCGTGCGTCTTCTGCTTCTGAATCTCGCGCAGGTCGATCTCCAGCTGGTTCATGGACCACACGACCTGCAGATAGCCCAGGATGGCCTCCTCCGCTTGAATCGGATACGTGACCTCGCGCACGCGCGACCCGTCCAACTCGCGCTCAGCGATGCTGGGGCCGTCGGGATCCGTGCCGACGAAGTGGAGCTCGGCCTGCAGGGAATCGAGGACGAGCATGTCGCTGCGCACCATGACGCGGCCGGTCTCGTCGGCCAGCGCGGCATACTCGATCTCCGGGGTGCCATCAGCGATGTCTCGCAGCACGCGCTGCAGGCGGCCGGTCTCATTGCCGGCCATGGCCTCGCGCGCGGTGTCGCCGACGTGTCGCACCACCGCCAGAGACCGGCGCTCCAGCTCCCGAATACGGTCGGCGCGCAGCCGCTCGGCCTGCTCTGTGTAGACCTCGGCGAGCAGGTCGTTGGCGACCAGCACAAAACCGACGGTCAAGGTCGAGACCAGCGCGACCGCGGCGACAATCAGCTTCATGCTGATCGGGAATCGGCGAATGAACTTCAGGGGACTGCTATCTGGTAGATGACCATCATGAGCAGGGCGCTGAGCACGCCGACCGCCACGTAAAACAACATGTCGGAGCGGTTGAGCGCCGTGACTCGGGTTTGCTCGTTCGGGGGCGCGACGACCGGATCGAGCTCCTCGGGTGGACCGTCCCAGGTCGTGCTGGCTGCGCTGGCGTGGATCGGGGAGACGGTGTCCGGAAAGTCGTGCATCGGGAGCGGCGGCTGGGTCTCGGCAAACTGCGGGTTCAGCGGGCCCGTCGGTTCGCCCAGCATCTCGCGGGCTTCCGTAAGCGATTGATTCAACTGCGGGCGCGCGTGGGCGGGTCGGACGTCGGAGAGAAACGCAAAGTAGCTCTCCTCGATGTCGTCGAAGGCCATCGGCGTTGCACACGCTTCGCAGGTCAGCGATGGCGCGCGGGGAGCGTCTGCCGCCAGCAGCGCAGAGACCTCCAAAACCGTCGACCGCTCGAGGTCACAGGCCTCGCAGAAATAGGGTGCGATGATGGACAGCACGCTGGCGTTGGCGGCGAAGTTTCCAACGAGATTGAGCTGGGCGACGATCGACGGCGCGCAATCCAACAGGACGGTCTCGTCGACCCCCTGAGTGACGGTGTCGAGCCAGTGGACCCAATCGCGCACACCGCAGGAGTTGATCCGCTCGATGTCGACCAGATCGATAAGAAGCAGTTGACCGCGTACTTCAGCGGCGAGGTCCTGCAGCCGATTGTCCTCGTCGATGAGCCCGGACAGGCGGATGTAGGTCCAGTTCTGGCCGTGAAGGACGGTCGGCAGGAACTTTGCGGTCATCGCGGCCAGTAGTATGGGGGCGTCCACCGTCACACGCAACCACAGCGGCTTGGACAACCGAGGGCCTTATGTTAGAGCGAGCACCGTGAACACGTTTCAGATCCAGCCTCCAAACCATGTCGCGATCATCATGGACGGCAACGGCCGCTGGGCCGAGAAGCAGGATCTGCCGCGCATCGAGGGCCACCGAAAAGGCGCCGACAGCGTGCGGGAGATCACGCGTACAGCGCGCGAAATCGGAGTGCGGCGACTGACGCTTTACGCCTTCAGCGAGCAGAACTGGGGCCGGCCGGCGCTGGAGATCACCGGCCTCATGCAGCTGCTGCGCGACTACCTGCTGGGCGAGCGTGACGAAATCCTGGACAACAACATCCGCCTGCGGACGGTCGGCGCGATCGAGAAGCTGCCCCAGTTGGTGCGCGGCCCGCTCGACGCCTTGCTGAACGCCTCGGCCAGCAACTACGAGATGGAGCTGTGCCTGGCCCTGAGCTACGGCGGCCGCGAGGAGCTGACTGACGCCGTGCGCCGCCTCGCAGCGCGGGTCGAGCGGGGCGAAATGAAGGCTGACGAGATCGACCAATCGGCCATCAATGCGGAAATGAACGCCGTCGACGCAGATCTCATCATTCGCACCAGCGGCGAGCAGCGGATCTCCAACTTCCTGCTGTGGCAAAGCGCGTACGCGGAGCTCTACTTCACCGACAAGCTGTGGCCCGATTTCGGGGCCGAGGACTTCATGGAAGCGGTCTCCGCGTACAAGCAGCGCGATCGTCGTTTCGGCCTGGTCGCGTGACCTGACCCACATTTCTCGGATAAGGTGCGAGCCCATGGCGGTTCGCATCATCTCCGGACTCATCATGGCGGCGGGGGCCATCCTGCTGCTGACCCTCGCCCCCCCCGTATGGACCTACGCCCTTATTCAGGTGGCCGTAATGCTCGTCGCCGACGAGTTCTACCGCATCACCCTGGGCGCCGAGCGCAAGCGTGAACGCGCAGCCGGAGTCATCGCCATCGGCGCCCTCGCGGTCGTCACCTGGTGGTTCCCAGCGCACATCCTGCACGCCCTGGTCGCCCTGCCCCCCATCATGCTCAGCGTCGTCCTCTTCAGCAGCGCCGACGTCAAAACGATGGGCCCCCGAGCCGCGACGATGGTGGCCGGCGTCGCCTACCTGGGACTCGCCCTCGTCCCTCTGACCCTCCTCGCCGCCTCGGGCCCCAAGGGTCCACTCTTCGTCCTGGCCCTCTTCGGCGCCGTCTTCGGGGGCGACACGGGCGCCTACTTCTCGGGCAAGTTCCTCGGCAAAAAGAAGCTCTACGAGAAGATCAGCCCCAAGAAAACCTGGGCCGGCTCCTACGGCGGCGCAACGGCCAGCGTCGTCGGATTTCTGCTCATCAACGCCCTGGCCGGCCTCGGCGTCCCGGTCATCCACGGCATCGCCCTGGGACTGTGCTGCGGCGTCGCCGGCCAGATAGGCGATCTGGCCGAGTCCCTCTTCAAGCGCGCCTATGGCGTCAAAGACTCGGGCACGATCCTACCGGGCCACGGCGGCATGTGGGATCGCATAGACGGCATCATGTTCGGCGCCCCCTTCATGTGGCTGTACACCGAGCTCTTCCTGCCGATCTAAGCTTCCCCGCGAAGGTCCGGCCACAACCCCCGCAGATAATTCATCCACCCGCCGTAGTGGCGCGGTGGGGCTGGGTTCAGCCGCGGGCTTTGGCGCTGCGCAGGCGGATCAGGCGCTCCAGCTCGCCTATCAGGTGGCCCAGGGCTACCGGGGCCAGCAGGAGGCCGGCGTACAGGAAGAGGGAGACCTTTAGCGGGGCCAGAACGGACTTCCATTGGCCGCCGCGCCAGGTCGAGACGAAGCCGGCTTGCAATAGCGGGATCGCGCCCAGGACGGTGACGTAGAGCCAGGCCCAGAGGCCGGCGCCGCCGGAGCGGGGGTGCTTGAGAAAGACCAGCGCGCTCAAAATGATCAGCGGGAGGGGCAGCAGGAGGACGAAGACGCTGATGCGGTTGCCCAGGTAGAGGTTGGAGTCGCCCGCGGCGCGGAAGAGCTCGACCAGGGGGGCGGAGCCTTCGGAGCCTGCGATGGCGCCCAACAGGAAGTAGCAGGCCGCCACGGTGAGGACGCCCAGGAGGACCGCGATGCGGCTCCAGAAGGAGGCGGTGTAGCGAGCACGCCAGAAGAGCGCTGTTGGGAAGAGCAGGCTGACCAGGAGGAGGGCCAGGACGCCCGGTTCTCCGGCGAAGGCAAAGGCCAGGCCCGGATGGCCGCGGAAGGCGAAGGCGGCTACCTCGGCCTGCATTTGGAGGATGCCGAAGACCAGCAAAGTGGCGCCTGCGACGGTCATGAGGGTGGCGCGGGCGATGTACGGCATCGGGATGGCGGCGAAGAGCAGCAGGCCGCCGAAGAAGACCGCTGCGAGGAAGGTCAGGCTGCCGACGCCCTGGACCAGCACCCATGGGGCCTGCAGGTGGAGGTCGGTGCCGACCGTTGGGATCGCCCAGGCCTCGAAGAGCACGAGCATGCTGAGAATGGCCATACCGCGCAGGAAGGTGTGGGGTTTTGCGACGGCCCACGGGGTGCGGCGCCAGGCACCGGATTCCACCACAGGTTGGTGGCGGGTTCTGGTCTCGGAGGAGTCCGGGCGGGCTAATTGCGGACGGGACGCGGGGCGAAGGACCGGGGCGGACGCCGGCGAAGCGGTGGGCGCCGGCACCTCGGTCGGGGCCACGCGGCGGCGGCGGCTGCTGCCATCGCCTGACACGCGCTTCAGCTTGCCGGAGCGTACCTGGGGCCGCTCGGGTTCGAGCTCTACGTCGGACATCGCCGGTTGCATGCGGGTCGGCGTCTCGGAGCCCGCTGGGGCGCGCCGCATGCCGTTGCTTGGACCGTCCGCCCACGCCGGGCTGGGGAGCGTGGCGCCGATCTCGTCGTCGTTGGAGCGGGTCGGGACCGGGGCCGGGAGCGCTTCTCGGCGGACGGTGCGCTTCTCGGGCCTCGTCAGGTTGTCCGGCAGAAGCATCGGCGACGGCTCCGCATCTTCGGGCGCCTCCGGGCCCGGGCCCAGTAGGGCGGACAGCGGCAGGTCGGCGTCGCTGGCCATGTCCTCGAGCTGCGCGTCGAAGTCCGAGTCCTCGTCGTCCAGCTCGTCGAGCGGCACCAGGGCGGCGTCGGAGGCCTCAGCCGGGCGGGCGAACTCCAGCGAGTCGTCCCACGGCGATGGAGCGAGCTGCTCGTACGGATGATCGACGTCCAGGCGGCCTAGCGGCGAGGCGCGCTCCGGAGGCGGCGAGGGAGGCGGCGGCGCAGCCGGGGCTGGATCAGGCTTTGGTGGCGTCGCGGCGGCGGGCGGCTCCGGGGCCATTCGCCTGCGACTGGCGGGCTTGGAGACGCCTGCCGGCTTTCGCGAGCGGGAGCGGCCCGGCGTTCCGGACCCCGATCGCGAGGCCGGGCGTGCAAATCCCGAGGGCGGCTTTGCCCCCGATCCAGCGCCTTTCTTGTCCTCTGCCATAGCGTTGGACGATGATAGGGGGTCATTGACACATAGCGCAATCGGGCGGTACAACCGCTTGAAATCAGGGGGGTGCTCGGTGGCCGCCGAAGTCAAACGCAGCCAAGTCAAGATTCTGATCTCCGACGATGACGTCGAGATTCTGCGCATTATGCGCAAACGTCTCACGCAGCGCGGATATCAGCTGATCGAGGCGAACAACGGCGAAGAAGCACTGCAGGCCGCCCTGTCCGACCACCCGCATCTGGTTGTTCTGGACGTGATGATGCCGCGGCTGAACGGGTGGGAGGTGTGCAAGTACCTACGCGACCGCGAAGCCTATTCGGACATCGGGATCGTCATGCTGACCGCTATCGGACCCAAGCTGAACGAGCTGACGTCACCGCTGTACGGCGCGGACGAGCACCTGGACAAGCCGTTCGATTTGGAAGAGCTGGAAGCGACCATCGAAAAGGTGCTTCTGGCCCGCTGCGGCCTGACCGTCGTCGACGACGACTAAAGCAAAAACACCAGATAGTAGAGAATGCCGAGCATGACCTCGTCGGCCTGCTCGTCGTTGTGGAACGTGGTGAACACCAGGGTGCCTGAGCCCGGCGCGGGCTTGTAGCTCATCACCAGCGGGCCCACGTGCTTTGTCGCCGGGGTGAACGCATCACCGTCATCCAGCTCGACCGGGCCGATCACATGCTGGGTGCCCGCGGCCGCCACCTCCTGGACCGCGATAAGCGGGCCTGCGCCGTAGACCGCCGTAAACACCGAGCTGCCGACGTGCTCCGCCAGCGTCGCATCCACGATCGTGGCCGGGACCTCCTGGTTGCCGGCGACCTGCTGCGGGCCGTCATCCGACATCGAGACCGCCGGCAAATCCTCGCTGCCGTAGAAGTCGAACGCTTCGGGAAACGCCGCCTCGATGTAGGCCCAGGACAGGTCGGACGCATAGATGGAGCCGCCGTTGAGCACGAACTCCTTCAGGTTGGCCTTGATGTCCGGGAAGGCGTGCGCGTAGTCCAGCGCGGCGCTGCCGCAGTTGAAGAACAGGATCTGGAACTGGGCGAGCTGCGCCGGGTCGCGCAGCACTTGCACGGCTTCGATATCGTCAGGGTTCGTGTCGTTGAAGAAGTCCCACTCAAAGTTGAAGTAGGTGTACTCAAACCCCAGCTGCTCCAACAGCTCGTGCTGATGGTCCCATTGCCCCCACCACACGGCGATCTTGACGGACTGCGCCTTGAAGCATTGCTTCTTGCCGACGCCGGTGATGTCGGTCTCCTCGCCCGCGTTTATCCAGACCTTGTAGCTGTTGGTAAAGGACCCGGCCTGGACGTGCACCGTGTGCTCGCCGCACGGCACCTCGGGCATCACATACGTGCCGTCCGGCTTGGACGTGGTCTCGATCGTGATCTCTTTGCCGTCGCAGTCCACGGTGTAGATCGTGAGCTTGGCGTTGGCGACGAAGATCTGCTCGCTGGGCGCGCATACGATGCCCTTCAGGCTGCCGTTGGCGCAGTCGTCGCAGGTCTGGCTGGGCGTCGTGTCGGGCTGGACAACCTCACCCACGGGGCCCGGGGCGTCCGGCGCCTCCAGCGTGTCCTCGGAGCCGGTGGTGTCGCCCATGTCGTCCGGCGAGTCAGCATCCGAAGCCGCGTCCGACTGCACGACGTCCGGCGTCGCCTCGCCACAGCCCTCGCAGGGCCCCCACTTGCTGCCGGCGTCGTTGCAGACCTGCACACCCTCGCCGCCGCCCACGCAGGGGCACACGTCCTGCTTGCCCGGCTCGCAGACGCCGCCCTTTTTGGTGTCGGACGAGCACGCGGCCAACAGCAGTACGACGAGAAGCGCGCGCATCAGTCCAGATGGTCCTTGGTCGAGCGCACCTTGTCGGTGGGCCGCGTCACCCGCGACGCGTCACGCAGCGCCAGCGCAAAGGCCTTAAAGGATGACTCGATGATGTGATGCAGGTTCTGACCAGACAGCTGCAGGACGTGCACGTTGCACTCGGCCTTCACCGAAAACGCCTGGTAGAACTCCTTGACCAGCTCGGTATCAAAGGTGCCCAGCTTGGCCTTGGGCAGGTCCAGGCCAAACACCAGATACGGACGCCCGCTCAAGTCGATCGTGACGTCGGACAGCGCCTCGTCCAGCGGGGCCCGACGGTTGGCAAACCGCTCGATGCCGCGGCGATCGCCCAGCGCGTCCCGCACGGCGGCCCCAAGACACAGCCCCACATCTTCAACTGTGTGATGGTCGTCGATCTCCGTGTCGCCCTGTGCGCTGACGGTCAGATCGAAGCAGCCATGGCGCGCGATCTGAGTCAGCATGTGGCTGAGAAACGGCACGGGTGTGTCGATAGCGTGCTCTCCACTGCCGTCCAGGTCGATCGCGACGCTGATCTTGGTCTCGGCCGTGTTTCGATCGATTGTCGCCTGCCGACTCATGCCAACGCCTCCCGCAGCGCCGCAACCAGCGCGTCGATCTCTTGATACCGGGTCTTCAAGCTGGCCCGATTGACGACCAGCCGGCTGGTCACCGACACGATCGTCTCGACCTCCACCAGATCGTTGGCCGCCAGCGTGGCGCCTGTCGACACCAGGTCGACCACCACATCCGCGAGCCCCGCGATAGCCGCCAGCTCCACGGAGCCGTACAGCTTGACGATGATCGCCTCCACCCCGCGACGCCGAAAATACTGGCGCGCCATGTTCGGGTACTTGGTAGCCACCTTCAGAGAGCGCGCCGCCGCGATCTGCGTAAACGGCTGACTGCCCCGCGGCGCTGCCACAACCAGCCGGCACGGCCCGATGCCCAGATCGAGCGGCTCCACGAGATCCGCGCCGTCCTCCATGAGGGTGTCCGCCCCCGCCACGCCTACGTCGGCGACGCCGTACTCGACATAGGTCGGCACATCGCTGGCCCGAAGCAGCAGCAGCCGCCGATCACCTGACTCCAGCTGAAGCTTGCGCCCGCCGTCCATGAATCCGGTCAAGTCGATGCCGCACGCCTCGAACAGCGGGGCCAGCTCTTTCAGGATGCGGCCCTTGGGCACCGCAATGGTGAGCGGGGTGCTCACGGTGCTCACGATGCCGTTACGGCTTGCGGACGGCGCGGGAGGCGGCGGTACGGTACGCGTCCCACTCCTGCTCGACCAGCGTGGTCCACGCGTCGGTGTACTTGATGTCGCCGTCCGCCTCAGCCTTGGTCAGCAGGGTGGCGTACCAGGCCTTGTAGGCCTCGCGCTGGCGGCGGGCCAGCAGCGCACGACGTGCCTGGGCGGTCAGCACAGCGAGCTCCTCGCCTGACGGCGCCTTGCGCTCGGCGAGGCGCACCACGAACTGGCGATTGCTCTCGGGCGCCGTGTAGATCTTACCGGCGACCGGCTTCTCGGCCGTCAGGGTGAACAGGGCGCGCTTCAGCTCCTCGTTCTTGCCGACGCTGGGCACGTCCTTCCAGTTGTCGTCCTCGGCGTCGAACGCGGTCTCGTCGTCGGCGTCCTTGTAGGCGCCCTGGTCGCGCGGATACTCCCAGTGCTCGCCCGGGAAGCTGCTGATGGACAGCCAGGCCACGGGCGGGCTGCTGGCGGCGGTGAGCATGCCGTCGAACGGCTCGTCGTCCTTGGGCAGTGCACCGGCGTCCGGATCGCCCGGGACGCGGTCGTTACCGGACGGCTCCTCGATCAGCGCGGCGGGCGGCGGGTCTGCGGCCGGCGGCGGCTCGGCGGCGGCAGGCTGACCCTCGGCGGCAGGCTGACCCTCGGCGGCAGGCTGACCCTCGGCGGCAGGCTGACCCTC
>CAZJHX010000060.1:17527-58628 GCA_964545715.1 uncultured Myxococcales bacterium
GGCGCCAGGCTGACCCTCGGCGGGCTGCTCGGCCGACTTGGCCTCGCCATCCGGGGCAGGCTCGGTGCGCTGCTCGCCGTCGGCGGGCTTGGCCTCAGCGTCTGCAGGCGGTGCGGCCGCATCGGCGGGCTTGGCCTCGGCGTCGGCCGGCGGCGCGTCACCCTCTGCCGGTTTCGGCGGCTCGGCGGGCTGACCCTCAGGTGCGGCTGGTGCGGCTGGTGCGGCCTCGGCAGGCGCATCAGGCTTGGCCTCGGCAGGCGCATCAGGCTTGGCCTCGGCAGGCGCATCAGGCTTGGCCTCGGCAGGCGCGTCAGGCTTGGCCTCGGCAGGCGCATCAGGCTTGGCCTCGGCGGGCGGCGCGGCCGGCTTCTCGTCGGCGGCCTTCTCGGTCGGCGGCGTCTCCTGGCCCGGACCCCCCGGCACGGCGGCGGGCGCCGGCTTGTTGGCGGCGTTCCAGTCGGCCACGACGTCAGCCAACGGGCGCGTCACGTCTTTCTGAGCGGCGGCCAGCACCTGGCCCGCCACGGTCTTGGCCCACTCGGGCGCCTTCTTCTCCTGCGCCAGGCGCCTGCTGATCTCGCCGCGCACCGCGTCGATCGAGCGGGACGACGCCGCCACCGCGTCCTCACCGAACAGCAACAGGAAGCCGTCGTTGGACGAGATCACGTCGGTGAGCTGGCCCTTGTTGAGACCCACGCCCACAGTCGCCGCGTCGCCGCCAAACGTGGCATCCAGCAGCGCCTTGTTCATCAGGTCGTCGTGCAGACCGCCATCGGCCTTCTTGTCGCCCTCGCTGTTGGTCTTGGCCAGGTTGGCAAAGGCGTCACTCAGCGCTTTGAACTCTGTCCCCGCGGCGCCCAGCTGCGTGTGGAAGCCCCGGATCTTCAGCTCGGCGGCCTGACGCTTGGTCTCCAGGGTGGCTTTGGTCGCCTGGTCCTGCGCGGCCGCGATCTCCGTCAGCGACGGCGACTTCACCAGCAGCGCGCGCACCTTTACCTTGCGCTCCTGCTGGTACTCCGCCTTGTGGGAGTCGTAGTAGCCCTGGACCGCCGCAGCGTCCTGACCGGCGGCCGCGATCTCAGCTGCGTTCACCGGGACAAGCGGGGTCAGCGTGGCAGGGTCCACCGCCACGTACTCGAAGCGCACCGTGTCGTGCAGATCCTTGACGAGCCCGGCGACCTCACCATCGCTCACGGTGACCAGGCCGGCCACAACCTCGACCACGTGCTCGCGCAGCATCTCGTTCTCGACAAAGGCCTCGAAAGCCTCCGTCGTGACGCCCAGCTGCTGCAGGTAGAACTTGAAGTTGTCCTCGTTGAACTCCTTGGTCTCCGGATCGAAGAACTGCTCGCTGAGGATGCGATCGCGCAACGCCGTGGGATCGACCGCCAGGCCCATCTCGCGGGCCTCTTCACCGACCAGGATGTTCTCGATCATGTCGTTCATCACGTGCAGGCGCTTGATACGATCGTTCAGCGTCTGCGGGCGCGTGAAGCCGACGTATTTCAGCGCAGGGCTCTCCTCAAACGCGGGGCTGTCGATCGGCAGGCGCTTGGCCTCGCGCAGCTGGATGAAGTTCACCGGCGTCAGGCCGTAGAACCGCGTCTCGCGACCCAGCATCTCCTCGATGGACGCCGCGTTGGGGCGCCACTCGCGACCCGCGGGAGGCGTCAGCTGATAGCCCATGTTCAGCTGTCCGAGATCGATGGGATGCCCGGCCACCGTCGCCAGCTCAGCGGCCAACGGGTTCGGGTTGGCGCAGCCACCGGATCCACTCGTGTTAAAGGTGAAGATGAACACGATGATGAGGATCGCGAACAGGAAGTAGATGAGTGTCGAGCGAGATTTCTCACGCAGGAGCTGCATCGCGAGTGGGGCCATTGATTATCGCCTATCCATATGAAATCACTTGCAAATTCACACATCTGACCCACGGCTGGGCAGACGGACGACGCATTCTAGTCTCGACCCCGCCGCCAAGCAAGCGATCATTGCGCTTCATTACTGCGACCAACATGATGCAACCGCCATTTGCGATTGACATTCTGCGGCCGGCACCGCATCTTATTGCGCCAATGAACCCAAGGGGCAGGCCCGTTTAGGCCCCCCGACGTGGGCCGGGGCGCGACTCGAATCGAGAGTCACAAAGGCCACGTTCTGAAAAAGGAATCTATGAGAACTCGACAGCGCAGGACCATGAGCCTCGAGGTAAGCGACGCCCAGAAAGCGACCCTTACCGACATGCTCGCCGCGCTGCCCAGCGAAGCGGTTGACGAGCCGGTGCAAGGCGCCGGAAAGCTCGCCGGCCTGTTCTACCACCCCAACTCGGGATGTCGCGTCATGGCGCTGGTGCTCAGCGCCGGTTTCGACGCGGTCGGAGGCCGCTCAGACAACGCGGTCAAAAAGGTCGACAGGGCCATCCAGGTATTCACGCTGGTCAGTGATGACGCCGAAGGGCGCGGACAGTTAGAGGGACTCAAAGGGCAACTCAGCGACGACATTCCAGGCTTCCTGGAAGCGACCCGCAACACGGTTGTGCCGTACCTCCAACAGAAGATGACGGACGTTCAGATCGTCGCCAAACCCAAGCCCACGGCAAAGCCGCGAGCGATCGAGGACGGCGAAGAGATCCCGGACGAGCGGCGCACGGAGACGGCCGCAAAGCCCAAGCGCGAGCGCGAGCTGCGCCGTGCCAAAACAGAGCCGATGATGGAGCCGGTCGCCGAGCCTGCCGCTGAGGAGCCTGCGGCCGAGCCCGCGAGCGACGACAGCGCCGAGCCCGCCGCAGCAGCAGCCCCCGCGGAGGCCGAAGCCCCCGCAGCGGACGCCGCCGATGACGACGGTGTCGGACCCAGCGAGGCCGAGGCCGCCGCTGCAGCCGCCGCCGCACTCGCCGCCATGGAGGCGCCGTACGAAGAGGTGGTCACCGACGACTCACCGCCGCGCTTCGATCCCGATCGGGACCTGAAGCCGGACGATGGCCGACGACGCCGCCGGCGCTCCCGCTCCCCCGAGGGGCTGGAGCGGCTGCGTCCCGACCAGCGCCCACCCGTCAAGGAGTCGGAGGCCGCTGACGCACCCGCCGCAGACGGATCGGGCGATGATCAAGCGCAAGCAGCACCCGCGCGCGAGCCGGTCAAGGTGACGCGCTCGTCGCACTCCGACGAGATCGCTGAGTCGGGTCTCGAGGCGCTGAAGCTGGCCCTGCGGCGCGCGCGCGAGCTCGGCTTCGAGGGCCAATTGGCCGTCGAGGTCACGATCGGTGCGGGCGAGGGTGACGGACAGCCCGGATCCGGTGCACGTCGCCGGCGCCGGCGGCGACGCGGTGGCCGCGGCCGCTCGTCGGATTAACGGCACTCCAACCAGGTAGCACGCCTTGGTCTTTGACTGGCTCTACGGGGCGTTATCCAACGACCTCGCAATCGATCTGGGGACAGCCAACACCCTGATCTATGTGAAGGGCAAGGGCATCGTCTCCTGCGAGCCGTCGGTCGTCGCCGTCCAAAAGGACGCGCGTGGCGGCCGGCGTGTTCTGGCGGTCGGCAAGGACGCAAAAGAGATGTTGGGCCGGACGCCCGGCAGCATCGTGGCGATCCGTCCCATGAAGGACGGCGTCATAGCGGACTTCGAGATCACCGAAGCCATGTTGCGCTATTTCATCGCCAAGGCGCACAACCGCAAGACGCTCATTCACCCGCGGATCATCATCTGCGTGCCGTTCGGCATCACCGAGGTGGAGAAGCGCGCCGTACGGGAGTCCGCGGAGTCAGCGGGCGCGCGTGAGGTCTACCTGATCGAGGAGCCGATGGCCGCGGCGATCGGCGCCGGTCTGCCGATCACCGAGCCCAGCGGCAACATGATCGTCGATATCGGCGGCGGCACCACCGAGGTGGCGGTCATCTCCCTGGCCGGGATCGTCTTCTCGAAGTCGATCAAGGTCGGCGGCGACAAGCTGGACCAGGCCATCATTCAGCACATCCGTCGCAAGTACAATCTGCTCACGGGCGAGCGCACGTCCGAGACGATCAAGTGCACCATCGGCAACGCCTACCCGACCCCGCCCGAAGAGGTCATGACCATGGAGGTCAAGGGGCGCGACCTGATCCACGGCATCCCCAAGACGGTGACCATCAACAGCGACGAGGTCCGCGAGGCCATGCAGGAGCCCATCGGCCAAATCGTCGAGGCCGTGCGCGCCGCGCTGGAGAGCACGCCGCCCGAGCTGGCTGCGGACATCGTCGACAAAGGGATCGTGCTCGCGGGTGGCGGGTCGCTGCTGCGCAACCTGGACGTGCTCCTTCGCGAGGAGACAGGGCTGCCCGTCATGCTCTGCGACGACCCGATCAGCGCGGTCGTGCTCGGCTCAGGCAAGGCGCTGGATGAGCTGGAGCTGTTGAAAAGCGTTACTATCCAGACGTAACGACTCGTGTTTCGCTTCATCGCCCAGTACAAAACCACCGCCGTCGGCTTTCTGGCGTTGGTGATTCCCCTGGTGCTGCTCTGGTATCACGGCCGACAGCGCGTCGAGCCCACCGTCTACGAGCGCACCCTGATCCGCTTCACCAGCCCGGCTCAAAACGTGATGGGCAACGCGATCGGGGCCGTGCGCACCATCTGGACCGACTACATCTGGGTCGTGGGCGTGCAGCAGGAGAACCGCGAGCTGCGTCTGCGCAACGAGGAGCTGGTCGGCGAGTTTCAGAAGCGCGAGGAGCTGGAGCGCGAAAACCGGCGGCTCAAAGAGCTGCTGAAGTTCAAGGGAGAGCGCCCGGATCTGGTCACGGTCGCCGCGCGCGTTGTCGCCAAGGACGTCTCACCGTTTCACCGCGTGCTCAAAATCAAGATCAGCGCCGGCGCCGACCATGGCGTGCGTCGTTATCAAGCCGTCGTGACGCCGCGGGGCGTGGTGGGGCACATCGAAAAGACGGTGGGTGAATACGCCGAAGTGAAGCTGGCGGCCGACGCCGGCAGCCGCATCTCCGTGAACATTCTGGGCCGTGACACCAAAGGCGTCGTGGCCGGCGCGGGCGATCGCAGCACCTATCTGGCCAGCTTCGAGACCAGCGACACCAGCCGCCAGGCGCAGGCGAACGATCTGCTGGTCACGAACGGCGAGGACGAGCGCTTCCCCAAGGGCCTGCACGTGGGCACGATCGACTCCGCCCCGCCGCTGCACGAGGGCTCAGGCCTGCGGTACGTCGTGACGCCGTCGGTCAGCGCGGTAGCTCTGGACTTTGTCCTGGTGGTCATCAGCCAGGTCGAGCGCATCCCCTCCATGGATGACGGTTCGTAAGTGAACTCAACCTCTCGCTCGCTGGCCGTATTGATCGTCTGCTACCTGATGCTGGCACTGGAGTCGCCCATGCTCCAGCACCTGCATCTGGCGCGCTTTGCGCCGGACCTCGCTTTGATCGCGGTCGTGTGGATCGCCCTGAACATGAACTTCACGTCGGGCGTCACCACGTGCTTCTTCCTGGGCTACCTCAAAGACGGCTTTGTCATGGGGGCGCCCATCGGAATGCACATGGAGATCTTCGTGATGGTCTTCTTCATGGTGCGCTTCTTCGCCGGCAAGCTGCGGGTGCGCGGGTCGGTCACGCTGATGTTCACCGTCGGGATGGCGACGATCATCGCCTGCCTGCTGTTTGCGCTGCTGTCGCTGCTGTTCGATCCGACCTTCACCGACTACGGCATGGTGATCCGTTTGATCCTGCCGCTGGCGCTGGTGACAGCGCCGTTTGCCCCGCTGATCTTCTTCCTGCTGGACCGCGTCGACGCCGTTTTTCACACGAAGGGCCGCGACTCCCTGTTCGCGGGTGGGCGCTAAAGCCTTGCGAGGGGGCGGTTCGACCGCTACCGTCCCACTTCAGTGGCCACGCGTACACCCGCAGGACTCGTAGAGTACCGCACGCACTATCGCTGGGCAGTCGTCGCGATCACGGGCCTCTTTCTGGCTTTGTTGTCGCGGTTCTTTCTGCTGCAGATCGTGCGAGGCGGCGAGTACCGCCAGGACCAGCTGTCCAGTCAGCAGCGGTCGGAGCGCATCCCCGCTCAGCGTGGGCTGATCCTGGACCGCAACGGGGTCGTGCTGGCCACCGATGTGGAGACGCACGACCTGGTGATGCGGCCCCTGCGCGTGCGAAACCCCGAGCGCACGATCGAGCTGCTGCGCCGACTCCTGCACCTCAATGACGAGGACGACGCCCACCTGCGGGAGCTCGTCAGCATCGGACTGGAGCAGAAGGAGCGGTACGCGGAGATCGTGATCCGCCGCGACCTGGTGAGTCACCACAGCCCGGTGGCCAGCGTGAAGCTGGAGGTGCTGGACCCACCCAAAAAGACGCTGTGGTGCTCCCAATGCGGGCGCAACTTCGACCAGGTGGACGAGAGCGCACGCACCTGCCCCCGCAATCGCCGCCACAAGCTGCGATGGAACGAACACCGCACGGGCGCTGTGTGCAAGAACCACGGCATCGAGTTCACCGCCGGCACCGCCTGTCCGCACGACGGCGCCGTCCTGCGCCAGCGCTCCTACACGCTGCGATGCCCCGAGACGGGCACCTACTACAACAACGAGAAGGCCGTCATCGACGCCCACCTGTACGAGATGGTCGGCTTTGAGATCCGCTCCAGCCGGCGCCGCGTGTACCCCTATCGCAACGTACTGGCCCACGTGACCGGGTACATGAACCAGGTCAATCGCAAGGACCTGGACCGCCACGGCGACACCTACGCACCCGGCGACCGAATCGGGCGCAGCGGCACGGAGCGCGCACTGGAGAAGGAGCTACGCGGCACCTGGGGACGGCGAAACTACCGCCTGGACCGGCGCTACAAAGGCGGCCCGGTGCTCGAGCTACCCGACCCGAAGCGGCCGGATGTCCCGGTGATCGACGGCACAACAGTACGCCTGACGATCGACGTGGAGCTGCAGCGTATCGTTCAGAAGGCCATGCGGTACCACCGCAGTGGCGCGGCGGTCGTTTTGGACGTGCACACCGGCGAGATTCTGGCGATGTACTCACGCCCGAGCTTTGACCCCAACTTGTGGTCGGGCCGGCTGACAGCCGCGGCGTACCGTGCCGCCAAGGCCAACCCTTACTCGCCCATGCTCAACAAGGCGCTCACGGCCTACGCGCCGGGCTCGGTCTACAAGCTGGTCACGGCCGTGGCGGCAGTAGATCTGGGCAAGGCGGACCTGATTCGCGAGATCCAGTGCAAGGGCTACTACGAGTTCGGCGGCCGCCGGTTCCGCTGCCACAACCGCTTCGGGCACGGACCTCAAGACCTGATTCACGCGATGAGCCGCTCCTGCGACATCTACTTCTATCGGGTGGGCGAGGAGATGGGCATGGAGCAGCTCTACGAGTACGCCACCCGCGACTTTGGATTTGGGCGCGAGACCGGCATCGAGATCGCAGAGTCCGTAGGCGTCGTCCCCAACAAAGACTGGCACCGCCGCCAGGACCGCGTGTGGATGCCCGGGTTCACGCTATCGACCGCGGTCGGGCAGAAGGATGTCCGATCGACGCCACTGCAGGTCACCCGCGCGTTTGCCGGCTTTGCCAACGGCGGTGAGCTCAAGACCACGCACATCTTGAAGCAGCTGGAGGACCGCAAAGGCAACGTGGTCCGGGTGGTGCGGCCGCGGGTGGTCACGCGGTACCCGATGACCGCGGAGACGGCGGCCGGACTGGGGGACAGCTTCTGGCGGGTGGTCAACGACGAGCACGGCACTGCCTTCGGCGCGCGCATGGACGGCATCGAGGTGTCGGGCAAAACCGGCACGGCAGAGGCGGCGGAGCACAAGGCGGGCGTCTCGGAAGACGTCGCCATCTGGCTCAAGGACGACCACGCCTGGTTCACCGGCTATGCGCCGTCCCGCAAGCCCGAGATCGCGGTCACCGTCTTTCTCGATCACGGCCACTCGGGCGGCAAGGCGGCGGCTCCGGTCGCCATGAAGATCTTCAAGGGCTACTTCTCACGCAGAACCAGCGCCTTCCCGCTGGACCCGCCGCGTGAGGACGAGGCGCTGCCGAATCCGATCACCGCGGAGCCCCCGCAGCCGGCGCCCGGGGCCGTGAACAAGGCCCCGATCGACCTATGATGAGATTGGGCGCCACCGCAGCACCGGGACCACGCCGGTTTCTGGACTTCAACAAGCTGATCATCGCGGTCATCGTCGCGATTATCGCCATCGGCCTGCTCAATCTGCGCAACGCCGACTTCTACAGCGAGGACTCTTTTCACGAGCGCCAGCTGAAGTGGTACCTGTTGGGCCTGGTCGTCACCATCGCGGTGTCCCAAATCGACCTGCACCTCGTCTCTCGCCTGTCGTATGTGGTCTACGGGATCGGGGTGATCGCGCTGATCGCCGTCTTGTTTACCGATCCCATCAACAACAGCCGGCGCTGGCTGCCGATCCCGTTTCTGGGTGAGGCGGTGCAGCCCAGTGAGTTCGTCAAAATCGCCGTCGTGATGGCGCTTGCGCGCTGGTATCACGATCGCGGGCGCGCCCGCGGAGATGCGGCACATAGCCGGTGGACCCAGTGGCTGCGACCCTGGGTGCCGCATCTGTTTCTGCTGGCGCCCGTCATCCTGATCTTTATGGAGCCCGACCTGGGGACCGCGCTGATCGTCACGCTGATCGGCATGTCCGTCATCTTTTTCGAGGGCATGCGCTGGCGATCCATCGTCACGGCGATCGGGGTTGTGGCGCTGATCTTTCCACTGGCCTGGAAGTTTGCGCTGCACGACTACCAGAAGGCCCGCGTGCTGGTGTGGTGGGACTCGGAGGCGCTCGAGGTGCAGGTCGAACAGCTGCGCGAGGCGTACAAGACCGATCCGTCGGTGGAGCCACAGCTGACCCGCTTGAAGCGCGTGCTGGACAAGGCGTATCAGCCCGAGCAGGCGGTGGTCGCGATCGGGTCCGGTGAGTTCTATGGAAAGGGCGGCCAGAAGGGGCACGCGACGCGACAGCGCACCCTGCCGTTTTTGCACACGGACTTCGTGATCGCGACGTGGGGGGAGGAGCGCGGTTTTATCGGCTGCACCGTCTTGCTGACCCTCTATTATCTGCTGGTCTACTGGGCTGTGCGGGTCACGAAGATCGCGCGCGACCGCTTTCAAGTGCTGGTCTCGGTGGGGGTGTGCGCCACGATCTTCTGGCAGTTCTTCGTCAACGTCGGGATGGTCACCGGCCTGCTTCCGGTGGTGGGGGTGGCGCTGCCGCTGCTCAGCTATGGCGGATCCAGCGTGCTGTCGATCTGTCTTGGGCTGGGCCTGCTCTACAACATCGTCCTACGCGAGCGCGCGACGGGCTAACGACCGAGCAGCAGCGACGTGTTGACGCCGCCAAACGCAAAGTTGTTGTTCATCGCCAGCGAGATCTCGCGATCCAGGACCTGCTGCAGGTGCCACGGGCCCTTGCAGGCATCATCCACGGTCTCCAGGTTGCGCGTCGCGGCGGCAAACCCGCTCTGCATCATCAAGATCGTGAAGATCGTCTCCAGCGCGCCGCATGCGCCCAGGGTGTGGCCGGTCTGGCCCTTGGTGCTGGAGATGGGCACCCGATCTGAGAAGATGTGGGTCACGGCCGCGGCCTCCACAGGATCTCCCAGCGCGGTGGCCGTGGCGTGGGCGTTTACATAGCCGACGTCTGCCGCGGCGATCTGCGCGCCCGTCAGCGCCTGAGTCATGCACTGCTCGATGGCGGTCTGATCCGGTTGGGTCGGATGCCGCGCATCGCAGTTGGTCGCATACCCCAGTAGAGCCGCTTCGATGCGGGCGCCGCGAGCCCGAGCGTGATCTTCGCGCTCCAACACCACAATGCCCGCGCCCTCCCCGACCGCGAGCCCGTCGCGCGCGGCGTCAAAGGGCCGCGGGGTCTGCTGGGGGCGCTCGTTGTAGGTGCTGCTGGCGCCCCCGACCACATCGAAGGTCGCCGCGGCCGTGAAGTGCGCTTCGTCGGCACCGCCGCAGATCATCGCGTCGGCGTGCCCGGCGCGGATCAGGTCAAACGCCTGCCCGATGGCCTGGCTGCCGCTGGTGCATGCGCTGCTGGGGGCATTGACCCGCCCTCGTGTACCGAGCAACGCGGCGACGTTGGCCGCGCAGGTGTGCCCCATGAACTGGAGGAAGCTGGTCGCGCGCACGCGGGCGATGCTCTGCTCGCCGATGACCTCCTTGTAAAACGCGTACATGCTGGCCGGACTGCCCAGCGTCGACCCGATGGAGACCCCGACGCGCCCACCCGCCAGCTCGTCGGGGGAGAGCCCGGACTCCGCGACCGCCGCCTGGGCCGCTACCCCGGCCAACAACGCCTGACGCCCCATGCCACGGCGGATCCGGCGCGGAATGCACTGCACA
Source organism: uncultured Myxococcales bacterium (assembly GCA_964545715.1). Lineage (GTDB taxonomy): Bacteria > Myxococcota_A > UBA9042 > CAZJHX01. The sequence goes on from CAZJHX010000060.1 coordinate 27,896, forward strand.
TTGGGCTCTCGCCGGGCGGGGGCCGCCACCCGGGCGCGCAAGCCGTCGACGGCGCCCCAGTCAGGCATGCCGACCACACCGCTGAAACCCGACCGCAGAGCGTCCGTCACCTCGTCCAGGCCCGTACCGATGGGACTGATGAGACCCATGCCTGTGACGACGACACGGATATCAGACGGCATCGCGCAGCCGCTTGTGCAGTGTGTCGAGCCCGAGCAGCTCGCCCGCGGTGTAGAAGGCGCTGATGGTCGCTCCAAGTAATCCGGGATACAGCACGGAGTGGCCGCTGAGCAGCAACCCCTGAATCCGGGTTCGCCACGTTATACCGCGCATGCCGGTCTGATCGACACTATGGTGGATGCCGTAGATCGCGCCGTCGGTGTTGCCGGTGTAATCGCGATGGGTCAGCGGTGTGCCGAAGTCGCAGGTCACCGTCTTCGACAGCTCCGGCATCAGCGCGCGCACCGGCGCCAGCATCGCCTGGCCGGCCGCCTCCTTGGCTGCTGTGTACTCGTCCGGGCGTTGATCGGTCAGCGAAGCGCCCCACGCGTCCCACTGCCGCGCATCTGATGGGCCGAACGCGATGACGGTCGCCGGGCCGCGCCACCCCGGCTCGCGGGCGCTGGGTGTGGTGACGAAGACGCGTGGATGGGCGCCGGCCAGCAGGTAGTTGCGCCGTGCGTATCGGCTGAGGTCGGCGTCCACCCGCAAATACGCGGCAAGACCACCTACGCCGGGTCTCAACCGCTCGATGCGACGGCGCCCAGCCGGGCTCAGGGCCTGCTGCGGCAACAGCCTCAGGACCGCCTTGGGGTCTATGGCGCCAATGACGACAGGCGCTTCGATGACGTCGCCCGCGTCCGTCTCGATGCCGCGCACCCGGCGATCAGACACGTGGATGGCGGTCACGCGACACCGCCGCCGAGCCACGCCGCCATGCCCCCGAAAGCGCGCCAGCAGAGCCTTGACGACGGCATGTCCGCCGCCCCGAATGGTGTATGCGCCTTGTATGAAGGAGTCAGTAACGAAGGCGTGCAGCGTAAACGGGCACTCGTGCGGCTCTACAAAATAGAGCAGGTTGTGCGCGCACAGGACGGTGCGCAGGTCGGAATCCGTCACCCCGCACGCGGACAGCACGTCGGACAGCGTACGCGAGGGGTTGGGCGTCTGGCCGGCCAGGTGTTCAGCGGCGGCCATCGAGTACATGGGGAAGCGGGCGACCTCGGCCTGCAGCTCGGCGATGAAGGACGCGACGGCCCGCGCCTGGTGTGGAAAGCGGGCGCTCAGACGGTCGACCACCCGCGCATGGCCGGCCGGGATCGCGATGGAGCCGGACCCGTAGTCGACGACGTCAAAGCCGTCCGGATCCAGCGCGTGCGCGGTGAGCTGCTCACGGACGCCCAGCGCCCGAAGATAGCGGTCGAAGACCTGCCCCTGCCCCAGCGCGCCCACATAGTGGCAGCCCGCGTCGAAGAGCGTGCGGTGCAGCGGGAACTGCTGCAGGTAGCCGCCGTAGCGATAGTGTTGCTCGCACACCAGCACCTTGCGCCCGGATTGAGCCAGCAGCGCGGCCACCGCCAGGCCGCTCATCCCGGACCCGATCACAACGACGTCGTACCTGTGGCTCACCGCGGACATATGCCGAAACTACCCGGGTTGACCGTCGTCACAAAGCGACGATTTGCGGGGCAGGTTGCCCCAACCACGGGTCAACGGATCTCGCGGACGACCCGGAAGCCATTACAGTCGTAGCGGCGGGTGTGGTCGAGGGCGAGCCGTGCTGCGCTTCTGGCGGCGAACGGGCTGAAGTTCCACGCCCCGCCGCGCAGGACTCCGTGGCCATCCTCAGCCGTCGTCCACTCCCACACATTGCCGTGAATGTCATGTAATCCCCAGGGGTTGGGTGGATATGTTCCGACTGGGACTGTTTTACCCGTCGCCGCGGGGGAGCGGGCGGTGCCATCGACGGGCGCCAGACGGACGTTGGCGTGGCGACGACTCAAGGACTCGCCGGTGGACCACGGCGTCTTGGTTCCGGCGCGCGCGGCGTACTCCCACTCGGCCTCGGTCGGCAGGCGATAGGTGTGCCCGTCGGCCTTGGAGAGCGCGACCACGAATGCCTGCGCGTCTTGGAGGCTGACCGAGTCCACGGGCAGCTCATCCCCCTCGAACCGCGTGTCATGAGGAGCTCCCATGACCGCCTGCCATTGCGCCTGCGTCACCTCGGTGGTGGCCACATAGACCGGGTACCCGATGGTCAGCGTGCGCGCGTCTTCGTCGTCGTCGCGGCCAGGCTCTTCAACCGGGCTGCCTGCCGTGAACGTCCCGGGCATGACCGCGATCAGGGTCATACCGACCGTGTTCTGAATCGTCGGCGCCGACTGGGCGACGGCGAGGGCCTCCAGCGGTCCGTCCTTTGACCGAGTGTCTGCTTGGTCCGTACAACCCGGCTGAGTGGATACAAGAGCGCAGATAATAGCGATACACCGTGTCATAGCTTTTAGCTCCGTGCAGAATCCAGACCGAGTAGAGACACCCCATATACGACTGTTGACCAGGCTTATAAAGACGATATTACAGGGTGTAATTGGCGCGATTTGTGCTCAGCCGGACGCCCATGGCAAGAGGCCACACCATTGTGACCGTCGTCTTCGCGGCGATGGCTGTCTGGTTCATGTGGAATCCCGTAAAGGCGGAGATCCCCATCGAACCCGGCGCCGATGTCGACCGGAGCCAGCTCGTCGACGGCACGCGACGTACGCCGATGACGGACCCGCCCACGATGTATCTGGGCGGCTTCGACCGCGACTGCATGGACTGCCACCAGATCTTCAAGGGGCGCGGCCTACCGCACCTGCTGCGCCAGCACACCGACATCGTGCTGGAGCACGGGCGCAACAGCCGCTGCCTGAGCTGCCACCTGAAGGGGGACCGCAACCGCCTGTCCCTGCAGGGTGACGAGAGCGTGCCCTACGCCGAGTCCGACCAGCTGTGCGGCAAATGCCATGGCCCGGCGTGGCGCGACTGGCGCGACGGCTCACACGGACGAACGACCGGCTCCTGGAACAAAGAGGACCCGCGCCATCGCCGACTGACTTGTACGGAGTGCCACGATCCGCACCGCCCGGCGTACCCGAAGTATACGCCGCTGCCCGGACCGAGAACGCTGCGCATGGGTGAGCCGACCGAGCACGAGCATCACTCCGACAGCCCGCTGATGCAGAGGGAGACGCCATGAAGCGCCGCAGTTTTCTGGGGGGCGGCCTCGCCGCTGCATCCGGAGTCGCCGCCCTCACCGCCGCGCTCAGCCCGCTGCGTCACCTGAATCCGGACGACTACGGCTCGTGGGAGACGCTCTTCCAAAAGCACTACAAGGACATGTCGCCCCAGGACATGGAAGAGGCGCTGAACCGCATTCGTGAGGAGGTGAAGCGCCGCTACGAGGTGACCCCCGACGTACGCGACGTCAAGCATCAGGACGGCGTGGAGTTTGTCTACGCGCTGAACCTCAGCCGCTGCATCGGGTGCCGCAAGTGCGTGCATGCGTGCGTCAAGGAGAACAACCAGAGCCGTGAGCCCGAGATCCAGTACATCCGCGTGCTGGAGATGCCGCGCGGTACGACCAACCCCGAGCACGGCGACCATCGGTACGACCGCGCCAAGGTGCCGGACGACAACCACTTCTACATGCCGGTGCAGTGCCACCAGTGCAAAAACCCGCCGTGCGTAAAGGTGTGCCCGGTGGAGGCGACCTGGCAGGAGCCGGACGGCATCACGGTCATCGACTATGACTGGTGCATCGGGTGTCGGTACTGCGAGGCGGCCTGCCCGTACTGGGCGCGACGCTTCAACTTCGCGACGCCCAAGCTGCCCATGGAGCAGCTGAATCCGGACATGGCGTATCTCTCTAATCGCCCACGACCGCGCGGTGTGATGGAGAAGTGCACGTTCTGCCTACACCGGGTGCGCGAAGGCCGACTGCCGGCGTGCCTGGAGGCGTGTCCGACCGGCGCCCGCAAGTTCGGCAACATCCTGGACCCGGACAGCGAGGTCGCCACCATCCTGCGCACCAAGCGGGTGCTGATCCTCAAGGAGGAGGCCGGCACGCTGCCGCGCTTCTTCTACTACTTCGACGAGCGCTATCCCCACGCAGAGCAGGAAGAGGGCGCATGAAGCGATACGCCACCTTCTTATGGCGGTGCTTCCGCCTCAGCTTCCAGGGCAACCGCGACTACCTGCTGTGGATGCTGCTGCTGTCGGTCCTCACTTTGCTGGGGATCAACGCGTACTGCCGCCAGCTGGTCACCGGGCTGGCGTCCACCGGGATGACCGATCAGGTGGCCTGGGGCCTGTACATCTCCAACTTCACATTCCTGGTCGGCGTCGCCGCGGCCGCGGTCATGCTGGTCATCCCGGTCTACATCTACGGCAACAAAGAGCTGCACGACCTGGTGATCTTCGGAGAGCTGCTCGCCGTGGCCGTCATCGTGATGTGCATCGCGTTCGTGACGGTGGACCTGGGGCGACCGGATCGCATTCTGAACATGATACGCCGCCCCAACTTCCCCCAGTCGATTCTGACGTGGGACGTGCTGGTGCTGAGCGGCTACCTGCTGTTGAACCTGCACATCTGCGGCTACCTGATCTACTGCGCCTATCAAAAGCGCAAGCCCACACGCGCCTTCTACATCCCGTTCGTCTTCGTGGCCATCGTGTGGGCGATCAGCATCCACACGGTCACCGCCTTCTTGTACGTCGGGCTTGGCGCACGTCCGTTTTGGAACTCAGCGATCGTCGCCCCCCGCTTCCTGGCCTCGGCGTTTGCCGCGGGACCGGCGATCATCATCCTGACGCTGCAGGCGATCCGCCGATACGCGGACTACGACGTGCCCGACAAGGCGCTGCAGACGCTGCGAAACATCGTGACCGTGGCGCTGACCATCAGCATGTTCCTGCTGGGCTGCGAGGTGTTCAGAGAGTTTTACACGGACTCCGCGCACATCGCGTCCATCGAGTACCTGTACTTCGGCCTGCACGGCAAGACCGCCCTGGTCCCGTGGATCTGGACGGCCATGGCGCTGAACACCGTGGCGCTGGTCCTGCTGTACCTGCCGATGACGCGCAGCACCCGCCCGCTGAACCTGGCGTGCGTCCTGCTCATCGTCGGTATCTGGATCGAGAAAGGCATGGGGCTGATCGTGCCCGGCCAGATCCCGTCGCCGCTGGGCGAAATCGTCGAATACGTGCCGACCGCCAACGAGATCCTGGTCTCTCTGGGGATCTGGGCCGGCGGCCTGCTCATCTACACCATCTTCGTTCGCATCACCGTACCCGTCCTGACCGGAAAGCTAACCGCCGAGGAGATTCAACCATGAGGCCCGCCCGGATATTTGTGTTGTCCGCCGCAATGCTCGCCGTCACCCTGGTGGTCGCGCCCCCCAGTACCAGCCATGCGACCAGCTTCGGCCCACCCGAGCTCAGCAAAGAGTCAAAGGAGTGCGCGGCCTGCCACAAGAAGGATAATCCTGGCCTGTACCAGATGTGGGGGCAGAGCAAGCACTATCGCGGCAACGTAGGCTGTTTCGAGTGCCACGTCGCGCGCGAGGGCGAGCCGGACGCCATGCGGCACTACGACCAGTGGATCTCCGTGATCGTCAGCCCCAAGGACTGCGGGCGGTGCCACACGCGGGAGGTCGAGGAGTTCAACGGCTCCCACCACTCCAAGGCGGGACGCATCCTGGGGTCGCTGGACAACGTGCTGGCGGAGGTCGTCGAGGGGAACCGGGGCATGGTCACCCCCGGCTTCCAGGGCGGAAACTCGGCGGCGGCGGTCAACGGCTGCTGGCAGTGCCACGGCTCACAGGTCAAGGTGCTGGAGGGCGGTAAGCTGGACCCGGCGACGTGGCCCAACACCGGCATCGGGCGCATCAACCCGGACGGCTCGGAGGGCTCCTGCTCGGCATGCCACTCCCGGCATCGCTTCTCCGCGGAGCAGGCGCGACACCCCGACAACTGCGGCAAGTGCCACATGGGGCCGGACCACCCACAAAAGGAGATCTACGAGGAGTCCAAGCACGGCATCGCGTTCAAAGCCAACATTGACCGCATGGCCCTGGACAGCGAGAAGTGGATCGTGGGTGAGGACTACTCCGCGGCACCGACCTGCGCCACGTGTCACATGTCAGCCACGCGCACGCAGCCGGTCAGCCACGACGTGGGCATGCGCATCAGTTGGAACAACCGCCCGGCCCTCTCCGTGCGGCCCGAGCTCTCCGACGCCAAGATGGGCCTGCCCGGCAAGGACGTGCCCTGGACCGCGCGCCGCGCCGCGATGAAGGACGTGTGCTCGGCCTGCCACAGCAAGCCCTGGGTGGAGAACTGGTACGTGCAATACGACGGCCTGATCGAGCTGTACAACACCAAGTTCGCGACGCCGGGCCTGGCCCTGTACAAGGCCGCGTCCTCGCTGCTCAAGCCGACCAAATTCAGCAACAAGCTGGACTTCATCTGGTTTGAGATCTGGCACCACGAGGGTCGGCGCGCCCGCCACGGCGCCTCGATGATGGGCCCGGACTACACGCACTGGCACGGCACCTACGAGGTCGCCAAGCACTGGTACGTAAAGTACATCCCCGAGTTGGAGAAGCTGATCCACAAGGGCGAGAAGGACCCCGATCCCAAGAAGCAGACGGCCGCCAAAGCGCTGCGTGAGCTGCTGGACAAGACGCTCAACAGCGACGACCACAAGTGGTACCTGGGCAAGATGGATCCCGGCGAGGCCGAGCGCCGCAGAAAAGCGTCCGAGGCCTTCAAAGCGCGCTACAGCAAGTAACGCCTCACCCGCTGCCGTCGAGCACGCGGCCCTTCAGGCGCGCTGAGGCCACCTCGGTGTCGCCGACGAAGGCGAGCCCGCGGGCGTGCACCACCCCCATGAGATAGCGGTCGATGGAGACGTCGAAGCGGACGAGGTCGCCCGGCGTCACCAGCTCGCGAAAGCGCACTTTGTCAGCACCGCCCAGCAGCACCTGCGTGCCCAGCTTGCGGGCCAGCGTCCAATAAGCCAGCGTCTGCGCCAGCCCCTCCAGCAGCAACACCCCGGGCACGATCGGCTGGTCCGGAAAGTGGCCGGGCACCGCGTCGAAGACGGCCTCGCAGACGACCAGCGACTCGCCGAGCGCACAGCAGCGGTCCAGGAACAGAAACGGCGGGCGCTGCGGCAGCACCTCGGACGGTGGTGGAAGCGTCGTCACAGCTGCAGCAGGGCGTCCTCCACCGGCTCGTCGACGCGAATATCGGCAAACTGAATGCGGGTGCGGTCGCCGTCCGGCTCGACGTACGAGACCTCGACCAGCACGCCCGCGGTGGTGTTCACGCGGATCTCGACGTGCGCGATCATCGCCTGAACGCCCACAGCCCGCGGCTTGAGGGCCAGACGCGCGATCGGGCCCTGCTCAAACGCGATCACGGTGAAGCGCTCATCGATGCGTGCGGCGTCGGCGTTGATGAAGAAGAGGATGGTGTCGATAACCCGCTTCATCGACGGGTCCCGCGACAGGTCGTAGGCGGTTTTTCTGCCCAGCTCCGGATAGGTCATGCTGACCTTGTCGTCGCGGAGCACCAGCGCCGACTTGAACGGGCTCGTATACTCCCAGCGCAGCTGCCGCTCGCCCGCTACGATCAGCCGCCCCGTGGCGACCTGAGGCTTCTTGAAGGCGCGGCTGTGCTTGGTCTGGGTCATGCGCGCCTGCACGGTCTTGTGGGTTCGCAGGGGCGCCAGCACAGCCTGCAAGCCGGGAGGGGGTGCGCCGGCAATGGCGCAGAAGATGAGAGCGCCGGCCAGCATTCAGGCGCCGCGGATGATCAGGGCGCAGTTCGTCCCGCCGAAGCCGAACGAGTTGGACAGCACGGTGGAGACCGCGGTGTCGGCGGTCTGCCCGAGCACGTTGAGGCCGGCCAGCTCGGGCTCGAGCGTGTCCAGGTTGTGATTGGCCGCCAGGAATCGGTCGCGCATCATCAGTGTGCTGTAGACGATCTCACTGGCGCCGCTCATCCAACATTCGTGTCCGGTGATGCCTTTGGTGGAGGAGACCGGCGGGCCGTCCGCGCCAAAGACCTGCAGCAACGCGCGCCCCTCCAGCAGGTCCCCGACCGGCGTGCTGGTGGCGTGGGCGTTGATGTAGTCGATATCCGAGGCGCGCAGCCCGGCCTGTTTGAGCGCGCGCGTGATGCAGTAGGCGGGCCCCTCGACCGTGGGCGCGCTCAGATGGGCTCCGTTGGACGAGAACGCATACGACAAAACCTCGGCGTAGACATGCGCGCCCCGGCGGGTCGCGGCGTCCAGGTCCTCCATGATGAGGATGGCGGCGCCGCCGGACGGGACCAGTCCATCGCGGCCCGCATCAAACGGGCGGCTGGCGCGGGCGGGATCGGTGGCGCGGGTAAAGGCGCCCAGTGCGTCGAACGGGGCCATCGCCTGCCAGCCGATCTCTTGAGCGCCGCCGGCGATCACGATCTCCTGAGCGCCCGATTCGATGAGCATCGCCGCCTGCCCGATGGCATGGGCCCCACTGGCGCATGCGGCCGACATCGTCCAGTTGGCGCCGCGCGTGCCCAACATCGTGGACAGGTTCATGGTCACGGTCGAGTTCATGACCTGGAAGATCGCCCCCGAACCCAGTCCGCGGGTCTCGCCCGCCTCCAGCGTTTGGCGGGCTGCCGCCGCCGACGGAGCCGCGGTGGAGTCGTTGCCGACGACCACGCCAACGTCCCATTGGCGCAGCCGGTCCGGATCCAGCCCCGAGTCGGCAACCGCGTCCAGCGCGGCGACGGCGGCAAACAGCGCGGGATCGTGCATGGACTTGCGCAGCTTGCGATTGAGACGCTTCCTGCCGCCGTCCCAGTCCGGGATGTGCCCCGTCAGCGCCGAATAGAAGCCAAGCTCCCGGCGCTGCGGGTCGACGGCCAGGCCACAGCGCCCGTCGCGCAGGGCGGCAGAGACCACATCGAGGTCGGAGCCGATGCAGGACACGAGGCCAATACCTGTAATCGCGGTGCGGCGCATCAGGTGTAAAAGCCCCCGTTGACGCCCAACACCTGGCCGGTGATGTACGCGGCATCGGGCCCCGCCAAAAAGCGCACAGCGCCCGCGACCTCAGCCGGACTGCCGAACCGGCGCATCGGGATGGCCTTGGCCAGCTCCTCGCGCGGCAGGTCGGCGGTCATGTCGGTGTCGATCAGGCCCGGAGCGACCGCGTTGACGGTGATCTTGCGCGGCGCCAGCTCCAGGGCCAGGGCCTTGGTGAACCCGATGATCCCGGCTTTGGAGGCCGCGTACGGGGTCTGGCCGGCGTTGCCGCGCTGCCCGCTGATGCTGGTCATGTTGATGATGCGGCCCGCGCGATTGCGGATCATGCCGCGAACGGCGGCGCGCGTCACCGAGTACAGCCCCCCGAGGTTGACGCGCATGACGGCGTCCCAGTCCTCGGGCTTGACCCACGCAAGCAGGCTGTCGCGCGCGATACCGGCGTTGTTGACCAACACGTCCAGCGGACCCACCTCTTTGATGACCGGCTCCAGCACCTCGGCAACCTGGTCGCCGTCACCCACGTCCAGCTGCACAAGGCGAACGTCGGCCCCCTTGTCACGGCACTCGGAGGCCGCCTCCTCAGCGGCAAACGTACTGCTCTTGTAGTTCAAGAGGATCAGCGTCTCGGGGGCTGACAAAGCGACCGCGACGGCGCGTCCGATGCCGCGGCTCGCTCCAGTCACAAGTATGCGTCGTCCGCTCAAACTCCGCCGCTCCCTCAAATGACGTGCAGGGCCGTGATTATAGATTACTGACGTGCGACGGCAACCACGGCGCGGATGAGACCACCGGCGCCGCAGAGACCCACGTCCTCGATCGCCGTCAGCGGGCCGGCCTGGGTGCGCGCCAGATCGCCCTCGTGCAGCGTGCCCAGGATGTCCGCGCCGCGCTCGACGGCGTCCTTTGGATGCTCGAGCACAACCGCCGCCGCGGCCTCACCGACCGGCACGTCTTTGTAGCCCAGCACGCTGTGCGCCAGCAGCAGCGGGCTGCTCAAGGTGTCGGCCGCCACACAGAGGCAGCGCTCGCAGCGCCCCGAACGCACCGCCAGGGCTGCCGCGTAGAGGGCCGCGTCGCCGCTGTGCACGCCCTGGGTGACCGTGAGATTGTAGCCGGTCAGGCCGTACAGCAGCGCCAGCTCCCCGGCGGCGGCGCCATGAACCGAGCGCTGGAAGTGCTTCGGCTTGGCCAGCTTGGGGCCACGGTCATACATGCCGCGCAGAAACTCGGAGGTCTCATGGGTGTCGGCCAGCGCCGTGCCGAACACCAGCCCGGTGTCGGAATCCGCGACCAGCTCGGAGGACGTCCAGGCCTGGTCCACCGCCGCCAGGGCCAGCTGCCCGATTCGGCTCACGCGGCGCAGGTCGCGCACCGAGAACCGCTCTGGAGCGGTGATCTCCGACACGAAGTGGATCGGGCCGCCTTTTTGCGGAAGCACCAGGCCGATGCCGGTGATCGCCAGCGAGTCAGCCATCGCTCACCTCCGCCTGTGGTGGGCGCTCGCGACTGAAGACCAGCGCGGTGTTGTTGCCGCCGAAGGCAAAGGCGGTTGACAGCGCATGCGGCACGTCGGCGTCGCGCGCGTGACCCAGCACCAGGTCGGCGGGCGCGGCAGGATCAGGCGTCTCGGTGTTCAGGGTGGGCGGGAGCGTGCCGTCGCGCATGGCCAGCGCCGTGATGACGGCCTCTATCGCGCCGGCCGCGCCCAGGGTGTGACCCAGAAACGACTTGGAGCTGGACACGGGGGGGATGGCGCCGCCGAACACGGCCGCCAGGGCGCGCGACTCCGCGACGTCGTTGGCCTTGGTCGCGGTCCCGTGGGCATTCACGTACGCGATGTCCCCGCTGCCGAGGCCCGCCGCAGCGATGGCGGACTGCACGCACGCGATGACCCGCCCGCCGTCCGGAGCCGGAGCCGTCATGTGATGCGCGTCGCAGTTGCAGGCGCTGCCGGTCAGCCACGCCTGGGCCTCGGCGCCGCGCAGATACGCGTCGTCGCCACGCTCCAGCACCATGAAGGCGCCGGCCTCGCCCAGGTTCAGGCCGCTACGATCGGCGTCGAAGGGCCGGCATGGGCTCTCTGAGAGGAGGCGCAGGCTGGAAAACCCGAAATAGGTGATCATGGTCAGCGCGTCCGCACCACCCGCCAGGACCACGTCGGCCTCGCCCGCACGTAGCAGGTCCGCGCCCAGCGCGATGGCGTTGGCGCCCGAGGAGCACGCGGTCGAGATGGTCAGCCGCGGACCGGACGCGCCAATCGCCTTGGCCACGCCCTCTGTCACCGTACTGGCCGGGTGATGCGTAAGCAGCGAGGGTGAGGGGTCGTTGAACGCCAGCTTGTTGAGGAACCAGACCTCACTGTGGGCGATGCCGCCGGTGGTCGTGCCGCAGACGACGGCGATGCGGTTGGACGGGGCCCGAATGGCCGCCTGCTGACAGGCCTCCAGCGCAGCGGCGATCGCCAGCCGATGGGTTACGGTGCCCTGCCGCTGATCGCCGGGTGCGGCGCTGACCTCGCCAACGGGTCGCTCAGGGAGCCCGTCGCCAGGCTCGAAGCGGGTGAGTGGGCCCAGTCCGGACCGCCCCTCAGCGATCGCAGCGCGCAGCTCGGCGATGTTGTTGCCGACCGCGCAGACGGCGCCCAGACCCGTGACGGCGATGGGCGCGCCTCGCATGACCTAGTTTTTGCGGCTCTTGCGGATGAAGTCGGCCAGGGTGTCGACCGACTTGAAGACACCGCGGGCCTCTTCGGCCTCCAGATCCACACCGGTGTCGTACACCGCCTCCAGCTCGACTACGAGCTCGAGCGCGTCCAGCGAGTCCAGGCCCAGTCCCTCGCCGAAGAGAGGCGCCGCGCTGTCGATCTGGTCCGGCGTGAGGTCCGTCAGGTTCAGCGTCGAGATGATGAGCTCTTTCAGCTCCTGGTGCAGCGCATCCATGGGCGCCTGTCTATTATCATGTGCGACGTGCAGTTCAAGCCCCGCGACCTGGGCGGCGTGATCAGCGTGCTGATCTGGGTATACGTGTTCTCGCTGGCGGCCGTTTGCCTGGTGGCGGACGTCGCGCTGGTGCTGCTGGGCGCGCTGTTGTGGGACCCCAAGCGGCGCACATTTCACGCTGTGGCGCGCTTCTGGGGCGGCACCCTGGCGCGTACGCTACCGTTCTACGTGGAGCTGCGCGGTCTGGAGCACGCCGCACACGGACCCGGGCCCTTTATCGTGGCGCCCAACCACCAATCCGTCATCGACCTGCTGGTGACCTATCTGCTGCCGCTGCCGTTTCGCACCGTGGTCAAGCGATCCTGGTTCTATGGGCCATTCGGGCTCGGCATCCGGCTGGCCGGCTACATCCCAACCACCAAGACCGGCGACCCGGACAGCGCTGCGGCGACGCTGGCCTCCGCCGGGACGTGGCTGGGTCAGGGGATCAGCCTGCTCATGTTCCCGGAGGCTACTCGCTCGCACACGTGGTCCATCCGGCGCTTCAAGCGCGGACCGTTCGAACTGGCCGCCAACTCTGGGACGGCCGTATTGCCGGTAGCGATCGCAGGCACAAACGACGTGGCCCACCCGAGCACGTGGCGCTTTGCGGTCGGCGGGCGCATCGTGGTCGAGGTCCTGCCGCCTATCGAGCCGGGTGCGCTGGATGGACATGCGCTGCGCGACGCGACCAGGGCCGCGCTGGACGCGAGCGTGGCGACGCTGCGTCTCGAGCTGCACGAAAAGTATGGTCAGGGGCCGCCGGTAGACGCCGGCTCATAGCCGACCAGCGCAATCGTCACCTTGGCCTTGTCCGCAACCAGCGCGATGCGGCGCGGCAGCCAGACCGGCCCGAACCAGGCGTAGTCGGTGTAGGTGATCTCGACCCGCCGCCCCTTGGCGTCCTCGACCTGTCGGGCCTTTACTGCCAGCGTCGCCCCGTCCAGCGTCTCACGCACCGTCATGCCGTCGGCGCGTGTGCAGTTCAGCTGATAGCCGGACCGCGTGGGCAGGACCTCTCCGCCGTCGGTAGACGAGCAGCCCCCCAGATAGACGCTGTGGATGTCACGGGCCAGCGCCTGCGCGGGAAACTTGCCGCGTAGCATCGAGGCCACATCCGCCGTGAACGCGCTGCCGTCGTAGCCCACTGTGAACAGCCGAAAGCCGATGGGCGACTGCCCGCGCAGGGAGTAGCTGGACGCGTCCGGGAAGGAGAGGCGCCCGACCAGGACGTCTGAGCGGCGGGGCAGATCGATCGCGACCTGATGGAGATGCACGCCACCTGGCGTAGCCAGCGGGAGCCGCTTTTCAAAGACGGACGCGGCGACGAGCGGAAACGTGTTGGTGGGCGCGGGCCGGCCCACCGCGGGGCGGCTGTAGGTCCCGGTGGCCGCCGGCGAGCAGGCGGCCGCAGCGAGCAAGCCGACGAGGAGGCGCCTCACGAGCGCATGCCTATGAAGCGCGCGAGGGCGGTCAAGCGGCGCTCGGGTTGGGCCACGAACGGGTTGGTCTTGTCCCAGACGTACCCGGCCAGCACCGAGCAGATGCGCGCCTTGACCGCCGGGTCCGGATCGTCGGCGTACACGATGCGCGGCAGGCGGCCGTCGTACCAGGCGTTGACGAAAGCGCCGAACGCCTCCGTTCCGGTGCGCAGGTAGCCCGTGTAGTCGGTGGCCCAATCGATCGACTCGCCCCCAAGCTGGCGGACGATGAGCTTGGCGCCCCGAACGGCGGACTCCAGCGCAAACATGACGCCCGAGGAGAAGATCGGGTCCAGGAACTCAGCGGAGCTGCCCACCAGGCAGTACCTCGGACCGAACAGCCGGCTGACGGCGACGGGCCACGCGGTCATGCGACGCGGCGAGAGGACGAAATCCGCCCCCGCAAACCGGGCGGCGCAGTTCGGCTCGCCGCCTATCGCTTCCTGCAACGCCAGGGCGGGATCGGCGGGCAGTGCGTCGAAGAAGGACGGGTCGCCCACAACGCCCACGGAGGTGCGGTCGCCGGCGAATGGAATCACCCACAGCCATGGACCGGCCGGGTGACTGACGATCCAGGTGCGGCCCTCGTCCCGCCCCGCCTCGCGACGATCCCCGACCACGTGACCGAACAGGGCCGTCCGGTTGGGCAGAGACGACGGAAGCGCCAGGTCCAATAGCCGAGGCAGCACGCGGCCGGCGCCGCTGGCGTCGACCAGAAAGCGGGCGGTGATGGTCTGGGCCGCGCCGTCAGCCCCCTCCAGGGTGATGACGGGATCGGGGTCAAATCGGACCCCGGTCACCGTCTGCTCATAACGGATGTCCGCCCCCAGCGCGGCCGCGCCGTCTGCCAGCGCAGCGTCGAAGTCGTCCCGAGGCACCTGCCAGGTGTAGGCCCAGCCGTCGCCGTACTGAGCGCTGAAATCAAAGGCGGAGCAGCGCTCACCGTCCAGGAACGCGGCCGCATGCTTGGTGATGTAGCCACGCGCGGTGGCCGCCTCCAGCAAGCCGGCCGCCTCCAGCAGGTCCATGCAGCGCGGCAACAGGCTCTCGCCGATGACGAAGCGCGGGAAGCGAGAGCGCTCGACCACGACCACGGACAGCCCGGCGCGCGCCAGGATCGCGGCCGCGGCAGCCCCGCCCGGACCCGCACCGATGACCAGGACGTCAGCAGCGCCGGCGTGAGGCAACCTCAGCCGCCGAAGAGCGCGGTCTGGAAGAGCGTCGTCACGTCACCGACAGAGCGCACCTTCTTAGCGTCCTCTTCGGGCACACGCCCGCCAAAGGCGGTCTCCAGGCTCACAAAGAGGTCGACGGCGTCCAGGCTGTCCAGCCCGAGATCTTGAAAGAGGTTGGCCTCCTCCACGACTGCATCGGCTTCGATCTCGAACTCGTCGATCAAGATGGTAGACACCGTCTGGCTGATCTGCTCGCGCGTCATAGGACCCGGGGTACCGCAGTCGACCGATCCGGTCAAGCCCCGCAGGCTGAGCACGCGGGTCTGGGTGCGAGCAGGCGACGCACGGCCCAGGCACCCCACGCAAGGTCCGCCAGCAGGACGAGCCCGATGCGCCAGCCGCCGGTCGCGCCGGCGCCCGTGACCCACGCGAGGGCGAGCCACATCGCGAGGCCCGCGACGATCACCAACTGCAGTGCAGCCGCGCGGTCCAGGGGGCGCCGCAGCGGCTGGTCGCAGGCGTCACACGTCGGCCGCACAGGCGGACCCAGCAAGCGCCAGGCGGCAGGCAGGACGCCAACAGCCACAGCCAGGCTGGTCGTCACGCCGACCGAGACCGCAAAGCCCAGCGTCCACATCACGGGGCTGTTGGCCAAAAGCAGCGCGGCAAAGCCCGCCAGAGTCGTGACCGCGGCCAGCAGGACCGCCGATCGCGTCGTCGCGTGATGGGTCGGGTCCCGGCTGATCTCGGCGTCGGTCATGAAGATGCCGTAGTCGACGCCGATGCCGGCGACCAGCGCGAAAGCGCCGACGCTGATGACGTTGAAGGGGATGTCCAGCACGCCCATCAGGCCCCAGGTCCACACAAAGCCGACAGCGACCGGGCCCAGCGCATACAGCGCGGGGACGACGCGCCGGTAGTAAAAGAGCAGCAGCAGGGCGACCAACGCCAGAGACAGCCCGGCCAGCCGCCCCATGGCGGCGCTGATCGACGACACCGCCGCACGCGCCAGAGACGGGCCGGAGAGAATGGTGACGTTGCCGAGCGCCTCCAGCGCATCACTGACGGCCGCCGGCAGGTCGCGCCCGCCGCCCCGGGCGTCTGACATGTGCACCACGGACACGACACGGGCGCCCTCGCCATCGGAGATCAACATGCGGCGAATCGCCGGCGCCAGAGGCGTGCCTTTGTACGCCTCGGCGGTCAGCGGCGGGCCGGTGCGCGCCGCTTTCAGGTCCTCGAAGAACGGGTGAAAGACCTCCGCGTTGAGATCGAAGGCGTCGGCCGCGGCCACGAGCCCGGGCCGCAGCGCCTCCGGATCGTAGGCGGCGATGGACGCGCGCTGTTTTCGCGCCGACGGCAGAACCGAGCCCAGCGTCATGGCCGCGCCGATATCGCGTCGCTCCTCGGCCCGCAGCAAGATCTCAGCGACCCGGTCGTTGGTTTGCAGCGCCTGCTCGACGTCATCGCCCTCGGCCACGACCAGGGTGGCGAAGCGGGCGTGCTTGTAGCGGTCGACAAAGCGCGCCTCCAGCTCCTTTGTGGCCGGGGGCTGGTAGTCCAGATTACGGACCTCGCCGTCAAACGACACCGACCCCAGACCCGGCGCGAGCGCGAGGGTCGCGGCCACCGCCACGCCGAGCACCACGATGGCGCGACGCCGGGACAACTCCACCGCCTGCGTGTTCGGACGCGGCGCCCGTCCGCGCGTCACCACGCCCGCCAGCAATGGGATGACGAGCAGAGAGACCGCAAAGCTGGCCGTGACGCCCAGGCCGGTGAAGAGCGCCAGCTGCTGGAGGGCCGAGATGCCGGAGGAGGCAAGCACCACAAAGGCGATCAGCGTGGTGAGCGCGCCCATGACGATGCTGGGGGCGACCCGACGCACCACGTCCGACGGCGACGCATCCCGATCGGCGCGCAGGTGCATCACCAGATGGGCGCCGTAGTCGATGCCGACGCCGACCATGATCGCGCCGAAGCCGAGGATGATCCCGTGCAGCTGCACGCCGGCCAGGCCGAGCATGCCCGCGGCAAAGACCAACCCGACCACCACCGGCAGCGTGACGCCAAACACCGGCCCGATGTGGGCGAACACGACACCAAAGAGCAGCAAGACCACGAGCAGCGTGGCGCTGACCGTCAGCCAGACGTCGCGGCGGATCGACTCCGCGGAGGCGGCCGCGAACACATGACCGCCCAGCACCTCCACGGTGGCCCCGTCCGGCGTCGCGTCCTCGATGGCGGCCGCCAGCGCAGCGCCCGCGGTCACGTCCAGGGCGCGGGACAGCGGCTGCGCCAGGATGAGCGCGTGGCGGCGATCGGCGCTCATCAGCGTGCCGCCGCTGGAGTCGGTCAGCATGAACGGCGCGGCCGAGACAGAGACGCCCTGCAGCCCCGCGCGGTGGCCTGCCGCGTCGCGATAGATCAGCGCTTTGTGGGGCGAGACCGGCAGCATCAGCTCGCGGCGCGCCACCTTCATCGCGGGCTCGAACGACGCCGGCGGCGGCAGCAACGCAAAGCGATGAGAGATGAGCACCTCACCCAGGCGAGCGCTCGCCTGGGGGTCCATTCGGAACACCAACGCCGAGAACAGCTCTGTCTCTTGCAGGCGGGCGACCAGCTCATCGGCCAGCGCGACAAGCTCGTCGGCCGACGCGTCCGGCTTGGAGACGTCGATCATGACCGTATCCAGCGTGCCCAGCTCGCTCAGCAGGGCCGTGGCGCGACCCAGCTCGGGCGTGCCGACCAGGACCGAGACGTCGTGACCGGGCTGGAGCTTGACCACGCCCACCGCGGACACCGCGACGACGACCACAAACCCCGCCAGAACGGCGCGTCGGCGCCCGAGCAGGGCGCTGTAGAGGCGCTGGATAGGCGATTCGGCGCGCATGCGGCGGCGATGGTAGCATCTTGGGCGCCATGCTCGACCCGACCACCGTGATCCCGCACCGCGCGCCCTATCTGTTTCTAACGGGGTGCGACGGCCAGGGCAACGCGACGGCTGACGCACCGCAGCACGCGGCCCAGCTGATCGAGGTGTGCGCCCAGGCTGCCGCGAGCATGCACGGTGGCGCCACCGGGGAGCCACAGGCTGGTGTCATGGTCGGGGTGCGGCGCTTCACCATCGCGCGTGCGCCCACGCGGGGCGAGCCCCTGATGGTCAGCGTGCACCTGAAGGCCCGCCTGGGCCCCCAGACCATGTTCAACTGCGAGGTGCGCGACGCCTCCGGTGCCGCTGTAGCCGCCGGCGACCTGGCGTTTGCGCTGACCGGGGGCGGCTGAGTGGCCCGCATCGTCGGGTTGGGCGCGATAACGGCGCTGGGCGACGGTGTCCAGCCGCTGTGGCAGGGCGCCCTGGACGGTGTGGTAGCGACCCGCACCCCGCGCACCCTGAGCCTGCCGGAGCTGCCGAGCGTCGTGGTCGGGGAGGCGCTGGACGTTGCCCCACAACGCCCGCGAGCGCTGGCGCTGGCGACCCAAGCGGCCCTACAAGCGCTGGAAGACGCCGGCTGGGAGCGTCCAGACGCGCTGATCGTGGCCAGCACCAAGGGCGGCATCGGCATGGCCCAGCGCGTGCTGGAGAAGCAGCTGCCGGCAGAGGCGCTTATCCACTTTCCTTTGTATGCGCCCGCTGCGGCCCTGGCGAGGAGCCTGGACGTGCGCGGCCCGGTCGTGACCGTGTCCGTGGCGTGTGCGTCCGGCACGACGGCTGTGGGCCACGCGCTGCGCTGGATTCGGCAGGGGCGCGCCCATCGCGTGCTGGTGGTCGGCGTTGATGCGCTGAGCGAGTTCATCGTGCGCGGATTTGCCGCCCTGCGTGCCCTGGGCGTGGGCGGGGCTCGTCCGTTCGACGCCACGCGAGACGGGCTGTGCGTGGGAGAGGGATCGGCGGCCATCTGTATCCAGAGCGGGTCGGGTCCGGCCCGCGCAACAATCGCGGGCGCGGGCGGTGCCAACGACGCCAACCACATCACAGGTCCCGCGCGGGATGGCCGTGGCCTGATCGGCGCCGTGACCGCTGCCCTGGCGGACGCCACGGTGTCCGCCGACGACATCGACGCCGTCAGCGCGCACGGAACAGCCACGCGCTTCAACGATCAGATGGAGGGCGTCGCGCTCAGCGCCGTGTTCGGCGGGCGGCCGGTGCCGGTCCACTCGATAAAGGGCGCCATCGGTCACACACTGGGCGCGGCCGGGGTGATCGAGGCCGTGCTGTGCGTACGTGGCCTGGAGACCGGCTTGTGGCCGCCGACGGCGGGATTGGTGGAGCAGGACCCGGAGATCGGGCTGGACGTCGTCGCCGATGAGCCGCGTACCATCCGCGGGCGCATGGTCTTGTCGTGTTCAGCGGGCTTCTCGGGCATCAACTCGGCGGTGGTCTTATGCCGATGATCATCGCGGCACAGCGCTGCGCCATCGATCGCGACACGCTGCTGGCCAGCAGTGCAGACCTGGTGACGCGGCCTTCGCGACTGGACGATCTCTGCCTGGCCGGGCTGGCGGTCGCGCGGGATGCGCTCAGAGCCTCGCGGGTGCAGCCGTCGGCCATCGGGTGCGTCGTGCTGGGCACGGGGCTGGGCTGTGTGGAGACCGACTTTGCGTACTACAGCCAGGTGCTGGAGCGCGGACTCAAGCGCACGAACCCGCGCCTGTTCGCCTACACGCTGCCCAACGTCGTGCTGGGCGAGATCGCGATCGCGCTGGGCATCACCGGGGACAACCTGTGCCTGTCGGCAGGTCGCGCCTCGGGCCTGATCGCGCTGGGCGAAGCCGATGGACTTGTCGGTGGCGGCGTCACGAAGCACGCGCTGGTGCTGGCCATCGACAGCGGCGGACCGGCTACGACGCGGCTGACCCAGGCCCAGGGCACCACGCCGGCGCCGGCGGCTTATGGAGTGGTCGTGTCGGCGGCGGCGTCCGGAATCGCGCGCGTCACCGGCTACCAGGCCGGCTTTGACGCGACGGCGCAACGGGAGCCCTCCCCCGTCGATGCGCTCGGGTGCGCGGGCATGCGCGACCTGCCCACGCCCGGTGAGTATCGCGTTACCTGTGACTCGGGGCACACGGCCCGGCTGGTTCTGGAGACGCCATGAAGGCCCGCACACTCACGTTTGACGCCAACTGGCCGGTCTTCGACGGTCACCTGCCCGGTCAGCCCATGGTGCCGGGCGCCGAGCTGATCCGTATCGCCGCCGAGGTCGCTGGCGGCGAGCTGCAGCGCGTAGAGCGCTTCAAGTTTGTACAGCCGGTGTTGCCGTCGGACACGGTCACCGTGACGGCCCAGCCGCACGGACGCGACGCGGGCGCATGGGACGTTCGTGTGGAGCGCGGCGAGACGTTGTGCGCCGCCGGACGCGTCTATCTGAACTCGTTGTGACAGTTGCGGCAGGTCGAGCGGATGTTCAGCACCGCCTCGACTGTCTTAGCGCCGTCGCGGGCTCCAGCGGCCGTGATTACGACGGCCGCCGTGTCGCTGAGCGCCTTGGTGAAGCCGTTGTAGTCGGCGTCCCGCCCCTGTGCGTACTGCTTGGTGAAGCGCGGCAGCTCCTTCGCAGTGGCCTGAATCCGCTTAGCCATCTCGATGAACTGCTGGTACTGAGCGCTGCCCAGCTTGCTGGGATCGTCTTCGAAGTCCTCGGCCAGGTCAAAGCGAGGATCGGCAGCGTCCGCCTGGATCCACATCAACTGGTCGATCGTGCGGACCTCGGGGATCTTATGGGACGGCGTGTAAGGAAAAGGCGGTCGACAGCTGGCGACCAGCAGGATGATGGCGGCGCCCGCGAGGGCCGTGCGGATCATGTAAGTCCAAGCTCCTTCATGCGAAGTTGTAGGCCCCGGGCCGAGACCTCCAGGGATTCGGCGGCGCCGGCGACATCGACGTCGTCACTTAGCACCGCCTGGATCTGCTCTTCGGTCAGGTCGCGGGCCTTGCGGATGTTGGGGCTCTTGTCGATCAGCGCGTACAAGGTCGTGCGCGACATCCCCAGATCTTTGGCGGTCGGCCCCAGCCGATAGTTGTGCGCCTTGAGCGCCTCGATCAGCTCCGGCTCAGTGATCTCGCCCGGCCGCTTGCGCACACCTGATGCCAGGCGCACGTTGGTCTTCAGCCGACCCTGGATGTTGCCGACGACGGTGTGCATGCCGGAGTCGTCCGGACCGCCAACGTGGTGCTCCTCGGAGAGCAGACGCTCCACCGACGGGTCCACGCGCAGGGTGTTGGCGCCGCGACTGGAGATGACCAGCTGTCGGGCCACGTTGCGGAGCTGGCGAACGTTGCCGGGCCACCCGTAGCGAACCAGGCGCGCCATCAGGTCGGCAGGCAGCCACGGCTCGCCGCCCATCGGGTTGGGCTGCAAACGCCAGCCCTCGCCCAGCTTCTCGAGCTCCGCGCCCAGGAAGTAGATGAACAGCCGCGGGATGTCGTCGCGTCGGGCCCGCAGCGGCGGGATGTTGAGTTGATAACCGGCCAGGCGGTGTAGCAGCGGCAACTTGAAGGAGCCGTCGCGCGTGGCGGCCTCGAGATCGGCGTCGGTCGCCGCGATGAGCCGGACGTCGACGCGACGGGTACGGGTGGCGCCGACAGGCTGAATCTCGCCCATCTCCAGGACGCGCAGCAGCATGACCTGCAGCTCGGCAGGTGTGCCGCCGATCTCGTCCATGAACAAGGTGCCGCCATGCGCCCGGCTGAAGTAGCCGTCGTGGTCGCGGTTGGCGCCCGTAAACGCGCCGCGCACGTGCCCAAACAGCTCGGATGCGGCCGTGGTCCTGTTGATGGCGGCCATGTTGACGATCACGCACTCGCTGCTGCGCCGGTGGCTGGCGCTGTGGATCGCCTTGGCCACGAGCTCTTTGCCGGTGCCCGACTCGCCGCGCAGCAGCACGGGAACGTCCAGGTCGCCGACGCGCAGGATGTCGCCGCGCAGACGGGCGATCTCTTCGTTGGCTCCGACGAGGCCCAGATCCGGCGTGCGCTCGTGGGGCCGACCGACGCTATGCAAAATCAGCACAAAGCGCTTGGCCAGCTCGATGACGGCCCCTTGCTCCACCTGAGCACGTGACACTTCACCGATGCCGTCGACATCGACGCCGTCGACCTTTACGGAGATGCTGGTCCCGGATGCATCGACGCGAATGCCGCCCTGGTCCGATCGCTCCAGGAAAACCGGCCGGCGACTGATTCTAGAGTCCGCGATAGGACGACCCAGCGTCACACCCGGCTGCGAGAACATCGGCTCCAAACGCGACAGTGCAAGGCCCTTGCCCAGTGGCATCGAGACCAGCCTGCACTGCTCTCCAATCCGTCGCAGATCGGGATGATATGCAATGGTCAGGACGGGCACGCGCATGGACAGCAGCTGCTCAGCAGACTCGATCGTCTCCTGCGTCTCAGCGTGTCGCCAACTACCCGTCGTCTCTCGGTCACCGCTCATAAGTGCCAATATGGTACCAGTGAAGGGCTTGCCCTGCGAGCTAACGCCTGTTACTTGCACCGCCATGCCTCGGACAGCATCGCTTGTTGGCCCTCTTTTTTTCATGTACGTCGTATCCACCGCAGGGTGCGCCACGACAAAAGGGACCTTGATGACAGCCCCAAAGCTGACGGCCCCGGCGCCGGTCTGGACCAGCACCGAAAAGCTCACCTCCTATTGTGACGGTGCGTTGGACCGTGCGCGCGCGCTGCGTGTCGCGCTGAAAAAACCTGTCGAAGGCCCGCGGACCATGGCCAACACGGTGCAGACGTACCACCGGATGTCGATCGAGCTCGACAACGCGATGGGCTGGGCAGCGCTGCATTTTCAGGTGCATCCGGACGAGGCCACGCGCAAGGCCGCAGGCGGATGCAAGGAGCGCATCTCGGCCTTTACCAACGACGTGAACCTTGATCGCGACCTGTATGACGCGCTGGCCGCCGTCGACATGAGCGGCACAGACGCCCAGACGCAGCGCTTTGCAGAGCGGGTAAAGCGGGACTTCCGCCGGTCGGGTGTGGATAAGGACGACGCTACCCGCACGCGCCTGAAGGAGATCCACGCCGAGATCGTAAAGCTGGGCCAGCAGTACCAGTCCAACATTCTCAAGGACGTGCGCAAGATCACGGTGGACGAGGCCGCGCTCAAGGGGATGCCTGAAGACTGGATCGCCGCGCACAAGCCCAAACAGGGCGAGCCGTTCGTGGTCACGACGGACTACCCGGACTTCTTCCCGTTTCAGACCTATGCGCGTGACTCGGCCAAGCGCCAGGAGCTGTACACCCTGTTCATGGGGCGCGGATATCCGGCCAACAAGCCGATCATGGCGCAGCTGCTGAAGCTGCGTCACGAGTACGCGACCACGCTCGGATACAAGAACTGGGCGGCCTACAACACCGAGACCAAGATGGTGAAGACGTCCGAAGCGGTGGATGCGTTTCTCAAAGAGCTGGTCACCATCGCCCGCCCACGCAGCGTCAAGGACCTGGCCGAGCTGCTGGAGGCCAAGAAGGCGTTGGAGCCGAACGCCACCACAGTCGAGGTCTGGGACCGCTTCTTCTACCAAGCTCGCGTGAAGCAGGAGAAATACGGTTTTGACGCCAAAGCCGTACGCAACTACTTCCAGTACAACGCGGTCAAGGCGGGGATCCTGGCGCTGTACTCGGAGCTGTTTTCGGTGACGTTTGTGCCCCTGCCGGACGAGCCGGTGTGGCATCCCGCCGTGGAGGCCTACTCCCTGGAGGCGGACGGCAAGCCCATCGCGCGCTTCTATCTGGACATGCACCCGCGTCCCGGCAAGTACAAGCACGCGGCGATGTTCGGCATCCGGACCGGCCTCAAGGACGGCCAGCTCCCGCTCGCCTCGCTGGTATGCAACTTCCCCGAGCCCAAGGGCGGCTCGCCGGCGCTGATGGAGCACACGCAGGTCATCACGTTCTTCCACGAATTCGGACACCTGCTGCACCACCTGCTGGCCGCCGAGGCCAAGTGGATCAACCTGGGCGGCATCAACGTGGAGTGGGACTTTGTCGAGGCGCCCTCCCAGATTCTGGAGGAGTGGGGCTGGTCCGCCGAGGTGCTGTCACGCTTTGCGCGCCATGTGGAGACCAAAGAGCCGATCCCCAACGAGCTGGTCGCCAAGATGCGCGCGTCCGACGAGTTCGGTAAAGGCGCGGCCGTCATGCGGCAGCTCTTCTACGCGGCCTACAGCTACTATCTGCACGTACAGGACCCGGCGAGCCTGGACCTGGACGCGTACAGCGACGACATCTATGAGCGCTTCAGCCCGTATCCGCGGCTGGAGGGCGGCCGGGTCTATGCCAACTTCGGGCATCTGATCGGCTACTCGTCGGGCTACTACACGTACCAGTGGTCGCTGGTCATCGCCAAGGACCTCTTCACCCGCTTCCAGAAGGCGGGGATGATGGACGCGACGGCCGCGCGGGACTATCGCCAAAAGATTCTGGAGCCGGGCGGCATGCGCGACGCAGCGGACCTGGTGAAGGACTTTCTGGGCCGCGACTACAACCTGGACGCCTACAAAGCCTGGCTGACCGACTGATGCGCGCGGCGGTTCTAGCCGGATTGCTGACGCTGTCCTGTGCGAGCGATCCGGAGCCGCCGACGGTGCCCCAGGACACGACGACCCCGGCGGATGTCGTCGACGTCGTCGAGCCGGAGCCCGACACGACGGTCCCTGACGTAGCGCCCCCGGAAGACATCGCTTCAGACGTGGACCTGCTCCCGGAGACCGGCGAGGAGCCTGACGAGGGCCCGCAGCCGGTGCCGGACGACGGGCCCGCAGTGGACGTCGGGCCGCCCCAGGACCCGGGCGAGACGATCGGCGTGTGGACGTTCTGGCCGGTCGTCACGCTGGAGGACGAGAGCCCGGCCGGACCGGCGTTTACCGGCTTTTGCCAGGACCCGGTCATCGAGGACGGCGTCATCACCTTTCGCGCGACGTCGCTGCCGCTGGTCGTGCCGGTGCAGTCCACCGAGACGGACTCGATCATGCGATGGGAGGCGGGTCAGCTGACCGCGCTGGTGAAGGCGGGGGACGCTATCCCCAGCGGCACCGGCAGCTTTGAGACGTTTGACGTTCGCGTCATCAATACGGCCCGGGTCGCCGGCGGGGACGTCGCGTTCGTGGGCAACGGTCCGAACAAGCAGCGTGGGATCTATCGCTACGATGCGAGCGACGAGGCGGTCATCAAGGTGGTGGATCGGTCGGACGTCATCCCCGGCACCGAGTCCGAGAAGTTCTTCTTTTTCGGCAGCCCGATGGCGGACGGGCAGTTTGTGGGCTTCGGCGCGTCCGGCCCCACGGGCGGCATCTTCGTGGGGGGCGCCGACAACCTGGTCAAGGTGCTGTCCCCCGACGACGACATCCCCAACGGCATCGGCGGCTTCACCGGCACCGGACTCACGGATATGGCCAAGGGGACCGCGGTGCTCGTGGGTTACGGGCTGCCGCCCGAGGGCGTGGATCCGGCCAACTTCCCGGCCGGCGCGCCGAGCCTCAGCGGCGTCTACCTGCGCTCACTGGAGCTGGGACCGCTGACGGTCGTGGCCGACAAGTTCACCGAGATCCCGGGCAAGGATCAGGACTTCTTTGTCCTGACGGGCCCGCATCTGGATGGCGACACGGTGACCTTCCACGGACGAGCCGCGCCGATCAACGAGCCGCTGGGACCGTTTGGCAGCACCCAATACAAGGGCCTGTTTCGCGCCAAGCTGGCCGACGAGGGGCCGCCTGAGATCTCGGTGGTCGTAGACACCAACACCGTCATGCCCGGCGGTGACGTGACCTTCTCGACCGACTTCGCCAACGGCCTGACGTCCCAGTATGTGGCCGTGGACGGCGGGGATGTGCTGTTCCGCGGCGTGGGCACGGTCGGCGACGAGAAGACGCGCATCGGTCTGTATCTGTACGACTCGGTGAAGGGCGTGGTCGTGGAGGTGTTGGAGATCGGCGACACGCTCTCAGGCAAAGCCGTGGACGACATCCTGATGAGCCGCCAGGCGATCAGTCAGCGCGAGATCGTCATCTGGGTGGGCTTTGCCGACGGCGGGGACGCGATCTACCGCGCCAAACTGGATTAGCGGGCGCAGCGCAGCCCGTAGCCGCCTGAGATTCGGTCGGGGCGATCCACCAGCCGCTCGTCGATTCGCACGTCGGGAGAGCCCCAGAAGCCGCCACGCAGCGCCCCGCTGCGACACCACTCCCAGACATTGCCGGCCAGGTCGGTGTGCCCGAACGGCCCGGCGCCGTCCGGACGCTCGCGCGTGGTCACATGGGCCGGCGCGCCCTTGGGGCCTTTTCTGAAGTGGGCCAGCGCATAATCAGGAGGCACGTCACCCCATGGGTAGGGGCGGTCATCGTCGCCGCGGGCTGCTCGCACCCACTCGGCCTCAGTAGGCAACCGCTTCCCAGCCCACCGTGCGTAGGCCGTGGCCTCTGCCAGGGTGAGGCCAACGACGGGGTGCTCGGGGTCCCCAAAACCGGGCTTGTGCATCCACTGCGGCTTCGGGGTGCCGGTCGCCGTCATGTACGCACCGTACTCGGCGTTGGTGACGGGGTTGGTGTCCAGCTGGAATGCCCCCACTCGTGCCCGCCGCCCATTCTCCATGTGCACACGGCCGCTACTGACGGGTAACATGACGCCGCCCCGAGGACGACGAAACCAGCGCACTGCAAGCCTTTCCAAGAACGCGATCACATCGCTCAGATTAAGCGCGGTCGGCTCGTGGAGCAAAAAAGGTGTATGCTGCCGCCCCTCCGCCGTGGTCTGGTGAGCCGGAGGCTTCGCAGCGGGGCCCCGAAAGGGGGCACGATGCGTCGACAAAAGGAGTGGGTATGAGCGGGATCAACTGGAAGGAGCAGCTGGCGGGAAAGCTGCCTGCGACTCTCGAAAAGCAGATCGACGTCTTTGAGACGCAGATGGAGCTTCGCCGTCAGGGCAAGCTGGACGAGAAGATCTTTGCCGAGACGCGCCTGCGCAAGGGGGTGTACGGCCAGCGATACGACAACGGGCAGCGGCACGACGGCTTTGAGTCCCGCACGCTGGTGTATCCCAACGGTGAGCTGACCAAAGGTCCCGAGACCCTGTGGGACGCGCCCGGCATGATGCGCATTAAGATCCCGATGGGGCGGGTCAGCGGCGTGCAGCTGGACGAGCTGGCGGCGCTGGCCGAGGAGTACTCGGACGCGATTCTGCACGTGACCACGCGGCAGGATATTCAGCTGCACTTTGTCCACATCGACGACACCCCCAACCTGATGCGGCGGCTGGCCAGCGTCGGCATCACAACGCATGAGGCGTGCGGCAACGTGGTGCGCAACGTGACAGCGTGCCCGATCGCCGGCGTGTGCAAAGACGAGTCGTTTGACGTCACCCCGTACGCGGACGCCGTGGCGCAGTACCTCCTGGCGCACAAGGACACGCAGGACTTCGGCCGCAAGCTCAAGGTGGCGCTGTCCGGGTGCAAGCAGCACTCCTGTGGTCTCTCCAACTTCCACTGCATCGGCGCCATCGCGGCGACGCGCACGGTGGACGGCGTGGAGCAGCGCGGCTTCCAGTTTTATGTGGGCGGCGGATTGGGCGCCGTGCCGCGGATGGCCAAGCTGATCGACGAGTTCGTCACCGAGGACGAGCTGCTGCCGATGTCGCAGGCGGTGTGCCGGCTGTTTGCCCGATATGGCGAAAAGACCAACCGCTCGCGCGCGCGGGTGAAGTTTCTGGTCGACAAGATGGGGCCCGAGGAGTTCACGCGTCGCGTCCATGAGGAGCGGGCGGGGATCCCGGACGACGAGCGCTGGACCAGCTACCTGGACGATCTCAAGCACACCGACGACCAGCCGCTGCACGCAGGTGCGGCGCTGCCGGCGGGCGATTACGGCGCCGAGTTCGAGGCGTGGCGCTCGACAAACGTGCAGGCGCAGCGGCAGGACGGATATGTGGTCGCGACGGTGCGCCTGCCTCTGGGTGACTGCACGGCGGATCAAGCGCGCAGCCTGGCCGACGTCGCGAGCAAGTACTGCGGCGACACCATGCGGTTCACCGTGGAGCAGAACATCGTGTTTCGCTGGGTCCCCGAAGCCATGCTGGTCGGCTTTCACAAGGACCTGTGCGCCATCGGGCTGGGGCAGCCGGGCGCGGGCACGATCAGCGACATCACGGCGTGCCCGGGCACGGATACGTGCAAGCTTGGGATCTCCGCGTCGCGCGGTCTGACCGGAGAGCTGGAGGAGCGCCTGCGCGCCAAGCTCTCGACCATGGACCCCGACTTCCGGGCGCTGCGCATCAAGACCAGCGGGTGCTTCAACTCGTGTGGGCAGCACCACGTGGCCGACATCGGCTTCCTGGGCGTCAGCCGCAACATGGGCGGGCGCCGCGTCGCGCACTTCCAGCTGGTTGTGGGCGGCGAGTGGGCCAATAACGGCGGGTCCTACGGGCTGGCGATCGGCGCGTATCCGTCCAAGCGCATTCCGGAGGTCGTGGATCGGCTGGCGGACTTCTACACCAGCAACCGCGAGCCCGGCGAGCCGTTCAAGAGCGTGATGAAGCGCGTAGGCCGCAAGGTGATCAAAGAGGCGCTGGAGGACATCAAACAGGTGCCGCCGTACGAGGCGGATCCCAGCTTCTACACGGACTGGGGCGACGCGCGCGAGTACACGATCGGCGACCTGGGCGTCGGCGAGTGCGCGGGCGAGGTCGTCAGCTTTACCGAGTTCGGGCTGGCCAAGAGCGAGCGCGAAAACTTCGAGGCGCAACTCTCTCTGGACGACGGGGACGCTGCCAAGGCCGCGCAGGAGTCGTTTCGCGCCATGCTCAGCGCCGCCAAGGCCCTGGTGATGATGCAGAACATCGACGTGCGCGATAACGCGGACGACATCGTCGGCGAGTTCCGGACCGGCTTCTATGATACCAAGCTGTTCCACGACAAATACGCCAAAGGGAAGTTCGCGGAGTACCTGTTCAAGTGGCATGAAGACCAGCCCGGCGCGGACATCTCGCTGGACGACGCGCACCACCTGATCGAAGAGACCCAGCTGTTTCTGGAGGCGGCGCACGCGTGCTACGAGCGCATGCAGGAGCAGGCAGCGGCGGCGGTGTTTTAGATGGAAGCTCAACAACTCAGCGTCAAGGCGTTCTCCACCGACGACAGCAACGTCGATCAGGACCTGCTGATCCCGATCTTCCATCGCTGGATTCGTGAGGCGCGTCTGGGCGACAAGCTGCTGATCGACGTCGCCGACTATCGCCACGTGCCGGACGGCCCGGGCATGATGATCATCGCCGACCACGCCCATTACGGCTACGACGAGGGCCTGGGTGGCGGCCCCGGCTTCCTATTTACCCGCAAGCGCGACGCGATCGGCGATGTCGGGCCCAAGCTGGACGAGGCCATCGAAGAGTGCGTGACGGCGGCAAAAGCGCTGCAGGGCGAACCGACGTTGGGGGGCAAGCTGACCGTACGCACGGACAAGCTGCTGGTGCGCGTTATGAGCCGGCTGGTGGCGCCCAACAACGTGAACACCTTCAACAGCTTTGAGCCGCACCTGCGCGCGGCGCTGAAGCGAGCCTACCCCGGCGTGCAGATCACGCTGACGCACCAGGACGATCCACGCGCCCCGTTCGGCGTGTTGGTCGAGCTCAGCTGAGCGAGCAGGACAAGCGGCTGGCCGTACTGGACAGCCTGCTGAAGGTCGCCTGGGCGGACGGCTCCTTCGAGGACCGCGAGGTGGCCCTGATGGCCGATATCGTGACCAAGCTGGGCATGGAGATCAGCGATCTGGAGCTGCCGGCGGGCACCAGACCCAAAGCCATCGGCGATGTCCTGCAAAGCGATGGCGAGCGGCACTTCGTCTATCAGCAGGCCTTCAAACTCTCGTGGGCTGACGGCGTCTTCACGCCGGCGGAGTGGAAGGCGCTGGAGCAGCTTCGCGAAGCCCTGGGCCTGAGTGCGGCGGTGGCAGCCAACCTGGAGGCACGCGTGCTCTCACTGGTTCGCCCCAACGCGCCCGGCTGAAAGCGGCTGCCGTTTTACGATAAGCTCAATCCCCACGAAACACGAATGGGGGCGTAATGAGCGGACGGTTGATCGGCCTGGCTGCGGCGGCAGCCGTACTGGGATGCGGCGGGGGAATCACGGTCGCCCCCGCGCCTTGTGAGAACAGCCAGTGCAAGAACGACTCGGTGTGTCTGGCCAACGAGGACGGCTCGGCGACGTGCAAGTGCCTGGACGGATACACGGGCGAGTTCTGCGAGAGCCAGATCGACGAGTGCGCGGACCAGCCGTGCCTGAACGGCGGCTCGTGCATCGATGCGTTAGGCGACTACTCATGCACGTGTCCTGAGGGGTTCACCGGCAAGAACTGCGAGATCGGTGGCGGCGAGGACCCGTGCGATGCGCAGCCGTGCGCTAACGACGGCGTGTGCTCGACTGGAGACGACGGCGCTTTCACGTGCGCCTGTCCGGACGGCTTCGAGGGCGACACCTGTCAGACCAACATCGATGACTGTGACCCCAACCCGTGCGCCAACGGCGGAACCTGCGCGGACGGCGTGGCCGCATTCGAATGCACGTGCGTGGACGGGTACTCCGGCGACACATGCGAGATCGCGCCGGAGCCGTGCTCCCCCAACCCGTGCGCCAACGGGGCCAAGTGCCTGTCGGACGGGGCCGACTTCTCGTGCGACTGCGCAACCGGCTACGAGGGCGACCTGTGCGAGACCGACACCGACGACTGCGAGCCGCAGCCGTGTGAGAACGGCGGCGAGTGTGAGGACCAGGTCGCGGGCTTCACCTGCGCCTGCCCGGACGGCTTCGAGGGCGACCTCTGCGACGCCAATATCGACGACTGCGAGCCAAATCCGTGTCAGAACGACGGCACGTGCGAGGACGCCATCGCCGCCTTTGAGTGCGTGTGTGCCGCGGGCTTCGAGGGCGCTACCTGCGAGATCAACATCGATGACTGCGACCCCAGCCCCTGCTTGAACGGCGGCGTCTGCGTGGACGGGATCGCGACCTTCGTCTG
>CAZJHX010000061.1:0-11638 GCA_964545715.1 uncultured Myxococcales bacterium
GCACCTGGCTGAGGAACAGCGCGTCCGCAACGGACGTCTCGTCATCCGGATACGGATCCATCTGGTTCTTCAGCTGGTCGGCCGACGGCGTCTCCAGCCCGGCGAGGTAACGCTGGATGTACAGGCCATCCTCAGCGCCGAACTCACAGTTGTCGTTGGCGTCACCCAGCGCCAGCGTGGCGCAGTGCGGGTCGATCGTGCCCTTGCCGGAGATGAACGGCCGCGGAGCCGCCGCGCCGATGACCGTGACCGCGTCCAGCGCGACCAGCTTCTTGATGACGCCGGCCATGTCACTGATGCCGTCGCCGCCCTTGAGCGACTTGAAGGTGATCTTGAAGACCGGCAGCGCCGCGCCCTTCTTGGCTCCACCCGCCGGGTTGAGCGACGCGTTGATGAAGATCTTGCCCGGCTCGGAGTCGGGGTTGGCGCTGAAGGTCGCGCCGATGATGCCAGAGCCTGCCGCCACGTTTGTCACCTGGAGGACCGCCTGGTCGTACGTAACCTCCACGTCGAAGGCGCCCAGCGCGGCGTCGTTGGTGTTGACGCGACCCTCGACCGTGAACGAGGTGCCCACGCCGCGGTCGGGGAAGGCCAGACCGTCGGTCTCACCCATGTCGAAGTCACCGGCGTCCGGTGTCAGGTTGCAGGCCAGCGCGACCTCGACCGGCGGATCGTAGGCGGCGCCCTTATCAAACGCAGACGCCAGGTCCACCTTGATGACCGTCGCCTTGTTGTCGCGGATGGTGACCTTGCCGGTGCTGTCGACGGTCGCGGCCGCGGTGACCGTGGAGCCGTACGCCATCAGCCCGGTGATGGCGCGCGCGCCGAACAGCTTACGGCGGGTGTTATCGGCGAAGATGGCGAACGTCTCGATGTTGGTCGTGCCGACATCCTTGATGCCGCTGAACGTCGGTCCACTGGTGGCCTTGGACACCAGCAGCGCGACGTTCTCGGTCAGGTTGTTCACCACGAACGGCGCGATCTTGCCGCTCAAGCTGTTGTTGGCGAACACGATGTCGACCGAGCCCGGAGCCAGCGCGGTCACGGTCTTGGCGGCGCTGTCGAACTTGACGATGCTGGTGTTGGGCGTCGTCGTACCGGCCACGAAGATGGAGATCGTCGTGTTGGGATCGGTCGTGATGTCGGTCGACGACCCGTCGGAGAAGCCCATGCGGACATCGTACGTACCGTCCTGGTAGGTGGCGGTGCCTTCGATCTTCGAGAAGATGTTGTCCTCGACGCGCGGCGGAATCGGTGTGTACGGCTCGTAGATCTTGCCGGTCACGCCACTGGACTTGACCACCACGAGCTCGGCCTCAGCGCTCAGGGTCGGGTACAGCGCGATCTTGACCACGACCTTGGCCGTGCCCTTGTCGGTGCCCGTCGCCGAGCACAGGCCCTTGGCATCGCAGGTCACGATGTCGTTGGGGTCCTTGGTCGCGTGATCGTACGTCGTCGATGAGCTGGTCGTGAAGTCGATGCTGCTGCCGTCCACGTAGTTGACCTTGACGGTCAGCTGCTGGGTGGTGCTCAGCTTCTTGATCGTGGCGGCCGGATCCGTCGCGCTGATCGCGATCGAAGACGTGGCGGGCGTCACGGTCATGCCGGACGGCGCCGGCAGCTTCACGGTCACGTCGGTCTTGCCGGTCGCAGTGCCGGCGGCGCTGTCCGTAAACGTAGCCGTAAGCGCGGTCGTACCGTCGGCGTTGGCGGTCAGCAGACCACCCGTGGTCGACGTATAGATCGTGGCGTTGCCCGACACCAACTCAACATTGGCGTCCCCGGTGAAGTCCATGCGGGCGCCGTCGTCGAACTTGGCGTACACCTGAGCCTGACAGGTCTGCTGGTACTTGGTCATAAGACCCTTCAGCGAGACGGTCAGCTTGGCCGCGCCGAACTCGGGGCTGAGATCCGCCGGATCCAACGTCACCTTCTTGATGAGGCAAGGCGCCACAACCACCAGGCTCGAGACGCTGACCTCGATGCCCGTGCTGACGGCGATATTGCCGGTCTTCAGCGTGTTGCCGGCCGCGCCGTTCACGGAGAAGCCCGGGTTGCCGTTGGTCGTACCGGAGAACACCTTCTTGCCGGTGTCGTAGGTCAGGCCGGAGCCGGCGTCGGGCACAACGGTGACCTTGCCGGTGATGTCCTGCTTGAACATCTGAACGCCCTTGGCGAACCAGGTCACGAAGACCTTCAGGCGCGACGTCTGCGTCTTGCCGCCCGGGTAGTTCTTGATGGACGAGATGATCGGGTCTGACAGCACGATGTCGTACGCCGTCGGCACCACGACCTCGACGTTGGCGCTGCCGGTCGCAGTACCGTTCTTGGCTGTAACAACAACCCACGCGCCCTTGGTGCCGCCGCCGTCCTTAGAGGTGGCCTTGCCCGCGGCATCCACACCGAGCAGGCTCGGCGCGGAGACCGTGTAGGTGGTGCCGGCCACACCGGCCAGATCGACGAGCGCCCCGTCGCTGCGCACACCTGTGACGATCATCTGGGTGCTGTCCGCGATACCCGTGACCGGCTTCCAGTAGAACAACTGCACGCGGGTCGCCTTGACCAGCAGACCGCGGATGGCCAGCGCCTGCGCCTGGACCGTACCCAGCGTCGCCTTGCCGCCGGAGAAGCGGAAGACCATGTCGGTGTTGGTCGCCAGCGGCACCTGGTTCACATCGACCAGCTTCTTGAGCTTGGCGGTGATGTTGGCCGTCTTGGCGACCGTGAACGCCGGCTTCAGCGCAAACTTCACGATGGCCACGTTGACCTTGGTGCCGACCGCGTCGCCGCTGCTGGTGTCGAAGTTGACCGCGTTGAACTTCACGACGCCCGTGGTGTTGGCGTCGACGGCCACGTTGTTGACCGGCGTGTCGAACGAGCCGCTCGCCGTGCCCTTGGTCACCGACTGCACACTCATCAGGTCCTTCGGGAACGTCAGGTTGACGTCGTAGGCCCCGATCTTCTGGCCGCCACTGTTGACGTAGATCGGCACGGTGATCGTCTGGCCGATGACGACCGACGGGTCCCAGAGCTTGCCGATCGGCAGCTCGCCACCACCCTGGAAGCTGCTCAGCGACAGGGCCGCGGGCTGCTTGGTGACCACAACGGTCGAGGTCACCGGGGAGACGCCGGCCACAGTACCGGTGACTGTGAGGTTGCCGCCGATGTCCAGGTGCGTATTCGTCAGGTTGATCGTGTAGTTGCAGCGCCCGTCCGCATCCGTCGTACAGGTGTCGGACAGGTTCAGACCCGAGCCGGCCAGCTTGACGGTGACCTCGGTGCCGGTCTTGACCGGACGGTTTTGCGGGTCCTTGACCTGGAAGAAGACCTTGGTGGACTTGTTCAGCCCGTCCAGCGCGCCGTTGGCCACAACCATCTCCAGCTTGGCCGCCGCGATGGCGGTGATGCTCCACGCCGTCGGCGCCGAGCTCGGGTTGGTCGACGCCCACGCCGTGCCCGACGTGTTCGGGTTGGACATGCCGTAGTAGGTCTGGCTGTAGGTGCCGTCCTGGTGGTCGGTGACCACGTTGCTGGCCTGGTTCTCGCTGATGGCGAAGACCACCTCGGCGCCGATCTGACCCGGACCCTTGACGTCGCACGGGGTCTCGTCGGTCTCGCCGTCGCAGTCGTTGTCCTTCACATCACCGCAGATCTCGATGACCGTCGGTGCGCTGCACTGGACGAACGCGCCGTTGTCGCACTTCTCGGTGCCGGACTGGCCGCACGCGTTGGTGCACGCCTGAGTGATGTCCTCGTCCACCGTGGCATCGCAGTCGTTGTCCTTACCGTCACAGATCTCCACGCCGCCCGCGCCGCTGGTCCAGGCCTCGTTGTTGGCGACCGCATCACAGGTCTCGCACTGGTTGGCCGGGTTGGCCGCGCCGTTGGCGTAGCATGCGCCGTCGATCAGGCAGTTGCCCGCCGCGATTGCGACCACACAGCCCGTCGTCGCGTTGCACGTGGCGGTGGTGCAGGTCAGACCGTCATCGCACTTGCTGTCGGTCGGGGTGTTGACCACCGTGCCCGGCTCGGTGCAGCTGTCCACCGTGCAGGCGATGTTGTCGTCGATGACGATCGGCGTGCCCGGCTTGCAGCCCAGCGTGGCGTCACAGGTCTCGGCGCCGTTGCACTTCTTGCCGTCGTCGCACTTCGTGTCGTCCGTTGTGTAAGCGAACGTGCCGGTGTCAAACGTGGTCGATGTACAGGTGTCCACCGTGCAGGCCACACCGTCGTCGCTGCCGGAGGGCTTGGTACCCTTGATGCAGCCCTCGACCGCGTCGCACGTCTCCTGCCCGTTGCAGAAGTCCCCATCGGCCTGAGCACACTTGGCGTCGCTCGTGCAGCCACCGCAGGACGGCGCGAGCTGATCGACCGCGCCAGTGCAGAACTTGTCAGCGATGCCGACCGGACAGTCGAGACCCAGAGAGCCCGACAGGCAGGCCGAGTCGTTGTCCTGAACCACGGCCTTGCACGCGTTGTTGGTGCACTTGGCCACCGTCTCACTACCCTGACACTGGGCCGGGGTCACACAGACCGGCGCCTTGCTGAACGACGGCGGGCAATTGCTCGCGCCGGCGCAGCACGACGGGCCGGTGCCGTCATCGGTGCAGCAGAATCCGTTGGCGCAGTAGCCGCTCTGGCAGTCGGTGTGCTCATCACAGACGCCTCCGTTGACGACGTCGGCGATGCAGCCGCCCGGATCGCAGTGACACGATGCCGTACAGTCGCCGTCCGCACCGCAGACCGTGCCACACAGCGGCGGGGTCTGGACCTTGGCGGCGTTGCACTTCTTGTCGGGCCAGCAACCACAGGCCTGGGCCGTGATGCTGCTGTCACACGCAGAGTCGTCGTCGATGGACTCGGAGCCGCACTTGAAGTTGTCGCAGATCGCCGCGGTCAGCGTGCCCTGACATGTCGAAGGCGTGCTGCACACAGCGTCAGCCGAGTACTTGCTCGGGCAGTTGGCAGCCGCGCCGCAGCAGTCTCCGGCCGGTCCGTCACAGCAGTAGCCGTTGGAGCAGTAGTTGGACTTGCACTGAATGTTGACCGAGCACGGGTTGCCGTTGGACACCTTGCCGGCGCACTCGCCGCCGATGCACGCGCAGTTGTCGCAGTCGGTGTGCTCCACGCAGGACGTCGCGCACTTGGGCGGCAGCTGCAGGGACTTGCTGTCGCACGTCACCGCCGGGTAACAACCGCAGTCGTTGGCCTCGCCGCCGCAGGCCGAGTCGTCCTCGACGACCGTGGTCGCGCAGGTGTTGGACACGCAGGTCGCGTCCTTTCTCGAGCCCTGGCAGGTGCCCTGGCTGTTGCAGACCGCCGCGGCGCTGAAGCTCGCGGGACAGCCCGCAGCCGCGACGCAGCAGGTGCCGTTGTCACAACAGGTGCCGTTTTCGCAGTACGCCGCGACACACATGCCGCCGCGACCACAGGACGCGCCGTTGCTGTTGTCCTCGGTGCACACACCGGTGTTGCTACTACCCGGGCCGATGTCGCAGTACGCGATGGCGTCACAAAGCGCATCACTGGCGACCGTATCGACACCCGTGGACGCGATGTCCGCGCTGCTCTCACAGATGTAGCCAATCTTGGCCGAGCAGCCGAGGTCGTTCCACGTCTTCTTCTTGATGTCCCAGTGCAGCAACGTGACGCAGTCCTCGTTGCCCGAGTTGTTCGGCTCGCCCGACGAGTAGTCGGTGAAGCTGGACGTCGTCCCGTCACTCCACAGCCACTTGCCCTCGTCGGCGCGGTCGTTCAGGCCGATCCACATGCCGAAGCTCTGGGCCACCTTGGCTGCCTCGTCCTGCAGATACGTGTTCTCAGCCGCGTCGTTGATGGTCGCCAGATCCCCGCCAAGCGCCTGGCACTTGCCGCGAGCCTGATCCCAGCTCACACCCTCGGTGCAGAACAGATAGGTTCGACCACCATTGGTCTTCTTGACGCACGTGGAGCCGAAGCCTGTCTTCTTGCAGTCGGTCAAACAGGTGGCCGCCGACTGGTCGATAGTCGCGTCGCACTTTGCCGGAGCAAACAGACCGCACTCGTTGCTGGTCGTGTCAGTGGTACAGCCCGTGTCATCGTCCACGACCTTGGACCCGCACTGGAAGTTGGTGCAGATCTTGTCCTTTCGAGTGCCCTGGCAGTTTGCGGCGTCGTCGCAGTTGGACGACGTCGCGAAGCTGGCGGGACAGTTGGCCGCGATCTGACAGCAGGCAGTGCCGCCCACCGGATCACAACAGAAGCCATTGGCGCAATGATCCGTCTGGCAGGCCGAGTTCTTGGAGCACGGCTGACCGTTCGGCAGCTTCAGCGTGCAACCACCCGGGCTGCAGTAGCAGGTTCCGGCATCACACTCGGAGTCAAGGGTGCACGTGGTCGGACAGGTCGGCGGCGGCTGAATCACAGCGTTGGAGCAGAACAGCGACGCGGCGCAACCACACTTGTTGGCTTCTTTACTGGAGCAGCCCGAGTCGTCGTCGACGGTCGCGCTGGCGCAGATGAAGTTGGGACACACCGCGTCGACGCGCGTGCCCTGACAGGTCGAGACGTCATTGCAGATCGCCGCGCCCTTGAAGCTCGCCGGGCAGTCCGTCGGACCGTTGCAGCAGGTGTCCGAGCCGGAGCCGCCACAGCAGAAGCCGTTGGAGCAGAAGCTGGACTTGCACTCGATGTTGCCGGCGCAGGCCTTACCGTCCGGCTTCAGCGTTGTCAGCTTGACGTCGCCCGCGAAGGAGCCGCCCGTGGAGCCGGCGGCGTCCACCACCAGATAGTGCACGCCGGCCTTGAGCTGGGTGTCGAGCTTCTCGGTCTCGCCGGACGCCGCGCTGTCGGAGCAGCCCGTCTCAGTACCCTGACCGCCACACGTGGCGCCCGCTGCCGGACGCGCGTAGAGGATGTGGTCGAGCGTGCCGCCGCTGACGGACATCGTAACGCGGCGCTTCTCAGCGAGCGTCAGCTTGAAGATCTTGTCCGCCGCCGCCGCACCACCACAGGGCCCGAACAGCGTGTTGTCCAGGCAGGTGGTGTCGCCGGTGATGGTGATGCTCTTGTTGGACGGCGCGCCACAGACGGCCTCCGCATACAGACGCTTGACCGTGCCGACGCACGGGTCGCCGAAAACACCGTTGCTGGGCGTCACCGAGCAGCTGGTCTTGCCAAGGCAGAGCGACTCGACCTTGCTCTTGGAGCTGGCCGCGTGACAGCCGCCCAGGGTGAAGCTGCCGCAAGAGCCGTTGGGCACACCGTATGAGGCGAACTTGATCGCGGTGATCTGCGCGCCCGACGGGCAGGTCAGGTTGACCTTCTTGCCGGAGTACTGGAACTCCTGCGCCGTATCGCAGACGTTGCCGGCCGTGCCGCCGACCAGCACGCTGTCGTTGCCGATGTCCTGCGCGTTTTCGCACTTGTTGCCGACCTTGACGTCTGTATCGGTGCCGAAGACCGCCACCGTGATCTGACCGATAGAGCCGTCGTCGCCCGGAACCGTGTCACAAACCTCGACCTCGTAGGTGCCGTTGGGGTTGTCGCCGAACGCGTTGCAGAAGTCGGCCGCGTAGCTGTAGCCGTACGTGTTGTATGCGTCGCTCTTCAGCGTGCCCTGGTTGGCCAGCACCGTGAACTTGTCGCCCGTCGGCGTCTTGATGTTGACCACCACGTCGCCGATGGACGGGTGCTTGATGTCGGCACGAACGCGCAGGTCGGAGACGAATTTGCGCGGCGACGACACGAAGACCGACCGCTTGCTGCAGCCCAGCTGCGCTGAGACCGGCTTCGGGTTGGCGAAGGACTGAGACTGCACGCAATTGGGTGCGGGGCAGATCAGCTTGCAGGTGCCGAGGCCGACGCCGGACGTACCGCCCACGCACGCGTCGTTGTTACCGCAGCCGTTGTCGCCCGCGTTGTACTTGTGAGAGCCGCCGCACTTGGCGCCCGCGCAGCTCGGCACTTTCTGGCTGTTGTCGCACTTGCCCTTGCCCAGGTTGCCACCCGCGTCGCAGGTGTCAGCCGTGCACGGGTTGCCGTCGTCACATGTCGGCGGGATGCCGGCCTTGCAGCCCGCGGTCTTGTCACAGGTCTCACCACCGTTGCAGAGCTTGCCGTCGTCGCACAGCGTGTTGTCCGGCGTGTTGTCCACCGTGTCGGTGACCTCATTGCAGGTATCGACCGTGCACGCGATGCCGTCGGACAGCGTCGGTTTGGGACCGAACTGGCAGTCGTTGATCACGTCGCAGAACTCGACGCCCGTGCAGAACGAGCCGTCCTGGCAGATCGTGTCGTCCGGCGTGTTCGTGACCTTGTCCAGATCCTCGTCACAGCCGTCGATGGTGCAGCTGACGCCGTCGTTGGCGTCGGGCGACGTGCCGGCCTTGCAGCCGTTGACCTTGTCGCAGATCTCGACGCCGTTGCAGAACAGGCCGTCGTCGCACTTGGAGTGGTCGATGGTATTGATGATCGAGTCGGTCGTCTCATCACATGTGTCGACCGTGCAGGCGACGCCGTCGGTGAGCGGCACGCTGTACGTGTTCTTGCCGCTGATGGACAAGAAGTTGTCGACCACGATCACGCCGTTCTGACCGGCGACGCCACAGGTGGCCTTGGCCACGACGCGGAAGCCGTTGGTGGCGTTGACGCAGTCGGTGCAGCTGAACGTGGAGGCCGCATCCGGGCCTGTCAGCGTGATGTTGGCACCCGTGCGCTTCCAGGTGAACTTGCCCACGACCTTGCCGAAGCCGGTCTTGAGGTTCTGTGCGCCCACGAAGCCGGTCTGCGCCGCGTTGCCGCCCGAGATGACGGACTGGGTGTAGCCGGGGAAGTCGATCTCGTGGACCCAGACCGTCGGGTTCGGCTCGGTGCCGTAGTAGGTCTTGATCGTGATCTTGATGAAGCTGGTCGCGATCGGCTTGGCCAGCTTGGCGACGCCCCAATCGCGGATGGTCGGAGAGCCCTCGCTGAACGTCACCGTCTCGGAGCCGCCGGTGTACTCGATAGTCGCTTCTTTGAGACGCGACGACTTTCTGATCGGGTTGACCAGCGTGCTGAGCGTGGTGCCCACAGGCGTCTGGAACATCCGGATCTGGCTGATGGCCACCGTCTCGTTGAACGTGATGGTGGCCGACTGGCCGACCGTGGGCTTGGTGTAATCGGGCGCCCACACCTTCTGACCGTTGGTAAAGTCACAGTCGAACATGTGCGCTGCCTGGCCGTTGCCACCCAGCCACACGCTGCTCTGGCTGCCGCTCCACAGACCCTTCTTGCCGTCCGTCGGGCACTTGTACTGCAGCTCGCCGCCGCTGCCGTTGAACCACTTCCAGCCCGCCTGGGTGCCGTCGGCGACATCCTCGACATACAGGTGCGTGGTGCAGTCCTTCTGGTCACCCAGCGTCTTGACCTGGAAAGAGGCCTCGAAGTCGCCGGTGTAGTTCCACACGCTGTTCATCTCTACGAGGCTGGTGGCCGCGGTGCCGACGATCGCCGTGCCTGGCGCGCCGGTGATAGCGCCGCTGGGGCTCTTCTTCTTCCACAGCGCCGGGTCCAGAACGTTGCCTTCGAAGTCGTCGCTGGGACGCCGCACGCAGTCGAAGTCCGCGGCGGTCGAGCAGAACTCCTTGCCGTCACAGAACAGGCTGTTGTTGCACAGCGCGTCGTCGGAGGTATGCGTGACCTTCTGCAGGCCCTCATCACAAGCGTCCACAGTGCACGCTTTGCCGTCGTCGGCGGCCGGGGCAGAGCTCGGCTGACAGCCGGCCTTCTTGTCGCAGATCTCCGCGCCGTTGCAGAAGACGTTGTCCGTGCACTGAGCGTGGTTCGGCTCGTTCTTGATGACGTCGTTGATCTCATCGCAGCTGTCGACCGTGCAGGCCACCAGGTCGTCGGACTTGGGCGGCGTACCCGCCTTGCAGCCGGCGATCTTGTCGCAGATCTCAACGCCGTTGCAGAACAGGGCGTCGCTGCACAGCGCGTCGTCCGGCGTGTTGATGATCGCGTCAGCGGCCTCGCTGCAAGTATCCAGCGTGCAGTCGATGCCGTCGCTGAGCTGCGGGGCAAACGACAGGCAGCCCGTCGTGGCGTCAGCGCCGGCGTCCAGCGGGACGCACTTCTCGACGCCGGTGCAGAACAGCAGGTCGTCGCACGCCGCGTGGTTGGGCGTATGAGTCAGCGTCTTGGTGGCCTCGTTGCACTTATCCAGCGTGCAGGTGGCGCCATCGTCGTAGCCGGACGGGACCGGCGGGGTCGCAGCACGACAGCCGAGCTTGGCGTCGCAGACCTCGCTGCCGTTGCAGTACAAGTTGTCCTGGCACAGCGAGTGGTCCGGCGCGTTGACGATCTTGTCGGCCGCCTCGTCGCACGAGTCGGTCGTGCACGCCACGTTGTCGTTGACCTGGGGCGGTGTGCCCGCCTTGCAGCCGGTCGCCGTACACAGCTCGGCGCCGTCACAGAACAGGCTGTTGCTGCACTTGGTGTGGTTGGGCGTATTGACGACCTGGTTCTTGTTCTCGTCACAGGTGTCGTCGGTGCACGCCACGCCGTCGCTCAGTGTCGGCGGTGTACCCGCGGTGCACCCGGTGGTGGTGTTACAGCCCTCGACGCCGTTGCAGTACAAGCCGTCGTCGCACTTCTTGGTGGTGCCGTTGCAGTTGCCGCTGCCGTCGCACTTGTCGCCGGTCGTGCAGGCGTTGCCGTCGGTACACAGCGTGTCCTTGGCCAGGTCCTGCAGCGCGCAGGCGCCCGTCGCCGGAGCGCACTTGCTCTTGCGACAGGTGGAGTCGCCGCCTGTCGGACACGTGATGATGGTAGAGGTGTCGACAACGCACTGGTCGAGCGCCGCGTCGCACTTCAACGTGCCGTCACACAGGTTGCTGTTGCCGTAGTTGCCTTCGCAGAATCCGGCGGGCTTGTTGTTGCAGCCGGTGCAGTAGTTCTTGGTGCCGCAGGTGCCCGTGGTCGGGTTGCAGATGCTGAAAATGCACGGGTCGGTGCTGGCCGGGCAGGCCACGACGGACGCCGGGTCGATCACGCACTGGCCCTGAACACACTTGACGATGCCGTTGCATTTGTTGCCGTCGTCGTAGACCACGCACGCTGCGTCGCTGTTGCACGGACCGCACTGCAGCGGGCTGTTGACGCCCGAGCAGTTACCACCGGCACAGGTATCGCCGATCGTACAGGCGTTGCCGTCGTCGCACGGCACCGAGTTGTTGGTGAACTGGCAGCCCTTGGCCGTTGTGCACTTGTTGGTTGTGCAGGTGTACGGGTCCACGCACAGCGCGTCGTTCGGCGTGTTGATGACGGTGTCCGTCGCCTCGTTGCAGGTGTCCTTGGTGCAGGCGAAGCCGTCGTTGAGCACCGGGCCGGTACCGGCCACGCAGCCGCTGTTGATGTTGCAGGTCTCGTTGCCGTCACAGAAGAGCTTGTTGTCGCACTTGGTGTCGTCCGGCACGTTGAGCACGGCCTTTTGCGCGTTGGAGCAGGTGTCCTTCGTGCAGGCGATGCCGTCGTTGGGGTCGACCGGCGTGCCGGCGGTGCAGCCCGTAGCGGTGCACTTCTCGACGCCGTCGCAGAAGATGTTGTTGCTGCAGCTCGGGTCGTGGGGGGGGGGTGGGAGGCCCCCCCCCCGCGGGGACCCCGGGCAGGGGGCAGA
>CAZJHX010000061.1:11648-52968 GCA_964545715.1 uncultured Myxococcales bacterium
GGCGTTCGGGTGTTTTTTT
The DNA here is from genome assembly GCA_964545715.1 of uncultured Myxococcales bacterium. Lineage (GTDB taxonomy): Bacteria > Myxococcota_A > UBA9042 > CAZJHX01. Next base: position 11,668 of record CAZJHX010000061.1, read on the forward strand.
TCGCCGTTGTTTTTTTTTTTGTTGTTGGGGCTGGGGGGGTGGGGGGGGTTGTTGGTCCGCCGGCCGCCGGGCGTACAGGCGTCGATGGTGCAATCCACGCCGTCGCTGAGGTTGATCGGCGTACCGGCCAGGCAGCCGACACCCTCGACGCAGATCTCAGTACCGTTGCACGGGTTGCTGTCGTCGCAGCCCGTGTAGGCGGAGCCGACGCATTTGCCGGCGCCGTCGCACTTGTCGGCGGCGGTGCACAGCTGCAGGTCGTCGCACGCGGTACCGGCGGTCACTGCAGTCAGCGCGCAGGTGCCGCTGGTCGGGCTGCACGTGTTCTTGTTGCACGCGGTGTCGTTGGCCGTCGTACAGCTGACGCTGGACTCCTGGAAGCAGACGTTGGTAGCGGTGTTGCACTTCCAGATGTTGCAGGCGTTGCCGGCCTTGGACTGGCAGTTGGCGTCCTTTTCGGCCGGGGTGTTGCCCTCGCACACGCAGGACGGGTTGACGCCGGTGGCGATGCAAGCACCCGTCAGCGGCACGTCGGGATCACACTTATAGTTGATGCCGCAATTATCCGTGGTCTTGGGCGTACACGTCGCGCCGGCCTGGGTCTCGTAGCTGTGGATGCAGCCGGTCGTCTTACAGCTGTCCGTCGTGCAGAAGTTGAAGTCCTCGCACAAAGAGCTGTTCAGCACCTCGACGACCGCGTCCTGGGCCTCGTCGCACTTGTAGGTGACGCAGGTGTTCTTGGGCGGCGGCACCACAGGCACGTTCTTGACCTTGCAGCCCTGGCCCGCCTGACAGAACTCCTCACCGTTGCAATACAGCGGGTCCTTGCACTTGCTGTGAATCGGGGTGTTCACGATCTTGTCGGCGGCCTCGTCACAGCTGTCCGCTGTGCACGCGATGCCGTCGTTGATCGGCGGCTTGGCGCCCTGCTTACAGCCGGAACCTACCTGACAGTACTCGGGACCGTTGCAGTACAGCGAGTCGTCGCACTTGCTGTGGACCGGCGAGCCGTTGCAGGCGTGGTTGTTACACGTGTCGCCCGTCGTACAGGCGATGCCGTCGTTGCAGCTCACGCCGTTGATCGGCTTCATGTAGCAGCCGCCGGTGCCCGTGTTGCAGGTCGCCACAGAGCAGGTCGTGTCGTTGACTTTGGAGCAGTTGACGATCGTGCTCTGCTTGACCTCGCACTTGTTGTTCACGCAGTAGAGCGTGCCGTTGCAGAAGTCGCCGTCCTCGAACTTGCTGCAGTGGCTGTCCTGGGTGCACTGGCAGCCCGGCACGATCGGCGTGCCCTTGCACTGCGTGTTGGCGCAGGTGTCGTTGATGGTGCAGAAGTCCTTGTCATCACACGACGACGTGTTCGGGTTGTTCTGGCAGCCCGCCGCGGGGATGCAGGAGTCGTCCGTACACACGTTGTTGTCGTTGCAGGAGATCGGGTCGCCCGCGCAGGAGCCGCCCTGGCAGCGGTCGTTGCTCGTGCACTTGTTGCTGTCGTTGCACGTGATCGACGGCGGGTCATTCTTCAGCGAGCAGCTGGTGTTGAAGTCGTCGATGGTGTTGCAGGTGTTGGTCTTGCAGACCGGGTCCAGACTCGTGTCGCAGACCTTCACCGAGCCGGGCTTTGTGGTGCACTTCTTGTTGACGCAGATGTCGTAGCCGTTGCAGCCGTTGCCGTCCTGCGCGCAGTCGGCGTTGGTGTTGCACTCGTTGCACTGCGGGTTGTAGTCCGGGCCCTGCGGGCACTCGCCGCCCTGGCAGGTCTCGTTGATCCAGCAGAAGAGGCCGTCGTTGCAGGCGTTGCCGGTCAGGTTGGTGTACTTGCAGCCCTTGCCCAGCAGGCAGACGTCCGTGGTGCACTGCTTGCCGTCGTTGCACTTGGGGTTGCTCGGCGTGTGGATGATCTTGTCGATCGACTCGTTGCACGTGTCGATCGTGCAGTCGATGCCGTCGCTGTAGTTCAGCGGCGTCGTGACGCAGCCCTTGCCGGCGATGCAGGCCTCCGTACCCGTGCAGTACTTCTTGTCGTTGCACTTTGTGTGGTCCGGGGTGTTGTAGACCTTGTCGTTGGACTCGTCGCACACGTCGACTGTGCACGCGATGCCGTCACTGATCGGCGTCGGCGTGGTCACACAGCCCTTGCCGACGACGCACGTCTCTATCCCGTCGCAGAAGAAGCCGTTGTTGCAGTACTTGTTATTGGGCGCGTTGACGATCTTGTTGGCCGTCTCGTCGCAGTAGTCCGTGGTGCACTTGAAGCCGTCGTTCTTCTGCGGCGGTGTGCCGTTGACGCAGCCACCCGTGATCGGATGACAGGTCTCCTCACCGTCGCAGAACAGGCCGTTGGTGCAGCTCTTGACCGTACCGGCGCACACCTGGGCGTTGCACTTATCACCGATAGTGCACGGGTTGCTGTCGTTGCAGCTGGCGCCGTTGTTCACCGCCGTGAACGCGTTGCAGTGGAACGAGGTGGTCCCCGTCGACGTACAGACCCGCTTGCGACAGATGGTGTTGCCGCTGCTGCCGCACTTGGCGATGGTGCTGCCGCCGGGCGGGACGCAGATCTTGTTGGAGCACGTCCACCAGCCGTTGCAGCCGTTGGTGTCGTTGAAGGAGTTGCAGTCGCTGTCCGCGTTGCACTCGCAGCCCGGCAGGGTGCTGACGATACACGCGCCGCTGCCGCACTTGGCGGTCTGGCAGGCACCGGGGCTGCCACAGGAGGCACCCTCGTTGGTTGCGGTGTAGACGCAGGCGTCATTGACGCAGGCGACCTTCTGGCAGGACGGCGCCGCCGGGCACAGACCCGCGTTACCTTTGCAGCCGCCCGGCGGGATGATGCAGTTGGGATCCGGCGCGTTGGTGCAGTTGCCGTTGCTGCAGCTGTCCAGTGTGCACGGGTCGAAGTCGTTGCAGTTCTTGCTGGAGCCCGGAGTACAGGAGCCGCCGCTGCATTTGTCGTCGATGGTGCAGCCGTTGCCGTCGCTGCAAGCCTCTGTGTTGGCCGTACCGCTGCACGCGCCGTTCTTGCAGATATCGTTGCTCGTGCACGGGTTGGAGTCGTTGCACGGCTCGGTGTTTGACGTACCCAGGCAGCTGCCGTTGATGCACTTATCGGCCGACGTGCACGGGTCGTCGTCGTTGCAGACCTTGCCGTCATCGGGCGGGAAGTAGCAGCCGGACGTGACCGAGCACTTGTTGAGCGTGCAGCCGTTCAGGTCGTTGCACTTGCCGTCTACGGCCGTGTACTTGAAGGAGTTCGTCGTCTCGTCACAGGTGTCGACGGTGCAGTCGATGCCGTCGTTGCCGTTGGGTACCGAGCCTTTCTGACAGCCGGCCGCCGTGCAGACCTCGGCGCCGTTGCAGTACAGGCCGTCGTCGCACTTGGCGTGCACCGGGGAGTTGACGACCTTGTCACCGACCTCGTCACAGGTGTCCACCGTGCAGGCCACGCCATCATTGGTGGGCGGCGCCACGCCGGTCTTGCAGCCGATCGTCGCATCGCAGAGCTCCGCGCCGTTGCAGAACAGCCCGTCGCTGCACTTGGCGTTGTTGGGCACGTTGCGGACCTTGTTGAGGTTCTCGTCGCAGAAGTCCGTCGTACACGGGATGTTGTCGCTGACCGGCGGCGGGGTCCCGTTCTCGCAGCCCACCAGGGCGTTGCACTTCTCAGCGCCGTTGCAGAAGAAGCCGTCATCGCAGGTCTTGGGCGCGCCCTTGCAGGTGCCGAAGCCGTCACACACGTCGTTGATCGTGCACGCGTTGATGTCGGTGCAGGGCGTACCGGACGCCTTGCCCGCCATCTGGCAGATGCCGGTCGCAGGCTGGCACGTGTTGGCCAGGCACATGGTGTCCTTGGACGAGTCGCAGGTCACGATCGTCGTCGGGTCGGGCACGCACTTGTTGGAGACCAGGTTGCAGATCAGCTTGGGCGCGCACTTGTTGACCGGGTTGTTGAACTGAGTGCACTCGGAGTCCGCCGTGCAGTAACACGCCGGGTTGTCCGGACCGGACTTGCACTTGCCGCCGTTGCAGCTGTCGTTGACCGTGCAGATGTTCAGGTCGTCGCACGGGTCACTGTTAAACGGGTTGGCGCAGCCGTTGATCTTGTCGCAGGTGTCGCTGGTGCACACGTCGCCGTCGCCGCAGTTACCGTCGTTGGCGATGTGGTCCACGATGTTGTTGGTCTCGTTGCACGTGTCGTCCGTACAGATGACACCATCACTGAGCGTCGGTGCGTTGTTGGCGACGCAGCCGACGCCGGCCACGCAGCTCTCAACGCCCGTGCAGAAGAAGCCGTCGTCGCACAGCGCGTCGTTGGGTGCGTTGCTGACCGTGTCCGACGCCTCTTCGCAGGTGTCGATCGTGCAGCCGATGCCGTCGTCCAGGCCCGGGACCTTGCCGTTGATGCAACCAAACAGCGGGCTGCAGATCTCGACGCCGTCACAGAAGAGGTTGTTGTCGCACAGCCCGTTGTTGGGGTTGTTCTGGATCGTGTCGGTGGCCTCGTCGCAGAGGTCCTCCGTACACGCGATGTTGTCGTCGACCGGGATGATCGTACCGGCTTTGCAGTTGCCGGACGCCAGATCGCAGGTCTCCACACCGTTGCAGTACTTGCCGTCGTCGCAGGCCTTCTTGGTGCCGACGCACTGGCCGGTGCCGTTGCACACGTCGTTCAGCGTGCACTTGCTGTTGTCGCTGCACGCCACGCCCGAGGGCTTGGGCTTGAGGATGCAGCCGCCCGTCGCCGGGTGACAGTAGTAGGTCATGCAGGGCTGCGCTGCGGGGTCGGCCGGACACGACACGATGCTCGTCGCATTGACTTCGCAGGTGTTGCCGGTCGTGGACACGCACTGCAGCGTGCCGTCACACAGGTTGCCGTTCTCGTACTGGCCGCAGTCGTTGTCGTTGACGCACGTGTCACAGGTGTTGTTGGACCCCACGCAGATGCTGTTGGCGCACACGTCCGCCTTGGTGCACGGGTTGCCGTCGTCGCAGGACGCCGCGTTGGGCGTAAAGGTACAGCCGATGGCCGTATCGCACGTGTCGGTCGTGCAGACGTTGTTGTCGAAGCACGAGCCGTCGTTGGCGGTGTTGGTGACCTTGTCATTGTCTTCGTCGCACGCGTCCACCGTACAGGCGATGCCGTCGTCGGTGACCTTGGGCTGACCGGCCGTACAGGCGCCCGTCGCTTTGTTGCAGGTCTCGGCGCCGTTGCAGAACACGCCGTCGTCACAGACCTTGGCCACGCCGGTGCAATCACCCGCCGCGTCGCACACATCGCCCGTGGTGCACAGGTTGCCGTCGGTGCAGCCCTTGCCCAGGTTGACCGCGTTGAAGCTGCACAGACCCGAGGTCTTGTTGCACGTGTTCTTCTTGCACGCGGTGTCCGTGGTGGTGGAGCAGGTGATCACCGTGGTCTGATCGACAACGCAGGTGCCGCTGACGCACTTGAGCGTGCCGTTGCACTTGTTGCCGTCCTCGCTGGCTGCGCAGTCCGCGGTCGTCGCACAGCAGCCGGCCTTGGCCGAACCGCCGCCGCACACGCCATTGGTGCACGACTCGCCGATAGTGCAGGCGTTGTTGTCGTCGCACGCACCCAGGTCCAGCTTGGTGTTGACGCACGCGCCGGTGGCGTCGTCGCAGGTGTCCTTGGTGCAGGCGTTGTCGTCGTTGCAGTCCTTGTTGGCGCAGTCAGACGTCAGCGGGGTCGTCACGATCTTGATCGGCTTGAACAGCGCCGTCTCGTCGACCTCTTTACTACCCAGGAACGGGGTGACCTTGATGATCTTCACCGCGCCGCCCGGCTCCACGACCTTGAGGATCACGGTGACAAAGATCTGTGTGGTCTCCGTCACGCCGAAGAGCGTGCTGCGGTAGACGCCCAGACCCAGATGCTTGGCCTGGACCAGCTTGGACTTGGTGTCCTTGTTGGTCGCCAGCGTGGCGGAGTCGAACGTGATCTTGTCCAGGCCCTTGCCGGCCTGCACCTCGAACTGAACGATGGCGTCCTTGATCACCGGCTTCTGATCGCGGTCGATGAACGTCGCCACCATGTCGAAGTTGCCGTTGGGATAGACCGACTTCTTGATCTCAAACTTCAAGAAGTGGGACAGCTTGGCCAGCACCTGCGACATGAAGAACACGTCGTTGACGTTGATCGTGCCGTCCGGATAGGCGTCCGCCTTGGTCTTCATCACGTCGGTCAGCACCACAAGACCGGCCAGGAAGCGCTGGATGTGCAGCGGGTCGGAGGCGGCGAAGGTGCAGTCGTCGTTAGCGTCGCCGTAGACGAAGCCGGCGGTGCAGTGCGGGTCGAGCGCGCCGACGGCCGAGACCATGTCACGCGGCGCGGCGCCACCGATCTTGGTCACGCTGTCGAGCGCGGTCAGGCTGACGATGCTGCCCGTGAAGTCCGAGATGCCGTCGCCGCCTTTCAGGGCCTTGAAGTTGACCTTGAAGATCTCCAGCGTGGCGCCCTTCTTAGAGCCACCGGCCGGGTTCAGCACGGCGTTGATCAGGCAGGTGCCCGGCTCGCTCTTGCAGTTGCTGTTGAACGTGGCGCCCACGGTCGCACCGGCGGCCTCCACAGAGGTCACCTCGACGACGTCCTTGTCGTACTTCAGGGCCAGGTCCACGGCGCCCAGCGCCAGGTCGCAGGTGTTGACGCGGCCGACCAACGAGAAAGCGGCACCGACGGCCTGGTCCTTGTAGGCCAGACCGGCCGTCTCGCCGAAGTCGATGTCGCCGCATGCGGGCACCAGGTTGCAGGCCGCCGCCACGTCGACCGGCGGGTCGTACGCGGCGCCCTTGTCGACCGTGGAGACGATGTCCGTCTGGAAGATCGTGGCCTTGTTGGACTTGATCGTAGCCAGACCGGTGGCGTCGATGGTCGCCGCGGCCGGGACCGTCGACGAGAACGCCAGCAAGCCCGGAACCAGGCGGGTGCCGGTCAGCTTGCGACGCGTGCCGTCAGCGAAGGTGCCGAAGACGTTGACCGTGGTGGTGCCGACATCCTTGACGCCGCTGAACGTGGCGCCGCTACCCAATGACGCCGCCATCAGCGCGATGTTCTCGGGCTGCTGGTCGACCGTAAACGGCAGCGAGCTGGACTGGGTGCCGTTGCTGAAGACGATGTTGACGGAGCCCGGGCCGACCGCGGTCGCCTTGGCCGTGGCCTTGTCCAGCTTGACGACGTTGTTGTCGATGGCGCCGGAGTTCGGGTTCTTGATCGCGATGATCGTGTCCGGGTGGTTCGTGACTGTACTGGTCGTACCGTCGTCGAACTGCATCAGCACCTCGAAGATGCCGTCCTGGTACGTCGTCGTGCCCTCGATGTACGAGAGCTTGCTGTCCGCGACCTTGGGCAGCGACGGTGAGAAGGGCTCGTAGATCTTGCCGGTCAGACCCGACGCCTTCACGACCGTGAAGGTGGCGGTGGCCGGAGTCAGCAGCGGGTAAGTCGAGACCGTGACCTTGATCTTGGCCTCGCCCGAGCCGTTGCCCGTGGCGCTCACAACGCCCTTGGTGGTGGCGGTCAGGATGTCGGCCGCGTCCTCGGACGTGGAGTCGTACTGCGTGGCGGCGGCGTCGGTGAAGTCGATCACGCTGCCGTCGGCGTACGTGACGGTCACGTTGAGCTGCTGGCTGGTCTGCACGCCCTTGATAGTGGCCGCCGCATCCGTGGCGGACAGCGCCACCTTGCCGATGGACGGAGAGACGATGATACCCGTGGCGGGCGGCAGCTTGGTCTTGCACGGCGCCTTGCCGGTGCCGATGGTCGAGCCGCCGACCTTCCAAGTGGCGGTCACGTCGACCTCACCCTCGGCGAGCGCGGTCAGCAGGCCGCCCTTGCTGGAGCCGATCAACAGCGTGTCGGTGGTGCTGACCGTCAGGTTGGCGTCACCCGTGATGTTGATGCGCGCGCCGTCGTTGAACGTGGCGTAGATCTGCGCCTGGCAGGTCTGCTTGTACTTGCGCATGAAGGCGTTGACACCGACCTTGGCCGTGGTCTTGCCCAGGTTGGCAGTGATCTTGTTCGGCGTCACCGAGTCCATCTTGATCTCGCACGGCACGACCACCTGCAGGCCGGTGCACGTGGCGCCGGTGCTCTTGACGCCCAGGTCGATGTTGCCCAGCGACGTGCCGCCGGCGCCCTTCACACCGATGGAGTAGGTGCCCGACTGGGTACCCGCGAACTGCTTCTTGCCCACGTCGTACGTCAGACCGGACGGAACCGTGTAGGTGAGGTACTGCGTGACATCCATGGTCCACACGACCTTGGTGCCGTCGTGCCAGTCACAGGTCGCGATGATGCCGGACGTCTGGTACTGCCCGCCCGCGTTCGTGATGGGCTGCAGGCTGCTGTCGGTCAGCTTGAGCAGCAGCGTCTGCGGGACCAGCACGCGGATCTTGGCGGTGGACACGAAGGTCTTGTAGGTGGTGGTGATCGTCACGGTGCCGCCCTTGGTGCCGGCCGCGACCGTACCCGTGGCGGAGACGGTGCCGATGGTCGGGTTGGTGCTGACGTGCTTGCACGCCGCATCGGTCGACACGTTCACAACCGTAAAATCACGCTTGTAGGCGTTGATGATCAGACCCACGGTGTCGTTGACGCCGGTGAGCTTGGTCCAGTTCAGCAGCTGGGCGTCGGGCGAGCGGGACAGGATGCCCTTGATCGCGGCCGACCAGGCCTGCACTTTACCCGTGGTGCCGGAGCCGGCGATGCTGGCCACCTGGCAGGCGACGTTGCTGACGATCGGCGCCAGGTTGACGTCGAACATGTCCTTCAGCGTACCCGTGATGCTGGCCGCGGCGGACGCGTCGTCCACCGTGAGACCGGCGAGCACCTGGTAGGTCACCGTGGCAACGTGGACCTTGGTGCCGGAGCTGCACGCCTGGCTCTGCGCGATGTTGGTGGAGTTGAACTTCAGCACGCCGGTCGAGTTGGCGTCGGTCGCCAGGTTGGAGACCGGGATGTCGAACGCGGCGCAGCCACCCTTGGCGATGCCCGTGACCTTCAGGGACGCCTTAGGGAAGTTGATGCGCATGTCATAGGAGCCGGCCTTCTTGCCGCCCGTGTGCAGATACACCGGAACGTTGAAGGACCCGCCCGTGAAGCGCGGCGAGAACGGCAGCTGGAAGCCGGCGCCCGCGACGCTGAGCGACAGCGCGGCCGGACCCTTTACGATGGTCAGGTTCTTGCTGATCGCGGGCAGCGAGCCGACCGAGACTTTGCACAGGACAGTGCCGCCGACCAGGAAGACCGACGCCGGCGCGTCCCATTGGATGGTGCAGGCGCCGCTGGCGTCCGTCGTGCACGTCGCCGTGGTACCGGCCGGGAGATCCAGCCCGGTGAACGTCGCCGTCACCGTCGTGCCCGAGGCCACCGGACGGTCAAACGCGTCCTTGACCAGGATCGCAGCGCGATGCTGCTTGTTGTCGGAGTACAGCGTGTCACGCATGCTGACCGCCTCGACTACAGCCGCCGGCATCGCCGTCACGCTGAAGCTCAGGCCCGGTGTCGAGACGCCGTACGCCGTGGACGACGCCGTACCGCTGGTGTTCGGGTTGGCCAGGTCCTGGATGACCGTCGAGTAGGTGCCGTCACCCGCGTCGGTGACGATGTTCTCGGGCACACCGATGGTGGACGTGAACTTGATCTCGGCCTTGCCGACCGGCGGCGACGGCGTCTTGCACGGCAGCTCGTCGGTTTCAGTGTCGCAGTCGTCGTCGATGCTGTTGGCGCAGATCTCGCTGACGGCCGGCGCGGTGCAGCCCACGGGGGTGCCGCTGTCGCAAGTGGCGGTGCCCGTGACCTTGCACGCGTTCTCGCACGGCAGCTGGATCGGGTCGCCGTTGTCGTCCTCGTCGGTCTTGCCGTCGCAGTCGTTGTCCACGCCGTCGCAGACCTCGGCGCCGGTCGCCTTGCCGCTCCACCCGATCTGGCTCTTGCCCGGGTCGCAGACCTCGCAGCCGTTGGTCGGGTTGACCGCGTTCTTCACGTAGCAGGCGCCGCCGATGAGGCAGAAGCCCGAGGAGACCGTATTGCTGCAGCCCGTGACTGCCACGCAGGTGTCCGTGGTGCATGCCTTGGCGTCATCGCACTTGCTGTGGTCGGGCGTGTTGACGGCCGTGTTGGTCGCCTCGTCGCAGGTGTCCGTAGTACAGGCCACGCTGTCGTCGGGATCCACGCCGCCGCCGGCCAGGCAGCCCAGCGCCGCGTCACAGGTCTCGACACCCGTGCAGGTCTTGCCGTCATCACACAGGGTGTGGTTGACGACCTGGGTCACAGACTTGGTCGCCTCGTCGCACAGCGGATCGGTGCAGGCGATGCCGTCGTCGGCTGTCGGCGCAACACCGGCCAGGCAGCCCAGGACCGAGTCGCAGCTCTCGGTACCGTTGCAGAACTTGCCGTCGTCACATGCGGCGTTGTCGCCGACGTGAGTGACTTTGCCCAGCGCGTTGTCGCACTTGTCGGTCGTGCAGTCGATGTTGTCGTCGATGAGCGGCGCCGTGCCGGCCTTGCAGCCGACGGCCAGCACGCACGTCTCTTTACCGTTGCAGAACTTGGCGTCGTCGCACTTGGTGTTGTCCGGCACGTTGACGATGGTGTCCGTCACCTCGTTGCAGGTGTCCGTCGTGCAGGCGATGCCGTCGTCGGCCGCCGGCTTGCTGCCGGCCTCGGTCAGGCAGCCCTTGGTCGCGTCACAAACCTCGACGCCGTTGCAGAACAGGCCGTCGTTGCATTTGGAGTTGTCCACCGTGTTGGTCACCTTGTTGGCGACCTCATCACACGCGTCCACGGTGCAGGCCACGCCGTCATCCAGCGTCAGCGCGGTGGACTGACAACCCAAGAGCTTGTCGCAGGTCTCGGCGCCCGTGCAGAACTTGCCGGCGTCGCTGTGGCTGTCCTTGGGTGTGTTGGGCACGGTGTCGGTCGCCTCGTGGCAGGTGTCCACCGTGCAGGCGATGCCGTCGTCCAGGTTGGGCACGATGCCCGCCTGGCAGCCGGCGCCGACGATGCACTTCTCGACCCCGTCGCAGAACTTGCTGTTGTCGCACTTCGAGTCGTCCGCGACGTGGGTGACCGTCTTGCTGGCCTCGTCGCAGGTGTCCACCGTGCAGTCGATCAGGTCGTCGGTGGGCGGCTTGTTGCCCGCGATGCAGCCCGCGGTGCCGTCACAGACCTCGGGCCCGTTGCAGTAGACCTTGTCGTCGCACTTGGTGTGGTCCGGCGTGTTGACCGCCTTGTCCGAGTTCTCGTCGCAGGTGTCGGTCGTGCACGCCACGCCGTCACTGACGTCGGGCGGGGTCCCGGCCTGGCAGTCGTTGACCTTGTCGCAGGTCTCGGTGCCGTTGCAGTACTTCGTGTCATCGCACAGCGCGTCTTTGGCCGTGTTGATGATCGTGTCGGTAGCCTCGTCGCAGGTGTCCACCGTGCAGGCCACGCCGTCGTCCAGGACCAGCGCAGGGCCGAACTGGCAGCCGGCGTTGACCTTGCAGACCTCGGCGCCGTTGCAGTACTTGCCGTCCTGACAGGGCGCGTGGTCGGGAATGTGGGTGACCTTGTCCAGGTCCTCGTTGCACTCGTCGACCGTGCAGGCAAACGCGTCGGGCACGGTCGGCGCGATGCCGGCGCCGCAGTCGTTGATCTTGTCGCAGATCTCCTCACCGTTGCAGAACAAGCCGTCCGAGCACAGGGTGTGGTCGACGGTGTTGACGGTGGTGTCGTTGACCTCATCGCAGGTGTCGATGGTGCAGCTGACACCGTCGTCGGCGTTGGGCGCGTCGATGCCGGCTTTGCAGCCCTCGGTCTTGTGGCAGGTCTCGTTGCCGTTGCAGTACAGCGTGTCGTCGCAGGCGATGTTGTTGGGCTTGTTGTCGATGAAGCCCGTGCCGTCGCCGTTCTCTTTGCAGGTGTCGATGGTGCACGCAACGCCGTCATCCGGCTTGGGCACCGAGCCCGCCACGGTCTGGCAGCCGGTGGCCGGAATGCACTCTTCCTGACCGTTGCAGTGCTTCTTGTCGTCGCAGTCAACCGTCACGTTGCTGCAGGTGCCGTCGCCGCCGACAACCGCGCAGGAGTCCGTGGTGCACAGGCTGCTGTCGTCGCAGTCCAGGTCTTTGAGGCACGGGGTGGTGTCGAAGTAGATCTTGCACTTCACCACCGAGCCGACATCGGCCTCGACCGAGTCGACGATCTTGATGCGCCAGTTGCCCTTGACCTTGATGCCGTCCAGCGTGCCGAGATCACCGCCACCCGTGAACAGGGCGTCGTGATCGAAGATTTGATAGAGGTCGTCCAGCCCGGCCGTCACGTCGTTCTTGCGCAACGTAAACTCGGTGCCGTCCGGTGCGATCAGCGTGATCTGCAGGTCGTCCGAGGCCGTGTGCTTGACCTGCACCTTGATACGGATGTCGCGGATGACGTTGGGGTTGTCGGCCTCGAACAGATAGGTCGTGCCGTTGAGGTCGTTGTCCGGGATGGCCACCAGGCCGTCCGGGGTCTCCACCTTATAGTTAAAGACGATCGGCGTGCAGACGCCCGCGTTGCACCAGTCATCGAAGCCGCAGTCGAAGTGGGTGACGCACGCCGGGTTCGTGCAGTTCTGGATCTGCGGGTTCAGGCACTTGCCGTCCGCCGCCTGGCAGGAGTCGGTCGTACAGATCTTGCTGTCGTCGCAGCTCTTGGCCGGGTAGTCACAGCCGGTCGCGATGATGCACTTGTTGTCGGTGCAGGGATCGGCGTCGTCACACACCACCGGCGTGTAGTTGCACACCAGGTTGACGCAGCTGGCGGTGTCGCATTTGTTGTCGTCTTCTTTGCAGTCGTTCTTGACCGTCGCGGGCGTGCACTTGAGCGTGCTGTCCGTCACGAACAGCAGGACGTCCTGCACGAAGCCCGCCTGTGAACCGGCGACCGTATCGGTGACGTGAACCTTCCAGGTCCCCGTCATCGACTCACCCTTGAGCCCCAGGTCCTGGGTCTTGCACGTGGCGAAGCCGTAGGTCTCGAACACGTTGTCGCTGGAGTCGTTGGGGTTGGCCGCCTTGGCCTCGAACTTGGCGCCGCTCGGTGCCTCGACCTCGACCTTCAGCTGCCCCCGCCAGGTGTGATTCGCGCGAAGCTTGACCACCACCAACTCGGAGGTCTTGGTCGACGTGAACGTGTGTGACGTGGTGACGGTCTGCGTGCCCACGCCCGTGTCGATGCCTTTCTTCGGCGACGACTTGCTGAGCTCACCGGGGATGTTGACGCAAACCTTCTCGTTGCAGTCACACGCCTGGCTGGCCAAGCAGTCCTCGTCGTTGGTGCAGGACGTACACCCGGCCTGCAAGACGTGCACGCACTTGCCGTTGCTGCCGCAGGCATCCGTGGTGCACGGGTTGGAGTCGTCACACTGACAACCGTCGGGGAAGGTGGGCAGACAGGCCTGCGCGTTGCAGGTCTCAGCGCCGTTCTCCAAGAAGTCGATGATCTTGGTGACCACCAGGTTGACGTCAGCCTGACCGGCGATCTTCTCGAGCGATGCAAAGCTGACGGTCGAGGCCACAGTCCGGTACTTGCCGCTGCTGAGCGTGTCGTCGTACGCGATCATGACGTTGTGCGTGCCGGTCACGCCGTTGCGCAGAATCGAGTACGCCTTGGTCCCGACCTTGCGCTGCAGCGTGTCCACGTATGAGTTGTGGAACGCGTTGGCCGCGTTGACGCCCCATTGGTTGGTGTTGTCCGTGGAGCCGGGAGCCAGGAAGTTTCGACCGACCAGCGGGCCGTTGATCGCCTTGTTGCCGGCGGTCGACACGCAGTTGAACGCCTGCTGGAAGGCCGTCTGAGCGTCGTCGCCCCAGACCTCGCCGCCTTCCATGTAGACCTTGCCGCCCGCGGCGATGTAGCTCTGCAGCTTGGCCGCCTCGGCCGACGTCAACACGTGGTTGGCGTTGCGGTTGCCCAGCACGATGAAGAGACCCTTGAGGTTCTTGAGCGTCTCCAGGCTGTACAGGTCCAGGTTCTGGATCAGGTGCGTGGGACGATCGTAGGCCTTGATCGCGGCCTGCAGCTTGGCGCCGGACTCGCTGGTCACGTCGCTGGGCTGCCAGATGAGATAGCCGTCACCCAGCAGCTGCTGCAGGGTCATGTCGTGGCGGACCTCAAAGAAGCCGTCGCTGCAGCTGATGCGGATCTTGTGCGGGCCCACGAGGTCGCTGGTAGCGCCGTCGATCTCCAGCCAGTTGTGCCAGGTGCAGGTCGCAAAGTCCCAGTCCGGGGTGGCCTGCTTGATCTTCACAAACGACGGACCCGAGAGAACCTTGAACTCCGGGAACTTCAAGAACGGGTTCCAGATGATGTCGTCCTCGGTGCAGGACACCAGGACGGCCTTTTTGGCGCCCACGACCGCTTTGACCTCTTTCGGAGGCGCCGGGTACTCGACGTTCAGCAGCGGGCAGGTGCCCTCGCCGGCGTACGGTCCCTTGCCCGGGCCACCCCAGCGCGGGGGCAGGCCCCAGCTGAAGCGGAACGCGTCGATCTCCCACTCTTTCATGTCCAGCGTGGTCGCGCCCTCGATGCACAACGCGATGCGCGTCTTCTGGCTGCCGTAGTGAATCGCGTGCTTCGACAGGTTGAAGTTGCTCAGGCGCTCGGTGAACGTCGCTGCCTCGACCTTCTCGTTGTAGATCGTGTCGATGGCCCAGCCCTTGGCTGTCACCTCGGCCAGGGTCGGCGGCATCTCGTCGGCGAGAATGGCGCCATCCTGCTCAAACGCAAAGATGCTGAACTTCGGCGACGTCCCGACGAGCCCCAGCGAGTGCTCGATCTGCAGGGACAGCCACTTATGGTTGGCCTGCACGAGGACCTGCGGACCATCATAGTTGGCGGAGTTCAGCTTGGGACTGACCAGACACGCGCGATAGTCGTTTTTGATGGGCGTCCAGTTGAAGCGCATGTGCTCGTCCGGGCCCAGCGAGCCTTCGGTCGTCACCTGCCAGTTCGGCAGGGCATTGGCGGCCTTGGCCGGGTCGCTCCACTTCTCCCAACCCAGCTGCTGAATGCCCTTGGGCAGCGCTTTCACGCCGGTCCACAGCTCCTCGTAAGGCAGTGACACCAGGCACGAGTCCAGCGGCGTCGTCAGGCACTTGTTGAGCGTGTCGCTTCCCGCGGTCAGGTCACACTTGGCCACGGTGCAGGAGTTGCCGTCCGACGGGCAGTCCGCGTCGCCCAGGCAGCAGTTCGCGTTACCCGCCGCCAGGTTGCGGCAGCGGCCGAAGATGCACTTGTCCAGCGTGCACGGGTTGCCGTCGTTGCACGCGACGCCCTCGTCGGGCTCCACGGTCAAGTCGCAGCACTTGCCGAAGATGTTGGGCGGCACCGGCACCGGAGTGCACTTGTTGTCCTCGCAGGTCTCGATGGTGCACAGGTTGTCGTCGTTGCACTGGGTGTTGATCGAGTCCTTGCCGTTGGGATCGCAGCAGGTCGCCCCGCCGTTCTCTTCCTTGGTGATCTGCGTAAAGGCGCAGACGTTCTCCTCCACGTCGCCGCAGGTGTCCGTGGTGCACGCGTTCTTGTCGTTGCAGTCCGCCGCCACCGTGCAGCAGTTCGGGTCCTTCTTCACCGAGCGGCAGGTGCCGACCTGGGTGCCGTCGGTCAGCGTCGTCAGCCCGATGCAGGTGTCCGTTGTACAGGTGTTGCCGTCGGAGCAGATCGTGGCCTCGTCGGCCTTGGTGCAGCAGTTGGGTTTGGGCGTGAACACGCAGGTGTTGGTGTTGAAGTCACAGGCGTCCTTGGTGCAGGTGTTGCCGTCGTTGCAGTCGGCCAGCACCGTGCAGCAGTCCTTGACCTTGCCCAGCTTGCAGGTCTTGGTCGCCGTGTCGCACTCGGTGTCAGTGCACGGGTTGCCGTCCAGACCGCAGTTGTTGACCGTCGCGTCGCAGTAGCCCTTGTTGGCCGGGTAGACGCACTGGTAGTTCACGCACGCGTTCGTGGTGGACGGATCACCGTCGTCGCACTCGGTCGAGCCAGAGTCCACCAGGATGGTGCAGCAGTTGGCGCCGGCCTTGATGACCGGGGGCTTGCACTTGTTCTTGTTGGCGCTGCCGTCGTCCAGGTCGCACACGTTGGACACGCACGGGTTGCTGACGTTGCCGCAGTCCGCGTCGGAGTCGCAGCAGAAGGTGCCGACCTTGCCGATGTCCGGGCCGTACTTGCACTTGGCGCCGATACACAGGTCCACGTTGCAGGTCAGCGTGTCCGCACACGCAGAGTTCGTGGTGCAGCAACCCGGCGCCGGGATCAGCGTAAAGTTGCACTTGCTGGCGACGCACGTCGCCGTGTGACACACGGACGGCTTGACGCAGTCGCTGACCTGGTTGCAGCAATCCGCGATCTTGATGTTGCCGTTTTTGCACGTGCCGTAGCCCAGGCCGCTGGCAAGCGTCCCGACCGGCACGCAGGTGTCGGTGGTGCACGAATCGCTGTCGTCGCACGTCGGGTTGGCGAAGAGCGCGAACACGTCGTTCTTTGCGCCGGGCGTGCCCTTGTCGGTGCTGTTGGCGATGGTCGCTGTCGCCAGCTTCCAGCTTGCGCCCTGCTCGTTGTCCTTGCCCGGGTGAGTCAACGCCAGCGCCGTGCCGGACGTGGTCTTCGGGAAGTTGACGCCGTTGTCGTAGGCCACCTGGTCGTGGATCTTGCCCGTGGCGTCCTTGATGACCACGCTGTCGCCGCCGGTACCGTTGGCCAGCGTGAAGGTGGTGCCGTATGTGAAGTCGCAGGTGATCCCGCCGTTCTTCGTCTTGTCGCCGTTGCGGCAGAGGACCACATAGCCGCCCGCCGGCACCAACAGCGCGATGCCGTCACTGATCGTGACCGACGCAGCGGCGGCGCCGTTCTCGGTCAAGACCCACCCGCTGATGTCGATCGCGGCGGCACTTTGGTTGTGCAGCTCGATCCACTCACCCAGGTTGTCGCTGACGGCAGCCGGGTCCGGGAAGATCTCATTGACGACGATCTTGCTCTGCGGGGAAAACTCGCAGTAGGCGGGGTCCGGTGTGTTGACGCACTGGAAGAGGTTGCAGCTGTCGATGGTCTTGGGGTCTCCATCGTCGCAGTCAGCCTTGTTGTTGCAGCACAGAGCATCGTTTACGGGCGTGAACTCGCAGATGTTCGTCGTGGTGTTGCAGCTGTCCGTCGTACAGACGTTACCGTCTTTGCACCCAGCGTCGTTGTTGCAGCACGTCTTGCCTTGGAGGGTCCCGGGGAGGGGGGGAGAGTGGCGGCAGATGTTCGCGATGCAGAAGTCGACGTTGCACACATCGGTGTCCACGCACGACGCGTGGTCGCCTGTCTCGCAGCACAGGCCTTGCTTAAAGGTTTTGGTGGTCTTGGTGCATGTGTTGGTCGTGCAATCACAGCCGTCGATCGTGCAGAACTTGCTGTCGTTGCACTGCTTGGCGATGGTCTGCGCGGGGTCGCTGACGATAGTGCAGTCGCAGCACAGCGGGTTCTCTTTCACGAAGCTGCACGTACCTGAGGGGCCGCAGGTGTCCGTCGTGCAGAAGTTCTTGTCGTTGCAGTCGGTATCCGCCAGGCAGGAGACGCACAGGTTGCTGCTCGTGTTGCAGAACTGGCCGAAGGTGCACTCGAACTTGTCCTGGCAGCAGTTCTCGAAGGGGGGTGAACCAAACGCGCAGAGCTTGGTGCCGTCCGCCTTGGGGATACAGGCGGTGGGACTGCAGAAGAAGCCGTCCGTGCAGTCGGGGTCGTTAACGCATTGCTTGGTACAACGCACACGGACGCCCGCGCGCGACGACTCGTTGCCCAGCGCTTTGCCGTTGGCGTCGACCACGGCCAGCGTGATCTGGTGATCGCCATAGCCCAACGACAAGCTGATCGGATCCGTCGAGTTCTGAGTCCCGACGGCCAGCTGACCGTTGTCGTACCAGGCGAGCTTGTACGTCCCGTCACCGATCTCGGTCTCGCAGTTGGTCGTGAACGTCATCTCGACGACGCACTTGCCCGCTGGATCGACCCCATCGCCCCCGGTCTTGACCTCGGCGAAGTTCTCGGGTGTGAGGATAGTGACCTTCGGCGCTTCTGCAGCTGCCCCGAACGTGCGGTAGCTGCCGGCTTCAGCGCCTGGCAACTCGCTCATCACATCCGGCGCGCTCGGCGCTGAATCGGTGCAGGTCGTGCACACGGAGACCACGAAAACGAAAAGACAACAACGGGATGCATGTCGGATCATGCTCCCCCCCTTTTTGCAACGCACCTTAACGACACGCAGAGCAGACCCCTCAGCCCATGCGCGCCCTGTCGGAAGATTGCTGCAGATATAAGGGAAGAAAGGCGAGGACACTCACCTGTACCCGACGGACCAAACCAAACATCCGGCGTGACGTTTCGTTAATCCTAAAGGCTACACGTCAGTGCAACTAGCTCTCCAACCCATGATCAGCCTCCCCAATAACAGCACCGTGACTCCCCCTCCAAAAAACGAGTCTTCGATGCCTGTGGAGAACCTCCCGACGACGACTATACGTAGGGGGAGGGTCGCTTGGAAGCCCACGGGATGCAAAAATTGTGATACCGCCGTTTCAACCTGCGGAAATCGCGACCCATTTTTTTATTTTCACCGTGTATATAGGGCGATTTTCTGGGCCTGGGGGACAGAAAGTCTCAGTGCTGCCGCGCCTATATATAGAGGTACGGGTCAAACTTTGAGGTGGAGACCGCATTCTCGGGTGTCAGGATTTTCCCACCACCACCGCCCGGATCGGGCGTCTTCGCCGGGCTTGACCGGGCGGGTGCAGGGCTCGCAGCCGATGCTCGGAAAGCCGCCGTCGTGCAGGGCGTTGTAGGGAACCCGATTGGCCTTCACGTAGTCCCAGACCTGCTCGCTGGTCCAGTCGGCCAGCGGATTGACTTTGACGATGCTGTTGTTTGCGTGGTCCAGCTCCACGTGGGCGACCTGGCCGCGAGTGACGCCCTGATCCCGGCGCAGGCCGGTGACCCAGGCGTCCACCGTGGTCAGCATGCGCTTCAGCGGCTCCACCTTGCGCGCCAGGCAGCAGCGCCGCCGGCTCTCGGGGGAGTCGTAGAAGAGGTTGATCCCGTGCTCCCGAACCATCGCCTCCACGCGCGGGGCGTCCGGAAACATGACCTCGATCCGCAGCTGATAGCGATTGCGGATTCGATCCATCACGTCATACGTCGCCTGATGGAGCCGGCCGGTGTCCAGCATGAAGACGCGCACGTCGGGTCGGATCGCCGCGGCCATATCGATCAACGCGACGTCCTCCACCCCGAAGCTGGAGGCCACGACGATGCGATCCCCAAAGCGCTCGAGCGCCCAGGACAATACGTCTTGTGGTGATACTGCGTCTTGCGGTGAAGCTGGGTCTTCCGCTGCAGTTGATGATGAGCGGCTGCCGCGAAGCTTGTCAGGCAGCTCGGAAAGATCGAAAGGCATGGGCCATCCTACCCACCAAAAGGTAAGAGGAGAACCCCCCGGTTCTCCTCCCCCGAACCCCGTTGACGAATACCCACGTGCCTTGCAGCACATCGGCGGCCGTCGCCTTTGTCGAGTCAATTCAGCGCTGAGAATGTCAATTAGAACGAAACCGCAAACAACCAGCTATCAGCTACAGCTTTCAACACCAGGGCAGGAACAGGTTCAGCTAACTACCAACGGCAACGCCCGGTGCCATTCTCAGAACAGATTTTCAAGTAACAGGAGCAACAGGAACTTCAGCGTACTACCAACTTCAGACAGAACAGGAACAAACAACGTTCACCGAACTGGCTCAACGCCCATCCAGATGTGCACGGATCGATCCAACTTTGTGGATCATTGATAACCACCGGAAACAAAGGACTTTTACAACAAAACCGTACGTTCGTACGTTTTCCGCAAATCGTGCCACTTTGTCATACCCTGCTGGGGACACGCGATTCCCCGGAATTGCTACGATCTCCATAAGTAGCTGAAATCACATAAACGGGCCCTGTTTTGACCCGCTTGGACAAGTTGGCAATTCACGTCACCTCCGAGGCCAGTGGGGTCAACGATCCCCGCCCGCCCCCGCAACGCCGCTATTGCGCTTTGTCGCAAGACGGTTAAGGTACCCAGCCGGAGGTGCAGTATGCCGTTTGAGACCACCTGGCTGACATCTGAAGACGCCGAGATCCCGACCGAGCAGCAGGCGGAAGTGGCCGCGATGCGCGACTTCTTGTCTCAGCCCGCGGACCTGAGCGCGGGCGAGGCCCTGGCGAGCTCGAGCCTGGAGGGACTTCTCTCGCTGGTCGCGACCCTGACCGACCGCCAGGACGGCTCACGCCTGGCGATCCTAAAAGCAGCCGGTCTGCCCAAGAAGGCGCGCAAGGCAGCCGGCAAAGCCGTGCACAAGCTCAAGACGCGCGGCATCGCGTGCGAGCTGCCCACCGGGCGGGTCGCCACCATCGGGTACCAGACCGACGTGCTGCCGTCGTTCATCAGCGTCCCGCTGGCGTCAGGCGAGGAGCTGCTGCTGCTGTCGGGCCGCCCCTACGGACAAGCGGTGACCTGCTACGCGGTCGCTGATGAAAACGGCTTCGAAGAGCTGGTCTCCATCGAGGAGCCCAGCCGCACGCGCATCAAGCGGCTGATCGATCGCATCTCCGATCCGCGCGGGTCCGACCTGGACATCTACTTTGTGGAGGCGGACCCCGCCTACGTCCGCTCGAAGATCCAGGCCGCCATGACTCGGCACCGCGCCGCCAACAAGCCGCTGCCCGAAGAGTGGCCGCAGCTGCAGGCGCTGATCGAGCAAGGCGACACCCACGACGGCGAGCACCCGGCGCGCACGCTGATCGGCACGGTGGACGCCTCGCTGGTCGCACGCAGCGGTGAGCTGCTGGGCCGGGTGCAGCATCACGGCGATCACACCCACTACATCGGCGGCAAATGCGACCGCCCCGTGATGGAAGACGACTGGCAGAAGGCCGCCTCGCAACGGCTGGAGAACGCCATGGAGAGCCCGGTGGTCGTGGACGACGTGCAGCGCCGAGAGCGCGTGACCGATGAGGTCGACCGCCTGGCCGACGAGGTCTTTGATGAGGCCATGCGCCAAAAGTGCGCGGCCCGCCTGACCGACACGGCGTTTACACTCTTCAAGCGTGGCGACGCCGAGTGCGCCGCCATGAGCCTGGCCACCGCAGATGCGCTGTTGGACGCGACACAGAAGACGCTGGACATCCCGTGGTGCCGTGACTCGATCCACGGGATCATCGACATCGACATGCTGCTGGCCGGCAAGGGCATGGGCGCGTCAGCCGACGCGGGAGGCCACGTCCACGGACCGGGCTGCGATCACGACCATGATCACGATCACGACCACGGCGACAACGAGCCGCTGATCATCACCTGAGAGCGCTATGAGCACCTCCGATACCAAGACACTGCCGCCGCTGGGCGTCCCGCTGGGCGAGCAGCTGGCCAAGCTCCCCGACGGCGGGCCGCTGTTTCGCGTCCACGTTCTGAGCAACCAGATCGAGGCCATGGTGCTGCACGATGTGCTGGAGGATCGCGGCATCCCGCATGTGATCGAGAGCTACCGCGACACGGCGTACGACGGCCTGTTTCAGGCAACGCGGGGTTGGGGTGCGGTGGTGGTCCGCGAAGAGGACGCCGACAGAGCGGCTGCGCTCATCAAGACGGCTCTGGAAGAGCTGCTCGAGAGCGCGGAGGATGAAGAAGAAGAGGAAGACGAAGGGGAGCCGTAGCCCCCCTGTACGCCGCCCCTGGGGCGGGGTACTAGTTCTTGAAGCCGTTGATGCCGTCGGTGACTTTCACGCCCAGCTCGACCGCCTGGGTGCTCAGCTGGCTGGCGTCCTTGACGACCTCGTCCTTCAAGCCGTTGGCCTGCTTCTGAATGCCCTGCAGCTGCTTGACCTGAGCCTGGTTGGTTTTGGCCTGGTTCGCAGCCGACTTACCCATCTTGTTGAGCGTCGCCTGCCAGGTCTGCGCGCTGGCCAGCTGCTTGGCGACCACACCCACGTTCGAGACCGCGTTGGTCGGCAGTGCCTTTACGCGCGTCGGCAGCTCGCTCTTGAGCAGCACGCGCAGGTCGTTGAGAATCTGGAACTTGCCCTGGGCCCAGGCCTTGGCCTCGTCGGACGCGCGCCGCGGCATGCCCTTGACCTTGTCGGTCAGAGACTGCGGACAGGCTCGCACCTTCTGAACGGCGTTCCACGTTGTGTCCTGAACGGCGCGCACCTCGTGCAGCGTCGTACGGTTCTTGAACTGCTGTGCGGCGTCGACCGCCTTGACCGCGCGCTGCTCGACCTTCGCGACGGTCTCGAGCGGGGCGTTCCAGCACGCATCCAGCTCTGAGCGGAAGTCCTTCCACTTCACACGGCCGAGCTTCAGGCCGTCCTCGATGTATAGGAACTCGTCGATCTTCTGCTGGACCACGGCGCCGATGCCTTTGGTCAGAACATAATCGGCCTTCAACTGGACGATGGCGCCCTTCGCGTCGGTGACGAAGTCCTTGTCTTCCACAGGAACGGCGATCCCGGCCCCACCAAGCAAGCCACAACCGGCGATAACAACTGCTGACAATGCGCACACTACGAACCGCATGATCCCTCCACTGGCACCACTGTTCTATAAGACGGCGCTAACGTAGCGATGGCGCGCCCGACGTGTCAAGCACCTGTTGATAAGTCTGTCTTGACCGATCGATGCGCTGGTGCATACTCTGCGCCCCTCTGTAGTTCTGGAGCCATATGTAGATGTACGTTCTCAAGCGGATCCTGATCATGTTGTCGTGTTGTTTGATGGCTGCCTGCGGCTCGCAGACGCCCAAAGATAACACCGACCAACCGTCTGAGAGCATCCGGGCCGACAAGCCCATGCTCCCTGCGCATCCGATGCCGGGCGAGCGCAACGGCGCCGGCAAGGGCGACCAATACGACGACTACCGGCTGGCCAACCCGAACATCTTCGGGATCACTGCGGCGCCGCAGACTCCGCTTCGCGCAGTGGGGCAGTGGGACGACCACCAATCGATGCTGTTGACCTGGAACAAGGTGTTTCCAGAGACGTACGCCGGGATCGTCGCCAACTCGAAGAACGCGATTCAAATTTATGTGGTGCACGAGGGCAACGCGGACAAGCAGCACTTCAACGCGACCATGTCGTCGTTTGGCGTGAGCACCGCGGGCCTGAAGTACCTGAACATGGCCAACAACTCGATCTGGATGCGCGACTACGGCCCGCTGTCGGCGCGCGCTCCCGACGGCACGGTCGCGTTCATCGACCCGCGCTACTACCACCAGCGGGTCTACGACGACGCGCTGCCGACCCTGATCGGCAACGAGTTCGGCATCAACGTCTACCGCCAGCCCCTGCAGTGGGAGGGCGGCACGTACATCGCCGACGGGCTGGGCAACTGCATCTACTCGCAGGGCGTCTATTGGTACGGCGGCACCAGCCAGGCCAAGATTCACAAGTACCAAAAGGACTACCTGGGCTGTCAGACCAACATCGTGGTCAAGCCGCTGGTGGGCGAAGGCACGACCCACTCGGATATGTTCGCCAAGATGTACGCGCCGGGCAAAGTGATGCTGGGCGAGTACAAGAGTTGGCAGGACTCCACAAACAAGGCCACGATGGACGACGACGAGGCCATCTTGGAGGCCGCGATCCTCAACGACGGCTCCACGCTGTCAGTGACGCGTCTGCCGATGCCGTCCAACTCCAACAAGCAGGTCTGGCGCACGTACGTGAACTCCTTGTTCACCAACGGCGTCAACCTCGTCCCGATCTACACGGACGACACCACCTTCCAGGCCGAGGCGCTGGCGGTGTGGGAGGACGCGATGCCGAGCTGGACGCACGCCGCGATCGACTCGACGGGGCTCATCCAGTGGAGCGGCGCGATCCACTGCATCACCATGACGGTGCCGACCGGCCCGCTGGATAAAGTCGAGAGCAACCCGTCGCTCTTGTGCAGCGGCGACTTCAACTGCTTCCCGTCCGGCACCGGCGGCGGCTCGTGCGACCTGGGCTACGAGGGCTGCTGTGACGGCGCCAACCTGCAGACGTGCGGCTCCAACGGCATCACCACCCAGAGCTGCGGAGGCGCCGGGTGCGGCTGGAGCGACGACACGCTGTCCTACGCGTGTGGCGGCAGCGGCGCGGGCCCGCTGGCAAACGCCCCGCTGCAGTGCGACGGCGGCGGCTGCGAGCCCAACTGCACGAACAAAGAGTGCGGCTCAAACGGCTGCGGCGGCTCATGCGGCACGTGCAGCGGCAACGCGAGCTGCGTCGGCGGCGAGTGCGTGATTCCGACCGATCCCTGCCAGGGCATCGACGTGATCGGCTGCTGCGACGGCGCCACGCTCAAGTTCTGCCAGCAGGGTCAGATGAGCAACCAGAGCTGCGGCGCCAACGGCTGTGGCTGGAACGCGTCGGGCGGCGACTCGGGCTGGTACGACTGCGGCGGCGAGGGTGCGGACCCGAGCGGCGCGTATCCGCTGGCCTGCCCCGGCACGTGCACCCCGGACTGCGCGGGAAAGATGTGCGGCGATGACGGCTGCGGCGGCTCATGCGGCGGCTGCGATATCGGTCTGGCATGCGACGCCGGCCAGTGCGTCTCCAACTGCACCGCGGACTGCGCGGGCAAGCAGTGCGGCTCCGACGGCTGTGGCGGCTCATGCGGCAGCTGCGCCCAGGGCAAGGTGTGCGATCCGCAGCAGAAGTGCGTGTCCGTGTGCCAACCCAACTGCACGAACAAGACCTGCGGTCCGGACGGCTGCGGCGGCTCCTGTGGCTCCTGCGCGGCAGGTGAGAACTGCGCGGCGGGCCAGTGCGAGGCGGTGGCGGGGTGCGGCGACGTCACGTTCGAGGGCAAGTGCGACGGCGACACCCTTATCTGGTGCCAGGAAGAGGAGCTGCTCACGTACGACTGCAAGCAGCTGGGCAACTATAAATGCGCCAAAAAAGAGGGCTCCGACGAGTTCGACTGCGTCGTGCAGGCTGGCTGTACCGCGGACTGCGACGGCAAGGCATGCGGCCCAGACGGCTGCGGCGGCGTATGCGGGGCCTGCGAGGCCGGCTCAAGTTGCAACGACGTGGGGCAGTGCATCGCGGCGGACGGATGTGAGGGGCTGACCTACGAGGGCTGCTGCCAGGCGGACAACACCGTGCTGTGGTGTGAGAACAACGCAAAACAGGCGCTGCAATGCGGCGAGGGCGGATGCGGTTGGAACGATGCGGGCGGCTACTACGACTGCAACCAATCCGGCGACGGTCCAGCGGAGTTCCCCAAGCAGTGTAACGTCGACTGCGACAACAGCTGTGAGGGCAAAGAGTGCGGCCTCAACGACTGCGGCAACACCTGCGGCGTGTGCACGGGCGGGCTGAGCTGCGAGGCCAATAAATGCATCGACGCCTGTGGCGACATCTCGATCGAGGGGGTGTGCGAGGGCGACTCGCTGACTTACTGCGCCAACGGGCAGAAGCAGACATTCCCGTGTTCCGACGGCTGCTGCGGCTGGAACCCGGAGCAGTTCTGGTACGACTGCCTGCCGACCGAGCAATGCACGGGCGGTGACGGGTGCGCGACCGGCGAGACAGGGTGCAGCCAGGACGGCTTCCACAGCTGGACCTGCACCGAGCAAGACGGCAACCTGCTGCCGAAATACACCAAATGCGCCAGCGGAGAGTGCGACCCCGCGACCGGGAAGTGCACGGGCGAGCCCCCGCCGGTCTGTGACTGCACGGGCAAGGTGTGTGGGCCCGATGGCTGCGGCGGGTCGTGCGGCGACTGCGCTGCTGGGCTGAACTGCAACGCCAGCGGCCAATGCGTCGGATGTGCTCCGAGCTGCGACGGCAAGGTGTGCGGCGACGACGGCTGCGGCGGCTCCTGCGGCAGCTGCGAGGACGGCCTGTCCTGCAAAGAAGGCCAATGTGTCCAAACGTCCGACCAGCCGAAGTGCGACGACAAAGAGTGCGGCGATGACGGCTTCGGTGGGTACTGCGGCGACTGCCCGACAGGCCTGGTGTGCGACAAGGTCAATAAATGCGTGGAGCCGCCCCCGATCGACGTGCCCGATTGCGAAAACAAGGAGTGCGGCCCCGATGGTATCGGCGGCAGCTGCGGCGCGTGCGCCAAAGAGCAGGAGTGCAAGAGCGGGGTCTGCGAAGACAAGCCCAACGCGGGCTGCGGCGGCGTGCCGACTACGGGCCAGTGTGACGGCGACGTCCTCAAGTTCTGTGGCGACGACGGCGCGGTCAGCGAGGTCAACTGCGCTGCCCAGGGTCTGGTGTGCGCGGCCAAGGCCGGCCAGGGCTTCGACTGCGTGGAGAAGGGTGCCTGCGAGCCCAAATGCGATCCCGGTCAGCAGTGCGGCGACGACGGCTGCGGCGGCTCGTGCGGCAACTGCTCCAAAAACGATAAGTGCGTGGACGGACAGTGCGTCAGCGACAGCTGCGTGCCCAGCTGTGCGGCGACCAACCCGTGCGGCAGCGACGGCTGCGGCGGCCTGTGCGGCACGTGCGCGCCAGGTCAGTCCTGCGACTCCGGCCAGTGCATCGACGCGGAGCTCTGCCCCGACGGCTCAGCCCCGGTCGACGGCATCTGCGTCGGCGGCACCGACGGCACAGACCTGGGCGGCACCGACGACGGCGGCGGCAGCGGCGGGTCGGGCAGCAAGACCAAAGGTGACAAGGATGACGGCGGCTGCGCTGTGGCCGCCCGCGGTACCGATCACAACCCACCGGCGGGCAGCACGCTCATGTTGCTGTTGCTCGCCGCGATGACCATGTTCCTGAAAAGGAGGACCCTCCATGGCTAAACACCAGCCCGAGGAGGTGCGCCGGCGCCAGATCGTCGACGCGGCAAAGCGATGCTTCATTGCCAAAGGCCTGGACGCGACGACGATGCGCGATATCAGCAAAGAGGCTCGGCTGAGCCTTGGTGGCTGCTATCACCACTTTGCGTCCAAAGCGGAGATCTTCCGCGCGATCTGCAACGAGACGTACGGCACCGTTCTGCGGCGCTGGCAGGCCGACACGGATCAGTACAACACCACGCGGGAGCTGATCGGCGGGTTGGCGGACGTCAACCTGTCGATGATCGAGGCGGACCCGGACTACTTCCGGCTGGCGCTGGTCCTCAACGGGGCGGCGGTGGTCAACGAAGAGCTGAAAGCGGTCAAGCGCAAGCACCATGAGGGCTTCGTCGAGTTCATAAAGAGCTCGCTGGACAAGGGCGTCGCCTCGGGCGAGCTGAAGGAGCACGACTCGCGCGCGATCAGCGAGGCGATCGTGGCGCTGTTCGACGGGTTCTATCTCCGCCGGGCGATCGACGCCAACGTCACGCCGCGCACCTCCGCGACCGCGGCGCTGGAGCTCATTGTCACCGGCCTGTCCCGATAAGGCGCCGGCCTCTTGATCCGCTCCGTGGCCGGTTTCCTGTGTGTGCTGGTCGCGGCGATCCTGCTCGCGGGCTGCGGAACGTGCTGTCAGTGCACGCGGGGCTCGTGTCAGGGCTGCCCGACTCAGCCGGGGCTCATCTGTACGGGTGGCTGCGCCGACCGCTGCTACTACTGTCCAATTGGGGCGGAGTGCAACTGCGAACGGCAATGCCTGGGTCCCTCCTCTCAAGCCGGGGCTACCAGCGCTGAGAAAACCCCTCGAGCGTGTCGTTCTCTGCGCCGCGCGACGCCTTGAGCACCGCCTCGTAGGCCGGCTGCTTCTCACGTAGGAGACGGCGCAGGTCCGGCTGATACTGGGGCAGCGGCGAGTCCATCAGGTCCGCGAAGTCGATCATGTCGACAGCGTGAAACTCCAGGTTTACGAACTCCATGCGCGACATTATCGGGCGCAGCGCGGCGGCGGCGAGAGGCCCCATGAGTGCCAGCGACGTCCCGATCACCGGCAAGCGCACCCCCGGCAGGACGGTCATCGGCAGCTCCAACAGCCCTGAGGGCGTCCGGTGGGGCGCGCGCGAGGCAAAGGCGGAGCGCGGATCTCCCACGATCGAGCGGCTTCGTCGTCCGGTCAGACGCATCTTTGCGATGACCGCCGCCCTGGCCGCGTAATACGGTGGACACGGCAGCAGGCTGGAGTCGTAGAGATACCCGCGGTCCGCCAAGACCTGCAGTACGCGCTTGTCGATGTTGTAGCCGGGCGCGCGGAAACCGGCCACGGCGGTGCCGCGAAGCTGGCTCAAGGGCTCTTCTGCGCGCTCGATCTCGGCGACGATGTCGGCGTCGCTCTTCTTGATCAGATCGTAGGGGTGGCTGTACGTGTGGCTGGCAAGCTCGTGACCGGCGCGGACAAGCTCGGCTGCCACTCGTCGCGGCCCCTCGCGCTCGAGATCGGACGCCACGACAAAAAACGTGGCCTTGAGGTCAAAGCGCTTGAAGAGCTCGAGGAACCGGGGGACGCCGACCTCCCAGGCTTCATCGCCCGCGCCGGCGGGGTCCAGCCCGTGAATCGCGTGATAGAGGTGCAGGCTGTCGACGTCGACGTTGACGGCGAACCGGCGACTCACCCGCGGATCCGGATCGCGATAAACAGGCGGGCCAGGTTCTTGAGCACGTGCGGTACTCGGCGCGTCAGCTGGATGGTCGGGGGCCGCTTCTCGACGATCTCGACCGGCACCTCGATAACACGGAAGTTGGCGCGCTCGGCGCGGATGACAAACTCGCTGGCGAACAGATCCCGGTCAACGATGCATCGATTCACCACGCGGAGCAGGCGCTCCTTATTAAAGGCCTTCAACCCGTGGGTGTCCGTGCCCTGGAACTCCAGGAAGATCTTGAGCAGCAGGTTGATGACCCGGGTGCCCGCGCGGCGGAAGATCGGGCGGCGGTCACGGGCGTCGGCGTGCGCCTTGGAGCCGACGACCATATCGGCCTGGTCACCTCGGAGGATCGCCATCGCGCGCGTATGGAAGTCGACGTCGCAGATATCGATCTCATCGCAGATGATGAAGCGGCCGCGCGCATCCAGGATGCCGCGCTTCAGGGCCTTGCCGTAGTTGGGCTCGTCGCCGATCAGCACACGGACGCAGTCGAACTTGCGCTCGAGGCGAAACGCGATCTCCTTGGTGTCGTCCGTGGACCCATTCTCGGTGATGAGAATCTCCGCGGTGTAGTCCAGCTCGTCCAGCTTGCCCACCAGCTCAGAGACGGCCGCAGACAGCAGCCCCTCCTCATTATATACGGGGATGATGATCGTGGCGTCTGGGGCGCTTGCGCCGAGCGGTTTGGTCGCAACGGACATGGCACGCGGTCTACTCGGGGGCACAGGCGCTGTCAAGCGCGAGGACGTCGCGTGCTGGACCCGCAGCGCGTTGACGGGCTATAGAAAAGTCACTGTGTTCATGTGTAAGACGCTGCGCCGGACCCTGCTGGTCTTCGGTGCCCTCGGGGTGCTCACCCCGGCGGCCCAAGCCCAGATCACTCCGCGTGGACCGGACCACGAGACGGCCAGACCGCATGCCCGTCGGGCGGTGGACCTGATCGCGCGTCGCGGTCCGGCCGACGGGCAACGGTATCAGCGCCTCAAGCTCGCAACAGCCGCCCGACGGCTGGTCGCAGAGCAGCCCGACCGTCGCACCCGGTGGGATATCGACCGCCGGGATTTCTTCGTAATGCTGGTTCCCGCTCAGATCCCCGAAGTGGGCCTGATCGTGACCACCGGCGAGCGCATCCACAACCAGCTGGACCTGCTGTGGAGCCAGTTGGTGCCGGCGGTGTTCTTCCTGCTGTTGCTGCTCATGTGGCGGCGCGCCTGGCGCGACGATCCGGCGATGCTGAAGCGATGCTCGGGCGCCTACGGCAGCTTCAGCCTCTACTTTGCGCTGGCCGGCTTCGTCGTGATGAGTGGGCTGACGTCGGAGGGGCTGCAGCGCACGCTTCACCTGCTGAGCCTCTTTGTCCTGGTGCTGGGCATCATCCAGACGCTGACGGTCTTTGTGGTGGACGGCTTCTTCGAGCGCGGCCGCAACATCAACGTGCCGGTCATCGTGCGCGATGTGACGACGATCGCCCTGTTTATCGTCTCGTCCATCATCGTGCTCAGCAACTTCGGAGTGGACCTGACCGGCATCCTGACCGGGTCCGTGGTGCTGACCGCCGTTGTCGGTCTCGCGTTTCAGGACACGTTGGGCAGCATCGCCAGTGGCCTGGCCCTTCAGGTCGAGCAGCCGTTCGAAGAGAACGACTGGATCCAATACGACGGCGGCATCGGGCGCGTGCTGGAGATCAACTGGCGGTCGACAAAGCTGGTCACGCCCGCCAACGAGACGGTCCACATCCCAAACGGGCAGCTAACGTCGTCGCGGCTGGTCAACCTGTCACGACCCGACCCGTTCCACCGGCGCCAGGTCACCGTGGGGCTGCCGTATGCGACGCCGCCCAACCAGTGCAAGAAGCTGCTCGAGGAGGCGGCGCGGACAGCCGGGGTGCTCAGCGAGCCGGCGCCGTTCGCGGTCATCGAGGGCTTTGGAGACTCCAGCGTGGCCTACACGCTGCACTTCTTCATCTCGCGCATCCATGACTACCTGCGCATCGAGGACCGCGTGCGCACCAACATCTGGTACCGGCTCAGCCGCGCCGGAATCAGCATCCCGTTCCCCATTCGCGACATCACGGTGCACCAGGTGGAGGCCGCGGACGTGACAGCCCGCGAGCAGCAGGCATATCAGGCACGTCTGGCCGCGCTGCAGGCGATCCCGTTTCTCGATCCGCTGACAGAGGGCGGGCGCCGCACACTGGCCCAGGGCATGACCGAGCAGACCTTCGGCGCGGGCGAGACGGTAATCCAGCAGGGCGAGGACGGCGACAGTCTCTTCTTCGTGCGCGACGGCGAGGTGGAGGTTCTGGTCCAGGCCGGCGGATCGAACGGCGCCAAGCGGGTTGCGATTATCGGCGCGGGTGAGTTCTTCGGCGAGATGTCCCTGATGACCGGCGAGCGCCGCGCTGCGACCGTGCGGACCATCACCGACGCCACGTTTTTTGTCATCGAACACGACGCCTTCGGAGCGCTGTTAGACGACGAGAAAGAGCTGGTCGCGCGTATCGCGCCGATCCTGACGGCCCGCAACACCAACCTGCAGCGTGAGCGGCGGGAGATGACGACCCGACAGGCCCAGCCGGTACCGGAGCCAGTCGAAGAATCAATGCTGGATCGAATCCGCGACTTTTTCGGTCTCTAAGTCTTCAAAACATGTTATATACCGCGCGCCTGTCTCTAAGACGGGTTTGACATACGTTGTAATTACACACACTTCCTCACACCGAGCTCCGTGCTTTGCCGGCCTGCCGCCAAAGTGGAATGGGAAGTGGCAGAAAAACGGAGTGGAGAAGAAGAATGTCTAACGTATCTATGCGTGACCTGCTCGAGGCAGGCGTCCACTTCGGGCATCAGACGGCCCGTTGGAACCCCAAGATGAGCCCGTACATCTACGGCGCGCGCGACGGGGTGCATATCATCAATCTGGGCAAGACCCTGCGCATGTTCCGCGACGCGATGCACTTCATCTCGCGCATCGTGAGCAACAAAGGCCAGATCCTGTTCATCGGCACAAAGCGCCAGGCGCAGGAAGTCATTGCGGACGAGGCCGGACGGGCCAAGCAGCCCTACGTGACCCACCGCTGGCTCGGCGGCATGCTGACCAACTTCCAGACGATCAAGCAGAGCTTGGATCGCCTGATCGAGATCGAGAAGAACCTTGCCGAGGGGCAGGTCGAGCGCCTGACGAAGAAGGAGATCATCTCTTTCGAGCGCGCACGCGACAAGCTGCTCAAGAACCTCGGCGGCATCCGCGAGATGAACGGCCTCCCTGCGGCGGTCTTCATTGTGGATCCCAACCGAGAGAAGATCGCGATGCGTGAGGCCCGTCGCCTCAAGATCCCGATCATCGCGCTGTGCGACACCAACTGTGACCCGGACCACGTCGACTACCCGATCCCGGGCAACGACGACGCGATTCGCGCAATCCGGTTGTTCGCTGCGGCCATCGCTGACACGTGCGTCTCCAGCGAGCAGCTGAAGCAGACGGTGAAGGGCTTCGAGAAGACCTTCACGGCTGACCAGCTGACCGAGGATGGGGCGGCCCCGTCCGGGTCCGATACGCCGGTCGAGGTGGTGCGGCGTGGCGTGAAGGCCGATGAGGCTGAAGCGGCTCCCGAGGCTGAAGCGGCTCCCGAGGCTGAAGCGGCTCCCGAGGCCGAGGCGGCTCCCGAGGCCGAGGCGGCTCCCGAGGCCGAGGCGGCTCCCAAGGCCGAAGCGGCTCCCGAGGCCGAGGCGGCTCCCAAGGCCGAGGCGGCTCCCAAGGCTGAAGCGGCTCCCGAGGCTGCTGCAGAGACCAAAGAGACCAAAGACGCGCCCGCTCCCGCGGCGGACGCCTAGAGAGACATCGAAGAAGGAGTACAAACATGTCTATTCCAGCCAAACTGGTGATGGAGCTTCGCAAGGCGACCGGCGCCGGCATGATGGACTGCAAGAAGGCGCTCACCGAGACCGACGGCGACTTCGGCGCGGCGGCGGCGCTGCTCGAGGTCAAGAAGCAGGGTAAGGCGGCCAAACGGTCGGGCAAGATCGCTGCTGAGGGTCTCGTCGCGTCCTACATCCACATGGGCGGCAAGATCGGCGTCCTGTGTGAGGTCAACATCGAGACCGACTTCGCGGCCAAGTCCGACCTGTTCAAGACGTTCGTCTACGACCTGTGCATGCACATCGCGGCGATGAACCCCGGCGTGGTCAGCACCGACGACGTCCCGCAGGAGGAGGTCGAGGCCAAGAAGAAGATCTTCATCGCGCAGGTCGTCGAAGAGGGCAAGCCCGAGGCGCTGGCCGAGCGGATCGTCGGCGGCAAGATCAACAAGTGGCTCAAGGAGCAGGCGCTCCTGGAGCAGAAGTACGTCAAGGACGAGACCGGCAAGAAGACGGTCAAAGACTACCTGGGCGAGGTCACCGGCAACATCGGCGAGAAGATCACGATCCGACGCTTTGTCCGCTACGAGCTGGGCGAGGGCATCGAGAAGAAGGTCGAGAACTTCGCCGACGAGGTCGCGGCCCAAATGGCCGGGTAGAGGCAAAAGCACACCACTGGGATGCCAGCAGTTCATAAACGAATACTTTTGAAGCTCTCGGGCGAGGCCCTTCGCGGGACTGAGCCCTACGGCATCCACCTTCCGACATTGCAGAACGTCGCCGAGCAGGTGCGCGAGATCCACGACATGGGCGTGGAGATGGGCATCGTGTTAGGAGGCGGCAACATCTTCCGTGGCGTCGCCGGTTCAGCCCAGGGCATGGACCGCGCGGTCGCCGACTATATGGGGATGCTGGCCACCGTGATGAATGCGGTGGCGCTGCAGGACGTGCTGGAGAAGCTGGGTGTTGCGTCCAGGGTCCAGACGGCCATCGAGATGCACCAGATCGCAGAGGTCTACATCCGCCGGCGCGCCATGCGTCATCTGGAGAAGGGCCGTGTTGTGATCTTTGCCGGCGGCACCGGCAACCCCTACTTCACAACGGACACGACGGCGGCTCTGCGCGCGATGGAGATCCACGCAGAGGTGATCATGAAGGCCACCAAGGTCGACGGCGTGTACAACAAAGATCCGATGAAGCACGACGACGCCGAGTTCTACCCGCAGTTGACTTATCTGCAGGTGCTGGAGCAGGGTCTTCACGTGATGGACTCCACCGCAATCAGCCTGTGCATGGACAACAACATGCCGATTATCGTGTTCAACCTGAATCAGCAGGGCAATATCCGGCGCGTCGTGCAAGGCGAGCACATCGGCACCTACGTGTCGCGCGCAGGGACCCTGCGAGGAGGCGCCAGCCATGCATGAAGACGTTCGCGAAATCCTGGACGACTGCCAGCAGAGCATGGAGAAGGCGGTCGAGAGCTACAAGCGTGAGCTCAGCCGCATCCGTACCGGGCGAGCCAACCTGTCCGTTTTGGACGGCGTCCGCGTCGAGTACTACGGCAGCATGACGCCACTGAACCAGGTGGCGGCGCTGACCGTCGCCGACCCGCGCTTGATCACCGTCAAACCCTGGGACAAGTCGCTGCTGGCGCTGATCGAGAAGTCGATCCTGATCTCGGACGTGGGGCTGAACCCCAACAACGATGGCGAGATCATCCGACTGCCGATCCCGCCGCTGACCGGCGAGCGTCGCAAGGAGCTCGTCAAGCAGGTCCGCCGCATCGCCGAGGACGCCAAAGTTAGCGTCCGCGGGTGTCGACGCGACGGCCGAGACATGCTGGAGACGGTGGACAACCTGCCTGAGGACGACCTCAAGAAGGGCAAGGATCGCGTCCAGGAGCTGACCGACGCGTGGGTGAAGAAGATCGACTCGATCGCGGACGCCAAGGAAGCCGACATCCTCGAGGTCTGAGCGCCCTTACTTGCGCTTGTCCCACTTCGCACGCCTGATATCGAACGGCGGCGAATCGAATCCAAAACCCACTTTTTTGAACGGAATGAGCGCCGTGCTCTCGATGACCGTCTGCAGGATCATCGTGTTGGGCGTCAGGTAGCCGGTCTTGTCTTTCTCGGCGATGACCGCGACGTGCCCGCTCCAAAGAAACATGTCACCCACGCGAACGTCGCGACCAAACTTGATCGGCTTGCCGTCCGCCGTTCGGTACTTTCCGCCCTTCAGCGCCGTGACCCAAGCGCGGCGCTTCGATCGTGACTTGAGGCCGCCGGTCCACGTGTAGCCCTGCTTTTTGCCGGCGCGGCGCCAGCCGTAGATGACCATGTCCGCGCAGTCGGACCCGACGCCGCGCTCGGCCTGGTGGTCCTTGTCCCGGCCCGTGGTGGTGCTCGACCCATAGACATAGGGGACGTTGATCAGCTCGGTCATATACCCGACGGGGGTGTCGTCGCGCCGGAACCGGACGGTGGCGATGCCGCGCTTCAGACCCGACTTGTCCATGTGCTCTTTGCCGCGCGCCCAAACCTCCTTGCGCCCCAGCTTGACGCGCGCCGTGAAGCGCATGGTGCCCAACCCGCCGTACTCATCCGGCGTCGTGGTCGGGTGCGCGTCCGCTTTCTGGCGCCAGGCGCTGCCCCACTTGGTCATCTCGGTCTCGGCGACGTCGATATGGCACCAGTGCCACTTGGCCGGATGGTCCGCGCGCTCGACGGGATGCCACGCCGGCTCCATGGTGCCGGTGTTGTCGTAGATGCCGTTCTCGAGAGGGTCTGCCTCCAGCTTGTACCAGGTGATCTGAGGCTTGGGCAGCGTCGCCGGCCAGCGCGCGATCTTGCGCACTCGTCGCCGACCCTTACGCAGCTTGGGCGCCTCGGTAAAGACCCGCCGCTTGCCGTTCACCCGCGCCTCCACCACCAGATAGAGCCGGACGTCCGCGCCCAGCTTGGCGCGCATCTCACGATTCGACGCGGCTTTGTCGCCTTCGCCGAGGGCGATCCAGACTTTGTCGATACGTACGGTGGGTGTCGGCGCGCTCTGCGCGGGTTGCGCGAGCAGGGCCAGGGTCAGAATGGCTGGGGACATCGGCGATCTACCTCCGGTCATATGGGAGCAAACCGCCGCGCCGCATCATTCCGCCTGGTGATCCAGCCGCTAGGGGAACGGGAGGCCCGCGGCGGCTTGGCAGACCTTGGGCAGGGTGCCGCCGCCGCCCGGGTTGAGCAGCGCCGCCAGACCGTTCTCGCCGCAGGTCGCCGAGCCCGGGCAGTCGGCATCCGACGTGCAGCCGCAGTTGCTGGGCAGGATGTCGGGGAGACCCGGAAGCGGGGGCAGTCCACCGCCGCCGCCGCCCATGCCGAGCTGCGTGAAGAAGTCGATGCAGTCACCGCCGCCGGGGCAGAACTTGGTCGTGTTGTCGCACGAGCCGTCGTCGGCGTAGCACAGGCCGGTCTCGGTGTCGCAGCTCAGCGAGGCGTCGGTACAGCCCTCGTCCTGGCACTCGCCGCTGGTCGGGCCGGTGCCGGTGGTGCCCTCGCACGTGTAGTTCTGCAGGTTGCAGGTCGAGCCCGGACAATGCGCGTCCTCGGAGCACTGCACGCACACCCACTGGCCCTGGAAGTCCGCGCAGCCGGGGTACGGGGCCGTGCAGGTGTCGCAGACCTCATTGCCGGTCTCGGGGGCCTTGCACGCACAGCCGTCACACTTACCGCCATTGCAGTGCGAGTCGTTGAGGCAAGCGCAACAGGCGCCAGTCGTCGGGTTCTTGTGCGGGGTGGTGCCGCTGCACTCGGGCGGCGCGTCCGCCTCCATGCACACGTTGCCCTGGCACTTGGGCTTGGCCTGGGTGCAGTGCGTATCGTTCATGCACTCCACGCAGCTCTCGCCGACGCAGTACGGGGTGGCGCCGCCGCACGCCGTGCACGGGTCCACGGTGCCGGTGCAGTCCGCACCCAGGCAGCACGCACCCTCGGTGATCCACTTGCAGACGTTCGCGCCGCCCTCGAGCGCCGCGCAGGACGCGTTGTCGGGGCAGGTGCCGTCGTTACACTCGGGCACGCACGCTTTCTGCCAGCAGCGCATGCCGGCGCCGCACTGACCGTCTTTCTCGCACGCGCCGCACTGCTCGCTGGGCGAGACACAGTTGCCGCTGCTCGCGTTGCACCAGGGCGTCGCCGCATCAGGGCAACCATCTTGCATGCAGCCGGTGCACTGGAAGAGGCCCGGCACGCAGGAGCTCGTGTCGCCTGAGGCGAAGCAAACCCAGCCGGACGCACAATCGGAGTCGTCTGCACAGGCCTCGGTGCAGTGCTTGGTCGGACCGACACTCACACACAGCAGACCGTCTTCACACTCACTGGTCTCGGCGCAGGGCTGACAAGCGGCGATGTTGGGCGTGATCGTGGTATCGACCGCGTCGGTGGTGGTGTCGTTGCCGGTGGGAACGGGGTCCCCGGTCGTCTGAGCCGGTACGCAGACCTTCTCATCGGAGCACTCGTAACCGTCGGGGCACGCCGGATCGCACTTCGGCGCGTTCCCGCTGCCGCCGCCGCCCGTGTTACCGCCGCCAGCACTGCACGCACCCGCTGCGGCGCCGACCGCCAACATCACAAACAACTTCAAGCCAGCGTTCTTCAGCACGAGCACCTCCCAGCAACTAACAAAAGATTCCGCCGCGGTGGATTATATTGACCACAGCCGAGCATACGAGCATTTTTTTTGCGTCGGTGCACTGCCCGTCGCTACACTGACTCGATGATCGAGGTGCGCAGCATGTTCAAGACAATTCGTTTGGTGACTGTCTGTTCACTGCTTCTGGGGTCCCTCTCGCTGCTTTCGTGCACGCCTGAGGTCGATCCCCCGGCGACGTCGGGGCCAGCCTACACAGGCAATGAGCAGAAGCCCGGGAAGCAGATCAATCCAGGAATCCCAGATACTCTGGCTGACGGAGAGGAGCCCTCCGGCGACACTCCAGCCGGCACAGACGCCGCGCCGGCGACAGACGCGGCCACCGACAGCGGTGGCGGCGGCGGCGGCACAAAGGCCACCAACGAAGCGTGCACGTCGGACAGCGAGTGCAAGAGCAACAAGTGCTTCGTCGATAAGTGCTTATAGCGGAGCCGCGCTAACGGCTCCTGAGATACTCAATACATCCCGGCCAGTCTGACGAAGAACCCGTGATTGTTGCGCGACAGCGGATCGATCGGCTCTGAGCCGATGGGCGCCGTCGCGGGCACAAACAGGTTGTCGTTGAACGACGTGAAGTTGTAGCCCACGCCGATCCGCACATAGCGGCTGATGTTCACGGCGATCTCGGCCAGCGCGCCGTGCTCCATCTGATCGATGATGTCGATGTCGATCCAGCGGTACTCGGCTGCGATATCGACCGTCTCCACCAGATGGAAGGCCAGGCGCAACGCCGCGAGCAGCGTCGTACTCTCGACGGCGCCGCCGGTCTCCTCGGCCTCTTCCACAGCGCGACGCCAGGCAAACTTGGGCGTCAGCTGCAGCCGCAAGGGCAGCTCGACGATCGGCTCCACCGCGATCACGTCCGCTGTCGTGCGCAACGAGCCGCCCGCAGAGTCCAGATGAACGGGGCGCATGTCGACCTGATGCGCCGCCTTCAGCAGCAACGTGAACGTCTCGTCCAGCGGCCGATAGGCCAGGCCCAGCTGCAGGTTGATCGTCTCCGCCTCGCGCTTGTCCAGCTCCTGGTTCTGCGTGATGGCGATGTCGGCGCGACCCAGAAGCGCCACGCCGGCACCCAGATCCGCGGAGACCCGGTTGAAGCTGACCAGCTGCAGCCGATCGGCCTCCGCCGTTTCGAAGCGGGCTTCAAAGCGAGTCGACATCTTGAAGCGCTCGTGGCGAATGTAGTCGCCGCCCACGCTCAGCGTCGTCATATCGCGCTCGACCCCGATATCGTCCACGACGGTGGTGTGTGATCGCTCGATCGCCACGTCCGCATATAGCCCCGCCAGCAGCTCGAACCGCCGGCCCAGCCCGAGCACCGCCCGGTTGAACGTCCCGCTGGCCGCCGTCCCGATCTGGTACTCACCATAGCTGCGGCCCTGGCCACCGCTGCCCCATCGCTCTTCACTGCCGATGACGGTCGCCGGAACCCAGCGGTGGCTGTCGCGCGGATGCAACAGGCGCTGCTGGACGTACATCGTCGTAGAATCGGACAGCCGGGTTCGCAGCCCCAGCACAGACGCGTCTTCCCCGCTCCAGCGGACCTGCTCGCCAAGCGTCAGCTGCAGGTGCTCACCCAGCGCGATATCCAGCCCGATGCCGGTGATCATGCGGTCGCCAAAGCTGCGCAGCACCGTATCGTCACCGCCGACGATGGCCTGCTGCTCGCCCCACAGCGTCAGGCGCGGCGAGATTTTGTAGCGCGCCAGCACCGCAAAAGCGGAGCGGTTGATCGGGTCTGCGTCCCCGATCTCCTCACGCGCCTGCAGTACGTCACCGACGAGCGTCAGCCGTCCCAGCCGATGGGAGTACTGCGCTGACGTCAGATTGCGGTTGTTGGTGCCGGTATCCGCGATCGCGCCCAGGGCGCCGCGCACCACCGACAGCGTATCGTGCCGCAGAACCAGCTGCTGCTCCCGGTTGATATGCCACTTCAGCGAGCCGCCGCCACGCACATGCCCCTGCTCCAGCACGGTGTGGCTGGACACAAAGCCCTCGTCCTCGCTCTGGTAGTCCACGGCCAGCTGCAGGAACGGCTCGGTGCGACCCAGGAACTCGCCTATGTCGGTGCGGCCGCGGACCGTAATGCCCCAGCCCTTTTGAGTCTGCTGCGGCGCGGCGCCGACCGCGTTGTACGTCAGGCCGCCGTCGCGACTCAGCCAGTTGGCCCCGTTGCCCGCTCTCGATCGCGCCACCTCGGCCTCGATGCGCGTGGTCTTGCCCGGCGTGATCGCCAGCTGTGCGCCCATCAGCTCGTAGTCCGGACCGGCGCCCGCAGCGCGCCCCTCACGCACATAGCCGCCGCCGACTTTGACGATGCCGGCAAAGCTTTGACTGCCGTTGGCGCCCCAGGTCAGATCGTTGATGCCCTGCACCGCACGCGTCTCGTAGTCGACCTGGATGCGCACCTCGTGGCCCTGGAAGCCGAGCCGTCCCCCGATTGCGTCGGACGCGCCGACCAGGAACGAGGCGTCCACTTGCGACGGCACCGGCTTCTTGAACGTCAGGCGCCCGGCCCGGTAGTCGATGCTGTAGTCCGCGTCGCGCGCCTGACCCACGGTCTGCAAGCGCGCCCCGGAGTCGCGGTCGAAGATGGCGATCGACACCTGCTCCGACCCCTCCACGATCTCTTTGTCGGGCAGGAAATAATAGCTGCCGCCCGTGCCCGACAACGTGGCGTGACTGCGACGCACGCGCTCATCCGCGTAGCTCGCGAAGCCCTCCACCACCGTGTCGTAGCCCTTGGTCCAGGTCTGGTCCAGCCGCACCTTGGCGCCCTCCATGACCCGGTCATACCGCAGCAGGTCGATGCCCCACTCGCCCGCCTTGAACGTGCCCACGATGAGTCGGTTTCGACCCGCCTCCACGGCCACGTAGTACTTGCCCCGCGTGCGGGCGTCGGTGCCCTCTTCGGCCGCGTCGCCG
Source organism: uncultured Myxococcales bacterium (assembly GCA_964545715.1). Taxonomy (GTDB): domain Bacteria; phylum Myxococcota_A; class UBA9042; genus CAZJHX01. Next base: position 51,720 of record CAZJHX010000061.1, read on the forward strand.
TAGATCGGGTAATACCGCTCGGCGTCGATGATCTGGTCGACGAAGTTGCTCACTTCGGTGTCGCGCGCAGAGTCCGCGTAGGCCGTGATCTTGATGTTCTTGATCAGCTTGCCGCCCTTGATCCGCGCCTTCAGGTAGAGCGCAGCGCGTCCATGGAGCAGCACTGGACCCACATCCCAGGTGGACGTCGATTGCACCAATTGGGTGCCGTCCTGGCTCATCGCGCCGTCACCCAGCGCCATCAGGAAGAGCGCGTTACCTTTGACGTGGTACGTGCGCTTGATGCGCGCCACGTTGCCCTCTTTGTCGCGCGCCTCGATCTCCACAGCCGACCGCTCGCCGTTGGCCATCGGCAGCAGCAGCTCAAACGCGCCGTCCTCGACCGGCACGGGCTTGCCGTTGATCGACACGCTGATGCCGGCGTCTGCCGGGACCGTGCCCTTGATCGGCAGCAGGGGCTGGCCCAGCTCGGCGTCGTCGGGCGGCAGATGCACGACCAGGTCCGACACCGCCAGCGCCGGCGGCGCGCCCTTGCCCGTCTTGCGAAAGTCGATGGCACGGCTCAGCGCCGGGATGCCAAAGGGCTGCTTCTGCCCCTCGGCATCCTTTGCCTCGGCCGGCGGGGGCGGCTCAAACTCAGCCTCCAGCCGCTCGCCGTATCGCCCATTGACCGTGATGCGCACGGTCTTGTTGGTCTCGGTGCGCGGTGCCAGTCGCGACAGGCCTTTCCCCTGTCCGGAGACGCGGACGACCCGGCCGTCGACCTCCAGCCCCCACGCCTTCGTGGGCGCCCGTGCGGTCTTGCTGGGGATGATGCGAACCTCTACTCGGAGGTTCCGCTTACGGCCGCGGCGCGTATCCGGGGTAGCCAGCGGGCGCTGATTCTCCATGCCCACGGCCTCAATGCGGGCGTCCGGCACGCCCTTCAGAACCAGGAAATTGCGCACTCTGTTGGCCTGCGTCGTGGTCCTCAAGCGCGCCGTCACCGCGTCGTCCTCGCCCGACCCATGGACCTCCACGATCCATCGCTCGCCGGCCGGCCGCGCCGCCAGCGTCGAGACCAGGCGCTTCAGGGATCCGCGCAGGGTCTTGTGCATCGCCATCTTCGAGAACAGCTTGCCGCGGAAGGTTCTCAGCAAGGTGCCGACCGCCCCGCCCGTCGTCTCCCCCTGCACCGTCAGCGTGCCAGGCGGAGCCCACGCCCCCGCGCCCATGTAGGCCGCCCCCCAGAAACTAAAAGACTAGGACC
>CAZJHX010000061.1:52978-58626 GCA_964545715.1 uncultured Myxococcales bacterium
CCCCACGGGCCCCCCCCCCCCGCCCGCCGCCCCCCCCGCCCGCGGCCCCGCCCCCGGGCACCACCAGGCGCGCTCGCCCTTGTCGGACGCGACCGAGATCGTAAACGAGTAGGACCCCTCGACCAGCGGTCCGGCGGACTGGAACTCCACGCTCTCGGGTGGGCCGCCCTCGCCCTCCTTCGAGAAGACCTCGGCCCCGTCCGGACCCGTCATCGCCAGCTTCCAGGAGGTCACGCCGGCCTCGGGCGCTGAGATCTCAAACGCAATCGGCACCTCGGGCTGCCCCTCGATCAGCCCCAAACGCGGCCACGGTAGGCCTACGCTCAGCGCCATCAAGCCCAGGTTCAGGCTCTTGCCCGCGATGGTGAGCTGTCCGTCCGACAGGGCCGCCTCGACGCGCTGCGTGTTCGGTTTCTGAGCCTCGCCGACGGCGACGAGCGCCTCTCGAGAGGCGCCGGACTCGTTGCTGATCTCGACCACCACGACGCCGTCTGCCGGCCGCCTTGGCGCCGCCAGAAACGCGCCGTCCGCTCCGATCGCGACCGCCGCACCATCGACGAAGACCCCGGGCGGGGAGGGCTTGTCTGCCTGCAGCGGCGGACGCTGCTTTTGGACCGATGCGTCAAAGACCTCGATCATCACACCAGGCGCCTCGCGCGCCGCACGGACGCCGACCTGCCCGACGGTGATCTTGGCGCGACCTGCCAGCGACGACGCGATTCGGTGCGCCACCCGCAGCGCCTTCTCCATGGCCTCCGCGTCGGCCGTCTCGCCCGCTCCCACGCGCACCAGCAGCTCGACTGCCGCCATCTTTCGAACGCTGCGTCCGACGCGGGAGATCAGCTTCTTGACGCTACGGCTGAGCCGCTTACGGCGCGCGATCGGGTCGCCGTTTATGGCTTCGCGACGCAGCGGACCGGAGCGCTGGTAGCCGACCGTGAAAGACACCGGCACGGCGCGCCATCGACTGGAGCCGTCCGACACCTCAAAGCGCGCCCGGTGTCGCGCGCCTCGTCGCACCACCACCTGCTGACCTGTGCCGTCCGTGCCGTCCCATACGACGCTGGGCGGCGGCGCTCCAGTCGCCCCCCAACCGCGTACGGGATGCCACTTGCCGTCGGCGCCCTGCGCCTCGACCCACAGGCGCCACACGCCGACGATCAGCCCCTCGGGCGCGCCCAGCCCAAAGCCGATCTTGGTCATCAGCGGGGTCGGCGACCACGGGACGTCGAGCAGCTTGCCGTCGTCCGGCGCGCCGTTGAGGACCAGCGTCGCCGCGCCCGCGGCACCCACGCGCTTGCCGCCGACTTGAACCGACAAGGTCTCGACCTTGCCGGCCACGATGACCCTATCCGGCACCGCGACGACCGCGTCCTGCCCCGCCGGATGCACCTCGGTCGGCCCCACCGCGCCCGTCGTGCAGCGGAACCCGAAGGAGGTCTGCACCGGGATTCCGCGACTGAAGTGGATGCTGCGGCTGCTGCGGACCACCTCCTCGCTGCCGGTCGGAACGGTGTTGGTGTCCACCTTGATGAGATGCAGGCCGGGCGGCACGTCGCTGAAGTGGTACTTGCCGTCGCGGTCGGTCACGGCGTAGCGGCCGGTGTCGATGTAGACGCGCGCGCCGTAGATGCCGGGGTCTGCGGCGCCGGCCCAGCCGTCACCGTCCTCGTCGCAATACACGCGTCCGGTCACCCAGCTGCTGTCGAAGGTGGGGTCGCCGACCACCGTGACGCTGACTCGAGCCTCGTCGCTGATGGCCACACCGTCCGTGCCCATGACGGTGGCGCGGGTCGTCGCCACATCGTTTCGGCGTGCGTTGACGCCCACCGCCACCTGGTAGCGCAGGAAGATGCGACTGCCGGCGTTCAGCTCAAACGGCGTGCCGTCCTCGAAGTCGGCCAGCTTGAACTCCAAGAGCTGCGGGTCCCGCACGGGCGCCACATTGACGCGCACACCGTCCACCGACGCGCGCGGTGAGCCGGCGATCATGCGCAGCTGTGCCGGCAGAATGTCCCGCAGGACCACGCCTCCACGATCACCGTCGCGGGCGTACGACGTCTTGGAGCGGTTCTCGACTCGCAAGGTGTAGGTGATGATGTCGCCGACCGCCGCCTGGTGCTTGCTGGCCGTCTTGCTGAGCACGACGACCGCGCCGCCGCGATCGACCGCGATATGGTTGTGCCGCGGCGCGACAGCCGTGTCGGCCTCCGCCAGAAAGCTGAGCCAATACGCACGGGGCGCCCTGGGAGCGGGCGCCGCCGGGGCGCTCACCAGTCCGGTGGCCGGGTCGAACTCCGCCGACCCCTCGAGGGGCGGCAGAAGCAGCGACGGAAAGTGATACCGCTCGGCGTCGACGACCACATCCAGCGTGTAGGTCCCGGCGCCGGTCAGCTCAAAGCGATACAGCCCGTGCCTGCCCGTCCTCAGCTGAGCGACGACCGCTCCCGTACGGAGCAGACGCACGATCACGCCGGCTACAGGTGCGCCAGTGTCACTGGCAAAGACATGCCCGGACGGCTCAACCTGAATGGTGGCCCGCCCGCCTGCGGCGGAAAATGTGCCGAAGGGGGCGCCTGTCTCGGATTGTACGAGCAGGGGTGTATCGGCGGCCGGCGCATCGCGCAGCAGGAAGGACCCGTCGGGACCGACTACCGCCTGCTGATCATCGCTCGCGCCCGAAAACGTGACGACAAACCCGGCCAACGGCGCGCCGGTGCCCGCCTCGTGGACGGATCCCGGGATATCGACCGCAGCGCCGGCGCGAGGCGCCATCGCGACTGCGATGAGCACGGCCAGACACAGAGATTTGGGCGTGTTTGAGGGTACAGCGAACAAGAGCATGCCCTTGAAATTCGCGCTATCGTAGCACCCGGGATCTGACGCGCGCAAACGTGCCGGACAGCGGATCCCAACGCATGAAAACCTCCTGCGAGATCAGCTCGTCCGGTTGGCCCTTTTCATCGGTCTCAACGACGCTCACGCGCTCGACCAGCTCGCCTTTCGACGCCTTGACCAGCGACCGCCGCTCAGTGCGACCACGGTACTCGTAGCGGCGCGCCAGGTGATACACCACGGCGAGACTGCCGCCGGTGAGACGAAACCAGGTGGTCGCCGACAGGTGCGGACCGCTGCCGCCGACGCGCTCGTCCAACGCGATCTCAGACGTCCCGTCACCGTCGAGATCGGTATGTTCGTTGGCGAAGGTCACATCGTACGCCGATGACAGGCCCAGAGGCATCGCGGCCACGACCGTCACCGCTTTCGACCCGGCCCTGGCGGCGATGTGACACACCAGCAGACCAGCCGGCCGTACCGCCCCATCCGAGTCGGTGGCCCCGACCAGCACGAGCCGCTCGGACCGCCCGTCCCCGTCGAGATCCAGCGTCCTCTGCTCTGTCGGGCGGTAGGCGGACCGCAGCACAGCGCTGACGTTGCGCGCACTCTTCCGAGCGATAAAAGCGGGTGGAGGGGGCGCCAGAATAGACGCTGTGATCAGGGCTGCGAGCATCGCGCTGACAGTGTAGCGCTCAATCGCCGCCGATGAGGCTAAAGCGGGTTGAAGAACTCGCTGACGGTGTTCATCTGACCGGACGCGCCCATGCCGCCGACCGCGAGCACGGTGTCGTTTTGCAGCAGAATGCCGGCGCAGCCGCCGCGACCCGCGGACATCGGGCTCACGCCGCCGCGGTCGATAAACGTCTGGTTGCTGGCCTCGTCGTAGTACTCAAAGATGACCTCGGCGGAGGACAGCGGCAACCCGTCGTTGAAGCCGCCGAACAGCAGCACGGCGTTGCCCGGCATCACCACGGCTGCGTGACCGCCGCGGGCATGCAGCGCGTAAAACTCCTGACCGCCCTGGAACGCCTGCTGAGTCACCTGATAGCTGTCGATGCGCTGCACGCCGGCCAGATGCTCCTTGTTGTCGAAGCCGCCGACGACGTGGATGAAGCGCTGCGAGTCGACATAGGTGGCGGTGTGACGCGTGCGGCCACCGCCCGTCATGGTGCCAATCTTATCCTCTACCCCGGCCGGGTTGAGGATGAACGTCTCGAGCGTGTCGCGTACGCCCTCATCACCTTCGCCGCCGATGAGAACGACCGACGCCAGATCCTGCGGGCCCGACGGCGCCCGGTTGGCGGTGTGGAAGTAGCGCGGCTCCTTCATGTTGCCGGTGTAGATGACGCCGAGACCGGAGCCCTCGCAGGGGGAGCCGGGCAGGCACATGACCTCGATCGTGCCGAGCGCTGAGACGGTGCCGCCCTGAACGGTGAAGCCGCCCGCGAAGACGAGGTGATCCCCACCCTCCACGATGTTGACTGTGTGGCCGGCGCGGCCGGTGTTCAGCGTGGCGCCGGGGATGAGCTCAAACGCGCCGCCCGAGGACGGGTCGAAGATCTCGATCGTCGACAGCGTCGTGCCGCTCGTGTCGCCCATGCCGCCGGCAACGACCACGCGGCCGTCGCTGAGGGTCTTGGCCGTGTGGAACGCGCGCGCTGTAGTCAGGCCTTGCGGAAACTCGGCGTACTCGCCGGTGTTGGGGTCGTAGATCTCCACAGACGCAAAGACCTCGCCCAGATCGCCGGGCTTGGTGTAGTCGCCTGTCGTGGTCAGACGTGCGCCGCCCACGATAAGCACCTGTCCGTTCGCCAGCATGGTGACGGTGTGACCAACGCGGCCTGTGTTGAGATTGGTCGCCTGGGACCCGCTCTCGGTGCGCTTGCTTGTCCGCGCAAAGGCGTTGACCTTGCTGACCATCACACCGACGGTCTGCGGGTCGGTGTCCTCGTGCATCGTGAAGCGCGAGCTCTTGCCGCGACTGATCAGCTGACCGATGAGGCCCTGCGCGTTTTGCGACCAGCCCTCGATGGTGATCTTGAGGTCGTCGCCAAACGGGATGGCCTCGAGCGGCTTGGCGCTGCCCGGCTCGTAGTGGACGAACTTGTCGGCGACCATGTTGTCGTCGACGTCCGTGACCGCAATCCGAATGAAGGAGACCCCGTCGTACGGGTTGTCGGCCTGACTTTGGAAGGCGACGCTGTAGATGTTGAGGTCAAGCAGCTCCAGGGACTCGGGCGGCAGGTCTTCCTTGCACCCGAAGAGGCTGAGAGCGGCAACGACGATGACGATGTGTTTGCAGGTCTTCATCGGGCTACTCCATGTTGACCTGGACAGTGAACCCGTTGGGCGGCGACTGCGCGGGCGGCAGCGCGGCGATCACACCGGCGGTGACGCCTCCGGCGACCACGACCCCGATAATGGTCCACACCCACCAGCGCTCGTACCATGCCGGCCCCGTGACGCCAGGCGGCGTGTAGGGATCCTCCGCGATCTGACCAGGCACAGCGTGCCCAGGCGCTGAGACCGGCCGCGCCAGCACCGTAAACGGCGTGGACGGACGGACCATCGACCCGGCGTACGCCGGCGGCGCAGGCTGAGTCTTGGCGACAACCGGCTGCTGGTAGGGAAGCTGGCTGACTGTGGGCTGCGGCGCCTGGCGCGGGTTCTGATACGGCTGCTTCTGCTGACCGTACTGCGGCTGCTGACCGTACTGGTTGCGCTGGCCGTACTGCGGCTGCTGGCCGTACTGCGGCTGCTGGCCGTACTGGTTGCGCTGCCCGTACTGCGGCTGCTGACCGTACTGCGGC
>CAZJHX010000062.1:0-37340 GCA_964545715.1 uncultured Myxococcales bacterium
GTCGGTGTGGTCGGCGGCGGTGTCGGTGGTGTCCGCGCCTGTGTCGTCGCCGGTGTCTGTCGTGTCATCGGTCGTGGCGTCGCCGGTGTCGTCACCCGAGCTGCTGCCCGAGCCGCTGCTGCCGCCGCAGCCGACCGCAAACGCCAGTGATGTCGCCACAAAAAGAACAAAGAAAAGCCGCTTCATGATGGTCCGAGCCCCCGTGTTTAGCGGCCGGACCATCACTCAACGACCGGACTCGTGTCAACGACTGACTGACATCTTCCCGGGTGCCGAAACGCCCGCGTTGGCCGGGTTGTAATATTCGTACGCTCGCGTGGCGCCGGTCGACACCTTCAGCGGGAAGCGCGCCTTGAGCTTGTACTTGATGACAAACGGCTTCCGCGGCGCAAACTCCGGCACGTACAAGATGATCTGGCGGCCCGCCAGCGAGTAGCGCTGCAGCTTCTCCGACTTGACCGCCGCCTCGAGCGAGGCCGCCTGGACCACAAAGCCCGGGGGCACGGCCACGTCGACCAGGCCCATCTTGGCGGTCTTGGGCAGGTTGCTCTTGACGGTGACGGTCACGCCCACCGTGTCATCTTTGGCCAGCGTCGTGCGGTCGTAGTCCACCGACACGTCGAAGGCCTGCTTTCGCGGCTTGGGTGCGCGCCGATCGGTCCACGGCAGATAGCTCGTGCGGGTCACCGTATACATGGCCTTCATCCCGTTGGACGGCAGCAGCTCGATGGTGTTGCTGCCCGGCTGCAGCGACTTGGACGCGTCGATAAAGCGCACCACATCGAAGTCGTCCTCGGTGTACGAGACCTCCGCGACCGACTCGCCGTTCACCAGCACGTCCACCTTGCCGGCGGTCGCCTCCTGCTGCGCCGACAGCGAGCTGACCATCGCCTGCAGCACCTGAATCGTAGCCTGCGTCGTGTGCCAGTTGCCCGACGGGGACTTCGTACTGACCAGCCACTTGAGCCCGGGACCCACGTTGTCCATGAAGGACTGCGCGCGCATGAACGCGCGCAGCGCCAGCGACGTCACCTCGATGGTGGCGCTGCGTCCGTCGCCGTAAGTCGCCGTGCGCAGCTTAGTGGGGAAGTGCAGCGAGTCGTCGTCCGAGACCACCTTGGCCGCCAGGCGCTTCAAGAAGTCGCGCGTCGTCGCCCGGTCCTGGGCCGCATCGCTTCGGTCCGCCGCCGCTTCGGCAAACGCGTTGGCCAGGTATGCCAGCACGTATGCGTCGTCCGCCTTTTGGCTGTTGTTGCGCAGCCAGGTCAGCGCCCGGGCCAGCGCAGGCTCGATCTTCTGCCGGTTGGGGCGCGTGTACGCCAGCGCCCACGTGATGTACGCCGAGACCAGCACGTTGGACTTCTGAATGTCGCCCCACGACTCCTGGTGCAAAAACGACTTGTCGGGCGAGAACGACCCGTTGGCGTTCTGCTGCCGCAGCAGCCACTTGCGCGTGCGCGCGATCACCTTCTCGTCGATGCTGAAGACGCGGTTCATGTCGTGAAACTCCATGACGCCGTACGCGGTCAAGATGCGGTTGGCGGGCGCCTGCCCGAACCAGCTGAAGCCGCCGCCCGGCACCTCAAACGTCACCAGTCGCTGCCACCCGGCCTGCAGGTATTTCAGCGCCTTGGCCTCCAGCTCCGGCTTGGCCTTGCCCGCGTCACGCAGGTATCGCAGCACGAGGATGTTGGGGTACGTGCTGCTGCTCGTCTGCTCAAAGCAGCCGCCGGGCATGCGCAGGATGCCCTCCAGCCCGTCCACGACCTGCGCGAACATGCCGGGGTACAGCTTGACCTGCAGCGTGTTCGCGCCCTCGATCGCGCCCTCGGGCACGTCGACATGCACCTGCTTGCGCGCGTCCAGCATGCCCGACTCGGTCGAGACCACGTCGAAGCCGTCCGGGGCCACGCGCACATCTCGGCGCACGGCGTCGGACAGGTGCGTGCCTTTGGCGACCACGGTGATCCGCCCGCTGCCGACGTGCGACGCGAACAGGTCGACCGACACGCCGCGCACCTCACCCGGGCTCAGCATCAGCGACAGCTCGCGTTTGCCGGACACCGCGACGCCGCCGGCCGTCTTGATCTGCAGTGACACCGTCTGCGGCTCGTCCATATAGTTGTAGACAGCCAGAGGCACCGAGACCTCGTCGCCCTGGGTCAGCGCAACGGGCAGGTCCAGGTCCACGAAGAAGTCCTGAAAGACCTTGATGCCCTGATCGGTGCTGCCCAGCCCGCCCGAGCCGCTGGAGGCCAGCGCGGACATGCGCCACGTCGTGATCGAGTCCGCCACCGGAAAGCGCACCTGCGCCTTGCCGTCCTCGCCTGTGACGACCAGCGGGTTCACGTACAGGGTCTCGGGGAAGTACGATCGCACGCGTGGCGCCGACGAGCCGCCGTCCTTTTTGCCGTTCTGGGCCTCGCGCGACGTCTCCGCTTCAGCGAGCTTGGGTCCGCTGGCGGCCTTGGGCTCGGGCGCCGGATCAGGCCTCGCCATGGCGCCCTCCAGCTGCATGTCGTCAAAGCCGCCCATGTCGGCCATCGGCGCCTTGGCCATCGGCGCGCCGCGCATCGCTCGACCGCCCCCGCGAATGCCGCGGCCTCCGCCACCACCACCGCGGAAGAACCGGCGGAACCGTCGCTGGGCCAGCATGGTCTTGCGCTGCCGCTGCCAGATCGCCTGCTGTGCGATGCGGGTGCCCAGGTCCACGCGCAGATCATCCGCCGTGCCCCACCTGGCGTCCGGACCGGCCGACATCAGGTGCGCCCCCATCGCGGAGCCCGCGTTTTCGTTGACGTTCAGCTTCACCGGCACGCCAAACGCGTCGCGCGTGGAGCCCGGTCGCAGGCCCGCGCCCGCCAACAGCGTGTAGAACTCCTTGCCGGTCGGCATGCGCCCGCGCTTGAGCGCCCAGGACTTCAGGTCGGCCGCGTACGGCTGATAGCGCTTGGCAAAGGTCGTGGCCCACAGCGCCCGGCTGGTGCCCAGCGACTGCGTCATGGAGTCCACTTTGGTCGCGTGGTTGAACCGCGCCATGGCCGCCGCGCCCAGCACGCGCGCCGCCAGATTTCGTTTGGCGGTCGCCAGCGGCGCGTCATCGTCCTCCAGCGTGTGCTCCGCGTGGAAGCCGTGGATCTCCACCTTGGGCTTCATCAGCTCCTTCTCCAGCAGAAAGAACACGCGCTCCATGCCCGGGCGCAGCTCGGACAGCGCAAAGACGGCCTCGTCCACGACCCACAGCCCCAGCGCGGCCAGCACCGGGTGGCCGTTGCGATCGGTCACGCTCAGGTTGATCGTGGCGTCCTGCCCGGGCCGGTACACCTTGCGGTCCGGCGCAATCGTGATCTTGAGGTCGGACGCCGGCCGCACCACCAGTGGGCGCGTGTCGGCGTAGACGGCCATGTCCTTGCCCAGCGCGTAGGCGTGCGCCAGCAGCGTGCCCGCAGCGTCCGCCGGCAGCGTGGTCGACAGCCGCGCGCGCCCGTTTCGCACGGGAGCCGACAGCGTCACGATTGTCTGACCACCGCGCACGAGATCCATGAACACATGCGGGACTGCGCCGCCGACGAGCACGTCAAACGACACGTGCTCGCCCACGCGCGGCGCGGGGTTGTCGGGCCGCAGCAGCACCCGCACCGCAGCGTTGGGCGCGGTCTGGGGCGTGATCGTCTGCGCAACAAAGTAGCCGTCCGGGGTCTGAGCCGTCACCGAGAAGCGGTTGCCCTTGGGTACACCGCGCCAGGTGGCTACACCGGCCGCGTCCACGATCGCGCCCGTCACGTTGTCACGGTGCTTGATCGACACCCGCGCCTTGCGCGCCGGCGAGCCGTCCGGCTTGCTGACCAGCACATACACGATGTTCTCCACGCCAGGCACCAGGCGTCCGGCCTCGGGCAGCACCATGACGCGCAGCTTGTCTTTCCAGATCGCCAGCGACCGCGACGACTGGTAGGTCTGTCCGGCCGTGTCGGTGACCCGCGCCATCAAGCGCAGCGCGGCGGCCCCCTGCAGCATCGGCTGTCCGTGCAGCTTCTTGGGCAGCTTCACCTTGAACTCGGCGGTGCCCGTGTCGTCCAGCACCAGCTTGTGGCGTGCGAGCTCCCGCGCGGACACGTCAAAGGTCTGCGCACGCAGCTCGACCTTGGCCCCGGCCAGCGGCTTGCCGAAGAAGTAGTTGGCTTTGATGGTCCCGGTCACCGTGTCGCCCGGCTGATACGACGTCTCTTTGGTCTCCACCTTCACCTTGAACTTGGGCAGCACGTACGGCTTCACCTCGACGGTGCGCTCGGTCATGACCTCGTCGACCTCCGCCTCGATGCGCCAGCGGCCGGTGTTGACCATGGACGCGATGTCGAAACGCGTCGCAAACACGCCCTCGCGCGAGGTCTTGCCGCGCTTTTGAAACACCTTGTTGTTCTTGGCGTCGTGAATCGCGATGCGTACCGGCGCCTTGCCCGCCGCCCGCCCGTTTCCGGCGTTGCGCGCCAGGATGCGCAGGTGGACCGTCTGTCCCGGCTGATACAGGGGCTTGTCGGTGCCCAGCAGCACCTGGGACTTGCGCTGCACCGTCACGTCAAACGCCGCCTTGGCGCCGCCCTCGTCGCTCTCGACCTGCACCTCCAGGCGGTGCTTGCCCTTGAGCTTGGGCGGGATCCGCAGGGCCAGGTCCGACCCGCCGCTCTGGTCGGTCGTCGCCGATCCTGACGCGGCAACCCGGGCGCCCTTGCCGTCTCGCACCAGACGGGCGGTTACGCGCGCGCCGGCCAGGGGATCGGTGTCGCCCAGTCGCACGACGATTCGCGGGGAAAACCGGCTGCCGGCGATGATGTTGGCGTCGCCCAGCAGCACGACGCGCGGGGTGCGGTGAAACCGGCTGACCGCGCCGATATAGCGGCTGGTCTTGCCGTTGGGCTCGCGCACGCTCAGCGCCATGCGGAGATCGCGGTCCTGGACGTCGGACCACGGGCGCCGAATCATGGCGCGCGCGGTGCCGCCGCCGGACGGCAGCTTGATGACGTGGTTTTCGGACCAGCCGCCGTTGGGGTTTCGCAGCGCGACCCAGACGCCCTCGCCTCGGAAGTCGGCGCCGGCGGTGATCGACAGGTCCAGGCCTGCCGGCCGTGAGCGCACCAGGATGCGGCCGCTCTCGCCGAAGACGGCGTCCTTCAGCGGGTCGGGGCCCGGCGCTCTGGCAGCGGCTTCAACGGGCAAAGAGATGACGAAAAGTAGCGCGGTAAACGCGAGGTGGCGGAAACGACAGCGGCGCACGGCGAGCTCCCTAAAGCAACGCGACCAACCACCATCGACTGTGGCTTCAACGCGCCGGCGCCAAAGAAGTTCTAACACCATGCAAAACAGCGGCGCAGTTGACGGTTTTCTGGACGGCTCGACCGTCCGGGCCGACACTAACCAGTGATTCACAACGGGGGTGAATAGTTATGACCGAACTCGCCAAGGCCCACTCGCTGCAAACCGTCCCAGAGACCACGGCTGTGGAAGCCAGTCCCTTCATCCATGAAGGCGGCCAGTTTCTCGCCGAGCCCGAGTCCGGCTATCTGCCGGCGGAGCAGGTGCTGGGGCTCGTCGCGCGCTTCGAGGGTCGCATGGACGGCCTGGTGACCCAGGTGACCGACCAGGCCTCTGAAGTCAACGAGCTGACGCGCGTACTGGAGGCTGAGCGCCGCGGATCCCTGACGGCGCGCCACCGCCTGCAGGTCGCCCAGCTGGAGGCCAAGAACGAGGTGCAGGCCGCCGTCGCCGGTACCGCCCAGCAGCAGTTGGTGGCCCAGCACACCCAAAAAGAGCTCGACAAGGCCGAGGTGACCATCGCTCAGTTGAAAGAGCGCCTGGAGCTGGCGGCAGAGCTGCGGCGCACCCCCTGGTACGCTTTCAAGCGCCGCAAAGCGCTGGAAGAGGCGCTCCACGCGCTGCCCGCCGATTTGTAGTATGTAGGGCGCTGTGGACAGCGCCGACACCACAAAAACGCACCGTGACATCTGGTCCAAGAAGCCGGTGCTGCGCCAGATCTACGGCGACTACTACACCCGCATTCTGGACAACTGCGTACCGGGCCGCACGCTGGAGATCGGCGGCGGAAGCGGCAACTTCGCGCGCCAGCGGGACGACGTCATCTCGGTGGACGTGCAGCAGCTTCCGTGGCTGGACGCGGTCGCCGACGCCCACGCGCTGCCCTTTGCCGATGCCTGCTTCGCCAATATCGTGCTCGTCGACGTCTTTCACCACCTCGGTCGCCCGTGGGACTTCCTCGACGAGGTGCGCCGCACGCTGCGCCCGGGCGGCCGCATGGTGATGGTGGAGCCGGCCATCACGCCGATCAGCTGGTTTATCTACCACTATATGCACCCCGAGCTGGTCGACATGAAGGCCGACCCGCTGGGTGAGGGCGCCCCCTTGTCCACTGACGAGCCCTTCAGCAGCAACCAGGCGATCCCGACCCTGGTGTTTGAGAAGCACCGAGAGCGCTTCATCGCGGACTACCCAGAGCTGCAGCTGTTGCAGTGCATGCGCTTTGGTCTGCTGTCCTATCCCTTGTCAGGCGGCTTCCGTCCGTGGAGTCTTCTGCCCGCGCGGGGTGCCGGCCCCCTGCTCCGACTGGAAGCAGCCATCGAAGGGTTTGTGGCGCCGGTTATGGCCTTTCGTCTACTCGTCGTAGTCGAGCGTCGCTAACCGCGTAAAACAATTGCCATCGCGGGTCTGGTTTGTTAGGTCAGGGCGCGATTAAACCTGGGAAAAACACCATGGCTCCAAGAAAAAAGCCCGCTGTCGTCGTGCCTCTCCGCGAGCACATCCTCTCCAAGCGCAAGCAGGCGATTCGCGACCACGCCGATCAGATGGCGGCGCGTCGCGCGACATGGCGCGAGACCAACAGCGCCTTCCACGACGCCGACAAGCGGTACTTCAGCTTTCTGGTGACCGCGGGTAAGCGCGTCCTGGACCTGGGCTGCGGCAATGGCGAGCTGCTGGCCAGTCTGCGCCCTTCCTACGGCGTGGGCGTGGACCTCAGCGAGAACATGGTCGATGAGGCGCGCCACCGTCACCCCAGCCTTGAGTTCGTTGCCGGCGACATCGAGGACCCCGCGGTCATCGAGAGCCTCGACGGGCCGTTCGACATCATCATCATGTCCGACACTGTCGGTTACCTGGACGACTGCCAGAAGACGTTCGAGCAGCTGCACGCCGTGTGCACGCCGACCACGCGCCTGATCATCGCCTACCACAACTGGATGTGGCAGCCGGGGCTCAAGCTGGCGGAGAAGCTCGGTCTCAAGATGCCGACGCGCGAGATGAACTGGCTCAGCACCGACGAGACCACCAACTTCCTGGAGCTGGCGGACTTTGAGGCCATCAAGCGCGAGTGGCGCCAGATGGTGCCCAAGAAGCTGTTTGGTCTGGGACCGCTGGTCAACAACACCATCGCCACGCTGCCGCTCGCCCGCCGGGCGTGCGTGCGCAACTACCTGGTAGCGCGGCCCACCCGTGAGGTCGGGTTGAAGGATCCGTCGGTGACGGTGCTGATCCCCACGCGCAACGAGCGCGGCAACGTGGAGCCGGCCGTTTTGCGCACCCCGCAGCTGGGCAGCAACATGGAGCTGCTGTTCGTCGAGGGCCATAGCCAGGACGGGACGCTGGCCGAGATTCACCGCATCATCGAGGCCTATCCCGACAAGAACATCCGCGTCCTCACGCAGGACGGGGTCGGCAAGGGCGACGCCGTGCGCAAGGGCTTCGCCAACGCCAAGGGCGACGTGCTGATGATCCTGGACGGCGACCTGACTGTGCCTCCCGAGGATCTGCCCAAGTTCTGGGACGCGATCGTCAGCGGCAAGGGCGAGTACATCAACGGCTCGCGTCTGGTCTATCCGATGGAAGACGAGGCGATGCGCTTCTTGAACTACATCGCCAACTCGTCCTTCTCCGTGCTGTTCTCGTGGCTGCTGAACCAGCGGATCACGGACACCCTGTGCGGTACCAAAGTCATGACGCGTGCCAACTACGAGCAGCTGATCGCCAACCGCGACTACTTCGGCGAGTTCGATCCCTTCGGTGACTTCGACCTGATCTTCGGCGCCTCCAAGATGGGCCTGAAGATGATCGACGTGCCCATCACCTACGCGGCACGCCAATACGGCTCGACCCAGATCTCACGCTTCCGCCACGGCCTGCTGCTGTTCAAGATGGTGGGCTTCGCTTACAGGAAGCTGAAGATCGTTTGACCCAGAAAGCGCCGTGGTATCGGCGGGTTCCCTGGTTACTCCTGACGACGCTGGCGTCGTATGCGGCAGGTGTCTATTGGCGCTGGCTGTACATCATGGAGCAGCACGACCCGCGCCAGTACGTGTACTCCGACATGAAGATGTACATGAAGATGGCGGAGCGCTGGGTCGATCCCGAGTACATCCTCAAAATCGGGGACGTCACGCACCCGCCCGCCACGGCGCAGCTGTTTGCGTGGTTTCTGCGCTGGGACCCGACGCTCCAATATCTGACCAACCTGCAGTTCGCGGTGTGCTGCGCCGTGCCGATCTCGATTGGCCTGCTGGGCGCCGCCGCGTTTGGGCGCAAGACCGCGATGTGGTCGGTCATCGTCGCAAGCTTCTACTTTCCATATGTCGATTACGGCGGGTACTTCCTTTCCGAGATCTACATGATGGCGCTCATTCCGCTGTGCATGGCGGCCTACCTGATGGCCAACCAGGCGCGCCATTGGCCGGTGCGCGTCCTGTTCGGCATCGTCGCGGGCGGGCTGCTGTTCGTGTCGGTCGCGTTCAAGACGGTGGGGCTGCTGCTGATCGGCTTTGCGATGTTGCACGTGCTCTTCGCGCGCGATCAGGGCTGGAAGATCAAGGTGGCCGCCTTTGCCTTGATGGTGGGCACTTTCACACCGGGCGCGACCTATCTCGTCAACCGCTGCTCGACCGCCACAGGCAAGTTCTGCATCGGGTCCAACAAGAGCGGCGCCGACTTCTTGATGGGCCACTCAGGTCGCGTACGCAGCATCCGCTGGAAGAACCCCAACGGCGGCAGCCGACGCTTCGCCAGCCCGTCGTGGCCGCAGCACGGCTACAAGCAGAAGAAAGTCGTGCCGTTTGCCATGACCGACGGCGACGCCAACAAGAAAGAGGCCTGGCGCTGGATCAAAGAGAACAAGATGAAGGCATGGGTGCTCAGCGTGGAGCACATCGGCGACAGCTTCGGCACCACCTCGCCGTGGCCCAGCTACGTGACCAAGTGGTGGGCGACGTCCCAGCTGGCGCAGCAGCTGTTCATGATGTTTCTCATGCTGCCGGCGTTTATCCGCATCATCGACATGGGGCGCACCGGCGGCATCGTCGGCTTTTTACGCAGTCGCGAGCTCATCGTGATCTCGCCCATCTTCGGCATCGCGCTCGCCGTGTTCATCGCCACGGGTGAGGCGCGATACCGGCTGCCGTTCGACGCCGTCCTCATCGTGGTCGGCATTCAGTTCTATCGCTTCTTCCGCGTCAAGACGCCGGCCGTAGCGCCCGACCAGGTGGAGCCCGAGGCGATCGTGGAGCCGACACCCAGGCGCCGCCGATCGCGCTTCCCGTCCCCGGCTGGGCCGATGCCCCCCATGCGCCCCTGGCGGCGCCGCTAAGACACCGGCTAAGCTAGCCCAATCTCAGGGCGCAAACCGACACTTAGACTGTTCATCGGCGTGGCGATGGTGGGCACCGTGCTCATCACGGCAGGCGCCATCATCGTCAACTCCTATCGCAGCGCTGCGACCAACGCCGAGCACACGATGACGCTGCTGACCGAGCTGGCGGCGGAGCAGACCGAGGCGCGCGTGCAGGCCTTTTTGAAGCCGGCGGAGGACGTCATCACGCTGGTTCAGCGGCGGCTGCAGCGCCCGGATACGCGGCTGGACTTCGCCACGCTGGAGTGGTGGTGGTTCGAGCTGCTGGAGCTGCAGACGTCCCTGTCAGTGGTGGCCTTCGGTACCGAGCAGGACGAGTATTTTCACGTCAAGCGGCTGCCGGACGGCTCGCTGGATACCAAGCATATCCGCATTGAGAACGGCGAGCGGCGGGCGAGCTGGACAGACCGTCCGCCGGGCGGGGCCTTTCAGGACGTGACGCGCCGATACGACGACCCAAAGGACACCTACAACCACAAGCTCCGCCCGTGGTACATCGCCACGCGAGACCGCCAGGACGTGGTCTGGAGCGACGTGTACGTCTTTTGGACCGACAAGGTCCCGGGCGTCACGGCGTCCGGCGCGGTGCGTCGCAACGGAGAGCTGATCGGCGTGTTGGCCGTGGACGTCAACCTGTCCGCCATCACCGAGTTTGCCGCCAACCTGCGGGTTGGCCAGAGCGGCTTTGTGGTGCTGATGGACCACACGTCCAGCCTGGTGACGGGGCCGGACGCGCCGAAACCGGCAGCTGACAGCGCGCAGCCCGAGGTCGCCGCGCTGGCGCAGACCCCGCAGTTCAAGCAGTGGGTGGATGACGACAGCGGCGAGCACGCGGTGGTCGAGTTCGAGGCCGAGGGCCGGCCGTACATCGGCAGCTTGAAGCGCACGCGCCTTGGGGACACCCAGAGCTGGATCATCGCCGCGTTGATGCCCGAGGATGAGCTGCTGGGGCCCATTCGCCGCACCAATACGCAAAACATCTGGACCAGCGTGGCCATGCTGTTTGCGGCGCTGCTGCTGGCGCTGATCGTGACGCGGCTGATCGCGCGCTCGCTGGCGGTGTTGGTCTCCGAGACGGCCGAGATCCGTGAGCTGCGCTTTGCCGGGCGTCAGGGGGACGACGACAACCCGTTTCACGAGGTCAGCCAGGTCCTGCGCGCCTTTGAGGACATGAAGGTCGGGCTGCGCGCCTTTCAGAAATACCTGCCGATCAAGCTGGTCAGAAAGCTGCTGGCGGAGGCACAGGAGCCGGCGCTGGGCGGCGAGTTCATGGAGCTGACGATCTACTTCTCGGACATCGCGGGCTTCACGCCCATCAACGAGAAGATGCACCCCATGGACATGGCGACGCGGTTGGGGCAGTACCTGGGCGCGCTGACAGAGATCATCGAGGACGAGGACGGCACGGTCGTCCAGTACGTGGGCGACGAGATCATGGCCTTTTGGGGCGCGCCGCATCCGGTGGAGAGCCCCGCGGTGCGCGCGTGCCGGGCCGCGCTGTCGTGTGAGGCGCGGCTGGACACGCTGTGGGAGCCGGGCGCCGACGTGCCGATCTTTCACACCCGCTTTGGCCTGCACACGGCCAACGTGGCGGTCGGGCACTTCGGCTCCGTGGATCGCATGTACTACGGCGCTATCGGGGACGGCATCAACCTGACCAGTCGGCTGGAGGGCGCCAACAAGCACTACGGCACGACGCATCTGCTGAGCGAGTCGACCTATGCGCTGGTCAGTCATGCGTTTGAGACGCGCCTGGTCGACCGCGTGGCGGTGAAGGGCAAGGAGCTGCCGATCGCGATCTACGAGCTGCTGGGCGAAAAGGGCTCCGTTCCCGCTGACCGGCTGGAGGCCTTGCGCGGATACGAGTCGGCGTTGGAGGCGTACTTCGCGCGCGACTTTCAGACGGCGCTGCAGGGCTTTGAGGCGTGCTCGGCCGCGCTGGGGGAGGATGGTCCGTCGCAGCTTTTGGCGGCGCGGTGCCGCGTGTATCTGAAGTCGCCGCCGCCAAAAGAGTGGGACGGCGTCCACGTGATGAAGGCCAAGTAACCGCACAGCATCATGTCGCGCACAAAGGCGAGACCCGAAGGCGACATCAATACTCCTGAATGGGTCGCACTTCGACCGACCCGAACTGCGCGCCGGGACACTTGGCGGCCCACATCAGCGCCTCCGCCTGGTCGACCACGTCGATGAGGTAGTACCCGCCCAGCTGCTCTTTGGTCTCGGCGAACGGGCCGTCCGCGGTGATGGTCTCGCCGTCTCTAACGCGCACGGTGGCCGCGGTCTCCACTTTTTGCAGCGCGTTACCGCCCACCATCACCCCGGCCTCTTCGAGCGCCTGCGAGTAGGCGTACCAGGGCTTCAGCATCGCGTTGAGCTCGGCCTCGGTGGCCAGGTCGGGGCGGTTGGCTTGCTCGTCATAGATCAACAACAGGTAGTGCATGAGGTCTCCGGCTTGAGGGTTTCGACTCTACGACGTTCCAGGCGGGTTGTGATCGACAGGCGCTGCCATTATTTTTGCGCAGCCACAAAAAGAAGGGAGAAGCGACCATGAGCGACGGCACGTTTGTCTGGTACGAGTTGATGTCCACCAACACCCAGGCCTCTGCGGCCTTCTTCAGCGAGCTGTTCGGCTGGACGACGCAGACGATGGATATGGGCCCCGGCGGTCAGTACACCATGTTGGCCAACGGTGAGTCGGCCTTTGGCGGCCTCCAGGCGCAGCAGATGCAGGGCGCGCCGTCGTGCTGGGTGGGCTACATCCAGGTGCCCGACGTTGCGCAGTCGGTCGAAAAGGTGCAGCGCATGGGCGGCAACACGCTGGTCCCGACCACCGAGATCCCCAACACGGGCACGTTTGCCATCGTCACCGACCCCCAGGGCGCGGCGTTTGCGCTGTGGAAGTCCGGCAGCGAGGGCAGCGGCGCGCGCCACACCGAGACCGGCGACTTCGGCTGGGCCGAGCTGGGCACCACCGACCTGCAGGCGGCCAAGGGCTTCTACGGCGAGAACTTCGGCTGGAAGACCATCTCCGAGATGGAGACGGACACCGGCCCGTACGTGATGTTCGGCCACGGCGAGACCCCGCTGGGCGGCATGATCACCAAGCCCGACCCGGCGCCGATGTCGTACTGGGCACACTACGTCAACGTTGAGGACGTGCAGGCCACGGTCGACCGCACCCTGGCGCTGGGCGGCAAGAACTACCACGGCCCCGTGCACATCCCGGGCATGGTCACTTTTGCGATTCTGGGCGACCCGACGGGCGCCATGTTTGGCGTCGCACACTCCGAGCGGGAGTAACCTGACATGCAGCTCAAGACATGGATGCCGGTTCTGGCTTGCGTCACTCTTCTGTCGGCCTCCGCCGGTGCGCTCGACTTGTCCAGTCCGGACATCAAGCCCGGCACGCCGGTGGCCAACAAGCATGTGTTCAGCGGCTTTGGCTGCAAGGGCGACAACGTCTCGCCGGCGCTGGCCTGGGCCAAGGCCCCCAAGGGTACCAAGAGCTTCGCCGTGCTGGTGCACGATCCGGACGCGCCGACCGGCGGCGCCGGGTGGTGGCACTGGCTCATCTACAACATCCCGGCCACGGCGAACGGCCTGGCTCAAGGCGCCGGCAAGTCGGATGGCTCGAAGGCTCCGGCGGGCGCCGCTCAATGGGCCACGGACTTTGGAAAGCCGGGCTGGGGCGGTCCATGCCCACCGCCGGGTCCGGCACATCGCTATGTGTTTACCGTCTACGCGCTGAAGGTGGAGAAGCTGGAGCCGCCAAAGGGCGCGACGGCATCGCTGCTGGGCTTTTTGGTCAACGACGCCGCGCTGGCCAAAGCCTCGCTGACGGTGACCTACGGCCGCAAGAAGTAGCTAGAGGCAGCCCATGACGTCGCCGTCGCCGATCTCAGCGACGATCTGCAGGGTGCCGGCGGCAAACACGACGCCCACCTCGGTGTCGCCCATGTGCGCCTTGTACCACGCGAACTCCTGACCCTTGGGCCCGCCCTCGTACAGCATCCAGCTGCGGTCGTCCGTGTTGTCGAAGACCGCGCTCATGTCGTCGGTCGCCTCGATGGCCTGCAGGTGCAGCGCGGCCGCAAAGAGCTGGTTGCGGGTCAGCTCGTCGAGCTCGGTGTCGCCGTCCAGCTCGGTCTCCCACTCCACGAGGTCCTCGAGGTCGTTGGAGGTCTCGGCCAGCCACTCGTTGTCCCAGTGGCAGGTCACGGCGGCGGGCGGCTCGGGCTCGTCGGTCGGCTCGTCATCGCACGTGGTCGCGGGCGTCGACGTGCAGCCCATGACGTCGCCGTCGCCGATCTCAGCCACGATCTCGGTGGTGCCCTCGGCGAAGACGACGCCGACCTCGGTGTCGCCCATGAAGCCCTCGAGCCAGGTGTAGCGGGTGTCGTCGAAGCCCACGCTGTAGACCGTCCACATGGCGTCGTCGGTGGCCTCGAGGGCCGCGTCGATGCCGTCGGTCGCAGAGATCGACTGCAGCTGCAGCGCCGCGGCGATGACCTGCGCCTGGGTCAGCGTGTCCATGTCGCTGTTGGCGTCCACCTCGACCGAGTCGATGATCGCGTCGTTGAGGCCGTCCGAGCTGTCGGTGTGCCAGGTGGTGTCCCAGTGGCAGGTCGTGGCGGCCGCGCTCTCCTCGCAGGGCGCGGGCTCGTCGGGGTTGCCGGGCTCGGCGCCCGCGGTGGAGCAGCCCATCACGTCGCCGTCGCCGATCTCGGCCACGATGGTGACGGTGGCCGGGTTGAACACCACGCCGACCTCGGTGTCGCCCAGGAAGAACTGCACCCACTCAAACGACTGACCCTCCAGGGTGACCGCGTGCAGGAACATGGTGTTGTCGTCCACGCCGTCGAACGCCGCTTCGATGGTCGCCCCGGCGTCGACCGCCTGCAGGTGAACCGCCGCCGCCAGCAGCTGGGCGCGGGTCGTGGCCTCCAGCCGGTCGATGTCCGCGGCCGTCAGCCGGGTGCCGCCCTGCGACGCGCTGTCCAGCTTGTCGGAGCTGTCGGCCAGCCAGCGATTGTCAAAGGTGCACGTCGTCTTGGCCGCCTCGCCGTCATCCGCCTTGCCGTTTTTGCCGGCCTCGGCGCCGGTGGTGTAGTCCGTGATCTCAGGGGACCCGGCGCACCCCATGCTCATCGAGGAGATCAGGGCAGCAGCCAGAAGTGAGCGGGTGACAAAACGCATGTGAGTAGCCTCTCTCTAAGTCGCGTCGTGCGGCACAAACAGGGTCATCTGACCGCACCGACACCCCCTGTAGTGCAACCGTCGTGCCGGGGCTGTAGACCCCACCCCTTCGCCGGCGCCCGCACGCCTGCTATGCTCGACCACGGTGCACGAAGCAGCGCGATTTTGGAGCTTGAGAAGGGTCTGCCTGATGGCAGGTCTGCTCGCCATCATGCTGTCTTCCGGCTGCTACCGCATGAGCGCCGAGCGGCTGCGCTGCTTGAATCACTGTGCGCAGGAGAAGGACCGCTGCATCCTCGCAGCGCGCAACACCTGGGCCATTCAGCGGTGCGACTCCGAGACCAACCGATGCGTCCGCTCCTGTCCGCGTTAGCCCTCGCTTTGGCATTGAGCGCCGGCTGCCGTGCCCCGCGCTACCAGCCGCCCGCCCCGCACGAGCCGCACGCGCTGCTGAAGGTCCGCGCCGCCTACCATATGCTGTCGGGCCCAAACCTCAGCCAGTCCGTCACCATCGGCAAGTTTCGCCTGGCCGGCGCCCGCACCGCGGCGATCCCCAACTGGACCACAGCTCAGCGCATCCACGCGCAGCCGGCGGTGCTGGGCATGCACGCGCACTTCTTTCACACCCAGACCCAGACCCGCCGCGTCGCCTACAACGAGACCGAGCGCTACGCCTGCGGCACCCAGCGCAGCGGCTACGGCAAAAGCAGCTACACCACCACGCGCTACTGCACGCGGATGCGAACGAAGTACCGCACCGAAACACATGTGGTGACCATCACGGACGGCGCGTGCCGCCGCGGCTTTCGCCTGAACCCGGCGCCGGGCGCCAACTACATTCTAGAGTTCAGCTACATGGGCCACGAGACCTGCACGCTGACCTGCTACGAGCAGCACCACGATCCCGCAGTTGCCGGCTCCTTTCAGCTGACCCCGTGTCCGAGCTGGGTGCCGGCGCCCGCCGAGTAGGGATCAGTCGATCAGCTCGCGTGCGTGTGAGCCGTGCGTGTACGACTTCAGCTGCGGCCACAGCGTCGTCAGCGCCGCGCGGGGCGCATCACAGACCAGCACGGGCAGGTTGCGCTCGAACGGCACCGCCAGCGGGTGATCGGCGCGGCCCGCCTCCCTGGGGTGCTCACAGACCAGCGCCGCCGCCCGTGGCGGGACGCCCAGCATGATCACGGGCGCCTGGCGCTGCGGGTCGGGTCCCCACAGGTAGTAGGTCATGTGGCCGCTGACCGCGCGCGGCAGCCCCAGTCGCGGCCCAAAGAAGTTGATGGCCGACGTCTGGCCGTAGTTGCCGGCCAGGATCGTGGCCGTCTCGCGCTCGCGGGGCGACAGGCTCTCGAAGGCCTCGGCCACGGTCTGCGTCTTTTCTCTCCAACCATATTGGTCGTGCAGATCGTGCGTGAGCGCCAGCGGGGGCACGATGCCGCCCAGCACGGCGTCAAACGTGCGGTCTACGCGCTGCAGGGCGGCGATGGGCAGCGACAGGATCGCCAGCGGCAGCGCGCACACCACCAGCGCAACGACGGCTCCAACCCGCCGCCGGGGGCGGTCCGACATCCACTGCTCAGCGGCGACCGCTCCCGCGGCGAACAACACCGGATAGGCGGCGGACAGGTAATACGGTTTGGCCTGACTGAAGACCAGCACACCGGCGATCGTCAGAAACTGAACGCCCAGCGCCCGGTATGGCCGCCCACGCTCTGAAAAGAGCAGCCACCACAGCCCGGCGCCCCAAAGCGGCAGCGTGATCGGGCTCATGTAGAGCAGCTGTCCCAGCACAAACAGGTGCCGTGGAATGGCGGCCAGGATCCCTTCGCGCAGGGTGCGGATGAACTCCAGCGTCGCCCAGTCGTGGTTGGCCTGCCACACCAGGTTGGGGGCGGCGATCGCGGCCGCCAGCGCAACGCCCAGCCACAGCCGAGGCTCTCGCAGCTGACGCCGAGCCGGCGTACACAGCAGCCCGACGGCCAGCCCGACCGCCCACAACGCCATGGTGTGCTTGTTGAGCAGCCCGATGCCGACCACGACGCCCACCCCGAGCCACAGCCGGGCCGACCCGCCGCGCAAAATGCGGACGACCAGCAGCGCCCCCACAGTCCAGAAGAGCGGCTCGAACACCACGATGTTCAACATGATGCCCATGCGCAGAAACGCCGGCGCCAGCAGCATCGCCACACCCGCCAGCACCTGCGCGAACCAATCGCCGCCGAGCTCGCGAACAAGCAGCCCGCACAGCAAGACCGCACCGCCCCCGGCCAGGGTCGAGAAGAGGCGCAGCCCCAGCAGGCTGTGGTCGAACAGCGCGCCCGCCAGCGCGGCGATCCAGCCGATTAGCGGCGGATGGTCGACGTACCCCCAGGCCAGGTGCCGTCCGCACTCGATGAAGTACAGCTCGTCGCGGTGATAGCCGTACTCGCCGCTGAGCGCCAGGTGCACCGCCAGCTTGACGAACACCAGCCCCGTAAGGATGCAGACCCCCTGGTCCTTCACTGGCGCGTCGCCAACCGCCTGAGTCCAACCAACCCGAGAAGGGCCAACAGTCCTACGAAGACCGGCGGCTGCGGGGCGCCCACAGCGCAGCCGGCCGGCCACCCCGGGCAGTCGGTGATCCACTCGCCTTCGTGCCGAAACTCGAGCGTCCCGGTCAGGTCGCCCACGGACCACCGCATCCGGTCAGTGCCACGATGTAGCCGCTGCGGCCGCTTCGCACGTCTTGGGAGTATGCTCCGAAGACCGCGTCCTCATCGCAGCCGTTGACGACGTCCAGGACGTGGGAAGAACCATTGGAATAGCTCTGAGCCAGCGAGATGGTCAGACAACTCGGCGTGTCGTCGCTCACGATGATAGAGATGCCGCTGAACGCCGGTGTGCAGGCGAGGCTCGTCGCCGGTACGGAGAGAAGGGCGAACAGCAGTGGCACGAGACGAACCATAGCGTGTGCACGATAGCAGATTGACGCGGGCTGATAGCGTGCAATGCTCCGCTGCATGAGCCATCTCCTACGCACTGCGAGCGCCGCTCTCTTGCTGCTGGGCTGCAGCACCGACCCCGCCGGCACCAGCCCGACGCCCGACGCGCACACAGAGATTCCCGCCGATACGCCGGCGCCCGACGTGTCGCCGGGCCAGCCCGACATCATGGGGTCGGATACGGCCCAGCCGGACGCGCCCGATATCGTCGCGCCCGCCCCCGAGTGCACTCACACCGGCTTTGAGGTCGCCAAGGTGCTGGCGTCCACCAGCCTGGCGGCCGAGGGCGGCTTCCTGGACTTCAGCGCCGCCAACAGCCTCCAGTGGCCGACCGACATCCTGGGCATCGAGCTGCTGCTCGACCAGCGCGAGCTTGGCCCGTATGTCCTGCAAGACGAAAACTACGCCACGTGCGAGCGTTGCATTCGCATCAACGCCGGCTGCACGGCCGAGGACTGCGAGCGAAAGTTTCTGGCTCACGCGGGCAACATGCACATCCAACAATGGGACGATCCGGGCGGCGCCTTTCGCGTCGTGCTCACCGATCTGCGGCTGCGCGAGGTCACGATCTCTGAAAAGCTGCCGCTGACCTCAACGCCGGTCCCGGATGGCGAGACCTGGTGCATTGACGCCCTCACGCTGGAGGCCTCCCCGCTGGAGGTGTTCTAGGAGTCCTCGGGAACCTGGAAGTCCGTCGTCAGCCCGCCAGCCGCCGGATCAGCTCCGCGCGGTCCCGATAGGCCCGCCCGGCCGCCACGGCGCGGCGCGTGATCTCCAACAGCTGATCGGGCGTCGGCGGCACCTTAAAACACCCGTGGACCTGCACGTCGTTGATGAGCCGCAGGAGCGTCGAGCCATGCAGCACCGCCGACTGAAAGACGCGTCCGACCCCCGGCCACCGCTCTTTGCATTGCAGCAGCAGCTGCATCCCGTCGACCAGCGGCATCTCGTGGTTTGCGATCACCGCGTCGAAGGAGTGTGTCTCCAGCAGCGCCAGCGCGTCGGCGCCGTTCTCGGCGGTCGTCACCCGGTATCCCGACTCGAGCAGAATGTGCTGGAAATACTCGAGATTGAAGACATCGTCGTCCGCGAGCAGGATCGCGGGCGCGTCGGTATCAGGTGTGTCGATCATGGTGCCAGCGACCATACAGGTCCGTTGCCGGATCCGCCCGCACGATCTCCCCGATCAGGCGGCGACCTGGCGGCGCCACGCCGAGGGGCTGTGGCCCACGTGGCGCTTGAAGGCGCGGGAGAACGCGGCCTCGCTGCTGTAGCCGACCTCTTCGGCGACCGCGGCCAGACCGTCCGAAGAGCGGCGCAGGCGGGCGCGCGCCACGGTCATGCGCCAGCGGGTCAAATAGGCCGCCGGCGGCTCCCCGACCGCCTGGGAGAAGCGGGTGAAGAAAGCGGAGCGCGACATGCCGGCCTCGCGCGCCAGGTCGGCGACCGTCCAGGGATGAGCTGCGTCGCCATGAACGCCGGCCAGCGCCCGAGACAGCTGCGGATCCGCCGCGGCGGCCAGCCACCCGGTGCACTGGTCGGGCGCCTGCTCGAGCCAGCCGCGCAGCACGTAGACAAAGAGAAGATCGGCCAGCCGCGCCACCAGCACCGAGCTGCCCAGGCGCGAGCCCGCCAGCTCGTCCGCCATCATGCGCAGGGTCTGGTCCAACCAACGAGAGGCTGAAGACCCGCCCTTGAGGTGGATGACATCCGGCAGCATCGGCAGCAGAAAGTCGCGGGCCTCGGCGCCGAAGCGGAAGGTGCCGCACAGCAGCGACGTGCGAGCGCCGTCGCCGCCCGCCAGCACGCAGGGCAGGCCGTCGTCGCCCGTCTCCGCCGGCCAGTCTGAGATGTGCCGAGCGTCGCTGTCCGGCGCGTCCCGCATCGTGTGCCGGCTGCCGTGCGGAATGACGATCAGATCCCCGGCCCGAAAGGACGCGGCCGACCGGCCGTCCAGCTCCAGCTGCCCGGCGCCGTCGACCACGACGTGAAACACGGCACCCTCAGCTCCCCGCGTCCAGACACCCCACGGCGCGACGTTGACCGTGGGCTGTTCGACGGCGTCGTTACACGGCTCATGGACGGCAACTTCGCGGGAATCACGGGTCTGGTCGGCATGGGCGGTGTCGGCAAGACGTTCTTGGCGATCAAGGTGGCGCACTATTTTGATTCGCGAGGCTGGGACGTGGTGTGGGTCAGCCTTTTGGAGCAGGGCGTCGGCGAGGCCGCTGATCAGATTCCGGAGCGCTACGGCCTGCAGTTCGTGCGCGGCCTGCGGCTCTCGGAGCGCCTGGCTGCAATTCGCCACCTGATCGCTTCGTTGCGCGAGGCCGGCCGAAACATCCTGGTGATCATGGACAACGCCGAGAAGTTTCCCAACCTGGGGCTCCTTCTCGACGCCTTGGAGGGCGGCCCGCTGCTGGTCACGTCCCGAGTGCGGGAGTGTCCAAAACGTGTGGTCTACGAGCAGCTGAAGCCGATGTCTCAGCGCGAGGCACTCGACCTGTGCCATCGCGTTTTGGAGGAGGCTCGTGTCGGCACGTACGAGTCGCTCGGACCCGAAGAAGAGGTGGACCTGGGGGCGCTATGCGACTTCCTCGGCGGGCACCCCCTGGGGATTCGGATGGTGCTCTCGGGGTTTCTGCGCATGCCGGGATATCGTGAAGCGCGGCCCGGACGCTTTGGGGAGATTCAGCGCGAGATCCGCGACCGCGGCTTGAGCGCCATCCCCCGAAATCGCGCCGGCGCGGACGCGCCCGGCACCCTCACGCTGCACGAGACCATCGAGTCGACGTTTGCCTGGTTGTTCGAAGATATCGAGGAGTTCGATTCCGAGTTCGGCTCGGCGGCCCGGCAGGTGTTGCCGGTGGTCTCGGCGCTGGCCGTCACCCCGGTGGCGTCGCAGGCGGTTGTGAGGGCGGTGTCCGAGCTTGTGGAGCGGGTAATCGAAGAGTTGGTGCCTGAATTCGATGCCGGTGGGTGGTTGCGGTCGATGGCCGGCGACCGCAGCTTCCCATATGCCCAGGCCGTTGCCGTCCTGCTTGAGGTGGGTTTTGAAAAGCAGATGTCGAATCCGGACTTCTTGCAGTCCATCGACGGGGTTTTCGACTCGCTGCCCCCAGAGGTCGCCGAGCAGGCAATGGGGCTGTGGGAGGCGCTCTCTGCCGTGCATCCGGGCTCATCAGTGGAGCGCCTGAGGGCTGCACTGCAGGGCGATTCGTCGCTCGCGGCGCAGGTTGGCTGGCTGGACGGCCTGATTCAACATCCGGGCGACGGTGGGCATGAGCGGTATGTCGCCGGCGCCTTGGCGACTCTGGAGCGCGCGTCTCTGGTCGAGCGCGTGCCGGAGACCAAGCTGGTGACGGTGCATCCGCTCATCCGGGAGTATGCGCTGGCAGCCCGCGCGTCCGCGACACCCATCCGATTCGGTAGCGGCTCGACCCGGACGATCACCATGGAGGGGCCCGGCCTGTCGCTGGTGTGCCGCGTCGCTGTGTCCGTAATCGCGGCGGATCCCACTCGCGGCGAGGGGCTGCTGGACCTGCTTCCGCGCTTGAGCGGGGCCGCAGACCAGCTGAAGGCGTCGATTCGTCGCATCCGATCGGTGGGCGACCAGCTGTATTATGACCTGGGCGACTGGTCCACGTGGCGACGGCTTCTGGAGGGCACGTTGGCCACGTCACTGGCGGCCGGTTTGATCCGCGACAGTGCCTGGGCTGCAGCCAGGCTCGGTGAGCTCTTGGACCGGATGGAGGATCCACAGGCTCGGCCTGTGCTCGACCAGGCGGTCGCCGCGCTGAGCGATGACCCGGACCCTGAAGCGCGCAAACAGGGGGCTTGGCCACGCGCCTATCGATTGAAGCTGCTCGCACATAACAACGAGGCCACGGTGCGCTCGTTGCTGGAGCTTCGCCGCGAGCTGGAAGCGGACGAGGTGGTCGACGAGGCAAGTGCATCCAACCTGCTGTTGAGTACCGTTCGTGCGTTCTGGGATGCCGCGCCCACCAACGAGGAGCTCGTACTCACGCCGATGGGCTCGCGGCTGCTGTCGAACACGATGCTCGACTTGACACATTGGTTGAACACCTGGCGCGAGACGTTGACTCCCGATGAGCTGGCGCGTGCCCGCACAATCAGGGCGATGATCGATGCGCGCCATGCCGTGGCGATCGAATCGGCGGATGCCGTGACGCCGGTGACTGTGGTCTGGTCGGATCACGCCCTGATGCTCGCCGGGCACTGGCTGGGTGACGGAGATGCCGACTCGCTCAGTCGCCAGTACGATGAGTTCGGCGATCGGCTCCGGCGTATCGGCGTCCGGGGGTTCGGCATGCAGGCGGCCAGGCATCGGACCGTGTGGCGCCACAGCGTTCTCGCGGGCGACGGCCCGACAGCGATCGCCGCCGCCAAGGCGCTCATGGAGACCTGGCGCGCCTCCGGCGTGGGCGACAGCTTCACCGTTCTGCTGGCGGAGGCCCGGTGGCACGCGACGCGGTTGTGTTTCGGCGAGTCCGCGCCCACCGCGGACAAGTTGATGCCCGAATACAGGGACGTGGGTGGGTGCTCCTGGCTGGATTTGGCCACGGCGGTCGCCAAGGGCGATGCCGCACTGTTGAAAGAAGCGGTAGCGCGCTCTGAGAAGGCCAACTTGGTTGTGTCCGCCGCCACTCGACGGCTGCACGGGCTGGCTGCCGAGCAGATCGGCACGACAGTGCGGCCGACGCCCGGACGAGACGCCGCACCCGTCGCTCGGCCGGCGCGCGTGCGCGACACACGGGACGGTCGGCTGATGCGGCTGGTGTCGGGCGGGCTCCAGCGAACCGCTGACGGGCGCGTTCAATGGCTGTATCCGTTCTACATCGACGAAGAGCCGCTCGACCTGGCCGGCTGGCGTCGGTCTGGGCAGACGCGCGCCCTTGCCGTGATCGGGGACGGCCCGGATTTGTGTGGCCTGTCGCATGCCGCCGCCGCGTCTTGGGCTCAGAAGGTGGGCAAGCGCCTGCCCACGCGCGGAGAGTGGTACGCCGCTACCCGTCAGTTGGGTCATGACCTGTCGCCGGCGCAGTGGCCGGATGCAATCACTGCCAAGCGGCGGTATCTGGATTGCGTTGAAGCCGCGGTACGCGACTGCGCGGCTCCGCTGGTGGAGCATGCTGATGGCAGCCTGCACGCGGACCTACGGGCGGCGTGTGAGCGCCATTGGAGCGGGCGATGGATCGATGAGAATCCGCGGCTGGCCCAAGCAGTCCAATCTGAGCTGGTCGAGGGCCTGGCTCCGGTGGCGGCCAGTCTTGAGGACGCGCAGCGACTCGTGCGCAGCCTCTGTGTGTCGATCAGCATCGACCAGAAGTCCAAGATCGTGGAGCTCCTGCGACGTAGCCCGGAGACGGTCTGGCCTCAAATGGTCGCTCTGCAGGAGATTCTCAACGAGGAGCGCGTCAAGTTCGCGGCGATGGATGCAGTGCACCTGCACACCGTCGTGAGGCTCGGCGCCAGCTATCAACGCCAGCTTCATCTGCAGCTGCTGGGCGCCGCGCCGCTGCCGCCGCAGATCGAATCCCGGCATCCGTGCACACCGCTGGACGATTCGGTTTTCATAGAGTCGTGGTGGGAGATGGAGCGTGCATACCTGTCCGGCGAGTGGTTGAAGAGCGAGCCCACCTTGTGGGCCGCCGTAAACCGGCGCCTGATCGAGCCGCTGGGAGCCGAGAACACCGTGGGCGATGTGCCGCTGGGGATGGCCGTGGCGCTCGCGCATGAGGTCGGCGTCCAGGACAAGCTGAAGTTGGGGGATCTCGGACACCCGGCCACGGCCGAGTCTATTATCGAGTCGATCGCGGACCAGCGGCAGATGAGCCGGACAGAGCCGATCGGTGCGCAGATCGAGTCTGCGCGCGCGCTGGTGGCCGCATTGGCCCCTGACGTGGACCTGGGTGTGGCCACATTCGCGCGCTCGTACCATAGCGGCGTGCGCCCGAGCGATCCGGACGCGGGCTCCCCCGCGCTGATTGGCGATCCGTTCTCAGACGACGGATGGGAGCGCGATGGCCTGCTGCACGACGACCAATCCGCGGGCGCGCGCACGGGGATTCGAGGCGTCATTCCGATCTTCGACGACTCGGACCTCGAGCATCTAGACCCGGTAGACGAGTCCGCCTGAGCTCAACGAGCGGCGGACGCCCACCGGCGAGCAAAAAAAAGCCCCGGAAGCCCAGCGGGGTAAACCACTGTTCTACCGAGGCTTTAAGTCGGGGCGACTGGATTTGAACCAGCGACCACTTGACCCCCAGTCAAGTGCGCTACCAGGCTGCGCTACGCCCCGAAGAAGTGACTCTTCTTCAGCCGTTCAGTGCGTTCTTCAGCACCTGGCTGGGCTTGAAGGTGAGGACGCGGCGGGCGCTGATCGTGATCTTGTCGCCGGTCTTCGGGTTGCGGCCGATGCGCTCCTGCTTGGGGCGCACGACGAAGTTGCCGAAGCCGCTGATCTTGAGCTTCTCGCCATCCGCGAGGGTTTCCTTGATGGTCTCGAAGACGATCTCAACGATCTCCGCCGCCTCCTTCTTGGAGTAGACGCCGAGAGCTTCGTAGACGTTTTCGACGATGTCCGCCTTGGTCATCCCTTGGGTGCCCCTTTAGTTGGCGGCCTGTTGGCGCGCATGCTCGACGATTTTGGTGAAGTCTTCCGGCTTGTGCAAGGCCAGATCGGCAAGAACTCGACGGTCGAGCGCAACGTTGGCTTTTGTCAGCCACGCGATCAGCTCGCTGTACTTGGTTCCGTTGGCCCGGGCGCCTGCGTTGATGCGGGCGATCCAGAGCGCGCGGGCGACCCGCTTCTTGTTGCGGCGATCGCGGTACGCATACTGCTCAGCCTTCATCACCGACGTGGTGGCGCGGGTGAAAAGACGGCTGCGTGCGCCGCGGTGGCCTTTGGCCTTCTTCAGTACTTTCTTGTGGCGCGCTTTAGTTGTCGCGCCGCCTTTTACGCGTGGCATCTCGCTACCTCTTTAGCCGTACGGGCACAGACGTCGAATCTTGGGCACGTCGCAGTCCGCGGCCAGGCCGCCCTGTCGCATGTCGCGCTTCAGCTTCGTCGACTTCTTCTCAAGAATGTGCCGGCGCTTGGACTTGTTGATCTTGACCTTGCCGGTCCCCGTGAACTTGAACCGCTTCGCGGCGGCTCGATTTGTTTTCATCTTCGGCATTTTCTTTCTATTCCCTGTACGTATGCCGTTTCGCCAGTAGGCATGGGCGGTTTTGAACCGCCGACCTCTACCGTGTCAAGGTAGCGCTCTCCCCCTGAGCTACATGCCTGTTTTTCATGAGGAAATCCGGCTCGGATGGCCCCAAGGCGAATGGCATCATAGGGTCCGGCCACATAGGTGTCAAGTGCTAACAATGATGGGATTATTTTGGTAGAAACAGGGCTCATGGCGCCAGCCGCGGACAACGATGGTGGTGGGCAACAGCGCGTCGGCACGATGACGTCCATGCGCAGCCTATTCGACCGACGGCGACCCTTTTTTCCATGGGCCGCCCGGCTTGGAAACGTGCGCCGACTCTACGGCACCGTCGTCGGTCCCTCGCTTGCAGCCGATTCTATGGTCCGCGGCGTCTTCGGTGAGAAGCTGGTGATCGCCGTGCGCCGGCACCCCGTCATCGCCAACCTGAAGTCCGTCGAGCCCTATCTGCTGCGCATGCTGGGCGAGCACCTGGGGGGGCGCCCGATCAAGGTTGTGCAGTATTATGTGGATGCTCAGCTGGACTGCGAGACAGCCCCCCGCGTGCCTCGGCCGCCCCGCGTGCCCGTGCTGTCCGACGGCGAAAAGGCCGACATCGAGGACGTCTCGTCGCACCTGGAGGCGGGGCCCCTGCGCGATGAGTTGGAACGTTGGATGGCGTTAGCTGTATCCTGCCGCGACGAATCTGGGAGCGACG
Source organism: uncultured Myxococcales bacterium (assembly GCA_964545715.1). GTDB lineage: Bacteria > Myxococcota_A > UBA9042 > CAZJHX01. The sequence goes on from CAZJHX010000062.1 coordinate 25,795, forward strand.
GATGATTTTAAGGTTGATGGTAGTGCTGGCGGCGACGGCGATGTGCCTGGCGTGCGGCGACGATGACGACACCGGGGACACCGGCGGCGTGGGTACCGACGACACCACGACGACGACCACCACCGGCGACGACGCGACAGGCGACGCGACGACCGACGCCGGCGCGGAGCTGCCCAACAGCTGCGCAGAGACCGCGGACTGCGACAGCGGCGACGCCTGCATCGACAACGTCTGTGTCCTGGAGCCGGAGCAGGACGCGCGCCTGCTGGACAACACGGTCGACGACGACGTGGCGGGCAGCCCCAACCTGGAGTGCAAGAACGGCCTGATCACGGCACCCACCGAGGGGCCCGACAAGGCCACCATCCACGGCATCGTGGACCGCTTCGGCAGCGGTCGTAAGACCATCGACATTCAAGTCTCCGTCTTCCTGCAGGAGGACTGGCCCCCCGAAGAGTGCACCAGCCTGCCGTTTGACGAGCAGCACGAGTGCTTCCGCAACGTGGCGCCGAAAGACGGGTGGTCCACGGTCTCGACCGACCCCGAGGCCGGCGCGCCCGAGGTGCCGCCTCAATGCCAGGCGCATAAGGACTGCCCGCCCGGCTACGAGTGCCAGCTGGTGGACGTCGAGAAGATCTGCTCGCCCCAGTTCGGCGTGTATGAGCTCAAAGACGTGCCGACCAACACCTGGCTGGTCATCCGCTCCCGCAACGACGAGTCCCAGCCGCTGTACGAGAGTAAGTGGAAGGACACCTACATCTCCGCGATCTACCTATACAGCGACCGGGTCGACGGCGACGGGCGCTACAACACCAACGCGCTCATGGTGTCGTCAGGGCAGTGGAAGACCATCCCCAACACGCTGCTGGTCGGCTCCATCAAAAAGGGCAACGGGGCTGTCGGTGGCCGACTGCGCGACTGCCGCACGCCCGACCGGGACAGCTTCACCATCGGCTGGGGCACCGTGGATCTCATGGATCCCGGCACCGCCATCGCCTACTTCAACGACGACGAAGAGGACACCGTACCGCTGGTCGACCGCATCGGCACCGACAAGTTCGGGCGCTTTGCCATCGTGGACGTGCCGCCCGGCCAGAACACCGTCTCGGCGGCCGGCCTGATCGACGGCAAGGTCACGTCGATGGGCAGCGAGCTCGTGTATGTGGTGCCCGATTCGCTGTCTGTCGTCTCTTTCCCCGGAAAGCAGGCTATCCTCAAGAAATGAGCCGACTGCTTGCCGCCGCAATCATCGTCGCCCTGGCCACCCCCGCCTGCCAGCAGGAGGCCGAGGTCGACCCGTCCAAGGCCAAGCCCGAGGTCCCCAAAGTGCACCTGCCCGCCTCACCCGAGATGGTGGAGCCGCGTGTGCCCGAGCGATACACCGACGGCAGCTTCACCGTCGCCGGCCTGATCAAAAACCAGAGCAAGCACCTCAACAACGACATCCGCATCACCGGCTTCATCAGCAAGATCTACAAGTGCGGCGCGGAGGCCGCCTGCGAGCTGCCCGATCACGCCGTGCTCGTCGACGATCTGCAGCGCCCGATGAAGCGCCTGGTTGTACTGGGCGGCGCCGACACGATCTTCGGCGAGCTGAAAGAGAGCCAGAGCGTGAAGCTCAAAGGCTATTACGGGCAGTCCGACCCGCAGGGGATGTTTGTGCGCATGGAGGGGCTGCTGTTGCTGGAGCGCAACCCGGCCCTGGTCGAAGAAGAGGCCGCCACCACGGGCGACTAGACCGCTAGGTCTAGCGCCGGCGGAAGAGCGGCGAGCCCATGCGCTTGTACTCTTCGGCATGCATCGGGACCAGCGCCACTTTCGGGTTGGAGTTGACGACCACCACCGTCGAGCCCAGGTGGAACATGCCCAGCTCGCCGCCGCGCTTGACCCGCACCTTCTTCTTCAGCTCTTCATCAAAGGCCGTGCGCTGGCCGCGGTTGGTCACCACGTCGGTGTAGCTCGCCGTGATCATCCCCACGTTGGTCGCGCCGACCTTCACGACCGCAAACTCGCCAAGCTTGCTCTCCACAAAGGAGATGAGCCGCTCGTTGACCGCAAAGAGGCCGTCGATGTTGGTCACGCCAGTGTTGTTCACCGGGTACAGCCGCCCCGGGATGTACCGATAGCCGGTCACGCGTCCGTCCACCGGGCAGTGGATGCGGTGGTAGTCGCGCGGGCTCAGATAGATGGTCACAAAGTGGCCGTTCTTGAACCGGTCGGCGTGGATGCTGCTGTCCAACAGCTCGTCCAGGCGGTAATCGCGCCCCTTGACCTGCTCGATGCGCCCGTCCGACACCCGGCCAAAGCTCAAGATACGCCCGTCGACCGGGCAGACCGCCACCTTGGGGTCTGGGTCGATTGTGTGCGTGCCGGCTTTCAACCGTCGCGTGAAGAAGGCGTCGAAGCTGGTGTAATGCTCCGGCGGATGCTCCATCTCGCTGGTATCGACGTTGTAGTTGCCGATGTACCACTTGATCACGGCCTGCAGCACCGGGGCCGGCATGCTGTCGCTCTGCGCGAGCATCCCCACCAGCCGGCTGAACCGCGGCTCGCTGATCGCCTCCAACGCGCCGAGCGTGGCGGCTTTTCTCAGCCGTCCTGGTCCCGGGGCGCTCAGTGCGCCGATCAGGCGGTTTACTAGAGCGTCAGTTTGGGGCATTGCGTCAGGGCCACGAACTTGTTGTAGCGCTTCATCACGTCGTCGTTGGTCACGCCCCGCAGTCTGTCGAGACCGAAGCCCTCCACACAGAACGAGGCCATAATGCTGCCGCATAGCATCGCGCGACGCAGGTTGTCCGCGGTCAGCTCGTTGCAGCGCGCCAGGTAGCCCACAAAGCCGCCCGCGAAGGTGTCGCCCGCGCCGGTCGGGTCCACCACCGACTCCAGCGGGTACGCCGGCACGTAGAAGATATCGTCGCCGTGCAGCAGCAGCGCGCCGTGCTCACCGCGCTTCAGCACGACCGTCCGCGGCCCCATCTCCTGCAGCGCGCGTCCCACGGCCAGCGCCGTCGGCTTGTCGGTCAGCAGGCTGCCCTCCTCGTCGTTGATCACCAGCCCGTCGACGCGGGACAGCGCCTTCTTCAGGACGTCCAGCTTGCTGTCGATCCAGAAGTTCATGGTGTCCAGCGCCACAAAGCGCGGCGCCGAGATCTGGTCCAGCACGTTCAGCTGCAGCTCGGGGGCGATGTTGCCCAAAAAGACAAACGACGAGTCCCGATACGCCTTGGGCAGCTGTGGGCTGAAGTTGGCGAACACGTTCAGATGCGTGTAGGTGGTCGTCCGATCGTTCATGTTCTTGGCGTACACGCCGCCCCAGCGAAACGTCTCGCCGCTGTCGTCAACCGACAGCCCGGCCAGGTCGACGCCGTGGCTCTTCAACATGGCCTTGTCGGCCGGATTGAAGTCCTTGCCGACCACGCCGACCAGCCGCGGCGGTTTGAACCGGCTCGCAGACACCGAGAAATACGTCGCCGATCCGCCCAGCAGATCCTCGCGACGCCCAAACGGAGTCTCTACGTCGTCATATGCGACGGACCCGACGACCAACAGCTCTGTCATCAATCAGCTCCAGTACTTGCCGAGAAAGAGGCTCAGCTTCTCTTTAGTGGCCGGCGGAATCAGCGCGGGATCGGTCATCACCGCAAACTTCAGCGACCCGCCGCACGGGCACGCCAGGTCCTGGTCCCGCAGCGCCGCCACCCTGGGCACCGCGTCGCGCAACAGCCGCTGCGCCTTGCCGGCGTTGGCCTTGGCGGTCGCGATCACGGCCTCCACGCTGACGTCCTCCTCGCTGGGATGCCACACGTCGTAGTCGGTGGCCATGGCGATGGTCGCGTAGTGGATCTCGGCCTCGCGGGCCAGCTTGGCCTCGGTCAGGTTGGTCATGCCGATCACCGACACGTCCCAACCGCGGTAGGTCTCGGACTCGGCGCGCGTTGAAAACTGCGGGCCCTCGATGCACACGTACGTGCCGCCCACGTGGTGCGGGATGTCCGTCTTGCCGGCCACCTCGGCCAGCGTGCTCACCAGGCTTTTGCAGGTCGGGTCGCCGAAGCCCACGTGTCCGACACAGCCGTCGCCGAAAAACGTATGCGCCCGGTGGCCGCGTGTCCGGTCGATGAACTGATCGACCAGCACAAAGTGCCCCGGCTCGATCTCTTCACGCATCGATCCCGTCGCGCTCACCGACAAGATGAAGTCCACGCCGATCGACTTGAGCGCGTAGATGTTGGCCCGATAGTTCAGGTCGCTCGGGCTGAAGCGATGGCCCCGGCCGTGGCGCGGCAAAAACGCGACCGGCACGCCGTCCAGCTGGCCGCACAGCACGGCGTCACTCGGCTCGCCAAACGGCGTGGAGACCGTGATCTCCTCGATGCCGGTTACGCCGTCCATTTCATAGAGGCCGCTGCCCCCGATGATCCCGATGCGCTTCATTGCTCTCCCTGCGCGCCCTGAGAGGTTTCAGGCGGCGGGTTCGATTAGCATAGACGGTGGTAACGCGTCTACTGTTCTCTCTGCACTCGGACGACGTCCTTTTCGGCCACCAGCGACAAAAGATGGTCCATCGCCGCCTCCAGCCGGTCCGCCTCGCGTGCGTCGAACGTCAGGCGCACCTTGTGATCCTCGTCGCCAAACTTGGGATAAGAGCCCACCTCGACGTCGGCAAATGCGTGGTCCACCGCGTCGATGGCGTCCACCAACTCGGTCTCGCGCGCTGACAGATCGATGTAGCCCGAGCAGAACGGCGTGGACTGCAGCCGCGGCGTCAGCGCGCCGAACTTGGCCCGCAAAAACGACGGCACGCCGGGAAAGATGTACACGTTCTCCACATGCACGGTCGGCCACCGGCTGTCCGCGCTCTCGCCCCAGTAGAACTCCGCCTTTTCGGGCACGAAAGTCAGCCGCATCAGCGCATCCCGGGGCCGCCCGTGCCGGATGTTCTCCAGCGCCTGGGTCAACACCTCGGACTGCGCCACCTCGCAGTCAAACGCCTTGGCGACGCCGGCCATGGTCAGGTCGTCGTGCGTCGGCCCAAGCCCCCCGCTGGTAAAGACCCACGTGTGCGCCGCCGCCGCCTCACGCACCTCTTTGGCGATGATGTCGACGTCGTCTTCAATGGTCACGATGCGCTGAAGCCGCACACCCAGGCGCCGCAGCTCCGCGATCAAGAACGACGCGTTGGCGTCCTGCACTTTGCCGCTGAGAAGCTCGTTGCCGATGATGATGATCGCGGCGGTGGGAGGCCCGGCAGTCATTCGGCCAAGAGGTTATGGATCTCCTCGTAGTGGCCGCTCATCTCCAACTGAACGCTGTCGGTCTCAAAGACCAGCCGCCACTCGTCGTGCCGCAGCACGCCGAACGGCTTGTGACCGGTCCGGGACAGGTACTTCCAGCTCTGCGTGTTGGACCAGGCCTGCAGCTCTTGAAACTTCTTGAACCGCTTGCGCTCCATGAACCCGCACGCCGGGCAAAAGTCGATAGGCGACGCCTCGCGCGTAAAGTAGCGGGCCGCGCAGCCGACGCACCCCATGTCCATCAGGTCGTCGATCGCCTTGCCGGCCCGATCCGTGTAGCTGCTGGCGCCGGCGTACTCCATGTCGAAGCAGCCGTCCTTGGTCAGGCACACCATCTCCAAGCCCCGCAGGGCGCGCATACTCACTGTTCAGGCTCCTTGTTGTGCCCGATATCGGGCCTCTGCGTGCGCCTTCCACTGCTCCAGCATCTCGGGCAGCGTGGACTCGACGAGCTTGGCGGTGATCGCCTGCGGCACAAACCGCGAGACCTCGACCGCCAACCGATAGGTTGCCCGTGTCGTGGTGTCCGTCAGCGCCTCCAGCCGCCAGCCGCCGTCGTTGGCGGTGAACAGGCCGGGCTTGATCAGGGTCCACGACAGGCTCTCGTACGGCTTGCCGCTCAGCCGCAGCACATAGTCGATCTGGCGGATGACGCGGACGGTGAACTCCACGTCGTAGACCTCGCCCTCCTGCTTCAGCACGCGCGTGGACACGCAACTGGACAAGAACTCCGGATAGGCCGCGAAGTCGGTGATCAGCTCGTAGAAGCTCTCGGCCGGGACGTCGACGTCGACGCTTTGTTCGACTTGCTTGGACACGCGCCGATCGTCGCAGATCCCCGGCGGACCCCGCAAGCCAACAACGTGAAAGTCACCACCCAAAAGGTGCCGTGCGCCGGCATCGGCCCACGCGCAGCCGCCGCACAACCGCCGTCGGTCAGCACGACACCCCCGCTGCCGGACAAATCCGTGGTCGCAGAGCCGGTCGGCTTCGGTCCCGGATCCGGCGTCGCTCCCAGATCCTCGTCCACCGTGCCCAGGTCCGGCGCCGGCTCGGGAGGCGCTGGCTCCGGGTTGTCCGGCTCTGGTTCCACCGGCCCGTCCGGCTCGACGAGATCCTCCACCGGCTCAGCCGCGTCCGGGACGGGCTCGGGCACGGGCTCGGGTACCGGCTCGGGCTCCGGCTGCGGCTCTGCTTCGGGTTGGGGTTCCGGCTGCGGCTCCGGCTGCGGTTCGATCTCAGGCTGCGGCTCTGGCTCCAGCTCCGGATCCTCTTCCACCGGCGGCTCCGCCATATCGGGCACCGGGGGATTGGGATCAAAGATCTTCAGCTCCGACTCGATCACCAGCAGCGGCTCGTTGACCTTGGCCGTGATCACCGCCACCCCCGCCTCGATGCCCGCCTGAAACAGCGCCTTGTACCGCCCGATCCCGTCGTAGATCAGCGGCCCCTTCACCTGTCCAAGCGTCGTCCCGGTCTCAAAGACCAGCCCGCCGCCGGCCAGGCGACCACTGCTCAGTCGCGGCTTGGCCCGCAGCTCCGCCACGTTGTTGGACCCGATCGGCAGCTGATTGGGGATAGCGTCCATGGAGCTCAGCTTGGCGTCCAGCGCGCCGATTGGCTTCAGCGGCAGCAGGTCCACTTTGCACGTCAGCTTCAGCGGCGTGTCGTACCAGCTCATGGCCACCGTCGCGACGCCCGGCGTCGTGCCCGCCTGCACCTCAAACTGGTAGCGCTCCTCCTGGGAGACGTACGACTTCTCCACAAACGTCACGCCCGTCAGCGCCGGCTGCGGCATCACCCCGGTCGGCGGCACCGGATTGCCCTGCGCGTCGCGCAAAAACACCACGATAGTGACCCGGTCAGCGCCGTCGGCGTACATCGACGACATCGACGGTCCGCAGTGCGATTGCGTCGCATCCACCAGCGCCACCGCCTCCGAGAGATCTTCCAACACGTTGTAGGTCTGCGGCGGGCCGAACGGGATGCCGCCCAGCAGCAGCTGCACCGACGCGCCGTCCGGGATGTCTTCGGCTTTTATCGTGATCAGCGACTCCGCGTCGTTGGTGCTCAGGTCCGCCAGCGGCACCTCCGCGTCGTTGGCCAGCACCGTGTGTTTCAACGACTCCGCGTCCACCTTGGCCCCATTGCGGTCGCGCAGCACGGTCGCGACGTGCACCACGCTGCCCGGCAGGGTCAGCTTCTCCATGCCCAGATACCCGTATTTAAGCCGGCTCTGGGCCACGTCAAACGGCGGCTCCACCTGGGTTTGCAGCGCGGCCCCAAACGGCACGCCGGCGACCAGTACCTCGATCGTGATGGGCCCGGGCGTCTCAAAGAGCTGCTTCTTGAGCCGGTAGACCCCCTCGCCGATGTCGCTGGCCGGCTGCGCGTTGCCGTCCACCACGATCTGGACGTCCAGCCCTTCGCCCAGCGGCTCTCCAAACCCGTCCCGAGGCGTCGTATACACGGTGAACTTCTGCCCCGCGATCGCGTGCTCGGGGTACAGCCACAGATCCAGCGGCTCCAGCGGCAGCCACTGCACACGGGGGTGAACCGGCAGCGCCTCCCCGTCCAGCTCAACCGTCAGTCGCGCGATCCCGTCGGCCGGCGGATTCTCGAACGTGGCTGTCCACAGATTGTCTCCCGCCGTCGTCGTGTCGCTGAGGTTCACGCCTTCAGCCGTCACCGCCACGGTCTTGCCCGCCTGCTGGGACTTGGACAGATCCACCGTCACCGCGGAGCCGCTGAGCGTGATCCAGTTTGGCTCCTTGATAACGATGTCATCTCCGGTGACGGCGCTCACGGTCGTGATCAGACCACTGGGCCAGCGGATCTCCAGCGCCACCGTCTGCCCCGGGTTCTGGCACGGCTCGGGAAACGTGACCCGCACGACGCGCTCTCCGACACCCCCGAACGATCCCCCGCCGGTCTGCTCACGCGTACGGGTCATCCCGCCGCAGGTCGCCGTGACGCGGGCGCCGGACGCGCTCGGCCCGGTCTCGGTCGCGATCAGCTGCAGCCGCAGCGGCGAGCTCACGGTCTCCAGCGAGTGGTACAGCGAGAACATCCCGTTGACGTGGCCCACAGCCAGGTCCGTCCGACCGTCTTCGTCGTAGTCCGCCGGCGCCACGCCGCGCGCCATGTTTGCGCTGGGCTCGTCCAGCACCCAGCCCGCCGGCTGCTCGGTCCACGTGCCCTTGGGGCCGCCCGCCAGCACCACGTTCATGGCGGTCTTATCGTTGCTGAGAAAGGCGGTCGCCGAGATGTGCCCGCCCGACGCAAACAGGTCCACGTAGCCGTCCGCGTCCAGGTCCTCGAAGACCGCGCCCCAGCTCACCTGGTAGCCGTCGCCGCCCAGCTGCAGGTCCATCCCCGTGGCCGTCGTCTGATCCGTAAAGCCGTCCGGTCCGCCGACCACCAGCCGCGGCAGCCCGATGCTGGTCATGTAGTAGTCCAGCCAGCCGTCGTCGTTGATGTCGCTGGTCGCCACGCCCATGCCGTAGATCGGGGCGTCGAAGCCGGTCGCCGCCGAGACCTCGGTCAGCGTCCAGCCCCCGCCCGCCGCCGGGCCGTCGTTGCGATACAGCTCGTTGGGCAGGCTGAAGTGCCCGAAGTCGTTGATGACCATCATGTCCAGGTCACCGTCGTTGTCGTAGTCGGTCATGGCCACAGCCAGGCTGCAGCCCGCCTTGTCCAGCCCGTACTCCAGCGAGCGGTCCGTAAAGTGCCCGGTGCCGTCGTTGATCAGCAGCGCGTTCAGCGAGCAGGTGTGGTCGGGAAAGGCGATGCCGTCGATGTAGTTGGCCACCAGCACGTCGTCGTCGCCGTCGCCGTCAAAGTCACCGGCCGCGCCGCTCAGGCTCCAGCGCCCGTTACCCGCCAGGTGGGTCAGCGTGACGTCCACCAGCGTGCCGCCGTCGTTGCGAAACAGCGCGTTGGGGCCCGGCCTGAAGAGCATGACGTCGTCGTCCCCGTCGTTGTCCATGTCAAACGCCAGGCTGCCGCCGGCCTGCCCGGGCGGTGTGTCCGGGAAGAGCGCGTCCTCGTCCTCCACAAAGCCCGTGGGGGTCTGCCGCAGCAGCATCGGCGTCTGGGTCGGCGCCGTGTAGATGATGTCCAGCTTGCCGTCGAGATCCGCGTCCAGCCAGGTGACGCCGCCGCCCAGCCCGCTGCCGGAGCCGCCCGGGAAGCCGCCCACGCCCATGCCCGGCGCCACGTTGTGAAACTTCTGCGCCCCCGCCCCGATAGGGGCCGCCACGGCCAGGGCCGCGCACATGGTCCACAGCCGTGCGCCGGCGCAGGAGCGCCGGCAGGAGACCCCCGAGGGGGCGGCGCCACGATGGCGCGGGGGGTCACGTCTGTTAGAGATCACCGGGATAACCTACTTATGTGGCGCCTTGCGCGAAAGCGCGTCCAGGATTTCGTCCGACCCCTTTCGCAGCAGCCGCAGCCAGCGGTTGCGCAGCGCGTCACGCTCTGCCTCGGTCAGATCACTGAGCTCGCCCAGTGCTGCACGCCGCGCCGTGGCGGCCGTGACCATGCAAATGCCCACCGACACCGATAGGTTGAAGCTCTGCGAAAAGCCGGTCATGGGGATGCGAAACGTCTCGTCGGCCAGGTCGAAGAGCGACGCGCTGAGCCCGTCCAGCTCGTTGCCGAAGCACAGCGCGGTCGGCTTGGTAAAGTCCAGCTCGCTCAGCTCCCGCTCCGCCGTCGGCGAGGTGGCCAGGATTCGGTAGCCCCGGGCCCGCAGCGCGGCTACGGCGTCGGAGGGGTTGCCGTGCCGGTGGATATCCACCCACTTGTGGCACCCCTGCGTGACCTTGCGGTTGGGCTCAAAGGGGTCGGCGCCCTCGATCACGTGCACGTTTTGAATGCCGATGGCCTCCAGCGACCGGATGCACGCCGACATGTTCTGCTCTTTGTGCACGTCTTCCAGCAGCGCGACCAGGCCGCCAAGACGCCCCTGCAGCACCGTCTCCATGCGCTCCAGGCGCTCGGGACTCACCATGTCTGCCAGGATTTCGTTGCTCACCGGCCGGACCGTAACACCAAAAAGCTACGGGGGGACAAAGCGCGGTGCCTTGCCCCCCCGTTCTCAACTTACGTGAAAGGAGGAGATCATGAAGTTAGAGAGGGATGACGCGGTAACGGTGCGTATCCCGCCGGAGTACTTAGCAGGCGTTGTGCCAACCGATCGTTTCCACCTAAGTGGCTGAGTTTATTCAGATGGGCTGGGACGCGGGTACGTGGGTGGGGAAAGGTGGCCCCAAAGCCGGTGGGCACCTACTGGGGTCTCGTATCCTCAGGGTGTTTTCCGCAGTCCTCGAGCGGCTGCTCGCACACCAATGGCGTCGTCTGAAACGCGTAGAAGGTCTGCTCATAGCACTGGATCTTCTTCTCGTAGGGCTCCTGCACCTCGCCGTTTTTGGTCATCTCCAGCGTGCAGCCGTAGGCGCAGCAGGTCTTGTTGTAGGTGGACGGCGCAACGACCTCTTTGCAGAAGACCAGGTACTCGCAATAGGCCTTGCACGTGTTGACCTGCTTGGTGAACTCGCCAAACGACGCCTCCCAGTCTTCGCAGGTGGTCGGGTCCACCTTGATCACGCCGTGTGATGACGGGCTCTGGCAGACCAGCACGTTGGTCAGCTCGCCGTACAGGGGGTTGCCCTTCCACTCGATCGGCTTGCACTCCTCCCACAGCGGGGTCTTGCCCTGGCACTCGAAGATGTCGTTGCACAGGGGCGCGCAAAACCGGCGCGGCGTGTCCGGAAAGTCCTCGGGCATCTCGATGCACAGGCCGCCGTAGTTGCCCGCGCTGTCGGGCGCGCAGACCTCTTTGACCTCGTCGCAGTCCGCCGTACAGAAGCCGAAGGCGGCGTACTCGTTGAGCAGGCACATGCCCGTGTCGCACTCCTCATCCGTCTCGCAGACCTCGCCAAAGGTCTTAAGCACTTCGGCCGTGTCGCCGGTGCCGGCGGTGTCGTTGCCGCCCGTACTGGTGGTCTTGCCGCCGCCGTCGTCGCCGCACGCCGTGATGAGGGTGATGATCGCAAATGGGATCAGGTAGCGCATGGGGCGGAGTATACGTACTCTGTGCACGCTGTGCTCGCTCGATACCCCATGCTGGTCGCCGCGCTCGCCCTGGGCTGCAGTGACGGTCCGAGGACGGTCGACGCGCCGGTGAAGGACGTCCCGGTGGTCGACACGCCCGACGTTGATGACGATCCGTCCGACGTCCTCGACAGC
>CAZJHX010000062.1:37350-58543 GCA_964545715.1 uncultured Myxococcales bacterium
AGGACACGCCCGACGAGACCACACCCGATGAGGGCAAGGACTTCGGTCCCATGGGCGGCGCCGATCCGGGCCCCGAGATCGGCGACGGCGCCGTGGGCCAGGCCTGCTTTCTGGATAAGCAGTGTGACAACGACGGCCTGTGCCTGGACTGGGTCGGCGGCTACTGCACGCTGCTGAACTGCCCGACCGTGACGCAGTGCCCTCAGGGGTCAGGCTGCGTCGATCTGGGCGGCGGCACCACCATCTGCCTGGAGCTGTGCGACCCAGACAACACCTGCCGCGAGCAATACGGCTGCAAGCCCTTTGTCAGCGTGGGCGGCGACGTGCTGAGCGGCTGCGTCAGTCTGGACGACGACGCGATGCCCGCCGGTGGACCTTGTGAAGAGCACACCGACTGCTCCGATACGCTGGCCTGCCTGGGCTTTGTCCCCGGCGGCTACTGCGCCTTGATCGGCTGCGACGAGACCAGCTGCCCCGAGGGCACCGCCTGCGTCACCTACAACGGGCAGCCGACCTGCCTGGCGGCCTGCGGCACCACCGACGACTGCCTGATCGGGGGCGTCACCGATCGCAGCTGTGCGCCGCTGTTGGATCTGAAGCTGAAGGTGGCCCATGTGTGCATCCCCACGGTGGACGGCGTCGGCGTTGGCTCCCAGTGCGCGCTGGACATCGAGTGTGAGTCCAACGAGTGTCGCATTGTGGCCGAGGGCAACTGCGTGGGCGCCAACCTGGGCTGCTTTACCGACGACGACTGCCCGGGCGCCGGCGTCTGCGAGCTGGCCCCGGCCTACGTCAAAGGCGTGTGCACCCAGCCCTGCGCCGGCGATGTGAAGTGCCCGGGAAATACCCTGTGCATCGACACCTTCAGCGGCCCCGCCTGGTGCCAGATCCCGTGCCAGGGCCTCAACGATCCGACCACGTGCGACAAGTCGCTGGGCGAGTCGTGCGTCTTCGGGGACCCTATCGCCGGCACCACCGGCGGCGGCAACTACGCCTGCGTGGTGTTGAAGTCGGGCGATCCCGGCATGCCGTGCGAGGCCGGCGAGGACTGCAAAGGCGGCGCGTGTCTCGGCAATCCCGGCACCTGCGCGCCGGAGTGCACGGATACGCTGACGTGCTCCTTCCCCGCGACCTGTGTGGAGCATCAGGGCGCCCTGCGCTGCATGAAGCGCTGCTTCTCGGTTCAGGACTGCCCGGCCGGGATGGCCTGCAAGACCACAGCGACCGCTTTTTCCAAGATCTGCGTCCCATCACCCTGACGTGGGAATAAGGGGTGGGGACAGCCGTCCGTTGAGGGAAAACCAGCCCCGGGTCTGGACCCCCCGGTTGGTGCTTCCGTAACCTGATTTCAGCCACTTAGCGCTGGCACTGATCCTGCTAGGAAAAGCCGCCGGAGCTATATACCTATATGAAGCCAGCGTTGCTCAGGACGGCCAAATCAGACTATGATTGCGGTGCAGTACTGCGCTCAGGGACAGATTTTTTGGCGAAAACCGCATCCACCCAGGTGATCTACACCGACGGCCTCGACCACCTGGCCGACGAGTTGGTGTTTGTCCGCGCGCTGCTCAAGCGCTATCTGGGGGTGCAAGGCGCCCTGCGGCCGTCCACTGACGAGAAGCTTGGCGGGCTGGCCGTCGGCGTGTCCGAGATCGAGTCCTTTTTGGCCGGCGCCGCCGCTCCAACCGATCCCGACGAAGAGGCGTTTATAGGCGCACTGCGCGCCTCCATCGACGAGCGCGTCGCCGCATCCCGTGGCAAAGGTGTCCGACTGCCCCTGCCCGAGCTCATCGAGGCTTTCGGACTCAGCGACCTCGAGGCCAGCGTCCTGCTGGTGCTTCTGGCCCCCGAGTTGGAGCCCGCCTTCGAGCGCGCCTATTCGTTTGCCTGGAACGACTTCACCCGCAAGACCGCCGACGTCGGCTTTGTCCTGTCGATGGTGCTGGGCAGCTTCCGCGAGCGCTGCGAGTCGTCGCTGATCTTCAGCCCCACCGAGCCGCTGCGCTGGAACGGGCTGGTCGAGATCGAAGAGACCGCCAACCCGACCGACCGCGGCTTCCTGGCCCGTCCAATGCGGCTGGCCACTCGGGTCGTCAGCTTTCTGCTCGGCGATCCCACTCCCGACGACGTCATTCACCCCTACGTCACGCTGACCCAGTGCCGTGCGTCCAAAGACGACATCGTGCTGCAGACCGAGGACCTGGACCGCGTGTGGCGCGCCGTGTCCCTGGCCGCCGAGGGCGCCGGAGCGCGCGTGTGCATCCGCGGCGGCGCCGGCTGCGGCAAAAAGCTCATCCTGGAGGCGCTGTTGGCCGAGCACGGTCGCCCCCTGCTGACGCTTGATCTGGAGGTCGTCAACAACCAGCCCGGGCTGCTGGAGCGCGCTCTTCGCGCCGCCCGCCGCGAGGCTCTGCTCCAAGGCGCCGCGCTGTACCTGGACTGCACGTCGTTCGAGGTGCTGGAGGACATCAAGCGCCACCTGCAGCTGACCGTGGAGCGCATCTTCCGCGACTTTCCCAACCTGCTGGTCTTTGGCGCGGCGTTCATGGTGCCGTTCTTCGATGCCGTGCGCGGCGGCGTGGCCGACGTCTTTGTCCCGCTGCCCGAGGCCGACGAGCGGCTCATCTTGTGGGAGCGCGCGATGCCCCGCAATGCCAAGCTGGCGCCCGGCACGCAGCTGGACGAGCTGGCCCGGCAGTACCCGCTGACCGGCGGCGCGATCACCGGCGCGGTTCGAGGCGCCGTCAGCCGTGCCCGCCAGCGCAACCCGCAGCGTCCGATCGTGCGGCGCGTCGACCTGATCGACTCCGCCCGCCACCAGCTGACCGGCCGCCTGGCGACCCTGGCCACCCGCATCACCACGTCCCTGTCCTGGGACGATCTGGTGCTGCCCGAAGAGAGCATGAACCGCCTGCAGGAGCTGTGTGCGTTTGCCCGGCACCGCAAGAAGGTCTTCGAAGAGTGGGGCTTTGGCGCCATCCTGCCGTACGGCCGCGGCCTGTCCGCGCTGTTCCATGGCCCGCCCGGCACCGGCAAGACGATGGTCGCCGGCATCATCGCGGGCGAGCTGGGCATGGACCTGTTTCGGGTCGACCTCAGCCAGATCGTCAGCAAGTACGTCGGCGAGACCGAGAAGAACCTGGGCCGCATCTTTGACGAGGCGAGCCAGTCCCACTCCGTGCTGCTGTTCGACGAGGCGGACTCCCTGTTCGCCAAGCGTACCGAGGTCAAGTCAGCGACCGACCGCTACGCCAACCTGGAGGTCAACTATCTGCTGCAGCGGATGGAGGACTTCGACGGCGTCACCGCGCTGACCACCAACTTTGAATCCGGCATTGATGACGCCTTCAAGCGTCGCATCCGGTTCCGCATCGAGTTCCCGGCGCCACAGCAGCCGGAGCGCGAGATCCTCTGGCGCCGGATGATTCCGGCCGCCGCCACCCTGGAAGAAGGGGTCCGGTTCGACGACCTGGCCTACGACTTCGACCTGAGCGGTGGTCACATCAAAAACGCGATCCTCAGGGCCGCGTTTGTCGCCGCAGAACGCGACGACGTCATCCGCTACGAAGACCTGCGAGCCGCCGGCGCCATGGAGTGCAAGGAGATCGGCAAGCTGGTGCGTGAGTACGCGGACGACGATGCACCTGCATTGGAGCAGAAATAATGGGTTTTTCTCTTAGCTTCCTCGGTGAGAACACCAAAGAGAAACTCGACAAGATCGGGCTGCCCGATCCCGGTGAGGTGCTTCGTCTCGATCAGGGCCGCAAAAAGGCGGACGCGGTGCTGGCCAAGCCCAAAGAGGCGCTCGCCGGGCTGATGAAACAGGGCACGGGCGGCGCGGACGTCGCCAAGATGCTGCACCAGGGCTTCGGCAACAACGCCGTGGCCAACATGATCAACAAGTCTCCCCTTCAGCAGGTCAAAGGTCACATTCCCACCTCGATCGGTGGCGCCATCAAGCAGCACAACCGTCGCGAGCGCGCAAAAGAGCTGCGCGGTGAGCCGGTGGTTGAAGAGCAGCCCGTCGAAGAGCAGCCGGTAGACGAGACCGGGACCGCCGAGCCCACGACCGAAGAGCAGAAGGCGCCCAACCTGGACGAGCCGGTTGTCGCCGAGAAAGCCGTCGCCAAGAAGCCGCCGCAGCCGGTCGCTGTGAAGGCGGAGGCCAAGGCCGAGCCTGTTGTCGAGAAGCAGGACGCGGCCGAAAAGAAGAAGAAGCTGAAGAAGGCGCCCAAGAAGAAGGCCGAAAACGCGCTGATGAAGCCGCTGCTGGGCCAGGGCGTGAAGCTCGGTGCCGCTGCGCTGATGAAAAAGAAGCCGCAGGCCGAGGCCGCGCTGAACAACCCGCTGGCGTTGCTCGGGCAGCGCAAGAGCCGCTTCCAGGCGTTTGGCGCCGAGATGAACGCCAGCCTGGGCATGCGCAAGCAGGAGGCCGGTCTGGCCCTGGGCGGCATGGAGGCGATCGCAGGCGGGAAATCCGGGATGTCGGGGCTGCCCGGCGGGCTGCCGGGGATGCCCAAAGAGCTGGCGGAGGCCGCGTTGGCCGGCGCCGGTGGCGTCGAGCGTGGGATGAAGGCCGGCGTGAAGGGCCTGGGCGACACGGTCGACCACGGCGCGCATCCCGTGACGTCTGCGCTGAGCCATCTGGAAGACCGCGAGCAGGACGCCACGGTCGATGGCGAGCGCGGCAGCGACCACAAAGCGCTGCTCGGCGGTGAGCAGAACGCCGTCGTCAGCCAGGAACAGAACGCGGTCGTCGAGCAGCAGTCGATTGTTCGCGGCGAGCAGGACGCTGTGGTCAACGAGCCCAACCTGGGGGGCGTCGACAAGCTGATGATGGGCGGACAGGACGCCGTGGCCAATCTGGTGGGCGGCGCTGACAACCCGTTCATGCTGGGCGCGCAGAACGCGGTGGCCAAGGTTGAAGAGGTCGGCCAGCAGGTCGAGGACGGCGTGCAGGACGCGGTCAGCAGCCTGACGCAGAACATTCCGGGGCTGCCCGGTGAGTTTGCGGACGTCATGAACCGCTCGGTGGAGGCCACTCGTGAGGGTCGCAAGGCCGGCGAGATGGGCCTCCAGGACACGCTGACCAAGGGGGCCCACCCGGTCAAAGCGGCGTTGGGCCACCTTCAGATCGACGATAAGGGCGTCAAGGCCGTTCCGACACCCAAGACCGAGGATAAAGGCCCGTGGGTCGGTCCGGATACGGCGGTAGCCGACGAGAAGATCGAGACCCCGCCGGTCGCCAACCTGCCGAAGCTGGAGGCGCCCAAGCGCGAGACCGAGGGCGGTGGCGGCGATGAGAAGCTGGCCATGCCGACGGCGAAGTCGCCCGAGGGCTCGGCTGAGGCCGTGAAAGGCGTGGCCGACGCGAAAGCGGGCAGCCCCACGGGCGGTGCGGGAATCAAGGCCGACCCCAAAGCCAAGCCGCGGACCTCGTCCGAGCTCGGCAAGGCGACCAACCCGGGTGACAAGGCCAAGCCGCGCGCGGCGAAGAAGAAAGCGCCCGCGCTGAAGACCCCCGCGATTGGCGGCGGCAATCTGAACATCAACACCCCGCCGGAGCTTCCGGACGTCGCCACGGTGGAGGGCAAGTCCAAGTCCGGCATGACGATGACGCCACGGCCGGTCAAGCTGCCGCAGGACAAGACGCCGACCCGCAATGGCGAGAAGCCGGTGGGCCCCGATGGCAAGCCCCAGAAGACCCAGGCCCAGATCGCGGCTGAGGCGGAGCAGGTCGGTAAGGCCGGCCAGGCCAAGCTGGACGTCGCCGAGAAGGACCTGCAGACCGAGGCGCAGACCGAAGCCGACGTGAAGAAGACGGCGGCCGAGCAGGAGCGCGATCAGAAGACCCAGACGGCCAAGACCGAGGGCGACACCAAGATCGCGGCCAAGGAGGCCGAGGGCAAAGCGCAGCGCACCGCCGCCGAGGGCAAGGGCGAGCAGATGAAGACCCAGGCCGAGGCCCAGGGTGTTCAGAAAGAGACCGCGGCCAAAGCCAAGGGCAAAGAGAAAGAGAAGACCGCCAAGGCGGCTGAGAAAGCCAAGATCGCCACCGAGAAGGCCCGCCAGAAGACCGAGATAGCGGCAGCCAAAGCGTCCACTGAGGCCGAAGAGCAGAAGGCGCGCGCCAAGGGCGAGGGCGAGAAGCGGCAGATGGAGGCCGAGGGCCGCAACAAGGAGCAGGCGGCGCGGCAGGAGGGCACCTCCAAAGAGAACGCGATCAACACCGCGTTGACCGCCGAGAAGGCGAGCCTCAAAGCCGAGGGCGAGCGCAAGGCGCAGACGGCGCGGACCAAAGGTGAGACGGACGCCAACGCGGAGATGCGGCGCGGCCAGCAGAAGGCGCAGGCAGAGCGCAATCGCGGTCTGCGCGAGAAGCGGCGCCTGGAGCGGGCGGCCGAGCGAAAGAAAGCCGATCAGAGCTGGTACGAGAAGGCGTGGAACGCGGTGAAGTCCGCGGTGTCCAGCCTGATCAATCGCGCGAAGAAGGCGTGGAGCGCGGCCAAGGCGCTGGCCAACAAGGCCATCTCGTGGGCGCGCAAGAAGGCGGCCCAGATCCGGGCGGCGGCGCGCAAAGCTGCCAGCGCGGCGTACGCGTGGGCGGACAAAGCGACCGGCGGCGCGATCTCGCGCGCGAAAGCCAAGCTGCAGAAGGCGGCGGCGTGGGTCAGCGACAAGGTCAACAAGGCCAAGCAGTGGGGCAGCGACAAGGTCAACGCCATCAAAGAGAAGGTCACAACCTGGGTGGCCGAGAAGTGGCAGGCGTTCAAGGACACCTGCTCAGCGATCAAGAACAGCGTCACCAGCGCTATTAATAAGGCCGTCAACTACTGCAAGAAGAAGTACGCCGAGGCCAAGGCCTGGGTGAACGAGAAGATCCAGGCGGCCAAGAAGTGGGTCAGCGACAAGATCAACGCCGCTGTCGACTGGGTTAAGAAGAAATACAACGAGATCGCGACGGCGATCCGCACGGCCGTGAATGTGATCGTGGAGGCCGTGAAGGCCACCGTGATGGCGGTGTGGGACTTCTACGCCAACGCGCTCAAAGAGATCGGCGCGTGGCTGTCCGAGGCGTGGGACAAGTTTGCGTCGTGGGCCCAGGAGGCCTTCGTCAAGTTCTGGACCGGTCCCTGGCGCGACATCATCATCGGCATCGCTGTCGCCGTGCTCATCGCGGCGGTCACCGTGGCCACCGGTGGCGCGGGCCTGATTCTCATCGTGGGCGTCAGCGCCGCGGCGACCGGCGCTCTGCGGATGGGCGGCGAGATCGCGGCACGTCGCGCCGCCGTGTCGATCAAGAACGGCGATCCTGACCGAGCGGCACGCATCGCAGCGGATATGAAGAAGAGCGGTGGGGACGCCCAGGAGTGGTACGACGGGGTCAAGAAGGACGAGGACTGGATGACCACCATCCACCGCGGCGGCGTCGAGGGCGCGCGCGGTCTCGCCGAGGGTGCGGTCAGCGGCCTGGTCGGCGGCGCGGGTGGCGCGATCGCGACCAAAGTTGCGGGCGGTATCGCCAAAGCGGGCGCCAAAGAGGGCGCCAAGTTCCTGGCTAAGAAAGGCGTGCAGAAGGCGGCTGAGTACGGGACGCGCGTCGCGATCGACGCCAGTCTGGGGCTTGCGGGCGACATGGCCAGCGGCACCGTCAACGCCGAGCTGGACGTCATGCTCAACCTGCGCACGCGCGAAGAGGCCTACAAGCGGCACGTGGACCGGCACCTGACGCCGGGCGCGCTGCTGGCCCGTGCTGGTGGCTCCAGCATCACCGGTGGTTTGCGCATGGGCTCGCACAAAGGCCCGCACGCCTCCGTTCAGGACAAGCTGGTCGGCAAGATCGCGGGCAAGGGCGCCCAGCAGGCGACGGCTACCGCCGGTCAGAAGATCGCGTACGAGGTCGTCGACATGGGCGTCGACGGCATCGAGGGCGGCACGACGGCCGGGCTGATGTCGATGGCCAACGGCGGCACGTTCCAAGAGGGCTTCGGCAAAGGCTTTGTCGGCGGCGTGACCGGACATGCCGGGCGAAAAGCCGGTGAGAAGTGGGGGCGCTCGTCGCTCAAACAGTCCGCACCTGAGACCGATGTGAAGCACCGTGGTGACGGCGATGACGGGCCCGATTTGACGGTCAAAGACGACGTCGACATGACCATGGGTCTGCCTGGGGGCCGTACCCGGGTGAAGGCGGACGCTGATGCGCCCGTGCACAACAAGCGACCGACCGGGGATCCCGATCCCGCGACCGGCGCGCCGAGCAAGGTGCCCAAGGTCGACGACGTGCAGGTCAAGCAGGCCGAGAAGCTGAACCGGCTTCTGCCGGGCAAGGTCGAGGGGCTGGGTCCCAACACCAAGGTGGTGCCGGACGGCACGCCCGGGCCGCATGCGCCCGGTACGATGACGGTCACCGAGGCCAAGCGCTACATGCGTACGGTGTCGGCGATGCGCAAGAACCCGACCGGCCAGGAGGCCCTCACGCGCATCAAAAACGGCGAGGTCGAGGTCACGATGGAGCGTGGCGTCGGATCCTTCAGCGAGGGCAAGCGGGTCAACATCGATCCCGAGGTCCGCGGTCGTCAGAACCGCGCCGGCGTCCTGGCGCACGAGACCCATCACGCGGCCACCGCCAAGAACCTGCCGGACATCGACACCACCCCCAAGAAGCAGTTCGTCGAGGCGCTGCTGCGCAACGAGGCCGAGGCCCAGGCGAAGCTGTTTGAGTACCACCGTGATCAGGGGACCAAGGCGGGGCGCGCCGAATTCGGCGCCAAGGCGTACGGCGACGCGTATGACGCGGCATCGACGTCCTTCCGCAAGGCCAACCCCACCGCGACAGAGGCGCAGGTCCGCGCGCATGCGGTGGAGGCCGGAACCGCTGCGCTGCAGAAGAAGTTTGGCGAGGGTGTGCCGACGACCAGCACCGAGGTCGATCCCAAAACCGGCCGCAAGGTCATCAAAGAGGGCGCGCCCAAGACCTACGAGGAGCTTTACGGGCGCTTCCACGACGAGAACTCGGCGGTAGGCAGCAAGACCAGCGGCAACAAGGGCCCGCGCAAGGCGGCGCCGGAGGTCGATGGCGACGGCAAGCTGAAGCCCAATGTCGAAGATCCCGAGCTGGCGGCCAAGCGACCGCCGGGCGCCGACGAGGACCACCCGGGCGTGGAGCTTCACAACCACTTCCTGGGCCTGACCGACACCGACTACTTCATCAAGAAGGTCGGCGGCGGCGATCCGGACGTGACCTTTGCCAAGATCCAGGAGATCTGGCCGCCAGGGTCCAAGCAGCGGGCGAAGCTGGAGGCCGATTTCCCCGACACCGTGCGTGTCATGAAGGACATCGAAGCCAACCCCAACATGACGCCCAAGCAGAAGAAGGCGGCTCTGGAGAAGCTGCTGACGGCAACCCAGGAGACGCCGTTCGACAACAGCTATGAGGTGCGTGACGAGCTGATCAAGGAGTACATCGACCCCGCGCCGCGCAACTCCAAGACCGGCGAGATCGAGATCGACCCGAACACCGGCAAGCCCGTGAAAGCCGAGTATCGGCAGTACACCGAGGACACGATGAAGGTCCTCAGTGAAGACCGCATCCGCTACTCGGAGCAGTCAGCGTCCGTCAACAAGCTGTTGGAGCGCTTCCCCGAGGCGACGATGCAGGAGATCCACGCCAAGCTGCGCGCCGAGGGCCACGACGTGGACATGCGCTTTTTGGCCATGGTCAACACCAAGTATCTGAGCACCGACAGCGGGCCGGACAGCTTCTTCAAGCCTGACATGGACAAGCTGGGCAACATGCTCAAGACCCGTGGCGACGTCATGGGTATCGACATCGCGGCGCCCGAGAAGTCGCGGTTCACGCCCGAGGGCATGGACAACTTCGAGAAGCTCTTCTACTCGCTGCAGGAGGCCGCGGACGCGCGTGGGCGCCCGCTGACGATGCGCCCGCACGTGGGTGAGGGCTACCCAGAGATGGCGCCGGGTCAGCCGTTCAGCCGCAACAAGGGTGTGCGGACCGACGACGATCCGATGATGCCCAAGCACTACAAGGTTGCGCAGGACAACATGGACATGTTGCTGACGCGGCTGGAGAAGATCGCGGCGGACAACAAGGGCAAGCTGCCGGACAACGTGATCGTGCGCTTTGGGCACGCGACGCATGCGACGCCCGATCAGGTCGCGCGCATGAAGGCTCTGGGCGTGGTGTCCGAGGCCAACATCGTCTCCAACGTGGAGACCGGGTCACTGCAGCGCCGCGGTCGCAAGGGCCAGCAGGGCGGCAGCCAGAGCGTGTACGACGATCACTCGCTGCTGAAGCTGCTGTATCAGCAGAACAAGACCATCCTGTCCACCGACGCGCACGGCGTCATGCACACCAACCTGGGCAACGAGTACCTCAAGGCCGACGGGATCATCCGCCGGTTCAAGAAGGGCAAGGTGCCGGTCGAGGTGCCGGACGGCCAGGGCGGCACCAAGAAGCTGTGGTGGGACGATCTGAGCCCCGAGGAGAAGTCGCGCTTCGACCGTAAGAAGCTGGAGAGCGACGCCTACGACTACGAGGCCGAGGTGCGGCGCCAGGACGCCAACGACAAGGCCAACGGTCCGCGAAACCCGCAGAACCTGCCCGACATGGGCGACGGAACCAAGCCGAAGGTTGCGGCCCCTGAGACGGATGCGGGCGGCGCGGTGAAGAAGCCGCCGAAGATGGCGGCGCCCGAGGTCGATACGGCGCCGATGTCGCGCGTGAAGATGACGCCCGAGCAGGTGGCTGCGACGCCGCTGCGCGCCCACATCGATGACTTGATGCAGTCGCCGGCCGGCCAGCAGAAGCTGTACGCGATGGCGCAGGAGGGCTTGGCGGATCTGAGTCCGAAGCTGGACGGCGTTGTTGAGGCGCTGCCCGGCAGTTATGTCGCGGCGCAGATGAAGCGGACCGGCCAGCAGGAGTTTATCGGGGCGGTTCAGGAGAAGATGGCGCGCAAGTCGTACCCCGAGGTCGGCCGCATGGGCGACATGGTGCGGGCGCGTCTCAGCGTAAAGAGCGGCGCGGACATGAAGGCCGCGGTTGCGGAGATCAAAGCTCGCTTCCCGGGCGCTGTTATCGACTACAAAGAGGGTCAGGCCTACCCGCGCTTCCACGCCGACATCCCGCTGAAGAACGGCATCACGGCGGAGCTGCAGATCGGCACGCGCGCGACGACGCGGCTGCTCGAGTCGCCCATGGTCGAGGTGCCGGCGTCGCTGGCGTCTCAGATGGGCACATCCAAGAGCACGTTCCACACGGCGCGTCACGACATCCTGCACAACATCAAGAATCCGGCCCTGCGCGCCAAGTACGGCGTGGACTCGTTCGAGACCAAGTTCGGTCGCTTGATGAAAGAGAGCGCCGACGGCCAGTTCGACATGACGACCGCCAAGGTGCTGTCCGCCGAGCTGACGATCATGCTGCAGCGCATGGAGAACGACGATCCGCAGCTGATCCACGGCCTGTACACCAAGGGGTCCAAGGCGCAGCCGCTCTCCGTCAAGCAGTCGGCGCCCGAGGTCGACGGCGCCGAGAAGGCCGTCAGCAAGAACGCGCTGCGGATGGCGTCGCCCGAGGTGGAGGGCACCAGCGCGCCCAAGCCCAAGGTCGAGAAATCGCCCAACCCGGACGCGGTCACGCTGCACGGCGAGAAGCCCGACCAGACGACGCATAAGCCGACGTACAAGGACGTCGGCAAGGACATCTTCAAGAACGGCAAGCCCACGCTGGCGGACGTTCAGCAGGGTTACCTGGGGGACTGCTACCTGTTTGCGGCGATGGGCGCCATCGTCAAGCAGCAGCCCGAGGTCATCCAGCGCATGTTCGTGGACCACGGCGACGGCACGGTCAGCGTGACCCTGCACACCATGAAGAACGGCTACGTGGTCGCGCCCGGCACCAAGGGTGCGTCGGAGCACGTGGTGCGCGTCAGCAAGGACATGCCCGTCGCCGACGGCAAGAGCCGGCCGACCTACGGCAAGGGCAAAGACGGTCAGCTGTGGCCGTGCCTGGTTGAGAAGGCCTACGCGGTCGTCAAGGGCAAGGGCAGCTACGACAAGATCGGTCACGGTGGGTTCACCACCGACGCCATGGAGACCATGATGGGCCGGAAGGCCCGCAGCTTCAGCTCGTCGGGCAAGAAGGACAAAAAGCTGGTTCAAGAGCTGAAACAGTCGCTCGCCGACAAGAAGCCTGTGGCCGCCGGCTCCATCAACAACAACACGATCAAGAACAACAAGGCGATCAAGACGCTGGCCACCGAGAAGGACGTCGTCGCCAACCATGCCTATGTCGTCGACAGGGTTGACGAGAACGGCATGATTCACATGCACAACATCTGGGGTAGGCGTCACCCGAAGCCGCTGACGGCGGCTGAGTTCAAGAAGCTCTATCCCAACGTCTACATCGGCGACAGGCCGCCCAAGGTCATGCCCGAGGTGGCCGCCCAGAAGCTGGAGGGCCAGGAGAACAAGACCGGCAAGCGGCCGGCGCCCGAGACCGACATGCGCACGCCGGGCGACCTGCGGGCCTTCATCAAGGACGCGGGGCCGCTGCACACCAACATCGGCACCCGGGACCGCATCAAGGTCATCAAGGACGTGCCGCTGAGCGAGGTGATGAGCGCGCCGGGTCACGAGTACCTGCGCAACCCCAAGGCGGTCGAGGGGATCGCGGGGGACCTGAAGCAGCAGGCGGACAACGGCGCCGCGATGTTCAAAGACAGCGAGCCGATGATTCTGAACGTCTACACCGAGTCGACCTCGGGCGGCGGCGTGCGGATCAAGTCGGTCGAGTGTCTGGACGGCAACCACCGGTTCGCCGGCGGCATGCACAGCGGCAAGTGGCGCACGATCGGCGATATCCCGGCGGAGCTTCTCCAGGTGCGCGTCAACGGCTTCGACACCGGCGGGCAGCAGCTGCCGCGGTGGATTCCGAAGCACATCGCGGAGGGCAGCAGCGTTGGTTGGCACGAGGTCCACGGGCCGATGGTCAAGGGGCCGACGGCTCAGATCGGTGGCGACATCTCCAGCAGTGACCCGCGCTTCCCGAAGCACCTGCGCGGCGTGCGCATGGGGCAGGTCGTCGAGCAGTCCCTGGCGCGGGCGCGCAAGGGACCGAGGATGGCGGCGCCCGAGGCGGAGGTCGACGACAACGTGGTCGTCGGGCCGAAGAGCGATGTCGACCCCAACTATCTGACGGCGACGGCGGCTCGTGATCGGGTTGCGTCGCGCCTCAAGGCCGGTGCGGGGCTCGACAGCGACATCGTGGACTCGTGGATCTCCACCCACGGGCTGGGCAAAGCGACCGAGATGATGGGTGACCACCTTCTGAAGCAAGCCGGGCTGGACCCGCACGTGGCATTGCAGATGATGAAGGACGACCCACAGGGCTTCTATGAGCAGTACGGTGCGGTCCTGGCGGCTTCGGTTTTGCGAAAGGGCATGACTCAGCAGCAGTCCGACGATGCCGCACGCAAGGTCTCCAAGGTGCCGGGTGCGGCGCTTATCGAGTTTGCGGACTCGGTCGGCTTCTCGCTGATCACCCACTTCGCGCCGGAGGGTCGCGGCGCCAACATTCTGGGCACCGGGGCGCTGATTCCGGGCAAGCACAGCGGCGGGTTGAACTGGGCTTCCGAGGCCTACACGACCGACAAGCCGACGCGTGCGCAGAGCGCGTCGTTTGCGGACTACGGGCGCCAGGCGACAGACGCGCTGCCGATCGCCATTCCCAAGGACCTGCTGATCCCGCCGTCCAAGGCGCTGGAGACCAAGAACCTGCCCGACTGGCTCAACAAGAAGGCCTACGCGGTCAAGGGCGCCATGCAGTCCGCGATCGGCAAGGCGGCGGGCATGCCGCCCATCGCCATGGAGGGGCCGATTCACCTGCTGCCGAAGGGCATGGGGCTGACGGCCGGCGAGGTCGACGGATTGCGTCATCGCATTCAGGGCACCATCAACACCAAGGCCGGTGAGCGCGCCAAGCTGGCGTTCGTCATCGCGGCCGGGTCGGGCGTCGCGGCCCGCTTCATCGCCCTGTACTGGCCCAAGTCCGAGGACAAGGAAGAAAAGGAAGAGGAGAAGGTGAAACCCGGTCCGGGCTGATATGGTGACGCGCCATGGACGTGCGCGTGATGACCTTCAACATACGCTACGACAAGCCGGATCCGGGTGATCGTGCCTGGTCCGTGCGCTGCCGCAGCGTGCTGAAGCTGATCGAGCAGCATCAGCCGGACATCCTCTGCACTCAGGAGTGCCTGCCGCATCAGCTGGTCGAGCTGCTTGTGGGGCTGCCCGGTTACGGCGTTGTGGGGCGCGACCGCCGCGGGTCCGGCAAGGACGAGTATTGCGCCATTTTGTACCGCCACGAGCGCTTTGAGCGCGTCGGTCACGGCAACTTCTCGCTGGCGCCCTCGTACCTGCCGCGCATTGCGACCTGGCTGATCCTGCGGGACCGCGAGCTTGGTACGGAGATCGCCGCCATCAATACGCACCTGGATCACGAGAATGCCGACGCCCGGCTGGAGTCGGCCGAGCTGATCCTCAATGAGTTCGGCGTCCTCTGGCATGCGCACCGGCCGATCGTGATCACCGGCGACTTCAACGCCAGGCCCGGATCACCGGCGCGCGTCCGCCTGGGGCGTCCGTTGCGTGACTCAGTGGCCGAGATGCAAGGCGATCGTCTCACCTACAAGCACTGGAGCGGCGATCCCCACGTGTCGATCGACACGGTGTTCTACTCGGGCGAGCTGTCCCTCAAAAGCGTGGTGGTGGACCGATCGGAGCCCTTGGGTGTTCGGCCGTCGGACCACTATCCGGTCGTCGCGGATCTGGAGGTCAACACGTGAAGCCGCATTGGGACGTCGAGCGGGTGTTTGACGGCCGCTGTGGAGAGCGGCACTCACGAGCGCTCGCTCGCCGGCCAGGGGACACAGCCGGCAGGTCTGGCGTGGGTGCCGGCGGGCCTGGGCGATGTGCCGCCGCTGGACACGTCGCGAGTCGTTGAGCTGCAGGGGCCGGGTGGCGCGACCCTCTTTTTTGTGCCGCTGGGGCTGCTGGCCGAGGTGCTGCGCGAGGCGGGAATCATGCGCGGGCTCGACCCTGCCGCGGACGACCGATTCAAGGTGCTGCGCTCTCTCGATGAGGATCAGGAGCCCGCCGTCCACCAGCTGTTCGAACTGATCCATATGCTCGTTCGTTATCCGGGCAAGCCATAATAGTGATATCTTTGCCTTTCCATGTCGTCTGAAGCGTCCGAGATGCGGTATTGCCCGATCTGCGAAAAGCAGGTCGACGGTGAGATGTGCCCCACCGATGACGTGCCCACAGTGCCCGCGTCCCTGATGACCGAGGGCGAGCCGCCGCTGCCCAACGGCACGGTGATCAACGGCCGCTTTCGCGTCGAGAAGCTGCTGGGGCGCGGCGGCATGGGCTGCGTCTTTCTAGCGACTCAGCTGGGCATGGAGCGCCAGGTCGCGATCAAGACGCTGACGCGTGAGATGTCGCACAGCTCGGACGCGGTCAAGCGCTTCTGACAGGGAGGCCAAGGCGGCCAGCCAGCTCGATCACCCCAACGTGGTCCGCATCTTCGACTTCGGCATCGACGAAGGGACCAAGCTGCCGTTCCTGGCCATGGAGTACCTCAAGGGCGAGTCGCTCGAGGACCTGCTGGAGCGCGGCGGGCAGATGACCGAGCGCCGGGCCGCCGGAATCCTGTCCCAGGTAGCCAAGGGCCTGATCGAGGCGCACGGCCGCGGCATCGTGCACCGCGACCTGAAGCCCGACAACATCAACGTGCGCCGTCTGCCGTCGGGCGAGGAGTTCGTCAAAATCCTGGACTTCGGCGTGGCCAAGATGGACCGCAGCGGCACGAACCTGACCAGCACCGGTACGGCCGTCGGCACGCCGTCGTACATGAGCCCCGAGCAGATCCAGGGCCGCGCCGTCGACTTCAGGTCCGACTTGTACGCGCTGGGCTGCATGCTGCACGACATGCTGACCGGCAAGCCGCCGTTCGTCGATGAAGAGAAGTCCGCGATCATGGTGGCGCACATTCTGAAGCCGGCGCCGCCGCTGCCGGACAAGCTGCCCGCGGGTGGCACGCCGACGTCAAGCCTTGTGGCGCTGTACACGTCTCTGATGGCCAAGCACGTCGACAAGCGCCCCGGATCGACCAAGGGCGTGGCCAGCACGTTGGACGATCTGGCGAATGGCCGGCAGACCCCCACCTTGGCGCCGACTCAGATGGGCACGCCGGTCCCGCACATTGGTGGCTCGGACCCGGCCGACCCGTCGGACCTGATCCTGGCGGTGTCGCACCATGATCTGCCGGCCGATCCCGAGTCGGAGACCGCTATCGCGATGCCCGCGCACCGGACGCCGCTGCCCGACGTCACGGGCACGCTGCCGATCATCGATGCCGAGACGGCGCCCCGCCGGCCCTGGTGGATCGCGGCCGTCGTAGCGTTGTGGCTGGGTGCAGGCGCGGCGTATGCGATGGGCGTGTTTGATACGAAACCGGCTCCGGAGGCCGCGGACGAGTCAGCGCAGGTCGCCCCCGCAGCCACGGAGAATGCGGCCGAGCCCGAGCACAGCGCGGTCGCGGAGACCAAACACGCGGCCGAGCCAAAGCCGGCCCCCAAGGTGGAGGCGCCGCCGGCCGCCAAGCCGTTCCCCGAGCCACCGACCGAGCCCGCCAAGCCGGAGATCGAGCCCGAGCCCAAGGTGGAGGCCCCTGCGCCGGCTCCCGAGATTCAGCCGATGGAGCCGTCCCCGTGGCCCAAGCAGGTGACCGTGGATTCGGTGCCGCCCGAGGTCAACGTGCTGCGCGACGGTCAGGTGATCGGGCGCACGCCGCTGGAGATCGACATCCCCTCGGAGGACGCGGTGGTGGCGCTGGTGCTCACACATCCCGGCTACGTGAAGGCGAAGGCGTCGATGACCGCGGACGCGATGGATCCGACGGTGGTGCGTTTGAAGAGGCGTTCGTCGAAACGCCCGGCCAGGCCGGCGGCCAAAAAGCCCGCTATGGGCGTCTGGTAGCGCTCTACTCGCCCGGCGGAGGACCGCTGCAGGAGGGCGTGAGCGAGATGTTGTCCACGTAGACGCCTTCGTGCGTCCCGCCCGCGTCGGACGTGGTCACCATGCGCCAGTGCAGGTCGATGTCGGTGGGCTCTGTGCCGCCCACGCCGTCCACCTGGACCGAGAACAGCGTCCAGTCGTCGGCGTCGCCCGCCTTCAGTGTGAGGAGCTCCGCCGTGTCGGTCGCCTCCCGCTGCAGCACCAGCGTGTCGCCGGCCGGGATGTCGATGTACGCCAGAAACGTGAGGGCCATTCCGTCCGGCGGCAGCTTGTGCGCCATCTTGAAGCTCTGTGAGACCGCAGGACCGGGGGCGTACGAGAAAGAGTCGGCGTCGCCGTAATACATCGCCCCGGAGGTGACGTTGTTGGGGCCGTCGCCGGTCCAGGCCCATGCGGGGCCCGTGTCCGCGGGCTCCAGCAGGACACCGCTTGACCCGGAATCGAACTCCAGTGCGCGATGACCGGGGCAACAGCCCTCGGGTTCATCGGCCAGCAACGTGCACCCCAGCACCGGATGACAGAAGCCGACCGCGCATTCGGCGCCCGGACACTCGTCTGCGCAAACGGACGCGGTGTCCGCCGTGTCGATAGGAGGCTCTGAGGTGTCCGGGGCGGTGTCCACCACCGTCTGCGTGTCCGGCGTGCCCGCGTCCGGGGGCCCACCCGGGGGTGGCTTCGGTTTGCACTCGTTGTTTTCGCACGTCTCGTTGTGCTGGCAGTCGGTTTGTTTGGAGCACTTGAAGCGCAGGTGTTCCAGACCCAGCTTCTCGGTGCAGCCGGACAGCGCGATGGCGCACGCCGCCGAGATTGTCAGCGCACGGATCAAAAGCGGCCTCCGATGGCGAGCCCGTGTCGTGTGGGCACGATCCGCGGTGCCGAGGCTGTGTCATCGTCGCTGAGCGCCAGCACCGTGACCCAAAGGACGGCGCCCAGCATCGCCGCGCCTCCGGTGGACAGCAGCACGGCGCCCACCGTTGCGCTCTGGTCGGCGTCGTCCTGGATCTGATTGGCTTCACCGCGTGTCAGCTGCAGCACGCCCTCAATGGTCTCGCCCTCTCGCACCTTGTCGCGCTGGGTCTCCGCGTCCACGGTGAGCCACGCGCCTACGCCGAGCAGGCCCGCGCCGACAGCGGCCGTGGTGATCGGACCGACCCAACGCAGGGCCCCGGAGGACCGCTTTCGGATGACCGGCGCGACGATCGGGGTGGGCTTCGGCGCCGGCAGCAGCTCGGCCAGCTGGACCTGGCCGGCGGGTAGCGTCACGTCCTTTGTGCGGCTCTTGCCGTCAAGCGTCGCGGTCAACGTGTGCACGCCCGCGGGCAGGCGCACCGTCGTCAGCTTGCGCAGATCGCTAGCGACGCGATACCCGTCGATCTCCAGGCGCTGCACACCCGCGATCATCAGCTGAGCGTCGCCGGCCATCACCAGCTTGTCGCTTAGCGTAGTGCGACGGTCCGCCGGTAGGTTGTGAATGCGCAGTGCTGCGGTGAGACCGTCCGCCGTCACGTACTCAAACGTGCGCTTGCCCGGGCGCGCGGGAAACTCGGTGCCGTTGGCCACGCCAGGCGTGTCTCCGTCCACCAGCACATTGGCGTCGGGGGGATCGGGGCGCGCGACGACCCACGCCTTGCCCAGGCGGTCCAGCAGGCTGCCCGCCCGTGCGGCGTCCAGGCCGCGTAGGTCGGTCGACGCGGTCGGGTCGTTGGCCACCTTGTTGAACGCCTCGTGCGCCTCGCGATAGCGGCCCAGCTCGACCAGCGTGCTGGCCACGTTGTTGAGCAGCTGTGGGGATGGCTTGATCGCGTACGCCTGCTGCAACAGCTCCAGCGTGCGGGTCGCATCCCCGGCTTTGCGGGCCTGCAGCGCGGCGGTGATCAGGGCGTCGTAGCCCGAGTCCGGGGGAGGCTTGAAGGCGGTCAGCGCCAACAGCAGTACGGCGCCGAGCGCGACGCGGATCAGGGTCTGTCGTGTCACCGGGGCATGATGCCACCCGCCGCCGCGCGACAGCAAGGTTATGGCACCACGGTTTTCACCTGCCGGACCAGCAGCTCGGGCACCTGATCCGCGAGCTCGTCCAGGCCCAACGCGGTCAGCACCTCCGGCCGAAACGCGCCGCCGACCAGCGTCGCCGTGACGTGCACGGGGCGCGGCGCCCAGGCCGGAATGTCCAGCGTGTAGGTGCGCTGCTCACCGGGCTGCAGCGCGTTGTGCTGCACGGCGTCGGCGTGGGTCGGCAGCGCGACCGGGACGCCCTCTCGGGTCGGCTGATCGGCGAGCTGCAGCGCCACGGGGTCCTCCGCGATCAGCTGCCCGGCCGCGTCCACGGCAACGACCGTGACCTGCAGGCGCCGCAGCATGGCGACGCCGGTCGGCACGTTGTGGCCGACGCACGTGCTCACCGCGGTGATCCGCACCTGGTCGCCTTCGACTCGAACGCGCAGCGTGACCGCCTCGGCCAGCAGGTCCCGGCTACGCTGGGCGGCCTCGGCGCGCACCTCCTGACTCGCGCCCCAGGGCGGGTCCAGGCCGATGAAGCGGTGCCCGTCCATGTGGCAGCCGGCGCAGGTCAGCCCCAGCGCGGGGGCGATGCTGTCGCGAAATTGGGTCAGCGTGGGCTCCACAAACAGGTTGGGGCCGGTGACCTCGTGGCACGTGCCGCACAGGCTCTCGGACGTGAGCAGCTCGCTGCAGCGGGTGTCGTGCGCCGGGTTCGGTGTGTCGCAGTCGGCGGCTGCGATCGGGCGCGTCAGGTCGACCACCAGGCGGCCGTCGGACTCTCCGCGGTTGCCTACTGCGCCGTGGCACGCGACGCACCCGATGCCGGCGTCGTCCCCATGGCCCGGCTGGTGGCAGCTGGTGCAGGCGTCCGCCGCGCTTTTGCCCCAGGCGCGCGCGACCTCGGCGGTCAGGGCATGGAAGACGGGCGAGCCGCCCAGCGCGTGTGAGGACTGCTCCCAGGCCTGGTATTGCGCGCTGTGACACTCGCCGCAGGTGGCGGCGCGCGTGGGGACAACGGCGTCGCCTGAGCCGTGTTCGCAGCCGGCGGTCAGGGCCACCACGCCCAGGAAGAGCCTGCCGATCATAGGTGCAGCTGCACGCCGACGTTGACCTGGAAATGGCCCGTGTCCTCGAGCGTCTCTCCGACCGTGGCAGTCCAGCGCTTGACGTCGCGCTCGTGGCTCCAATACACGATGCCCTTGGCGTCGGCGAAGACCGAGACGGTCGACCCGAACGCATACTCGATGCCGGCGCCGCCGTGTAGGCCGAAGGCGATGTCCTGGGCGCCTTTTCGCTCTTCAAAGGCGCCGTCGATGAAGCTGAACATGGCGCACATGCCGGCGGTTGGTCGGATACGCAGCGAGTCGGTCAGCGCGATCGGCACGTACAGGGAGAAGCCGACCGGAAAGTCGGCGCGGTCGGCGCCCGGCCAGTCCACTGTGACGGTCTCGGCGAAGACCTCGAGGCCCAGGATGGGCAGCAGCTCCAGCCGCAGGCGTCCGCCCAGCCCGATGGCGCCGTATTCGCCCTCCAGACCCGTGGCGTACACGCCCACGGCCCAGGTGCGGTCAAAGGCGACCTCGTAGTCTCGTTCTGATTCTGATTCGTGTGCGGTGGCCGGCAGCGCCAGCAGTACAAGCGCGCCGACGAGCAGCAGCGGTGAGAGAGTGGAAGCGGTCATCTGGTGTCTCCAAGGTGCATGAGCGGAGGGCATGTGACTCAAAACACCGGAGGTCGCCAAAAGTGTTACTCTCGCGCGCTGGATGAAACACGTTTCACCACGGCAGCCGGACGCCCCCAGCCCCGCTTTTGCGGCGATGGCCCGTTTTGTAGTGCGCTTCAAGTGGCTGGTTCTATTGTTGATTCTGGCGATCACCGCCGGATGTCTGCATCTGATTCAGACGCGCCTGATCATCGACAACAGTCTGGAGAGCTTTGCGCCCTCGTCCGAGGAGATGGAGGCCCTGTACGAGTACCGGGCGTCGTTCGGGCGGGACGATCACTTCCTGGTGTTGATCGAGGGGGACGTGTTCTCGGCGCCGTTTTTGGAGAAGCTGGCGCAGGTTCACGAGATCGTGGCGGCCGTCGACGTGGG
>CAZJHX010000063.1:0-57090 GCA_964545715.1 uncultured Myxococcales bacterium
GACGGCGTCGGCTGTAAAAGCACCCCGGCGGACGGCCCCTGTGACGACGGCGACCCCTGCACCATCGGCGAGCAATGCGCCGGCGGCGCGTGCACGGGTGGTGACGCGCCGGACTGCGACGACGGCAAGCTCTGCACCGCCGACAGCTGCATTCCGGGCGGCGGCTGCCAGAGCGCACCGGCGGTCGGCGCCTGTGACGACGGCGACGCCTGCACGACCAACGACGTGTGCAACGGCGGCGACTGCATCCCCGGCGCGGCGGCGGCGTGCAACGACAACAACCCCTGCACCGCGGACGACTGCGACCCGGCCGCCGGTTGCACGCACGATCCCCTCGACGGCGTCGAGTGCCCGGGGGGAACCTGCGTCGACGGCAAGTGCGGGGACCTCTTCTGTGTCGCCGACTCGCCGCTGCTCCCCGGCGCCAACCCGCAGTCCTACGATTTGGCGGCAATGGCGGCCAAGCGCGACTACGCGGCGCAGCCCACGATCGAGTTGGTGTTTCAGACGAGCGGCGCGGTGACATCGTCGATCCTGCAGGCGTTCAAGCACTCAGACGGGACGTTCACGCTGCTGGACAACTCCGCCAAATACCGCGTGGATCGAGTCTCCGGCGCCGGCGCGCTGCTGTTCGCCTCGGAGGAAGGCGAGTGGGAGAACTCCTACTCCTATCTGGCCGAGGCCACGGACGGCAGTACGTTGGGCCTGGCTAAAAACAAGGACACCATCCAAAAGCTGCTGCCCGACGGCAAAGCCCAGGCGTTCTACCCCAACACGGTGCGGGCAGTACTGCAGCTGCCCAACGGCAACCTGGCGGCGCTCGACTCGGAGGAAAAGAAGCTCGTGGAGCTGTCCGCCAGCACCGGCGGCCTGGTTCAGCACCTGGCGATCGCCGCACCGATGCCGGACGGCCCCAACCTGGCCCTGCACCCGGACGGTTCGTACTGGACGATCGACACGGGCAACGACGCCGACCAGTTCTGGCGCGCCGAGCACTGCGGCACGTTTGCGGCGCTCGACATGCCCGGCGTCGGGTACAACGCCCGCGAGTTGGTGGTGTTGCCCAACGGTCATCTGCTCGTGCAGTCGTCAAAGCCCATCGCGTATCGCCACGACCCCGCAAACGGCGCCCAGATCGGCACCATCGATCTGCCGCAGACGCTGAGCGCCAGCCACCTGGCCCAGGACGGCCACGTCTATATCGCCAACGGCAACAAGGTCTACCGCATGGTCTTCCCGTGCAAACCGGGCAACGTCGCAGTGGGCGATGACTGTGTGGCTTGCGACCAGATCGCGACCTGCGAGGACCTGCAGGCCATCGGGGAGAACGCCACGGGCGCGTACTGCCTGGCAAACGACATCGACTGCTCCCAAACCGAGACCTGGAACGGCGGCGCCGGCTTCGATCCGCTGGACAACTTCGAGGGCAGCCTGGAGGGCGGCGGCCACACCATCTCGGGGCTGTTCCTCAACCGGCCGACCGAGACGTATGTGGCGCTGTTCGCAATCGTCAACGGCGGCACTATCAGCAACGTGCGCATCGTGGACGCGGACGTCACGGGAGAGACCGCCTGCGCCGGTCTCGTCGCTCAGTCGGCGAAGGGCGTTGTCGATGGCTGCTCCGCCTCCGGCTCGGTGATCTGCGAAAATACGACAGGCGGGCTGGTCGCCCAAAACTACGGCCTCGTGACGGACTCCTCGTCCACGATGAGCGTCACCAAGACCGGCGTCAGCGGCTACGCGGGAGTTCTGGTCGGGGCCAACTCCCAGGGCGCAAAGGTCTTCCGGTCGAGCGCGTCCGGGGCCGTTGAAGACACGTGGTACGCGGGCGGCCTCGTCGGGATCAACTGGGACAGCACTGTAGAGCAGTCGTACGCCACCAGCACGTCCACCGGCAGCGGATGGGCGGCCGGCTTGGTGGCCTACAACACCTCCAGCAACGGGCCCAGCACGATTCGCGACTGCTGGGCCGGTGGGGTCGTCAACGCGTCTGCGGGCGGCGGCCTGGTCGACGGCGTCAACACCGGTTGGAAAATCGAGAACGCGTACTCCTTCACTCAGCTGAAGGGTGACGCCGCCGGAGGCCTCATCGGCGACATCGATGCCCCGGGCACCCTGACCAGCAGCTATTGGGACGTGCAAGTCTCAGGCGCAGACAGCAGCGCCCAGGGCGCGGGCAAGACCACCGCGCAGATGCTGCAGCAGGCGACGTACACGGGGTGGAACTTCGACACCGTCTGGAAGATGTCGCAGCCCAAAGGCTATCCGTGCCTCCAGTGGCAGGACGAGGACACGTGCCCCAAGATCGAGTGCGGCGACGGCGTGGTCAGCCCCACCGAGACGTGCGACGACGGCAACACCGAGAACGGCGACGCCTGCGACTCCGACTGCCAGCTCGTCTACTTCCCGGTCAACGGCCCTAAGGACCTGGACGTGGCCGACGACGGCACGTTGGTGGTCGCGCACGGCGGCGGCGGGGTGAAGGTGTCCTGCTTTGCGCCAAACGGCGCGGCCATCGGCACGACCCAGCTGGCCCTGCCCGGCGTCAATCCGCACCAGCCGGCGGGTTGGCCGCATTATTACATCGTCATCGCCGACAAGAAGAAGCACTTCGCCGTCTCGGCGCGCCCGAGCAACACCTCAAAGCCGATCCGCTTCTACAACAAGGACTGTCAGCCGCTGACCGATGTGACGCCGCTCGAGGATCCGGGCAACAACACGGGTCACGAGGGCATGGACATCCAGGCGACCGACGACGGCGTCTTCTGGGCCGCGTACGCCGACACAGGCGGAACCCGAATCAAGCGCTATGACTCCAACGGCGCCCAGATCGGCGCCACACAGCTCTGGCCGGGTCTGGGCGGCTACCCGAAGATCGCGCTGAACCAGAAGCTGGGCAACGGCGCCTACTCAGACCAGAACCACCAGTCCTCTCCGGTCCGCTTCCGCCGCTTCGACAAGGACGGCAACCTGCTCGACGACGAGTGGATCACGGTGCTGCAGTCCGAGGGCGGCCACAGCGCGTGGTACGACTCGCATTGCGTGGCCATGTCCGACGACAGCGAGTTTGTGGTCGCCTGGTCAGACGGCCAGGACAAGGTCTACCGCGCCGCCTTCTACGACGAAGACGCCAAGCAGATCGCCAACATCGTGCTGGGACCGACCAACGGCAGCGTCTACGACACGACGCGCGGCTGGCACGTCAAGATCCAACAGTACAAGGGTGACTTCCTCGTGCCGTACTGGGGCTACTCCAGCTCCAACCATGCCCTGGTCCGCGTCGCCCCGACAGGCATCGTGAAAACCACCTTTACGAGCGCCGGCGATCACATCTTCCTGAAGTGGCGGACAGACACGGCGGGCAACACGTATCACCTGCGCTACAACCACGAGGGCGTGCGGTTCAACGAGTACAAAGTGGAATAGACATGAAGCCTACAGGTCCATGAGCGACAGGACGATCCGGGTGGCGGGCGTTCAGGCACTCAGCGCTGACGGCGAGGCGGCGGCTAACCTCGCCGGGGCCGCAAAGCACGTGGGGCAGGCCGCCGAGAGAGGCGCGCAGTTGGTGCTCTGTCCCGAGTTTCTGGCGGCCGGCTATCGCTATCACGCATCGATTTGGCAATCCGGCGAACCTATCGGCGGGGCCACCGAGGCCTGGCTGTGCGGGCTGGCCAAAACGCACGGCATCCATGTCGGCGCCACCTATCTGGAGGCGTCGGGCAGCGACTTCTACAACACGTTTGCGCTGGCGGAGCCCGGCGGCGCGATCTGCGGGCGCGTACGCAAAGAGTCTCTGCCGGCGTTCGAGGGGTGGTATTTTCGGCCCAGCGACGGTCCAAAATTCATAGACACCGCCTTGGGCCGCCTTGGCGTCGGCATCTGCCAGGACAACCACACGGCGCGGTTCGCAAGACATATGCAGGCGGCTGCGGTGGACCTGTTGCTGATGCCTCACTCGGCTCCGTGCGCGGTGTCGCTGCCGTCCGTGGCGCGCGCGACCCAGTCCAGCCTGCACACGGTGGCCGAGCACTACGCCGAGGCTTTCGGCATCCCCACGCTGATGGTGAACAAGGCCTGCGGGCCGGACTCGCGCTCGCCTATGCCGCTGTTCCCTTTCTTTTCGCTGCGCTTTCGGTTTCCCGGCTTGTCGCGCATCTGTGCGGCCGGCGGGCAGGTGCTGGATCGTCTGTCGTCCGGCGAAGGCATCGTCCTCGCCGACGTGCACCTGGACCCGTCACAAAAGCGCCGCCTGGCTCAGAAACCGACCGGCTATTGGTTCAACCCACCCAAAGAGCTGCCTCGGCTGGGTGGCGCCCTCTTCCAGACGCTGGAGCTGATAGCTCGCCCGGCGTACGGCATCAGCTTGCAACGGCGCCGCGTCGCCCGACGGCTCT
Source organism: uncultured Myxococcales bacterium (assembly GCA_964545715.1). GTDB lineage: Bacteria > Myxococcota_A > UBA9042 > CAZJHX01. The sequence continues at coordinate 4,398 of CAZJHX010000063.1, forward strand.
CGCAGTCGTAGGGTCCACCAAGGACCAGGCAGAGTCAGAGCGGCGCGATCTGTAAAAACTCGCCCTGGAAGTGCCCACTGACCGGCTCGCCCGGCGTGGTGCTGACTGTGTCGAGGGTGACGCTGCCGCCGCCGCCCATGCCGATGATCCTGGCGTCGCCGGGCGTCTGCGGATCGACGTCGAGAATCATAACGTTGGTCTCGAAGCCGTGCATCGCGTGCTCGCCGACCGTGAAGTGAGCCAGCGGCATTCGGAGGAGTACGGCCAGGAAGCGGCCGCTCGGCTGCGGGCTGAGCATCAGGATCTGCACGGCCGTGGGCTCTCGACTGTCGAGCCCTGCGCCGCCGAGCAGGGTTGTGGGCTGCCAGGGCTCGCCGTCCAGCGAGACCTCGACGGATTGGCCCGGAACCGGGGATTTGGTGCTGTCCCAAGCGGTGGAGAACGTGCCGCTAATCGGCTTCAGCAGGTCCTCGTTGCAGGCTTGAACGGCGTCGTCCCCCGGCCCGGAGACCCAGTCTGGGGCCGCAGCGACGTCCTCGAGGGCCGTCTTCATGGCGGTGCCCAGGCTGACGATGGCGTCGCGCTGCGCTTCGGCTGCGACCGGGGCGGGGGCGGTGAGCTCCTCGATTCGATCGACCTCGGCAAGCAGCGCGTCCTGGTCCCAGAGCTGCTCGAACAGCTCCGTGAGGCGCTCGAAGTACGCCGCGCGCCCGTCCGGGTGCGCATAGAGGCGGTTGGCGACACGGCCGGCCGCGAGCACAGCCACGTGCTTGTTCGGACCGCTGAAGGGCCGCACCTGGCTGAAGGTGCCGTCGGCGCCCCAGGGCACGAAGTAGAACAGGTCGCTCGTGGGGTCGTGGTAGGCGAGATAGTTGTTGGGGCCGCCGCTGTAGCTGTCCCAATGGCCGGTGAGCACCTCCATCGCCCAGAAGGTGAGAAACGCGTCGAGGTCGATTACCCCGGCGACGGCGTCCAGAAGCTCGGCGTCGTCGACCTCAAGGGCGGCGGTCACGACGTCCAGGTCGCTGCGATCGCTCTGCTGCTCGTTGGTCTTGAGCTCCATCAGGTGGACGCGGTGTTGGACAAAATCGGCGCCCTGGCCCTCGTAGAGGTTGCCGCCGTCGTCGGCGAAGTGGCGGCGGAGCATCGGCTTCTTGACGCTCTCCACGTGGGTGTAGATGCCGAGGTCGGCGCCGTTGACCGTAACTCGGGCAAAGTTGCAGCGCGGGGCGATCGCACCGGCTCGGGCGAACAGCGCGTAGGTCATGCACTGCCGGGCGTTGGACGGGTCCTGCTTGTTGTTGTTGAGGGTCATGCGCTTCGTGCCGGAGTGGGTGCGAGCCGCGACGAACTTGCCGAAGTTGAGCTTGAGCGACGGGCGAATAGTGGACAGCGAGCCGAGGTAGCCTTTCTTGCGGACGGCCACGTCGTCGTAGGCCTGGCCGTCCACCGTGACCTGTGCCCGGAAATAGGTGTACTCGTAGTCGCGCGCGCAGCCCGAGAACACGCCGGGCAGGCTGCGCCCCTCCTCGCGCAGGGCGTCCCAGTCGGCAGGGGCGAGCTGAATGCGGACATCTATGAGCTGATCCGGGTCGAACAAGGCCTCGGTGAGGTCTTCTTCGGGAGGGGCCTCGACGTCGGCGGGCACCGTGGCGGTGACAGGGGCGACCGCTTGCTCGGCGCCGCAGCCCGCGGCGATCAATGCGAGCACCAGCAGCTGCGGAGCCCGGGGAGTCGTCACGTCAGCTCCATGCGGGTTGTGCGGTGGGTTTCCATAGCCCGCGAGTGTACCAGAGGCCTCTATCAGGGGTGTGAGCTCAGAGCGCTGCCGTGACCAGCAGGAAGACGCCCAGGCCGATGGGGTAGACCAGGCCCGTGTTGGCCATGTTGGACGACGTCAGGTTGTCCAGCACCTCCTGGGTGTCGTCCAGCTCGTGCAGGCGTCCTCGGTCTCGCGCGGCTGAGTAGACGGCGAGAAACGTCACCATCTCCGGGACGCTGGTCACCAGGCCCAGTACCCAGCCGGCGGCCACGCTTGGGACGCCCAGCTGGTTGACGACCTGTTCAGCGGCGCCCCCCAGAAAGAACCCCGCCACAGCAATGGTGACCAGTGCGGTGACGACGAGGATAAGGCCGAGGCGGATGTCGCCCACCGACTCGCTCGCCGGAGGGTCGTCAGGAGAGCTCGGATTGAGGTGCGGGTCGACGGCGCGGTACAGGACGAAGAGCACCAGCAAGCCGGGGACGACCCCCCAATGGGTGTCCAGCGCAAACGCCATCAGCAGCAGCGGCACCCCGATGGCCAGCAGCGAGAAGCCGACCTCATCCAGGAAGCGCCTGTTCAACAGCTCGGAGAACTGCCCGTAGATGACGACCGCGACCGCCATGAGAGCGCAGTTGATAATGTTGCTGGCCGCGATGTTCCACAGGCCGACATCCCACACCCCGGCCAGGCCCGCGGCCACGAGGCAAACCAGCTCGGGGAAGGACGTCGCCAACCCGGTGGCCTGCCCACGTATCTTGGGGCTCCAGTCCAGCGCCCCGGCCAGGTGGCCGATCCCGGTCAATAACCCAAAGCGGACAGAGCCAATGATGAGCAGGACGGTGACGACCATAATGAGCGCGGCCATGACGGTGGATACTCACACAACTGAGCGCTGGAGTTTAGTGGGGGCCTGGGCGCATGATCGAGCGACCAATGATCGGTATCATCCAAGACCACCAACAGCGCCGCAACGACATCGCGGCCACGCGGAGCTACGCATAACCGGGGGAAGTCCAATGTTCGGTTCACCCGAGACCACGGATACCGCAAAAGCGGGTGAAGGTCACTAGATGAAAGCCCTCGGCCAGGCTGTCCTCTGCGTGGCCGTGCTTGCCTGCGCGTCCACGCCATCCGACTCCGATCGGGTCCGAGTCCATCATGCGCCGATCGTCACCGGCGCCGGCGTCATCGCGGACATGGTCGCCGATGATACGTACCTGTTCTGGTGCGCCGATGGGGTGCTCGGCCGAACAGAGAAAGCGGACCGTTCGCACGTGGCCCTGGCAACCGGCACACAGTGCCGAAAGCTGCACCTGACCGCGACCGACCTGTACTACACGACGCCGACGTCCATCGGTCGCCTTGCCAGGGACACCCACGAGATCACCGTTTTGGAGACGGGCACAGAACCCACGAGTCTGGCCGTTACTTCAACGTCGCTGTACTGGAGCTATGAGTACTGCCGGCTATGGACAACCCGGACATCCATGACCGAAGCACCCGTAGAGCTGACCTCCCCGGAGAACAATGACGGGTGCGCTATCGGCGCTATCGCGGACACGGTGTTTTTGTTGACCACGCAACATCCTTTTAGCAACTCGCCGGCGCTGCAGACACTGTGGCGACTGCAGAAAGGCCAGTGGCAAGCGATAGAGGCCACCGTAGGCGGCGAGGGGTACCTCTCTGACCTGATCGTCATCGATACGAAGCTGCTGGTGGTCGTTGGCGGCATGAGCCGCTTCGCTCCCACCGACATCGGCGTGTTCGACGCCTCCGGCCTTAAGCTGGGCACAGTTGAACTGCCTGGTCGGCTTTGGCATGCCATCACCGCACACGGGCGGCACGTCTACGCCACTAGCGGCGATGTGGACGCCGGGCTCAACCTGAGGCGGCGTCCCTTTGATGGTCCAGGACGTGCCGAGGAGCTGCTCGAATACGGACTCTGTTCACGCGCGACGGCCCTGGTCGCGGACCAAGCCCATGTCTACTGCGCGGTCGAAGACGGCATCTATCGCATAGACCTGCCGTTCCCGTGGTCAGCGCCGACGACTGCCGGCATGCCGCGCCCGAACTGAGCCGTTAAGGCTGGCAGGCGTCGCCAACGCCGTCGCCGTTGGCGTCTTTCTGGTCGGGGTTGTGGACCCAGTTGCAGTTGTCGATCACGTCCGGGACGCCGTCTTCGTCCTGGTCCGTCTCGCAGGGATCGCCGACGCCGTTGCCGTTGTCGTCGCTCTGGTCCGGGTTGGGCAGCCAGACGCAGTTGTCCTTGGCGTTGGTCACGCCGTCGCCGTCCATGTCGTTGTCGCAGGCGTCGCCCGTTCCGTCTTTGTCCTCGTCGATCTGGTCGTTGTTCTGCACCAGCGGGCAGTTGTCGGTGGCGGTCGGGATCTTGTCGCCGTCCATGTCGCCCTCGCAGGCGTTGCCCTGGCCGTTGAAGTTGTTGTCCTGCTGACCTCCGTTCGGCACCAGGAAGCAGTTGTCGCAGTGGTCGCCTACGCCGTCGTCGTCGATGTCGCTCTGGTACGGGTTGGCCATCCACACGCAGTTGTCCTTGGCGTCGTTGAAGCCGTCGCCATCCCAGTCGCTGCAGACGTCGCCCGCCTGGTCGCCGTTCCAGTTGGCCTGGTCGGGGTTGTAGACGCCCGGGCAGTTATCGATCTGGTTGGGCACTGAGTCGTTGTCGTAGTCCGCCTCGCAGGCGTCGCCCACGCCGTTGTTGTTGCTGTCTTTCTGGTCGGGGTTATTCACGCCCGCGCAGTTGTCTTTTTTGTAGATGACAGCGGCGCCGTCCCAGTCATTGTCGCAGGCGTCGCCGTCGCCGTCGCCGTCGCTGTCCTTCTGGTCGGGATTGGCCACGCCCATGCAGTTGTCGATCTGGTTGTTGACGCCATCTCCGTCCCAGTCGCCCTGGCAGGCGTCGCCGCCGCCCTGGAAGTCGCTGTTCTGCTGCGAGGGGTTGTAGACCAGCACACAGTTGTCGCAGAAGTCGCCGATGCCGTCCTCGTCCCCGTCGCCCTGACTCGGGTTGCTCTGCCACTTGCAGTTGTCCGTGAGGTCGCCGACGCCGTCGCCGTCGATGTCGGAGCAGTGGTCGCCGATACCGTCAAAGTTCCAGTCCTGCTGCTGCGGGTTGTAGTCCTTGGGGCAGTTGTCCTGCTGGTCGGGGATGCCGTCCAGATCGCTGTCGATTTCACACGCGTCGCCCACGCCGTTGCCATCCGAGTCCTTCTGGTCCGCGTTGGGGATCCCCGGGCAGTTGTCGATCATGTCCATGACGCCGTCGCCGTCCGTGTCGGCCTCGCATTTGTCGCCCTGGCCGTCGCCGTCCGCGTCCGCCTGCTCCGGGTTGGCCACCAGCGGGCAGTTGTCCAGGTCGTCGCTGACGCCGTCGTTGTCGAAGTCGGCTTCGCACAGGTCGCCGATGCCGTCCTTGTCCGCGTCGACCTGGTCCTCGTTGGCCAGCAGCATGCAGTTGTCGCAGAAGTCCCCAAGACCGTCCTCGTCCTGGTCGTTTTGCCCCTCGTTGTGCAGCTGCGGGCAGTTGTCCGTCTCGTTGGGCACGCCGTCGCCGTCGTCGTCATCGGGCGTGATCGGGTACACCGAGCCGCCGGTGTCGTCGCCCGTGTCATCTCCCGTGCCGTCGCCGGTGTCGTCGCCCGTGTCGCCAGCCGTGTCATCGGGGACGTCCGTGGTGCCCCCGGTCGTGTCATCGCCGATCGTGTCGTCGCCGGTGTCCTGATGGTCGCCGGTGTCGCCGTCGGTGGGCACGACCGTATCATCGCCACCCGTCGGATCCACGGTGCCGTCCGTCTCCCCACCCAGCAGCACGCACGCGTTCTTCTCGACATCACACGTGTACTTGTCCGGGCAGTCCGCGTCCTTCTCGCACTCGCCGGTCTGCGTGGGCGCGTTCTCCGTGCAGGCGCCTTTAATGCACACCTCGCTGGCCTGGCAGTCGGCCGCCGACTTGCAGCCGTCATCCGCGCCGATGAAAACGCACACCGCTTTGCCGGTGTCGCATACATACAGTTCGGGACACTCCGCGTCCTTCTGGCAGTCGCCGAACGAGTCCGGCGGCGCCGCGCAGACGTTGCCCAGGCACGCCTGACCGGCCGGGCAGTCTGTTGCCAGGTAGCACGTGCTCGCACCGTTCTCAGCCGTGTCACCGCAGCCCATCGCCAGCGACAACCCCATCAAAATCACCATCCGCTTCAGCATGTGCGTCATCCCTCCTGTAGCCGAGACGCCACCCGCCATCCTGAGCAAGAGGCGGGCCAATGTGCAAATCGGCTCACTGTATCACGGTCAGGGGCTCTATACGGTGGTGTCCGAGAACCGGACGATCGTTAGAAAGCTAACGCAGTGTCACCGCCCGGTGACACTGCTATCATCGGCGGATGCTCGGCGGCGACCTGACCTCATGTCCGGCCTGCGGCGGCGTCATCCGCCTGCAAGCCCAGATCTGCAAGCACTGCATGGTGCGCGTCGCGGAACACTCCACCCAGATCCGCTGGGAGGGGGACCTGGGCATCGTCCCAACAGAAGCTGTCCTGACGTCCCACCGCTGCGGCTTGTGCGGCACCGATCGCTCCGTGCGCCCCATGAAGAAGGCCTTCGTCTGGTCCCCACCCTGGGTGGTGCTCGGCATTCTGGCCACCGTCGTCGGCCTTCTGCTGCTCTATTTCCTGACGCGCCGCGCGGGCCGCCTGACCCTGCCGGTCTGTGACGAGTGCCGGCGCGATTGGCGGCGCAGCCAGGTGATCAGCGGCGCCACAGTGCTCTTCGGCTTGTTCCTCTTCCCAATGCTCGGCGCGCTCATGGGCACGCTGGTCGGTGGCAACGAGACCGTGGCCCTGGGCGCCTTCGCCGGGCTCGCCGGGTGGGTCGCCGCGGTCGTCGTCGTGCAAAAGCGCGTCGTGGTCCCCAATCAGGTCCGGCCGCGCCGCATCGACCGCAAGCACATGTGGCTTGCTTTCCCGAGCATTGCGACCGCGCGCGACGTGTTCAGCGAGAACGAAACAGGAACGGGTAGCGCACCCGAACCGCCGCCCCCCCAAGAGGCGCCGGGAACCGCCACAACTTGACGCGCTGGGCCATGCACGCCTCCGCCACCGCGTGCCCCAGCGTCGACCTGCCGATGCGCGACGACAGCACCGTGCCCGAAGGCCCGATCACAAACTGCAGCGTCACCTGCCCCGACAGGTCCGGCTGACGCTGCACCGCGCGCTTGTAGCACCGGGCGATGCCGCCGCGCTGCCGCTCCACGTACTTCTTGATGATCGAGCGCGGCAGCCCCTCCTCGCCGGAGATGCTCGGCGGCTTCGGCACGACCACCACGGGCACCTTCTCGGTAAACTGCGGCCGCCGTATACGCCGTTTGTCGGGCACGAGGTCGGGGATCGTGATCCGATCCGGCCCCACCGTCGGCCCAAGGTCGAGGTCCGGTCCACCGCCGCCTCCCAGCTCGACGGGAAAGCCCGACGGACGGTCGTCTCCGCCGTCACCGATGATCCGAATCCCAGGCGCGGGCCCGGCCGGACCGCGCAGGTCAACGCCGATGATCGCCGCCAGTCGCGCCTGCGGCACCATCCGCTCCGACAGCCTCATGGGCCCCGCGATGGCCGGCGCGGGCTTTCGCGGCAGCGCCGAGCGCGGACTGAACTCGGGCTTGGGCGCCGCAACCAATTCCGTCTCGCGGCGGCTCAAGGTCACCGTGTCGGTCGGGGTCAGCTTGGCGTCGTTGGGGTCGGCCTCCTCCACCTCTTCCGGCGGCTCCTCCTCAGGGGGCGTCGTGTCCTTCAACAGCACACTCTCCACGCTCAACACGCGCGCCAGGTGGCTGTTGTTGTGCCGGCGGATCTGGATGGGATCGGACGGATGCCACATCACAAAGACCGCCAACAGCGCCAGGTGCGCCAGGAAGCTGGCCATGTACCAGGACAGCTCGCTGGCCCGATCACGCGAGAGCCCCTTGCCCGCCGGACGCGGCGGCAGGGTCGCGGCGCCAACCAGCACCGCATAATCCCCGAACTCCAGGCGGCACCGGGTCCCACAACGCAGCGGCAGCAGGTCCGCCTCCAGGGCGCCGTCGGTGCGCAGCGCGTCGACGGTACGGACCTCGGTCTCCTCCCGGACGGCCCCGCGCATGGCGTGGTGCGCCAGGTTCAGCGCCCACCCATCGTCGCGCGGCACCAGCAGTGGGTAGTCGCTGACGCCAGTGAGCTCGCGCGGCAGAAAGATCCGGCACCCCGGCTGCTCGCCGATACGCACCGCCTCGCGGTAGCGCAGCACACGATTACGGGTAACCGTCTCCACCGTCAGGGGCGAACCCCCGCGCAGGAGCGCAAACTCAATTGTCCTGGGTTGTTGGGCCATGCGGTGATCGACACCGCGCGCCCACGGAAGTTCCCGGGGCGCGGGCCCTTTCGATCAGAGGATGAACGTCACGCGGGTGGTGCCGCTCGATTTGGGGAACCGAAGCTGCGACTGCGCGCCGCCGAGACACTTGCCGGCCGCAGCGGGGCGCCCGCCGATGATGCGCAGCAACGCGATGCTGCCGTCCGCCTTGACCCGCAGCTCCAGACGCATGGGCTTGGACGATCCGATGCAGCGACGCAGCCACGACTTCAGCTTGGGCAGCATCCGGCGGACCTGAGCCCGGCTGAGGGCGCCCCGAATGGTCAGCCCCTTTGAGTGCCAGGTGTATCGCGGCGACTTCTCGGCCGACTCCTCCGGCGCGTCAGCGGACGGCTCGGGCGCGGGTTGGGTCACGGGCATCGGCGCGCGTGCCGGGCGCGGCTTGTAGGACCGGGTGCGCATGGCCCCCATACCGCCCATACCCCGGGTGCTGCTGCGCCCCGTGGCCACCTTGAAGCGACGCATCCGGCGGTTGCCCACCGCGCGCTCATCCACCCCCTTGGGCAGCGGCAGCGGCTGTTTGACCGTGGTCCCGTCACCGCCCTCGTTGCGCACCGCGCTGTCCACGGCGACAAAGCTGGTGTAGGCCGTCATCAGGTTGTACTTCAGGCCCAGCTCGGTGACCTCTTTGATACGGCTGTCGTGGCGGCGCAGCTTGTTCATGTCGGCCAGGCGCGTAATCCGGTTGCGCGCCCACAGATACTTCAGGGCGTCGTTGTTGGGGTCCTCGGGGGCGCTGGCCACGTCGATGGTCTTCTTGAAGCGACCCGCGCCCGTGATGCCGGTCACCTCGATCTTGCCGCGCGGGGCGCCGCGGTACTTGCCAAATACGACCACGGGACGCTCGGCGAAGAGGTCGGGCACGGACGCCGGCTCCACGTCGTACGCGTCAAAGCCGCGAAACTTCACCTGGATGTTGGTCAGCGCCGGGGACGCGATGTAGCGCTTGAACTTATCGGCCTTCTCGGTCGCGTCACGTGCGTTCAGCGCCACAAACGGCTCGCCCATGCCGACGCGGGCCATGCCCTCGATGAGGAAGCGGTTGACGCTGGTGCCGATGCCGAACGTGAACATGTTGGCGTCGCCCGCGTGCTTGCGGATCAGGTCAAAGGCCTCGGCCTCCACCGAAACAAAGCCGTCCGTGATGACGACAAACGTGCGCGACATCTCCTCGGGCGCGGGCATCGCAAGCGCTTTGCGCAGCGCGGGCAGGATACGGGTGCCGCCGCCGCCGCTGACGCCGCCGACCACGTTGAGGGCCGCGTTCAGGTTTTGCCGGGTGGCCGGCACGCTCTGCTCAGCCAACATCCGTGAGCCGCCGGAGAACATCATGACGTTGAAGCGATCCTGCCCGCGCAGCCCCTCAAAGAGGTCGCTCAGCAGGGACTTGGCCGTGTTCAGCGGAAAGCCGTGCATCGAGCCCGAGACGTCCACGATAAAGATGTACTCGCGCGAGGGCACCTTGACGTCGTCCAACGCTTTGGGCGGCTGCACCATGGTCAGGAAAAACTTCTCGCCCCCGTCGTCGTCGGCGAAGAGCAGCAGCCCGGTGTCGATGGCCTCGCCGCGCAGGACGTAACGCAGCACGAAGTCGCTGTCGCCGGCCTTTTCACCGTCCGCGATGTTGATGTCCGCGTGGCTGCCGCGGATGTCCGCGTCGATCTTGTGCGAGGGCGAGGACACGGCGCCCACGGGCACGCCGGCCGCCAGCTTCATGTTGAGGTCCCATGCATAGGGGATGGCGTCGCCCTTGCGCTGGTAGGGTGTCTTGGTGAACTTGTCGTGGGACCCGGCTGTCTTCGCGGTGGCCTCGGTGTAGCGCGGGCCGACGACGGCGGGGTACACAAACTCGTACTCGCCGTCCTTCTGCTCCAGCAGCTCCGTGTAGTCCATCTCCACCTTGATCACGTCGCCGGGCATGATGTTGGCCACATTCATCTGAAACACGTTGGGCCGCTGCTGCTCCAGCAGGCTGGCGCTCTTGCCCGCCGCCTTGGCCGCCTCGTAGATCTTGCGGGCCGCATCACGCTTCTGGATCTCCGCCTCGATCACGCGCTTGCCGATGGTCATGCGCATGCCGAACACCGCGGCGCGCGTGCTGCCGGGGAAGACGTAGATCGCCTCCAGCGGGGTCTTGCCGTCGTTGCTGTAGGTCTGGGTGACCTTCACGCGGGCGATCACCCCGGAGACCTGCACGTCCGCGCGGGTGCTCTTCAACGGAAGGCCGTCCACACCGGGGGTGCCGCCACTGACCACAAAGTAGGGTGAGAGCGTTTTGTCGCCACCTTTGTCGCCGGGAGCGTGCGCGCCGGACGCCACCGGGATCAGCAGGATTACAGAGAGGAGAAGAGGGACGATCGATCGGCGTGTGTTCATGCGCGGTCTAAACGCATGGGTGTGTCGATGGATCTAAAAACGTGTCAGCCCGTACACAAAGGTGCGCCCTGCCCGGACAGAAAACCCCGTGTTTACTATAGCTTACAAAGCAGGCACAGCGATTGCTCCGAAGCAGGCGCATGAAGAAGCTCGCCTTGCTGTTGGTCCTGCTCGTGGTCTCGCTGGCTGTCGCCGGTTGGCTGCGCTTCAACGACTATGTCGACGCGGCCGTCCGCGACCGTATACATGCACTGGCCGCGCAGGCCGGGATGCAGGCTCAGATCGGGGACGTGGCCATCGACCTGAACGGCGCGGTGGAGATCCGCGACGTCCGAATAGGGCAAGGGCACACGCGCATCCACCTCGGACACGCCCGCCTGCTGGTCGACCCCAAAGTGGCGCTGCGGACCCGCAGCAGCCGCGCGATAACGGGCGTCCATCTGCACGGCCTGATCTGGCACGAGCGCGGCGATCCGGGCGCCCGCGCGCTGGTGGAGCGACTGCGCGAGGTGGTCAGCTCCATCCGCCAGCGCGGCGGCAGCACGGACATCGCGGTCCCGAGCGTGCCGCGCACGCTCCCCAACGTGGTCATCAGCAACGCTGTGCTGACCACCGACACCCGCACGCTGGTCAGCGGCCGCGCCGAGGGCGGCACCGACGCACAGGGCCGCTTTACCTGGTCCGCGGTGGGCGCCATCGACCTGGACGGCGGCGCCCCGGTCGGCTTCAAGGCGGACGGCCGCGCCGAGGGTGGCGAGCTGCTCGGGCGGCTGAACCTGACCCTGGACCGCGCTCTAACCCTGCGTGGACCGCGCAACACGTCGATCACAGGCATTCACCGCATCGAATACGCCAACGGCCGCGCGCGCACCGGACCAGCCGTCGTCCGGGATGCCCAGGACCGCGTGCAGGTAGACGTCAGCTCGGTCGACCTGGTCTTGGACGGCAGCGGGCTCCCGGTTTCAGGCCGGTTCGAGGGCACCCAGATCACGCTGTTGGGCAGCCATCGGGCCACAGTCCACGACCTGCGCTTCGATACGGGCGGCAAGCGGGTCGTGCTCAGCTCCGCGGCGCTGACCGAGTCGGGCCGATCGCTTCGGGCCGGCAAGGTGATCGTGGACCTGGAGACCGGCGATATCGACGCCCGCCGAATCGAGGCCCTGCTCACCATGGAGCAGCTGCGTCGCCGTCTCCCACGCGCCCATCTGGCGCACGTCCCAACACACGGCCAGGTGCAGGTGCGAGCGCGCCGTCTCAAGGTTCACAGCAAGCTGGCCGAGCTGACCGGCGCGATGTGGCTGAAGGCCTTTCCAAGCGGCGCCCGCCTCGAGGACGTCTCGATCAGTACCGGCCAGCTGACGCTCTCGCTGGCCCACCTCTCGGTCACGCCGCGAGGCGCGCTGTGGGTCATCGACGCGGCCGGCGCGGTGCACCACCACACCCACGGCGGTCACCTGCCAGTGCAGGCGCAGGTCACGGTGGACAGGCAGCTGCGCCCGAGCCACATGACGCTGAACGCGCGCCGCATCCCGGTGCGTTGGGATCCGACCGGCTGGGCGGCCAAACTGCATGTCGACCCGCAGGCCACCATCGACGTCGACCTGAAGGCCACCGCCGACCCGGCGTACCGGCAGCTGCAGGCGGGCGGTACGGTCTCGCTCGGCCCGGCGTTTTCGCTTCAGCACTGGCGCCTGGCGCCGGCCAGAATCGCCCCGCCGCAGGTCCGCACGCACTTTGAGTTGGCTATCGACCGGGACCACGAGACGGTCGACCTGGCGCTGACCAACATGCGAATCGGCCGAGCCGAGGGCGCCGTGGAGATCGGCATCCGCGGCTTCCGGCCGCGGCCCCACCTGGACGTCCGCGTCCGCATGCCCGAGCAGCCGTGCGAGGCCATCGTGGAAGCCGTCCCGGCCGCGGTGCGCCCGAGCCTGGCCGACCTGAAAGTGCGCGGCACCGCTCGGATGGATGCCCATCTCAAGGTCGATCTGATGAACACACGGCGCATCAAGTTCACCGTCGAGGGCGACATGGACACGTGCCACATCGTGACCCTGGGCAAGCCGCTGGACCGTCGCGTCGCCCGCCTCAAGCGCCGCTTCGTGCACGAGCCGGTGGTCAAGGGCGAGCCGCTGGGGGTCACGGTCGGTCCCGGCACCTCACACTTTGTCCCGTTTGACGAGATCCCGCCCTGGATCCGGCAGGCCGCCATCGCCACCGAGGACCGCGCTTTCTTCAAACACGACGGCTTTCGCACAAGCCTCATCCGCGGCGCCTTGAAGCTGAACCTCAAGCACAAGCGCTACGTGTACGGCGGCAGCACCATCACCCAGCAGCTGGTCAAGAACCTCTTCCTGACACGCCGCAAGGACCTGGCCCGCAAGCTGGAGGAGGCCGTCATCGTGGTCGCGCTGGAGCGCACGCTGTCAAAGCGGCGCATCCTGGAGCTGTACCTGAACTGCATCGAGTACGGCCCCCGCATCTGGGGCCTGGCCAACGCCGCCCGCACCTACTACGACAAAGACGTGGCCGACCTCACGGTGACCCAGGGCGTGTACCTCATGGCGATCAAGCCCTACCCCAAGCACGGCTACTGGAACGCCAAGCGAAAGCACTGGCGCAAGAACTGGGTCCGCCGCATGCGCCTGATCTTCAAGCGCTTGCACAAGACGGGCGCCATCGACGACGGCCAGCTGTACGAAGCGGCGCCGCTTTACCGCCCACTGTTCGGCGGCCTGCAGGTATAGGCCGTCAGCCCGCGATCCCGGTGTGCTCTTCCACGCGCGCCAGTCGAACTTGGAGGTCTCGAACCGCCGTGCCCACCGGACCGATCAGGACATTGTCAATTCGTCCGCTAAGTTGGTCCACGGATCGAACAAGATCGCCGAGCCGCTCATTCGTGTCTGCCATCGAGGTCGCCAACCGCACCTGCCCCTCTGCCAGATGGTCAAGACGGTCGTTAGTCCCGCCAAGACGCCGGTTTGTCTGGTCCAAGCGGCGGTTTGTCTCGTCCAGGCGCTCATTGGTCGCGTCCTGGCCGACCTTCAGCGCCGTCAGATGCGCATTGGTAGTCGTCTGCGCCATACGCATCTCACGCATCTCGTCTCGGATCCCCTTCAGAATCTCAACGGTGAGGTCGGTAGCGTCCATGGGGTGAAGTCTGACGGGTGACAGCGGGGGTGTCAAGCCAACAACGTGACATCTGTTCAGCTCCACCAAGGCGGTTCCAGATGCCGGGTGGCCTCCAGACCGCGCGGCAGCTTATGCTCGGTGGATGCCCTCATTCAATCGCACCAAGATCGTGGTCACCCTCGGTCCGGCCAGCTGGAGCGCGGACACCATCGCCCAGCTCTTTGAGGCCGGCGCCGACGTCTTTCGCATCAACATGAGTCACTCGGACACCGAGTTTGCCGCGGAGCTGGTCGAACGTGTGCGCGGCGTCTCGGACCGGGTCGCGGTGCTCATCGACACCAAGGGTCCCGAGCTGCGCACGACCAACGTGGACGAAGACGAGGAGCTGGTCGAGCTCATTCACGGCGACCACGTCGAGGTTCGCTCGGGCACGGACGAGCTGACCACCGACGAGGTGATCTACGTCAAGCACGACGGCATCGTCAGCCACCTGGCGCCGGGGGTGCGCATCCACCTGGACGACGGCCTGTTGCGTTTGGTCGTGGAGACCATCGACGCAGACGAGACCTCGGCCACATGCCTGGTGGAGCGCGGCGGTGAACTGACGAGCCGCCGCGGCGTCAACATCCCCGGCGTGCACGTCTTTCCGCCGCAGCTCACCGAGAACGACCAGCAGTCCATCCGCATGGCCGGGCGACTGGACGTCGACTTTCTGGCGGCCTCCTTTGTGCAGAACAACGACGACGTCGAGCGCATCCGTGCGCTGCTGAACGAGGAGGGCGCGCACACCCACATCATCGCCAAGATCGAGACGCGCGCCGCCGTAGACGATCTGGATGACATCATCGCCGCCAGCGACGGCATCATGGTGGCGCGCGGCGACCTGGGCGTGGAGATCCCGGCCGAGGAGGTGCCGCTGGTTCAAAAGGACATGGTCCGACGCTGCAATCGCGTCGGCAAGCCGGTCATCGTCGCGACCCAGATGCTGGAGTCGATGATCGAGCACCCCATCCCGACGCGCGCCGAGACCAGCGACGTGGCCAACGCCATCATCGACGGCACCGACGCCGTGATGCTCAGCGGTGAGACGGCCAAAGGCGCGTTTCCGGTCGAGTCGGTCAACACGCTCGTGCGCGTCTCGGACCACGTGGAGCAAAACGCCGACCTCTTCCGCACCGCCCTGTACAGCTCGCAGGCGACGTCCACCGCGGACTTCATCGCCAAAGCGGTGTGCCGCTGTGCGCAGGATTTGGAGGTCGCCGCAATCGTGGCCCTGACCCGCGGCGGCGCCACGGCGCGCCTGGTGTGCCGATACAAGCCGCCGACGACCATCCTGGCGTCCACACCGGACATCCGGGTGGCTCGCAAGCTGATGCTCAGCTACGCCGTGATGCCGTTTGTGGCCGACCACGCCGAACACACCGAGAAGGGCATAGGCCGGGCGATCAAGAGCTTTGTCGAGGCGGGCGTCCTGAACCTGGACGACCGCGTGGTCATCACCTTTGGCGCCCCGATGAACGCGGCGGGCACCACCAACTTCCTGGGCTGCGACACTGCGCGGACCCTGCTGACGCGCGAGAGCTAACGAGTTGTCACGCTGGATCTGGCTGGTGGTCGCTGCCGCCACAGCGTCCGTGCTGTGGCTGTTTGCACCTGTCGAGATCTGGCTGGGTTCGGCCATCGAGTGGCTGCGCGCGTCGCCCGGGGGCGGTCCGCTGGCATTCGGCGTGCTCTACCTGGTGTCCGCCCTGATCCTGATCCCGTCCACGCTGCTGACCCTCGCCGCCGGCTCCATCTGGGGGCTGTGGCGCGGCGCGCTGATCCTGCACGTGGTCAGCGTCTTTGCCGACCTGGTCGCGTTTCTCGTGGCTCGCCGATTCGCCGAAGCCCCGGCGCTGACCCGGCTGCGGCAGCGCTATCCGCGGGCGGCGGGGGCGCTCGAGGGACGCGACGGCTTTTACCTGACGTGCCTGCTGCGATGGTTTCCGCTGGCGCCGTACAACGTGATGAACTACCTGCTGGGGCTGACCACGGTGCCCACGCGCACGTACCTGGCCGCGACCGCGCTGGCGACGGTGCCCAACACACTGGTCTTTGTGTACCTCGGCACACTGATCACCGGCGAGCCGGCCCATCCGCTGGGCATCGGCGTTGGTGTGAGCCTGGGACTCATCAGCCTGCTGGGGCTCGCCCGCTACGCTCGAGACCACCTGACTGAGGCGCCGGTGCCGCTGCGGGCCGAGACGTACCACCGACTGGACGCCGTACCACAGGCGATATGGTCCCAGCCCGACCTGGACCTGTTCCTTACTCGGCCCTACCTGACGGCGATCGTGGACACGGTCCCGGACGTGACGCTCACACTCCACGCGTTATGGGACGGGGACGAGCCGGTGGCATTTACCGCGCTGCAGCACGCGGATATGGCCCCCCAGCGATCGATCGCGCGCCTGGCCAACCCGCAGCCGGGCCACTCCAGGCGCCAGGAGTGGGTGCGTAGGCTGGTACGGGCCGGTCTGGCACGCACAAACACCCGCACCACTGTGTGCGGCAACGTCTTTGTGGCGGAAGCGGCGCCCCATTGGACCACCCGACCGGACGTCGCGGGGCCGTGGCTGCGCGCGGCAACGGAAGCCGCGGACCGCGACTGCGCCATGCTGCTGCTCAAGGACTTTCGCGTCGCGCCGGCGGTGGACGGCTATCGCGCCTACGACGTCGATCCTCTCATGGTGCTGACCATCCAGCCGGGCTGGCGGACGGCCCAGGACTACGTGGACAGCCTGCGCAAGAAGTACCGGCAGGCCTATCGTCGGGCGCGGCTGCGAGGGGCGCACGTGGAGCGCCGTCTGCTGTCGGCTGAGCAGCTGACGGCGAGCGCCGCGCGTATCCAGGACCTCTATCATCAGGTGCTGGACGCCGCCTCCTTCTGCCCTGCGCGGTACGGCCCGGACACGTTCGCGGCGCTGCAGCGGCTGCTGCCGGACAGGCACTCGACGGTGGGGTATTACCTGGATGGCCGGCTGGTCGCGTTCAACACGCGCTTCCACGACGGCGACGCGCTCATCAGCCACTTTTTCGGCGTCGACCGACGCGTCGCGCTGGACCTCGACCTGTACAAGAACATCCTCTACGACGACATCGAGGACGCCATCGCCACAGGATGCCGCCAGGTCCACCTGGGGCGCGCCAGCCAGGAGATCAAGAGCGGGTTGGGCGCCGAGCCCGCCCCGTCGCCGTCGCTCATCCGCCACCGCCGGTGGTGGGGCCAGGCGCTGCGAGCCCCGCTGTCCGTGTTTCTGCGAGCGCCGGACTGGACCCCCAGACACCCGTTCAAGACACCGCATCAGACCGACGAGGTTCGCCCCCATGAGCCAACTGAAAATCCAGCCCATCGAGAGAGTGCGCATCAACAGCCCGAGCGAGTGCGCGCCCTACCTCGATAAGCGGGTCCCGGTCGTCTTCGCCGGCGCGGTCGATCAGTGGCCGGCGCGCCATCGGTGGACGCCGGAATACATCGCGCGGCAGTGCCCCGAGACGGTGCGGGTCTACGAGTTCACCCGCCGCGACTCGCTGGAGACCGGGTTGGACGACTTCGTCACGTATCTGCGCACCGGCGAGCGCAGCGGCATGCTCGCCGACACCGACGACGACCTGTACCTGGCATGGGACTCGACCGTCCTGGGAGCCAACCTGGCCCTGCAGAGCGACTTCGACTTCACGCCGTTCTGGGGATCGCGCTTGGGCATCGCGCACACGGGCTTCTGGATGGGCGGGGACGGCGCGCACACCCCGCTGCACACCGACATCGACGCCACCAACCTGCACGCGGTGCTGTACGGCAAGAAGCGGTTTCTGCTGTTTGCGCCCGAGACCACAGACTGCCTGTACCCGTCCGACGTCTACGAATGGGCCACCGTCTTCAGCGCCGTGGACTTCAGAACACCGGACATCGAGCGATTTCCCAAGCTGGCGGAAGCGGCCGGCGTGGAGGCCGTACTGGAGCCCGGCGACCTGCTGTACATCCCGGTGGGTTGGTGGCACGCCGTCACCTGCCTGGAGCCGACCGTCTCTCTGAACGCCTGGCTGTTCAGCCCGGCGCTGATCTTCTCGGCCAACCTCTACCGGGACCTGGCACGCCGAGCGCTGCACGCGGTGGGCCTGCACGGTCGAGATCGCTGCACGTGCCACGGTCACGGGGACCTCAGACGCCATCTCGGCTGGGCGTGAAGACAAGGTCATGAGCAACCCCGAATCCAAAGAGCCGACGTTGGAGGATTGGCCTTCGGTGGCGCTGTGCGCCCACACGATGGCGCGCGATCCCACCGCCACGATCAAGCCCGAATGGGCGACACCGGCCACTGTAGACCGCAGCGCGGTCGAGTCTCTGCCGATGGCCCAGGAGCTGTCCGACTCGATCATGGGTGTGGAGATCGTCGAGACGCTCGGGACCGGCGGCATGGGCGTCGTGCGCTGGGGCATTCAGCAATCGCTACAGCGGGATGTGGCCGTCAAGACGCTGCGACCGGAGATCAGCGCGCCCGAGGCGGTAGGCAGCTTCATGCGCGAGGCGTGGGTGACCAGCCGGCTGGAGCACCCGAACATCGTGCCGCTCTACGACGCCGGGCTTGACGACGACGGACGCCCGCACCTGGTCATGCGCCGGATCGACGGCACGTCGTGGCACCAGTTGATGAACGATCCGGCGCGAGTGCGTGCGCAGTTCGCAGTCAAGGATGTGCTGGAGTGGCACCTGCGCGTGCTCATCCAGGTCTGCAACGCGCTCGACTACGCCCACAGCCGGCGCATCATCCACCGCGACATCAAGCCGGGCAACGTGATCATCGGTGAGTACGGCGAGGTCTATCTGCTCGACTGGGGCATCGCGGTCAGCTTGGAGGACGACGGTACGCAGCGGTTGCCGTTGGCCCGGGACGCGCACGAGCTGGCAGGCACACCGGCCTATATGGCCCCCGAGATGCTGGGTGGGATGGCCGACCGGCTGTCCGAGCGCACGGACGTCTACCTGCTGGGCGCCACGCTGTATCGCGCCCTGTTTGGCCATCCACCGCATCAGGGCGCCAGCGCCGAGGAGATCCTCACGCAAGTGCTGCGCTCGGACCCGCCGTACCGCGACGTCGGCGCCGGCGACCTGGCGAATGTCTGCCGCCGCGCGCTGGCGCCGGAGCCGGCGGATCGCTACAGCTGTGTCGCCGCGCTGCGTACGGCGCTTCAAACGTGGCTGGACCGCCGCAGCTCCGAGCACCTGACAGAGCAGGCGTCCGAGCAGCTGGCCAAGCTCGTGAGCTACCTGAAAGCGCCGCCCGACGACACCCGCACACACCGCCGCCAGGTGTACCGCCAGTTTGGCGCCTGCCGGTTCGCGTTCCAGCACGCGCTGCAGATCTGGCCCGACAACGAGGTCGCGCGCGACGGACTCGAGCGCGCCCTGACCGCCGCCGCCAACTATGAGATCGACACGGGAAATCAGCAGTCGGCAGAGGCGCTCATCGAGGAGCTGGAGCAGCCCAGCCCACAGCTCATCGCCCGCTTCGACGAGCTATGCGCCCTCGCGGAGGCGGACAAAGAGCGCCGCCTGGCGCTCGAGGCATTGGAGGCCGATCAGGACCAATCCCGCGGCCGTCGCGCGCGCTTAATGGTCGCGTTTCCCCTGCTGCTGCTCGGCGTCGTGATGCCGTTCGTGGAGATGTGGGCCGAGCGCGCGCTGGCGGACGGCCCCTCTCATGCGGGCAACCTGCTCCGCTCGGCCGGCCTGATGTTGCTCCCCATCCTGCTCAGCTGGCGCTACCGCCGTGAGCTGCAGCTGACCACCATCAACCGCCGCGTCACGCTCGCGCTGATCGTCGGCTTCGCGACGATGCCCACAGTCAGCGTGATCGGCCCGCTCCTCGGCCTGGGGCCGCTGGCCGTCCAGTCCGCCTGGCTGCTTGTCATGGGCTCCTACCTTCTCAATACCAGCGTCGCCTTCGGCTACAACCTGGTCGCACCCGGCTTCGTCTACCTGGTCACGTCGGCCGTGTCCGGCGTCTACCCCCAGTGGCTGTACCCCCTGATCTCGCTGTCCAACGCCTCCCTGGCGGTCGGCATCTGGCGACTGTGGCACGTCCGCTCCGATCACACGCCGCCGGAGGAGCCCCTGTAAAACAGCTGACTAAACCTGCTCGAAGCGCAGCTCAACGTCTCCGAATTGGACGACGTCTGAGGTCTTGACCGGGCGTCCCGTGCCGGGCTCCACGCGGGCCTGGTTCACATAGGTGCCGTTGGCCACCGCGGCCTCCTCGACCAGGAGCGTGCGGCCTTCGTGGCGAAAGAAGCGGGCGTGGCGGCGCGACACGGTGTGGTGGACATCGACCGGGGTGAGATCGACGTTGGGGCGGATCCCTGTTGCGGGATCGGCCCGGCCGATCGTGTTTTCTTCTCCTCGCAGTTCGAATTGGTGGCCTGTGGTTTTGCATGTGAGCTTCCCCCAGGGGACACCTTCGCCGCTGCTCTCGTCGTAGCGGACGACCTCGCTGTCGATGCGAATCCGTTGGTAGCGGTCGCGGCGCTCTAAAAGCTGCTCGACGCGCGCGTTCATCCGGCGCAGGCGAAACGCATACTTTCGGATCATTCGGATCGGCAGCTCCGGGCTTTGCCGGATGAGCTCGGTGAAGGCGCGACTGTCGATGACTTCAAGAGAGGTGTCCTGAACCGCGCGGGCGCTGGCAGAGCGCGGGAGGCCCTCGAGCAACGCCATCTCGCCCAGGAAATCACCGCGGCGGAGCGTGGCCAGCGTGATGTGGTCTTGACCGATCTTGCGGTACACCTCGACCGCGCCGAATCCGATGATGTACATCTCGGTCGAGCGATCCCCCTCTTCGAAGAGGACCTCGCCTTTGGGGAGTATTCGTTTGGTCGCCGATTCGGTGGGGTCCGTCATTACCGCCGATGTTAGCAGGCCGCGCGTCATTTTTTGATTCGAAGCCATCGTTAGTTGAAAGTTCAACTTTCAACTGCTAGAAGCTGTGGCCATGACGGCCGCACCGACAGACCTGATCAAGATGAGTGAGCTCTCCCGCCGCAGCGGCGTGCCCGCTCCCACCATCAAGCACTACATGCGCATGGAGCTGCTGCCCGGCCCCTCCATGCGAACCAGCAAGAACATGGCCTGGTACGACCCGGCGCTGATCCCGCGCATCGAGGCGATCAAAGAGCTGCAGCGGTCTCGCTTTCTCCCGCTGGACGTGATCAAGCAGGTGCTCGAGGGCGCCGATGAGCCGCGCGACAACGAAAAAGTGGCCGCTGCCGTCGCGCGGGTCCTGGACGAAGCGTCGCCGACCACCGAGCTCACCCGCGAGCAGCTGCTGGCGATCGGCGTGGACGACGGCGAGATCCGGGCGCTGAAGGGCATGGGGCTCATCCACCCGCACGAGGTCGATGGGCAGCAGATCTTCAGCGGCACCGACGTGGAGCTGCTGGAGACCCTGAAAACCGCCCGCGCGCTGGGCCTGTCGCCCGACATGCTGCCCGTGTCTATCCTGACCGACTATCTCGGCGCTATCCGCCGGCTGGTCGAGACGGAGCTGACCCTCCTCAGAGAGGGCGTGCTGCCCGTCGCGGGCGACAAGCTGGACGAGCTCTCCGAAACCGCCACCCGGCTCAGCGAGCGCCTGGTCGTGCTGCTGCGCCGAAAAATGCTTCTGCCCGTGCTTCAAAAGATGTTTGATGACGCTACCAAGGACAACTGCTGATGAACCGACTGCTGCTGCTGTTGCTGATCCCCCTGTCGATCGTCCTGGCCTGCTCCAACGCCGGCCCTGCTCAGACCGCCGGCGACCACGCGGACGACCCCGCGACGGGCGCCCCGGTGGACACCGGCGACGATCCAAACCCTATCGTGACGCCGGGCGCCTGCGCTGATGCGCCGTACGAGGTCGCAGGACCCTACGTGGCCGGCGTGGCGACGCTGGACATGAGCGGCGTGCCGGTCGAGGTGTGGTATCCCGCCGACCCGGGCGCCGAAGGTGCCTTGACGCCCGACGTCTACGACATGCGCTGGTGGCTACCGCAGGATATCGCGGACCAGATCCCCGCTGATGCGCCGACCCGCTTTCAGACGGCGGCCTATCGCGACATCCAGCCCAGCGCAGCGGGCCCATTCCCGGTCGTGCTGTTTAGCCACGGCATGGGCGGCTTTCGCATGCAGTCCACGTTCTTGACCCAACATCTGGCGACCTGGGGCTTCATCGTCGCTGCGCCTGACCACGCCGAGCGCGGCCTGGCGACAGTGCTTGGCGGCGGCGCCCCTCAGGACCTCACCGTGGCTCAATTGCGCGATACGCTGGCATTGCTGAAATCGGACAGCGTGCAGGCGGGCGCTCTGGGCGATCACATGGACTTCACCCGGGTGGCGGTCACCGGCCACAGCATGGGCGGCGCGGGCGCCTCGATCGTGGCGGGTGACGACGACATTCACGCTTGGGCCCTGATGGCCAGCGCAGGTTTCGGAGCCGGAGCGGACAAGCCGGCCCTGTTGATGGGCGGCGCCGTGGACGCGATCGCCTCGCCCAAATTGGTGACTGACAGCTACGCCGAGTTGGATGCCTCCACGCGCCGGTACGTGTCCATCGCGGACGCCGGGCACCTGGCCTTCACCGATATCTGCGCCATCGGGCGCGACCAGGGCGGCGTGCTGCAGATCGCTATCGACGCGGGCGTGGAGATCCCCGCGCTGGTGGCCGAGCTGGCGACGGACGGCTGCGGACCCGAGGACCTGCCCGCCGAGGACGGCTGGCCGATCATCTCGCACTACATGACGGCCCACCTGAAGGCGTCGCTGAGCGGCGGAGCCGGCACGGGTCTGGACGAGGCGGCCGCGGCATGCTTCGGCGATGCCGTCGCAAACTGGCAGGCGGACGTCGCCCCGGCAGCCGTCGAGCCGGAGCCCGAGGCCGAGCCCGAGCCGACGGATCCCGGACCGACGGAGCCGAAGCCCGAGCCCACCGAGCCGGACCCCGAGCCTGAGCCCGAGCCAACCGATCCCGAGCCCGAGCCCGAGCCGGATCCAGACCCGGTGGAGCCCGAGCCGCCGGCGACCGACCCCAACGCCGGCGTCGTGTCGTGCGGCGACACCACCTGCCAGCTGGACCAGGCGGTGTGCTGCGTGGGCCTGACGGGCTCCAAATGCGCTGCGGCGTGCGGCCTGTTCGAGGCGCCCCAGAAGTGCGATGGGCCGGAGGATTGCGCGGACGACCAGGGCTGCTTCGCCGGCTTCCCGACAGGCGCCGAGTGCAAAAGCCAGGGCGCGGCCAACGACGCCGAGCTATGCCACACGGACGCGGACTGTGACGGCGCCGACACGTGCAACGCGTGCACGTTCCCCGGCAGCCCGCCCACCAACGTCTGCAACCAGGGCTGCTGACCCATGAAGCAACTGACTCTCATTGTGTTTTTGACGGCCGGGTGTGGTGCCGCGGATGCCCCGTCCCACCCGGCTGGTCAGGCCGACGCCGGCGTCGCCCCCGAGGCGCCGGCGCCGATTGAAGAAGACCCGGTCGACCCGTTTGCGGACGTGGTCGTCGCCGACATCATCGTCACAGTGGATTACGCGGGCGCGGCCGCCGGCCCACTGCAGGTCGGCGCGTTTACGACCTACCCGCCGACGGGCGCACCCGCCGCCATCGTGCGAGTCGACGATCCGGTATACCCGGTCCAGGTCACGCTCAAGGGGCTGGAGAGCGGCACGTGGCACGCCGTGGCCATGGTCGATCAGCTGCCCGAGAGCCCGACGCTGCCGGGACTGGAAGACCCTGTCGGAGGCTCGAGCCCCGTCGACATCGCCACCGAAGACGCGGTGATGACCACCGTCGAGATCGCCGACCCGGAGTAGCTGAAATATGAAACGTGCACTGCTATGTGTAGCCACCGTCATATGTGGCTGCGGGGAGACGACTGCACCGGAGCAGGCGCCGTTCTTGTTGGCCGATCGGTCGCCCGAGACCGTACAGGCGTCATTTGAGGTCACCGTGGACACGACGCACGCGGACCTCTCGTCCTCGATGGCGCAACCGCTGGCCGGTCCCGTCTCCATCGACGGCGGAACCAGCGCGCTGCGGCTGCGCGGACTCGTCAAGCGCCCGGCGATCCTGGGCGAGACGATCTGGCTGGAGCTGTGGGTCGAAAACAGCGGTCCAGCGCTGCGAAACGTCACGATGACGCTGACCGAGCAGACCGGAGCAGACTCAATCGCGGACGCCGGCAACGACGTCTTTGCGACGGCACCGCTGGCGGGCGCCATCTCGCTGGGCGGCATCGCGGCGGACGGCGTCGGTCGCGCGGCATTGCGCATCGTCCCGGGGGCGGCGTCGATCTCGCTGACGCTGCAGGTCACCGGAACCACGACGGATCGACGCACGACCACGTCAGGCCCGGTCGCGGTGACCCCGGATGGGGCGGAGGTGTGGGCGGTGGTTCCGGACGCCGACGTCGCCGTTGTGGTCGACGCCGCCACCGATAAACGCCTGGCACAGGTGCAGGTGCCCGGTCGGCCGGCGGGCATCAGCATCAGCCCGGACGGCGCCCTGGTCTTTGTCGTCTCCAGCGCCGCAAACACGCTGACAGTCATCGATCGCGCACAGCGCGCGGTCACCCAGACCCTCGCCGCAGCGGTCGGTCGTGAGACACGACATGTCGTGACATCGCCGGACGGCCGCTTCGTGTTTGTGTCGGGCTACGTGTCCGACAGCATCGCGCGCTTCGAGCGGCGAGGGTCAACCCTGCACGCCGCAGGGACCCTGGCCGTGGGGCGCCGCCCGTCCGGGATGAGCATCGACCCCACGTCGTCCCTGCTGCTGGTGAGCCATTTTCTGCCGCGCGGGCGGGTGTACGAAAACGAGTCGTGGCTGTCCGCCGTCGATCCGCAGACCCTGACGCTGCGCCGCGAGGTGGTGATCGGCGACGAGTTCAACGTGGAGCCGGTGGGCTGCCTGGCCGACGTGTTTGCCGTCAGCGCGTCCCGCGTCACGATGGAGGGCGCGGCGACCCAGCTTGCGGGGGTCTTTCTAGCCCCTGGAGGCGCGCGCGCGTGGGCGCCCGGCATGCGGATCAGCCCGACGCCCGTGATCGAGGCCGGCCCCAAGGCCCTGGAGACCGTGTTCTCCAACGTGCCGCCCGGACGGTTCGCGCCGGCCTTCATGTTTCTGTTCGACACCCGCGACCCGGCGCAGCCGCAGGTCATGGCCAGCACGGGGGTTGTGGACCCGCCGGACGTAAACCCCGCGTACGTGACGTGCTCCACGTTTGGTCAGGAGATCGAGCTTGCCAGCCGCGTCATGCTGGACGACCAGCGGCAGGTCAACCTGGGCCCGGCGCTGCCCACCGGCGCGTCGGGACTCACTCAGACCGGCGTGGGGCGCGCGATGGCCTTCACGCGCGGCGGGCGCTGGGCGCTGATGGCGTCCTACATCGCCGACGAGTTGGTGGTAACGGACGCCACGACGCAGCATCCGGCCACACAGCGTCACCTGCCGCTGAGCGGGTCCAACCCCATCGGGCTGGCGGTCAGCCCCGACGGTGAGAAGGCGTGGGTGGCGTACGAGAACAGCCTCTTTCTGTCCGTGCTGGACCTGTCCATGACGACGGGAGCCGCGCTGCCCGAGCCGCGCTTCACGCCGTTCTCCTACGAGGAGATCGAAGAGCTTGGGCCGGGCCAGGCCGTCCTGTCCCGCCTGCGCCTGGTCCGCCACATCGCGGACGTGCCCGACCTGCCGCCCATCGCGGAGACCGGCCAGGTGACGCTGGTGGACGCCGATCCCGTCCCGGCGCGTCAGCGGTTGGGCAGAGTCTATTTTCGGTCGTCCAACCCCGATAAATATCCGCAGCTGTCGTCCAGCCGTCAGGCGTCTTGCAGCACGTGCCACCCCGACGGCGGCAGCGACGGCTCGGTGTGGGCCACGATGGAGGGGGAGCGGCGCACGATGAGCCTGCGCGGGGGCTTGAAAGGGCGCGGCTGGCTGCATGCGTCCGCCACGCACGAGGACGCCCATGAGTTTGTAGAGATCGTCGTGAGAGAGCGTCTGGGCGGTGACCCCGATGCGGAAGCGGTTGCGGTGCTGGCGGAGTATCTCGACGACGGGATCGGCCGCCTGCAGCCACCGCAGACCGATCCGCAGTTGGTGGCAGAAGGCGCCGACGTCTTTGAGGCACACTGCGCCGGGTGCCACGCGGGTCCCACCTTCAGCAGCGGCGAGGGCCCCATCCTGTATGACCTGGGCACCCGGACGGACAACGCGCGCGCCCTGATGGGCCCGTTCTTTGAGTCGATCTTTCCGACACTGGAGGCCGAGCTGCTGGGCGCCATCCGCGGCGACCGGGACCTGGGACCGGACGACCGCGCGCGAGAGATCTTGGATTTCCGGCCTCGCCCGGTGCGAAAAGCCGGCCAGCTGAAAGCATTGACGCTTGTCAATACCTGGGACAGCGTGCTGTTCTTCCACGACGGGCGCTTCGATTCGATGCGGGATGCCGTGCAGTACGTCAGCGAGACGCTGAGCCTGGGGCTCACGACGCGCGAGACAGACGCGGTGACCGAGTACTTGAAGACTCTGTAAAAACAGGAGAGACCGCATGTTTTCGAGACGACACTTTCTGCAAGCGATGGGCGCCGCCGGGTTGCTGTCCGCAGGCCCCCGCTTTCTGACCGGCTGCGGCGCCGCCGACCCGACGACGCCCCCGGTCGCCCTGCCCTGGCCCGAGACCATCTCGACCACACCCCCGACGCTGGGTGGCGACGCAGCACTAAACTGGTGGAACCGCGGCAACTACGGCCCGGTCATGGACGAGCTGGATACGACCACGCTCGAGGTCATCGGCGCGATTCCGCCCGGCCTGAACGGCACGCTGGTCCGTAACGGCGCCAACCCGGCCAGCGGCGCGTCGTCGCATTGGTTCATGGGCGACGGGATGGTGCACGGACTCAAGCTCGAGGGCGGCAAGGCGGTCTGGTACCGCAACCGCTTCGTGCAGACCGACGCCTACAAAGAGGACTCCTTGAACCCGGCAGCCAATCGCGCCAACACCGCCGTTTACGTGCACAACGGCAAGCTGCTGGCGCTGTACGAGGCAGGCCTGCCGACCGAGCTGTCACCCACGGATCTGTCGACCATCGGCCCCTACAACTACGCGGACGCGCTGTCGGGTCCGATGACCGCGCACCCCAAAACCGATCCGGCGACGGGCGCCCTGCACTTCATGGGCTACAGCGGCGTCTCTGAGCCGTACCTGCGCTACTACATGGCGGACGCGGCCGGCAAGCTGGTGACAAGCCAGGACATCACGCTGCCCAACCCCACGATGATGCACGACTTTCAGCTGACCAAGACGCACGCGGTCTTCTATGACCTGCCCATCGTCTTCGACCTGGAAGAGTTGGTGAAGTCGGGCTTCCCGTTCGCCTGGCGCCCCGAGGTGGGCGCGCGCCTCGGCGTCATGCCGCTGACGGGCGGGGATGCGGACGTGGTCTGGGTCGACATCGACACCTGCTTCATGTTCCACAGCTTCAACGCCTACGACGACGACCAGGGCCGTGTGGTGCTCGAGGGCTGCCGCCTGCCGAGCCTCTGGGCCGACAGCGTGGCCGACGCCATCGCCACACCGACGCCCTGGCGCTGGACGATCGATCCCACCAAGGGCACCGTCACCGAGGCCGCCTTCCAGGATCTGGGCATGGACTTCCCGATGATCGACAAGCGCATGCAGGGCCTCAAGCACCGCATCAGCTACGGCCTGCACCTGACGCCGGGCACGGACGCCTACCCCACCCACCCGATCGGCGTGGCCAAGCACGACGCCAACACGGGCAACACGGTGCTCTGGCAGACCGGCGAGGCCTACCAGCCCGACGAGGCGCTCTTCGTCCCGGCGGCGGACGCGGGCGGCGAGGACGAGGGCTGGCTGCTGTCGGTGGTCTACGACCGCGCCGAGGACACCAGCCTGCTGGCGATTCTTGATGCCTCAAACATCGAGGCGGGCCCTGTCGCGCGTGTGATCCTGCCACGCCGTGTACCGTTCGGCTTCCACGGCACGTGGGTTGCCGCTTAGAGTCACGGCGAGCAGTTATAGGGGTAGGTCCCGCTGGGATCCGAGCTCACGGCGCCAGTGCAGTCGTAGTAGCCCTGACCGCCTTTCCAACCGCATTTCAACTGCGTTGACGGACACGTGCTCGGGCACGACCCACCGCACTGCGGGACCTTCGCCACGCACAGGCTGTCCCACTGGGTCTGGCAACAGTAGCTGTCCAGCGCGCACACGCACGCCTCGATCTCGGAGTCGCAGCAGCCGGTGGAGCCGTTTTGTTCGCAGCAGTTGCCGGTCCCCGCGCCCGGCGATGCGCCGCATTGCACCTCGCAGGTGACGCCGTTTTCACACCACTGCACTTTCGTGTCGCTGGCGCAGCAGCCCTGGAACGTGGTCGTGCAGCCGTCCTTGACCTTGACCCCGGACGAGCAGCTCCCGCCACCGCCACCGCTGGTCTCGCGGAACATAACCAGCAGCTCGTCGGTGAACTGCTGCGCCACGTTGTTCTGCTGGTTCTGGGTCATGTTGAACGCCGGTGACTCGTCGTTGCCGTTTTTGTCGCAGTTGTTGTCGATCCAACCCCAGGCCGGCGTGTTGAACACCGAGCCCGCCTCCGGGTACTTGTTGGAGTAGTTGGGCGCCAGCACCGGGCCGTCCCACTTTTTGGTGAAGGTGCCGCAGCAGCCTGCCCAGCAGTTGGACATGATCGTGGTCGACTTGCCGTTGAAAGTAACCGTGCCGTACAGCGTGTGATGGCTCTCTATCTTCGGCGTGGCCTTCCAGACGATGCCCGCGCTCTTGATGAACTGATCGCCACCACGCAGCGCGAACTCGGACGTCGATGTGAAGAGTCCGACGTCGCTGAACTTGGCCACGTTGTGCTGGAATGCGCCGTCGCCCGTCTGCTGATCCAGATCGATGTCCTTGCGCCACAGGTCCCCGTCCAGCGCGACATTGCCCGCAAACATGTCGGGCCCGGCCTCAAGCGGATAGCGCGCCAGCACGATCCAGCCGCCGCCGTCCGTCGTCATCTCGCAATAGAACTGCTGCGCGGGCGCGCCCCCCAGCGACAGCCAGTACATCCCGTCACCGTCAGCGGCGCCCGCGTCCACAATCGCCTTGCAGGACGATGCCGGCAGCTCTGCGTCGCCCAGCTTGGGCTCGGGATCAACGCATGCGCCGGCCGTACAGACCAGGTCCCCACATGGGACGGGATCGCCCTCAAGAGCGGTGCCGTCGGCGTTGCATGTGACCTTGGAGTTGCCGTCGCAGGTCGTCAGGTTCGGCACACAGGCATCACAGGCCCCAAAGTAGGCCTCGATCGCGTCGATCACGATGTCGTCCCGCGTCGTCGCTCCGTTGCCCCGGCAGACCGCCACGTATCGCGCCTTCACCCCGATCTCTACCGGGTACTTGGCCAGCGAGGCCTTGAAGATCTTCAGATGCTTGAAGTGCTTCAGGTCGTTGGCCATGTCGCCCGCAAAGATCTGCGTCTTGGGGTCGTTGCCGCACGATTTGTTGCCGGACTTCTCCACACACGCCTGGCTGCACGCCTTGCTGGTGCGATTGCCGGTCAGCACAACCCCCAGCAGGTCGCGTGACGCGCCGTAATCGGCGATCACGCACCCCGAGACCGACACGCCGTCGATCTCGGACATGCCGCCGGAGGAGTAGTCCAGCCCAGTCGTCTCGCCGTCCACCGCCAGCACGTTCTCGGGCGAGCACACGTCCACGGCGTTGACCGCCTCGGCCACGGCGCTCTTCGGCAACCGATCGAGCGCGCCGCCCACACAGGCGCCGCCGTCGCAGGCGTCCCCAAACGTGCACTGCTCGGCGTCGCTACACACGGCCGTCTCCCCCTCTGGGCAGGTGCTGCTCATGACCGCGTTGACCTCGGACGCCGTCAGGGCGCGGCTGTAGATGCGAATGTCATCCAGCTTGCCGTCAAACGGGGTCTTCTCGTCGTAGTTCCCCGCGCCGATCCACAGCGGGTGCTCGGTCTGGACCACCGGGCCCCCGTTGCCCGTGTACTCGCCTCCCACGTCCTCGCCGTTGACGTACAGGCTCATGTCGTTCAGCCCATTGACGACCGCCGCCACGTGCATCCATTGACCGTACGGCGCCGGCAGGATCGCGCCCTTGGACCGACGGGAGTTTCCCGACCCAAAGCCACCGCCATCGCCGAGGTTGATCGACAGGGCGCTGCCTTGAACCGCAAACCAGTACCCGGCGTACACGCTGGCGTCGGTATCGGTGAACAGGATCTTGCCGCCGTTTCCCAGCGGCCGGACCCACGCCGTAAACGTGACCGGCGGGGACAAATCGTTGAGCACGTCACCGACCTCCACCCGGGATCCCAACGCGCCAAGCTCCAGCGCGCCGCCGAGGCGCCCGTCGGTCCACGTGCTGTTGTGCACCACACCCTCGGCGCCACCGACCGGCTCCGCGGCGACCAGCCCTTCGTTCTCGTCCAGCGGCCACCAGGCCCGCAGATCCGGGTCACAGCCGCCGTTCGCGCAGCCGCCCGGCGGACAGCCCTGAAGCAGCGTCGTGGCGGTGCCGTCGCCATTGCATTGGAAGGCCTGGTCTCCGTCGCAGTACTTGGCGCCGGCCTCGCAGACCACGTCCAGGCAGGCGTCGACCACGCACACTTTGTCGCCGCACGGCGCACCGTCATCCACGGGCCCGGCACCGATCGCGTCGCACACTTTCACGGCGTTGCCGGCGCAGAAGGTCGCCCCCGGCGTGCACGCCTGAGGCGCACACTGCGACTCGCCGTCCTCGCAGTAGACCCCGGCGCCACACGACTGCAGCACGACCGTGCTCAGCCCATCGGCGGCACACTTGGTCACGTCGCTGCCGACGCAGTACACGGCGTCAGGCACGCACACTTTGTCCAGGCACGCGCCGTCCACGCAGACGTCATCGCCGCAGTCCACAGCGTCGCCGACGGTGCCAGACCCCAGGGCGTTGCACGTGGTGGCGCCGTTGCCGTCGCACACGGGCTGGTCCGGTGTGCACACCCACGGCGCGCATACCGCAGAGGCATCACCTTCGTTGCACCACGTCCCCACGGCGCAGTCCGTCACGTCGAAGAACGTGCCGTCCGGCGAGCACGTGGCCAGCGTCATATCTCCGGAGCAGAAGGTCGTCGCCGCCGGGCAGACGACGGAGACACACTCGCCGGCAATGCAAAGCGCCTCGCCGCCGCAGTCGTCCGAGGTGACGACGCTCAAGCCGTCCTGGGCGCATAAGACCGCCGTGTTGTCGTCACAATAAGCGGGCCCAACAGTGCACACGTGGTCGACACATGCGGCCTCCCCGGCCTCGGCCACGCAGGTCTGGGTGGCGGTGCACGGCGTACCCGGCAAGAACGCGCTGCCGTCCTCGGTGCACGCGGCCACCGCTCCCTGGAGGCAGTAGGTCGCGCCCGTCTCGCACACATCCACCGCGCAATGCCCGGCCAGGCAGTGGTAGATGTCCGGACAGTCCGTGTTCGACATGCACTGCACGCACTCGCCCAGCTCCTTGTCGCAGAGCAACCCGGCGGCCGTGCAGTCCTTGTCGCTGACGCACGACAGGCTCACGATGCATTCTTTGCCGGAGCACTTCTCGTCGTCGCCGCAGTCCTCGTCCGCCAGGCAGTCCACGCACTCACCGATCGTCTTGTCGCACACCTGATCGGTGCAATCCTTGGAGCTGGCGCAGGCGTCAAACGGCACGCACAGCTGCCCGGTGCAGTGCGCGTCGCCCTCGCAATCCTCGTCCGCGGCGCACTCGACCGTCTTGCACAGCTGGTCGGGCGTGCACAGCTCTCCATCGGCGCAATCCGCGACGGTCACACACTCCACGCAGGTCTTGCTGAGGGGATCGCACAACAGGTTGAACTCGCTGCACGCTTTGTCCGAATCGCACGTCTCGGGTGGCGTCGCGGGCCCTGGATCCGGTGTCGGTGGGACGTCCGGCGCGTCCTTTGGCAGCGCGCTGCCGTCCTCGGGCGACGGCCCGGCGTCGTCGTCCTCCACCGCAGTATCCGTCAAAGTCTGGAGCGTCGGTGTCTCCGGCTCATCACCACTGCACGCCAACAGCGCGCACAGGGCAAGTGGGCAGATCCATCGCCCGCACGTTGAGAAGATCAGGTCCCGCATCCAGTGTTTATACGGGCAACGGCACCGGGTGCGCTAGCGTTCACCGCCGCGCTTTAGAACTCGGTGCCGCACTCAGCGAAGTGGGTGTTGCACTCGCCGCCTTTCATGTGCGGCTCGAGGCAAGCATAGAAGGTGTCCAGATCGCCCTTGCACTCGCCCGCGATGCAGTCCTGGATGTCGCCGCACTCGTCCAGGCACGCGCCCAACGCCGCCAGCTCGGTCGGGCAGAACTGGGTGCCGCAGGCCGTGACTTTGGGGGTCATGCACTGCGCGCAGCCCAAGCCGTCGGCGATCAGGCAGCCCACGTAGCAGCCACCGTCGCCCTCGGAGCACAGGTCCAGGCAGCCGGAGAAGGTCGGGCACTTGCCGTCGCCGCCACCGCCGCCAAACGGACTGGTCGTGATGATGTAGTTCAGGCACATCTCGTCCAGCGAGCTGTCGCCCCAGGTCACGTGGGTCGGCTCCAGCTGCTCGCCGTTGACGACCGGCTGGTTGGCGGCGCTGTTGTCGTAGGTGCACGTCAGGCGGATCGTGTCGCCGGGCTGCACTTTGACCGGGTTGCCCTCCTCGTACAGGTAGAACTGCTGCCAGTTGAAGTCCCACTGGGGCACGTCCACGATGCACTGCTTGCTGCCGTCGCTGCGCTCGACCTCCACATGGATACTCTTGCCCAGCATGTGCATGTGCGGCGTCGTGCCCACGATGGTGGCCGAGATCGGCAGCTGAAACTCTACCTGCTGCACCGAGTTCGGGTCGCCGGCCTCCACGCTCAAGCCGCCGTAGGCCAGCGGGCTGATCGTGACCAGCGCTTCGGGCGTCTCGCCATCGGGTAGCGTCCAAAGCTCGATCTTCGTGCGGTCGGGGGACGGCGGCGCGCCCTCCAGCGGCAGGGCGCTGTAGTGCACCTGCATGACGATCTTGGACTTGGCCGGGATGCGAATCGCGGAGCCCTTGGGCGTCGTAAACGGCGTGCTGCCGGGCACCCAGCCGCCGAGCGTGCCGCCGCCGACCTTGGGCCCACCGAAGCAGCGATAGCCGGGCGTGTCGGGGTCCTTGGCGACCAGCGCGTCCATCTCTGCGATGGCGTCCTCCTCGACCAGGTACAGCAGCACGTGGTGAACGATCTTCTGGGCGTCCGGCTTCACGAAGACCGCGGTGATGAACGTGTCGCTCTCAAACGTGTGGTCCAGCGGCAGGCAGCGGTAGTCGTCGGGCTGCGTCACGTCTGCGGTGTAGTCCACCCCCGCGTCCAGGACCAGGCTCGGGTCGCCGAGCGCGGCGCCGTCTGGGATCGCCGGCTTCACGTAGTCCGCTTCGTCGCCCAGCGGCATACCGTCGGCCACCCAGTCGGCCACCGACTGCTTCTGCTCAGCGGTCAAAATGCGCTCCTCGCGCATGGGGTGGCAGTCGGGATCGGGCATCCACGGCGGCATGCGCCCGGCACCCACGGAGTCCGCGACCAGGCCGCCCATGGCTTTGACCTCGTCATAATTGGTCAGCGGGAAGGGGCCGATGCCCTCGTCGGTGTGACACTGCCCGCAGTTGGCCTCAATGATGGGCCGAACCGCCGCGTGCCAGGTGGCCGTCGGGGGGACGTCGATGCCGGTGGCGCCGCCGGTGGGCTCGTCGATGCCGGTGTCGCCGCCGGTCGGGTCGTCGATGCCGGTGTCGCCGCCGGTCGGGTCATCCACGCCGGTATCGGACGTCACGGCCTGCCCGGCGTCGTCACCACCGCCGGATGTCGCGGTTTTGCCGCCGTCATCGCCGCAGGCGCAGATCAGGAGTGTGCAACAAAAAACAACCGCAACGCGCATGTGAGACCTCCAAGGAGGCCGGATGCTACCACAATGAATGGGAATTCAGCGCTGGTTTTGGTCCGCGTGGGGACGGGCGCCGGGGCCACGCACAAGCACTAACTCGTAGCTGTTGCCGCGCAGGACGGTGACGCGGTCGACCAGCCACAGGGCGATCGACTTGGGAGCGCCGTTGGTGCGGAGACTGAGCGCACGACGAACGCTGACGCGCGCACCGGCCGGCGGCACAAACCCGCGTGTGTGCAGGGTCAGCTCCTGGTCGGCGTATCCCACGATCTCCGCGCGTGTGATCATGCCGTGCCATTCGATCAGCACGTGACGCACACGAGCGCGCGCTTTGGGCGCCTCGACGGGCACAGCTTTGGTTTGTCTCTTCACGGGCACCTCCATCAACATCACGAGTGTCCCCACGCAGTCACTAGTCCTAGCAACGCGCATACCAGAGGTGCTATTCCATCGCAGACCCCCGTTCAGCGATCTAGCGGCCGCGACACGGCTGTCATATCAGGTGCGCAAAAAAGTCAGAGTAGATCGATGGAGAGGCGGGCTGTTCCCTTGAAGCTGACGTCGGCCGGCGGCACCACCGCGTCGAGCTCGCTCGCGATCTGAAAGCCCTCCAGAATGTAGGGCACCAGATTCAGCGCGCGATTCACCTCAAACGCGACGCTGCGGACGTCGCCCGGCGCAAAACTCCAGGCCAGAAGGCGGCGCTTCAGCGCGGTTCCCTCGGTCGTCGGCTCGACATACAGCAGCAGCGAGTCCATGAATTCGAAGGTGCCGCCTGCGGTATCGGTGATGTCGAACTGGACGTCCTCTACAAAGATGCCGGCGGGCTCCTGCGGCAGCTCCTGCTCCCACAGCTGTGGCGGAATGGTGTGCTTGTTCACGCGCCTGCCCAGGTCGTGCCGGGCGACGTTGCCCTCGATAACGGCCTCGTCCAGCGGCTGCTCCTGCTCGAAGTCAAAGATGCCGCAGCCCGCCACCGAGGACATCAGCGACAACATTGTTACTATGCGCGTCGTGAACACCACCGCGCCCAGCATAACGCAGGAGCCCTGAGTGCCGCGCGTCTCGGTCGTCATCCCGACGTGGAACCGCTCCGCAGAGCTGGCGGAGGCCATCGCGTCCGTGCGGGCGCAGTCCTTCGATGACTGGGAGTGCATCGTGGCCGACGACGGCTCGCCGGACGACACGGCCGCAATCGTTGACGAGGTGGTCAAGCGCGACCATCGGGTGCGGTATCTCCACCAGGAGAACCAGGGCGCCCCGGGCGCGACCCGCAACTTCGGCGTGACGGCCGCAAAGAGCGACCTGATCGCCTTCCTGGACGACGACGACCTGTGGCTGCCGGGCAAGCTCGCGGCGCAGGTTGCGTTGATGGACGCCGAGCCGGACGTGGGCCTGTCTTTCACGCGGTGCCAGCGCTTTGGCGGGGACGACGGCGCGTGGCCGGACCCGCCCGTGTCCGAGCAACCCACGCTGGAGGAGCTGATCGGCGGCAACATCATCCCGTGCTCGTCGGTGATCGTGCGGCGCGACGTGTTGGAGCGCGCCGGCCCGTTCGACACCCAGCTGCGCTTCGGCGAGGACTTCGAGCTGTGGCTGCGCATCGCCCGCATCGCGCCGCTGCGGTACCTGTCCGACATTCACCTGCGCTACCGGGTGCACCCGGGCGGGATCTCCACCAACCTGGACGTCGAGCTGGCCGCGCTGGGCGAGATCTACGACCGCGCGCGCGGCTGGGGCGTGCCCGAGACTGCGTTGCGGCGCCCGATGAAGGCCTTGCACAAGCGTCGCGCCGCCCATGCCGGCGGTCTGTTGGCCGCCCTGCCCCACTGGTGGCGCTGGTGCACGACGTGACCGTTCTGGTTGACGCGCCCACGGGCGTGCGCTAACCCATCCGCGCGATGGTCCGATTGGTATCAAACGTGTGGGAGTACCGGGAGTTGACGGGCAATCTCGTCCGCCGGGAGGTGCTCGCGCGCTACAAGCAGTCGCTGCTTGGACCGGCCTGGGCGCTGCTGCAGCCGCTGCTGCTCATGCTCACGTTCACGTTTGTGCAGACCTTTGTGAAGTTCCCAAGCGACGGGCTCCCCTATCCCATCTTCGCCTATTCGGCGCTGCTGCCCTGGACGATGTTTCAAAGCGCGGTGACGCTGTCCACGCCGTCGATCGTGCTCAACGCGGGCATCATCAAGAAGATCTACTTTCCGCGTGAGGTCTTTCCGGTCGCAGCCACGCTGGTCTCGCTCTTTGACTTCTTCATGGCCTTCACCGTGCTGTTGGGCCTCATGTGGTACTACGACGTGACGCCCAACCCGTGGATTGCGCTGCTGCCCGTGCTGCTGATCATCCAGCTGACCTTCTCGCTGGGCGTGGGACTCATCACCAGCGCGCTGGGCACCTTCAAGCGCGACATCATCTTTGCGGCGTTCTTCGTTCTCCAGATCTGGATGTACGCGTCCCCCGTCATCTACCCGCTCAGCGCCGTCCCGGCGGAGTGGAAGACGCTGTATCTGCTCAACCCGATGGCCGGCATCATCGACTCGTTTCGCACGGTCATGATCGGCAGCGGCCCCCCGGACACGATGGCGCTGGCGTTCGGTGCGGCGGGCGCGCTGCTGGCGCTGATCGTCGGTTATTCGGTCTTCAAAGGGCTGGAGCGGTGGTACGCCGATGTTGTCTAAGCCCAACCCCATCGTCGCCGACGGCATCTGGAAGCAGTACAAGCTGGGCAGCGGCAGCAAGATCGTCCAGCTGGCGCGCCGGTGGGCGCCGTGGGCGGTGGACGAGCGCGTCATCAGCGACTTCTGGGCGCTACAGGACGTCAGCTTCCGGTGCGAGGGCGGCGAGACGGTCGGCATCATCGGCAAGAACGGCGCGGGCAAGAGCACGCTGCTCAAAGTGCTGTGTGGCGTGACCCAGGCGACGCGCGGCACATTCAGCATGAAGGGTCGCGTGGCGCCGCTGATCGAGGTCGGCGCCGGCTTCCATCAAGAGCTGACGGGCCGCGAAAACATCTTCTTGAACGCGTCGATCATGGGCATGACGCGGGCCGAGACCAAGACCAAGTTCGACGAGATCGTGGACTTCTCGGGGCTGGAGCAGTTCATCGACACGCCCGTGAAGCGCTACTCGTCGGGCATGCTGGCCCGCCTGGGCTTCACTATCGCGGTGCACATCGATCCAGACGTGCTGCTGGTCGACGAGGTGCTGTCGGTCGGTGACCTGGCGTTCGTCCTGAAGAGCTATCGAAAGGTGGAGGAGATCCGCAAGCGCGGGATCCCGGTGCTGCTGGTCAGCCACAACCTGCAGCTCATCCGCAACTTCTGCACGCGCGCGCTGTGGCTGCATCAGGGCAAGCTGATGGCGGAGGGCACGCCAAACGACGTGTGCGCCAAGTACACCAAGCACGCGCTGGACGCGGCCGCCGACGCCATTGCCGCGGCCAACGCAGAGGGCGACAGCTATCGCGTGCACTCCGACGAGTCGCTGGCGCTGACCGACGTGAAGCTGCTGGACGGCGAGGGCAACGCCTGCACGCACTTCGAGACCGGCGGCCACCTCTCGCTGGAGATGACCGTGGAGTCCGACCGCCCGACCGGCGAGCTGATCTTCTTCGTGACGGTGTGGCAGGGCGAGACCGGCCACATGCTGGTCTGCCAGAACAACCGCGACGACGGCGTCAAACACCCCGGGCTGGAGAAGGCGGGGGCCACGAAGATGACGATGACGCTGCCGCGGCTGCCGTTTGTCTCGGGTGTGCATCAGCTGTCGATCAGCATCAGCGAAGACTCGACCAGCAACGTGGCCGACTGGCACGAGAAGATGTTCGCCTTCAAGGTGTCCGGCGGCCAGGTCGGGTACGGCGGCTTCAACGCCTTCCCGCGCTGGGACCACGGCTAGCGCCGATGCGGATCTTCTACGCCGCCGACAACACGCCCAACGCGCGCATCCCAACGTCCCGGCTCTGGTACGACAACCTGTACCGGCCTCTGGTCGACCTGGGCCACGACGTGGTGATGTTCGACTACGACCTGTCCGAGCATCAAAAGAACCTGGACCCGGCGTCCAAGCGCCAGGCGGCGTTCATCCAGGCCAACCGCCCCAAGCTGGAGCAGGCGCTGGTGGACCAGGTCCGGCGCGCGCACAAAGAGGGCGGCATAGACCTCTTCTTCAGCTACTTCTACAGCGCCATGTGCACGGCTGAGATCATCGAGGAGATCAAGGCGCTGGGGATCCCGACCATGAACTGGTACTGCAACGCGTCGTATCAGTTTCACCTGGTCAGCGACCTGGCGCCGGCCTACGACTGGTCGCTGGTGCCCGAGCTGTTTCGCCTGCAGGACTATCGGGACGCGGGAGCCAACCCCGTGTACATGCAGGAGGCTGCCAACCCCAACGTCTATAAGCCGGTGGACACGCCGCAGCTCTACGACTGTACGTTTTGCGGCATGCGGTACGGCGACCGACCCGACTTCGTCCAACGCCTGGTGGACAGCGGCGTACCCACGCATGTGTGGGGCCCCGGCTGGCTTGAGCACGCCGACAAAGAGAAGGGCCTTTGGCGCCGACTGACCGGGCGGGCCCCGGGTCCCGACGCCGCGCGCCCGGTCTGCGGACCTGCGCTGTCGGACGAGGATCTGGTGGCGCTGTACAGCAAGAGCCGCATCAGCCTGGGCTTTTCATCGTGCGGCGACACGCACGAGACCGAGCGGATTTTGCAGGTCCGGCTGCGCGACTTCGAGGCCCCCATGAGCGGCGCGTTCTACATGGTCGAGGCCATGGACGAGCTGACGCGCTTCTTTGAGCCCGGCAAGGAGATCGTCTTCTACGAAGACGCGGATGACCTCGCGGAGAAGGCGCGCTGGTACCTGGACCATCCGGCCGAGCGTGAGGCGATCCGCAAAGCGGGTCACGCGCGCGCCCAGGCCGAGCACACCTGGCATCAGCGTTTTCGCAAGGTGTTCGCGGACGTGGGGCTTACACCGTAACCGCCGCCAGCGCGCGCCGCAGCGCACCGCGAACCTCACCGGCCAGCTCGTCGAGGTCGTCGCGATCTACTACGGACAGCATCTTGCCGGGATCGATGGCCGACACCGCCACGCTTTGATCGGGCTGCACGGCGACCACCACGTTGCAGGGCAACAGCAGGCCGGCGCCGGGCTCCGCGGTCAGCGCCCTCAGGGCCAGCGGGGGGTTGCACGCGCCCAGGATGCGATACTCGGGGTGATCCACATCCAACTTTTGCCGCATCGTCGCCCGCACATCGATGCGGGTCAGCACGCCGAAGCCCTCGCCCTTCAGCGCCTCCGTCACGGCGGCCTCCACGTCGTCGACCGAGGCACCTCGAATCAATCGCGTGAGCCCGTATGTGGGGTCACCGAAACCAGGAGCAGCGTAGGTCGCCTCCAGGTAGTCCACGATGTCCTCGGAGCGACGCACGACCCGGTCGCCATCGATCAGAACGGGGACTACGGGGCTGTCGCCCAGCTCCAGAAGCCGGCGCCGCTCACTGCCCAGCTTTGGGACATTGCGCACGACGTAGTCCATGCCGAGATCCGACAGCTTGCGGCGGACTCGAAGGCAGGATGGGCAGCCGTCACGTTGAAACAACTCGATCATCTTCTGTACCTCCTGCTCGCCTGGGCGAGCTCTATTCACTGAGAGCCGGCAGCGGCGCAGAAGGGTTCAAGAAAAGCTAAGATGTCGGGCGATGAGCGAGACCGGCTTCGTTTGTGACCCAGTGAGGCTGACCGAGCGCGCCCGCGTGGGCGACCCCGGACTGCTGGACGACCTGTTTGCGTGTTATCGCGACGACCTGTTGGCGTTTCTGCGCAAGCGCTGCGGTAACAACCCCGACGCAGAGGACGCGATGCAAGACGCGTTTGCCGCGGCGACAGAGCATCTGCAGGGCTTTCGTGGGGACGCCGCGGTGCGCGGTTGGCTGTATCGGCTGGCGTCCAACGCCTGCACGCGAATGCGCCGGGGGCAGAAGGGCGACGCCTCGATCCATGTCGAGCTGGCCGACCTCTCGGCCGGTGATCAAGCCCGCGTGGAGGCGGCGCTGGAGGCGCGTCTGCTGCCCATCCGGGCGGCGCTGGGGGCGCTCAGCGACACCGATCGCGCCGTGCTCCTGCTCCGCGACGGACAGGGCATGTCGGCACGCGAAGCCGCCGCTGAGCTGGAGCTCTCGGAGGCCGCTGTGAAGTCGCGCCTGCACCGGGCGCGCTCCCAGGTGAGAGAGGCGCTAACTTGACCCCCCGCGAGGCGGGCCATTAAGCTGGCCGCACGGACACGACACTCCCCGAAGTCACTCATGACACCACGGAGCGCGGCGAGAGTGTGCCGGTTCTTCTGCACGTCCTCGATCGCGCGTCCATCCAACATTATCCGACGCTGAGCGTGCGCCTGACGGCCCCGCTATCCGTAGATTTCGGGCGCGGTGAGCGCGACGCGGTGGTGCGAGAAGGCGGGCGGCTGCGCGTGGACCTCGCAGAC
The DNA here is from genome assembly GCA_964545715.1 of uncultured Myxococcales bacterium. GTDB lineage: Bacteria > Myxococcota_A > UBA9042 > CAZJHX01. The sequence continues at coordinate 44,621 of CAZJHX010000063.1, forward strand.
GGACTGGCCTCCAAGACGCATGCGACGCTCGCCGTGACGGTGGCAGACCCGCTGCGGGCCACCATCACGGACTCGGGCAGCCGCAACGGCGTCTACGTCAACGGCGCGCGCACGGAGCGGGCGGAGGTCGGCGACGGCGACCGAATCAGCGTGGGTGGGCACACGTTTATCCTGCGTACGTTCCCAGCGGGCGCCACCGCGACCAGCGCCGCATCCGAGCGACGCTTTCTGGGCCAGAGTCCCGGCGTTGTGGCGCTGTACGCGATGCTGGAGCGGATCGCGCCGCGGGACATCCCCGTGCTGCTCGGCGGCCCCACGGGGACCGGCAAGGAGGTCCTGGCGCAAGAGCTTCATCGGTTGAGCCGGCGCCCCGGGGCTTTTGTGCCGATCAACTGCGCCGCCATCCCCGAGACGCTCATCGAGTCCGAGCTGTTCGGGCACGTGCGCGGGGCCTTCTCCGGCGCCACCCAGGCCAAGCAGGGTCGGCTGGTGATGGCTGACAAGGGGACTGTCCTGCTGGATGAGATCGGCGACATGCCGCCGGCGGTCCAAGTGCGGCTGCTGCGGGTGCTGCAGGAGAAAGAGGTGATGGCCGTCGGCGCGACACAGGCCCGGCCGGTGTCCTTGCGCGTGATCGCGGCGTCTCACAAAGACCTGAAGCGGCAGGTGGGCGAGGGCACGTTCCGCGCGGACCTGTACGCGCGACTGCACGGCATCAAGCTGCAAATCCCGCCACTGGCGGACCGACCGGAGGACGTGGGACTGTACTTCGCGGACGGCCTGCGACGCGGCGGCGGCAGCGAGCTGAGACTGAGCCGCGAGGCGGTCAACCTGCTGCTGGCCTTTAGCTGGCCGCAGAACGTGCGTCAGGTCATGCAGCTGGCCAATACGATGATCGCGCTGGCGGACGACGGCGTGATCCGGCCCAGCCATCTGCGTACGGTGCTGGACCACGCACCGGGCGGACAGGAGTCGCTGCCGGCCGCCCCGGAGAGCGGGGAGGCCCTGGTCGCGGCGCTGCTGGCGGCGGCGCGCCGGCGCAAGACGCACCCCGCTGAGTTTCAAGCCGCGCTGGAGGCGGTATTGCACGCACACGACGGCAACCTGAGCCAGGCCGCGCGTGCTACCGGCTTCTCGCGCTCCCAGATGCACCGCTGGGTCAAACAATACGATCTGGGCACCTCCCGATGACCCGAAAGCCGCCGCCCGGCGACCAAACGCAGGCCGAGTCGTGGGAGGACGCCGCCGAGGCGCAGGTCGCCAACCCGACGATGATCCTGGACGACACGCTGGAGGACTGCCTCTTTGCCGAGGGCGACGCCGTGGACCACTTTCAGGTGATCCGGCTGCTCGGGCGCGGCGGCATGGGCGAGGTCTACCTGGCGCGCGACACCACCCTGCGGCGAAAGGTCGCCCTGAAAGTCATCCGCCCCGAGCTGCTCGGGGACGAAGAGCGGGTCGAGCGCTTCTTGTTCGAGGCCCGCGCCACCGCGCGCTTGAACCATCCGCACATCGTGACCATCCACGCGGTCGGCGAGCATCACGGCATCCCCTATCTGGCCCTGGAGTACGTCGAGGGCCCCAACCTGCGCAGCCGGATGACCGAGCGGTGGCCCGATACGCGCGAGACGATAGAGCTGGGCAAGGCGGTGGCCGAGGCGCTGCAAGGCGCGCACAAGAGCGCCGTGCTGCACCGCGATCTAAAGCCGGAGAACATCATCCTGAGCACGGATGGCCGCGTGCGGGTGGTCGACTTCGGGCTGGCCAAGCGCTTCGATGACGACGCCGACGCCTCCAACCCGGCGCTGTCGGTCGAAGAGCTCACGGACTGGGGCGAGTTCGAGAGCCTGCCCCGGGTAAAAGGCACGCCGCGCTTCATGGCCCCCGAGCAGTGGCAGCGGCACGAGTGCACGCCGGCCACCGACGTCTGGGCGCTGGGCGTGCTCATGTTCGAACTGTGCCAGCGAGAGCTGCCGTTTGACGACAGCACCGTGGTCAACCAGGCGGTCGCCGTGTGCAATGCCGAACCGGCGCCACGCGCGGCGAAGGCGCCCGATGGCCTGGCGGACCTGGTCGCGGCGTGCTTGCAGAAGACCCCGGCGGACAGACCGTCGGCCGCGGAGGTCGTCGCGTCGCTCGAGACGCTGCTGGCGGAGCAGCCGGCGACGCCACCCGAACCGCCGCCCGAGACACAGCAGCCGGTCTGGCCGTTTCTCCTGGTCGTGGCCCTGGTCTTTGTCGGTTTCGCGGCCGCCACGGGGATGTTCGACTCCTCACCCGCACCCACCGCCCAAGCGCCACCGGAGCCGGTCGCGCAGCCGGTCCCGGTCGCCGAGCCCACACCGGAGCCGGAGCCTGAGCCTGAGCCTGAGCCCGCGGTGGAGGTTGCCGCCGAGCCGACGCCGCGTCGACAAGGCGACCCAACCCTGAGCCCCCGACGCACTCGACGCCCGGCGGACGAAGACATCACCGGCGCCTCCATCGCGCTGCGCGTGACCACGAAACCGGCGGACGCCGAGATCACGCTGGCCGGCCGGCCGCTGGGCAAGACCCCACTGCACTATCGTCTGGACGCCGTCGCCACGCCTATGGCGCTGACGATCTCAAAAGACGGCTACAAGACCGTGACCAAAGAGCTGGTCGCGGACCGCGACCAGCAGCTGCACTTCAAGCTGCGGCGCGGCAAACGAACGTCCAAGCCGACCCGGCTTCCGACGTACGTGGACTAGAGCAGAGGCCCACTGGCACCGCAGAGTGCTGTGGGCGACCCACATGGCGTATGCAGGTCGCCGGTGGCAGCTTCAACTGCCAAAGCCGGTATAGATACGGTATCCGGGTCGGATTTGGCAGCTTCAACTGCCAAAGCCGGCATAGATACGGTATCCGGGTCGGATTTGGCAGCTATGACTGCCAAAGCCGGCATAGATACGGTATCCGGGTCGGATTTGGCAGCTCGAGGTGGCTCTGGGCGGGACCAGACCGTTTGGCGCTAGAAGCCGGTCTGTACACTCAAGCCCAGGCCGAGTGGGGTGATTTGCACGCGTGAGGTGTTGTCTGTGCCACGGTCCAGCAAGAAGAGCACCACCGTCGTGCCACCGGCCACAAAAGCGGTGGCGGCCATCGCCATGCCGAGCTGCCCGGCCGAGTCGAAGTCGGCGCGGGCGGTCTCGTAGTCGCGCAGATAGCTTGGGTAGTCGGCCGGCGACGGGTTGGACGCGTGCAGCGCCTCCTGGTCGGCCAAGACCCCGTCTTGCACCACGTATGCGGTCACCACACCCACCACCGCCGCGCTCGCTACACCCAGCGTCACCCACTTCCAGAACCCGATGGGATTCGAGGGCGGCGGCTCGGGCGGCACCACGACCGCTACCTCGGGCTCCAGGGTCACGGTCAGCCGATGGACACCACCAACCGAGTGGCTCCACGTCCGCTCGTGCGGCACGTGCCCCGGCGCCTCGACTCTCAGGGTGCTCTCGCCCGGCACGACCCAGCGGCGTCGCGGTGCGGACCAGGGGTTGCTGTCCAGGATGACCGTGGCCGTGTCCGGGACCACCGTCAGCTCCGCCAGCGCGTGCGTGCGACGCAGCACCTCGGACGCGCGCGCCTCGATGTCGGCCAGCACCGACGCGTATCGGCCGCTCTCCTCCGCTGTCATGTGGTAGGTGTTCGCGCGCTGGGCCGACGTCCAGGCGGGCAGCCACCGCTCGAGGTCCAGCTGCACCAGGCCGACGTTGATCGCGTAGCGCGGATGCGCGTGCAGGCTCTCGGCCGCCTGCCACAGCTCCAGGGCCTTCAGCTGAAGAGCCTTGGCCCCCGACGTGCGGCGCGCCGCCTTCTCCCGCACCGCTTTGGCCTGCTCGTGCAGCGCCGCCGCCCGCGCCACATCGTCGGGCGGGACGGCGCCGACCTCGGGCGCCAACAGCAGCAGGCAGCACAAGATGACCATCAGCGGCACTCCTGAGCGCGCAGCTCCGTGCTGAAGATGCACGACGTTGCGCCGTTCTTGTGGCAGTTCGACAGCCAGGTGTTCTGCTGACCGCACTCGGGCACGCCCGTGCACGGGTTGGCCGGATCCGCGGTGCACCAGCCCTCGTCCTCCGGCGGGGTCCCGCAGCCGTCGAATGCGTCCCAGCCGCAGCCGACGACCGTGTCCTTCCACTTCTGGATGACCTTGCCGTCGCAGTCGAAGTCATAACCCGCGCAGGCCGACTCCTCCGCGAAATACACCAACTGGCCCGGGAAGGCGTCGGGCTCCTTGTCGCAGCAGTCGGTCCGTGGCGCGTCCGCCTTGGCCTCGCCGTCGGCGTTGCAGAAGATGTCCTCCGAGTCGACGATGTCCTCCGTCAGCGGCACAAAGCCGTCGTTGTCGGCGTCCGCGAAGCAGTCCTCCCGCCCGTCGCAGTCCTGATCGATCTCGTCGCCGGGAAGCTCGTCGGCCAGCGGGCTGATCGCTGCCAGCAGATCATCGCAGTCCGCCTGACCTTTCACCACGGGATCCTTGCCGGTCCACTGGCAGTCTCCCACCGGCTCAGGCTCCTGGCAGGCCGAGGTCGCCTCCGCGGCGGGCAGCGCAAAGGTGTCGCCGTCACAGTCGGGCCACCAATCCGCTTTTGCACAGGGGTTGTCGTCCGGCACGTCCGTCACGTCCGGCGGCGGCGCGTCCACGGTGTCCGTGGTATCGGCGACATCGGGCACGTCCGGCTCGGGCACGTCCGGCTTGGGCAGATCCGGCGCATCGGGCACGTCTGCCACCGGCACATCCGTCACCCCCGGGTCCGGGGGCGGCAGCGGCTCGGGAAAGGGCCCGCACGCCATCGCCAGCAGCACACTCGCGCCGATCGTCCATCGCGCCATGGGTGCAGGGTACTTGCAACGCCGTCCGGGGTGTAGTCTGTGGCCGTGCTTCACAGTCAGTTTCAAGCGATCGACTGGGCCGTCGTCGTATGCCTGTTCGCGATCCTGCTGGTCCCCGCGGTCCTGACGCGGCGACTTTCGTCCACCGTCGCCGGGTTCCTGGTCGCCGGGCGCGGCGCCGGCCGATACCTGACCGCCATCGCCGGCGGCATGAGCGGGCTGGGCGCCATCACCATCCTGGCCGTCTTTCAGATGTATCACGACTCCGGATTCTCAGCGGTCTGGTGGGGCCTGATGGGCATGCCCGTCGGGCTGATCATCGCCATCACAGGCTGGGGCGTCTATCGGTTTCGCGAGACGCGCGTCCTGACCCTGGCCCAGTTTCTGGAGGCCCGCTACAGCCGCCGGTTTCGCATCTTCAGCGGCTTCCTCGGCTGGCTGGCCGGCATCGTCAACTTCGGCATCTTTCCCGCCTCGGGCGCCTGGTTCTTCATCTACTACTGCGGCCTGCCCGAGACCTTTCAGTGGCTCGGCCTGACCGTCTCCACGTTCGGCGTCACCACCGCCACCCTCATCCTCGTGTCGGTGCTCTTCTGCTTTCTGGGCGGCCAGGTCACGGTGATCCTCACCGACTTCATCGCGGGCCTTTTGGTCAACATCGCGTTTGTGGCGCTGGTCATCGCCGTCTTCACCATCGTGCCCTGGGAGCACGTCACGGCGGCCTACACCGCCGATGACGCCGGCCGCGCGCTGGTCGATCCGCTTCAGAGCGGCGGCGCCGGCCAGTTCAACGTCGTCTACTTCCTGATCGGCATCTTCCTCGCCTTTTACAACGTCCTCAGCTGGCAGGGCAGCTCGACCTATCACATGTCCGCCCGCGATCCCCACGAGGCCCGCATGGGCCAGGTCCTGGCGCCGTTTCGCGGCTACGCGATCTCCCTGTGCGTGCTCGTGCTCCCGGTCTACGCCTGGACCACCATGCACCACCCGGCATATGCCGACATGATGGCCCCCGCGCAGGCCCTGCTGGACAGCATCGGCAACGACCAGATCCGCAGCCAGATGACCGTCCCGGTCGCGCTGACCGAGCTGCTGCCCCCGGGCCTGCTGGGCCTCTTCGCCGCGGTCATGCTGGGCGCCTTCATCAGCACGCACGACACCTATCTGCTGTCCTGGGGCGGCATCTTCATCCAGGACGTCGTGCTGCCCCTGCGCGGCAAGCCGCTGCCCCCCGACCGCCACATCCGCTGGATCCGCGGGTCCGTGGTCTTCGTCGCGCTGTTCATCTTCTTGTTCAGCCTCTTCTTTCAGCAGACCCAGCACCTGCTCATGTTTACGATCGTGACCGCCGCCATCTACATGGGCGGCGCCGGCGCGGTCATCCTGGGCGGCCTCTATTGGCCGCGCGGCACCACCCTGGGCGCCTGGGTCGCCATGATCACCGGCTCCTCACTCGCGGTCGGCGGCATCATCGCGGACCAGCTCCTCGACGACTTCCCGCTCTCCGGCCAGGAGGTCAGCTTCTGGGCCAGCGTGCTCGGCGTGTTCCTGTACGTCACCGTCTCCCTGCTCGACAAAAAGCCGCAAACCGACCTCGCCGCCCTGCTCCACCGCGGCAGCGAACCGAGACCGTCCTTCTTCGAACTGGGCAAGCGCTTCTCACGCGCCGACAAGGCCATCTTCGCCCTGGCGCTGCTAAACACACTTGCGTGGTTCGCCCTCTTCGTCGGCGGCACGCTCTATGGGCTGAGTAGCGACGTGGGCGCCGACTCCTGGCTGGAGCTGTGGAAGGGCGTTCTCTGGTTCGAATTGGTTGTCGCCATCGGCACCACCATCTGGTTCACCATCGGCGGTATCCTCGACCTGCGCACCCTGTTCAAGACGCTACGAGAGGCGGAGGCCGATCCTACCGACGACGGCCAGGTCCACTAGCTCCCGGACGCCAGACCAGCATCAGCAAACCCAGCAGCCAGAGGATCGCGCCCGAGTGGCCCGCACCTGAGCTGGAGCCGCAGCCGTTGCCCGGGACGGGCTTGGCCGGGATCATCGGGCGCTCCGGACGCTTCCACTCCGGCGTCTGAACGGGTGTCTCATCGGCGATCAGCGCGATGGGCGGCAGGGCCTCCTCGCAGCCGTAGCACAAGCCCGAATCGGCGCAGAACTGGTCTTCACCGCAGGCGCCGCATGTGCCGCCGCAGCCGTCGCTGCCGCACTCGCGTCCGTTGCACAGCGGAACACAGGCCACCGCCGGATGGCAGCAGTGGAATGAGCCCGTCCAGCCACAGTCTTCGTCGGTCATCGCGCAGTTCACGTGCACGGCTTCGCCCTGGTCGCAGTACGTCAGGATGGTGCCGTCGCACATGCCCGAGTCCGGGATACCGACGCACGGGGCCTCGTCCTCCCAGTAGCAGCCGAAGGCGCCGTAGCCGTCCATCAGATCGGTGTCCCAGCCGCAGACCATGTCGTCGGCCGCGCAGTCGATCATCTCCACCTTGCCGTTCTTGCAGCGCGACAGGATATGGCCGTCGCACACGCCGACCACGGGCACGTCGCCGCAGAGATCGCCCAGGGGCTCCGCCTCGTCGGGCACACAGTAGCCCATGTTGCACTGGCCGCCGCCGCAGTACATATCCGGGTAGCACTCGGTTCCGTCGGGCAGGGCCACGTTGGCGCAGCCGCCGTCGCCCGCGCACTTCAGCTTCTGGCACTCGTTGTCGTTGCCGCAGTCGCCGCCGGGGCACACGGGTCCGGGGCCGTCGCAGCCGGCGCACAGGCCGTTGTCCGTGCACGACTCGCCCGCCGGGCACTGGCCACAGGTCCCGCCGCAGCCGTCGTCTCCACACATTCGGCCACTGCACATGGGGATGCACGCGCCCGGCTCATGGCAGCAGAAGAAGGAGCCCGTCCAGCCGCACTTGCCGCCGTGGGCCGCGCAGTTCTCCATCACGGTGGTGCCGGTCGCGGTGTCGCACCAGGTGAGGAGATCGCCATCGCAGCTGCCGCTGTCGGGGACCGCGTCACAGGACTGACCGTCGCCCACCACGCAGGCAAACGCGCCCTGGCCGCCCCATCCGTAGTCGTCCCAGCCACACAGCCGCCCGACGTCGCCGCACGGGGTGATGACCACCTCGCCAAACACGCACTCGACCAGCGTGTCGCCGCTGCAAACGCCGGTAACCGGGATGTCACCACAGGCGCTGGGCTCTGGCGCGCCGGCGCCACCGCATGTGCAGGCCTTTGCGTCGGGAACGTGCAGGCACCCACCACCCGGAGTGCAGGTGTCGAAGGTGCATGGGTCGCCGTCGTCGCAGCTCAAGGGCGTGTGCGAGCAGCCCTTGACCGGGTCGCAGGTGTCCGTGGTGCAGGGATCGCCGTCAGTGCACGACGGAACCGGGCCCGCCACACACTTGCCGTTTTTGCAGAAGTCGATCGTGCTGCAGGGATCGCCGTCATAGCAGGCGCCGGGCACCGGGGTATGTGTGCAGCCCGACCCCACCTCGCACGTGTCCATCGTGCACGGGTTGCCGTCGTTACAGCCAGCCGCCAGACCCTCGATCGGGGTGTGGACGCACTTGCCCCCTGGACCGCACTTATCGAGGGTGCACGGATCGGAGTCGGCGCACTTGGCATCGAGGCACTGCAGCCCCATCGCCGGGGCGGCCCATAAAAGATTGAAACACACGACCAATACGCGTGGACTACAGCTTGTCATCGTCACTCCCTCTCACAGGGACCTTTACAATACGCCAAACGGTGTAAATGAGTCAAGATAGGATTTGCAGCGTACATTTATGAAACTCAAAGCGATCATCCTGGTCTTCAACGCCGACTGGAGCATCGCCGGCGGGCTGCGCTATCTACGTGACCGCGTTCGTGGCGACGAGCCCTGCGAGTTGTGTCGAATCACCTATGGGGGGCTGACCAAGAAGGACAGCTGGAAGACGTGCGAAAAGGACATTCGCGCGCCGGTCGAGGAGCTGTACAAAAACCAGCTGACCCCCGAGATCGCAGCCGCCATAGACGGCGTCTTTCCCGCGGTTCTGGCGCGCACCGATCAGGGCCCGGTGCGCCTGATCGCCGGAGCTGAGCTCGACGCACTGGACGGCGACCCGCAGCGACTTTACGAGCGCCTGCTGGCCGAGCTGGAGACGCGCGCGATCACGGTGGGTCAGTGATGGGTGACAGCTCCGCAGGATCGGCCGCCAGGTCAAAGCGGTAGGCACGAGTCTCGTCGTAGCGCTCCACCACCCGCTTGATTCGCCCGTCTGACACGGCCGTAATGTCGTGGGTCATGTACTCGCGCGTGGTGGGTGAGCCCATGCGCGCGCTGTGAAACGTAAACTCGCGGTCGTCGGGCAGCACCGGACTTTCGCCCCGGACGAGCGGCGCCAGGCTGATCCCAGTGCAATCCGGCGGGTACGCGCCGGCCGCCAGCTCAAGCAGCGTTGGATAGAGATCCAGCCCCTGTACGCGCGCGCGCACACGGCGGGCGCTCGCGCGCGGATCGATAATGAACAGCGGGATGTGCAGCACCTCTTCGTAGAGCACCGCGTGATGCGCGGTGGAGGCGTGTCCGACGTGCCCGTGGTCCAGCAGCTCTTCGCCGTGATCGGCGGTCAGTACGAGGCTGGTCTCCCCGATCAGCCCACGCGCCTCCAGGGCCCCGAAGACCTGAGACAGCCAGTCGTTCATCTGCAGGATCTGGGCGGCGTACAAGCGCCGGACCATGTCGCGGTCCTCCGGCTGCAGCGTGAACTGGTGGCGGGGCACCACAAACCCCTGGCAGACCGAGTCCAAAAGCCGCTGCTCGATGGCGGAGTCGTCGATGCCCATCGCCGCGCGATAGCGAGCCTGAGCCCAGTACGGCAGATGCGTGTGCTTGTAATGAAACCACAAGAAGAAGGGCTCCGGAGTCTCCTCGATGGCCCGCAGCAACAGCGCCGGATCGTCACTGTCGGGCGCGTCGCCGGTGCTGTAGCCCAGGTTCTCGTAATTGGGGATGCGATTGAGGTAGCTCAGGTTAGGCACGGACCAGCCAGCCTGGCGCAGGGTGCCCGCGATGCTGGGTCCGCCCGGGCGCGGCGATGACCACTGATAATGCACCCCGTGCTCGAGGACGGGCTCCCCGCTGAAGACGCTGACGAGCGCGGGCGTGGTCCACGGCGCGTTGGCGTAGCAGCGGTCGAAGCGCACGGTCCTGTCCGCGACCCGGTCCAGCGCCGGCAGCAGACGCACGCCGGCGTGCTCGTCGACAAAATCGGCGCGCCAGGCATCGCAGGTGATCAGGATCAGGTTGGATCGGGACGGCATTGGGCGATCGTATCAGGGTCGATTGTTGTAAGGTGTCGCCATGCGTATCTCAGTGTGCCTGCTGGTCTTTCTACTCGCCTGTTCAAACGACACCGAGCCGACCGCGCCACCGGACGCCGAGGTGGAGTACACCGGCCCGGTCAACAAGCTGCCCGCGTATCCGCTGCCGGGCGAGCGCTACGGCGCAGCCAAGGGCGACGCGTTTGACGACTACCGTTTTGCCAACCCGGAGCTGTACGCCATCACGGAGGCGCCCAAGCTGTCGTCCTGGCGGCACATGCGCGAGTGGGAGCCCATGCAGTCGATGCTGCTGACGGCCACCGGCTGGCCGGCCTCCGACCCCAACATGAAGCAGATGTACACCGAGATCGTGGCGGGCGCCGCGTCGGTGGCCAAGGTGTGGATCATCTACGAGGCGGCCGCGGTGAAGAGCAGCCTGACCACGGCCTTCTCGAGCGCAGGCATCGACATGGGCCAGATCGAGTGGTTCAAGATGCCCAACGAGTCGATCTGGCACATCGACTACGGCCCGCTGCCCATCATCGACACGGCCAAGAACACCGTCGGCTTTGTCGACTTCGTCTACTACCACGCGCGCCCCGAAGACGACGCGATCTCGACCCGCCTGGGCGAGAAGCTGGGCGTCACCACGTATCGGTACGAGAACAGCTACGAGGGCGGCAACTTCCAGGGCGACGGGCAGGAGCATTGCTACACGACCCAGCGCGGCCTGCAGTACTCGGGGCTCACCATGTCGAAGTTCCTCAAAGGCCATGAGGACTACATGAACTGCACCAACACCCACATCCTGAAGGACATCACGAACGACGGCACCGGCCACATCGACATGTTCTTCAAGCTGTACGACAAGAAGGGCGTGGTCCTGGGCTACTACAAAGACGAGATCGGCGATGCGGTGAACCAGAAGCGGATGGACGACAACGAGGACCTGCTCAAGGCGATCACGTTTGCGGGCGGTGGACAGATGAAGGTGCATCGCATCCCCATGCCGGGCTTCGGCTACGAGAAGGTCAACGGCGGCGAGCTCAAGCAGGTCAACACGCCGTTTACGTTCGTCAACAGCACGCTCATCAACAAGGTCAACCTGTGGCCCATCTTCTCGTTTCCGCAGTTCAAGGAGTACGAGACCGAGGCGCTCGGCATCTGGAAAGAGGCCCTGCCCGACTATGAGCACGTCGGCATTATCTCCGACGACGTCTCCCTGGCCTCGGGCGCCATCCACTGCATCACGCGCACGATCCCGGACCTGCCGCTGGAGAAGACCATCCCGGACGGCACCTGCAGCGGCGGCAAGTGCAAGCCGCCGGCCGGCTTCACTGCGCTGGGCATGACCGAGGAGTGCAGCGACAACAACATCTGCTTCGGCCCGGCGTGGTTGTGCACCTGCAACGACTGCGACTCGGCGTGCAAGGCGCCTGAAGAGACGCCCGACGGCTGCGGCGATGTGACCTACGAGGGCTGCTGCGACGGTGACGAGCTGTCGTATTGCGAGGGCAACAAGATCACCAAGATCAACTGCGGCGCGGGCACCTGCGGCTGGGATACGGCCAACGCCTTCTACAACTGCAACACGGATGGCAAGGCCAGCCCATACCCGGAGTTCCCGCTGAGCTGCGACGGGGGCGAGGTCTGCCTGCCGGACTGCGCGGGCAAGGACTGCGGGATCGACGGCTGCGGCGGCACCTGCGGCAAATGCGACGGCGGTGCTGAGTGCTCCGACGCCGGCATCTGTGAGGTCCCACCGTGCGACGACCAATGCGTGCTGGGCGAGAAGGGCTGCAACGAGGGCTGGCAGAGCTGGGTCTGCGCAACCAACGGGGTCACCGGCTGCACGGTGATCGTGGTCGCCGGGTGCGCAGCCGGGCAGACATGCGTTGAGGGCGACTGCGTGTCACCAGGCGACCCGTGCGACGACCTGGACTGCGACGACGACGACCCGTGCTCGGCCGACGGCTGTGTCGCGGGCGAGTGCACATACGCGCCGATCGCGGGGTGCTGCACGGCCGACGCGGACTGCAATGACACCGAGATCTGCGTGGAGAACGCGTGCTTGGAGGAGCTGATCGATCCGTGCCTGGAGCTTGACTGCGACGACAAGAACCCGTGCACCGAGGACTCCTGTGGCGAGCTCGGCTGCGAGAATGCCTGGCAGGAGGGCTGCTGCTTGTCGGCGGCGGACTGCGCCGACGGGGAAGACTGCACAAACAACGAGTGCCTGCCCGAGGGCGAGGAGACCACCGACACCGGCGACGAGACCACCGACACCGGCGACGAGACCACCGACA
>CAZJHX010000064.1:0-56844 GCA_964545715.1 uncultured Myxococcales bacterium
CCCCCCCCGGGCGGCCCGTGGGGGGGGGCGCGCCGGGCCCCCCCCACCCGACCCCCGACGAGAGCGCGCCGGCAGGCGACTTCTTCGGCTCGGGTGAGGCCGATACGAGCAGCGCGGACAACGAGGAAGAGGACGACCTGGTCTGGCAGCGCCACGACAACTCGGTGCTGTTCTCGCTAAACGACATGGACGAGAGCAAGCAGGCCAAGCCCAAGAAGGAGAAGAAGGCAGAGGCGCTGGCAGCCATCACGGCGGACTCGGGACTCATCGACATCCGCAGCTTTGGCAAAAAGAAAGAGGACAAGGCGCAGAGCGGCGACCTGTTCGGCGAGCTGGCGGGCGACGACACAGCGGCGCCTATCCGCGGGCCGAAGATCTCCGGCGCGGCCAACGTTCCGATCATCCAAAGGCGGCGCAAGCGCTCAGCGGGCACGATCTTTGGCGTGATCCTGGGCGCGGCCGCGGTCGCTGGGCTGACAGCCTTCCTCGTCATGCAGTACATGGTGCCGAAGCCGGCGCCCGAGCCGGCCTCGGCAGCGGCTGAACCCTCTGCAGCGGCTAAACCCGGTGCAGAGGCGACACCCGCGGGGCAGCAGCCTTCCGCGCCTGGAGCACCGCAGGCAGGACAGCCCACCACCGTCGCTGCCGCCGCCGCTCCGAAGCCCGGACAGCCCGCTGCCCAGCCGACCGCACCTCAGCCGGCCGCTCAGCCGACGCCTCTGCCCGGTGAGCAGCCACCGGTGCCGCAGCACGATCCGCCGCCCAGCCCGACCGCCGCCGCTGCGCAGCCCGCGCCCGCCGGCCAGCCGGGAGCCCCCGGACAGCCTGTCGAGGCCGCCGCCGGGACCACGGATCCAGCCGCAGCCGCCAAGCCGGCCGAGCCCAAGCCCGCGGCGAAGCCCGCCAAGCCGAAGAAGCCCGCCAAGCCGAAGAAGCCCTTGACGCCCGAGCAGCGGGCCAGGGCCAAGGAGCTGCGCGAGGCGCGGCGTGCAGCCAGAGCGGCCAAAGCAGCCGCCAAGCCCAAACCGGCCGCCAAGCCCACGCCGGCGCCCGCCGCAAAGCCGAAGCCGAAGCCGGCGGTGGACCCGAACGCGCTGCTCAAAGGCATCACCGCATCTGCGCCGGCGGCCAAGCCCAAACCCGCCGCTAAGCCCGCCGCAGCGGGTGGCGCCGAGCTGCCGGACTCGCCGACCAACACCAAGGTGAAGCGCGTCATGCGCAAGGCCGCCGGCAAGGTCCGCAAGTGCGTGACCTCGACCGGGCAGTCCAACGTGCACGTGTCCACCTCGTTCCAGATCACCCCCGGCGGCGGCGTCAAGGGCGTGTCCGTCAAGGGTCCTGTGGCGTCCACGGCCGCGGCCGGCTGCATCAAGGGCGCCATCGCCGGTCTCCGATTCCCGGCCAGCAAGAACGGCAAGCGCGTCAACTTCCCCTTCTTCGTCAAATAGAACTTGCAGTTGACGTTTCTACCCGCCCCGGGTAGATTCCGCCGCCACCCGCGAGACACGGCAGTTATCCGTGTCGACTACAAACGGAGCGGAGGAGACATATGAGCCACAGCGTAATCGGGCGGAAGCTCGGCATGACCCAGGTCTGGGATGCCGAAGGTAACCGCGTTCCCATCACAGTCGTCGAAGTTGGTCCCTGCACGGTCACCGCCGTGAAGAGCGCGGACGGCAAGGACGGCTACGACGCCGTTCAGATCGCCTACCACGAGGTCAAAGACCGCAAGGTGACCAAGCCGATGGCCGGCGTCTACAAGAAGGCTGGTATCAAGCCGCACCGCCACCTGCGCGAGTTCCGCATCAAGCCCGGCGAGGGTGGCAAGTGGTCCGTCGGCTACGCCTACACCACCGAGGGGTTGAGCACGGGCCTGTTCGTGGACGTGACCGGCACCAGCAAGGGTCGCGGCTTCACGGGCGTCATGAAGCGCTACGGCTACCACGGCTCGGACCGCGGCCACGGCACGCACGAGGCCTTCCGTAACGTCGGCACCGGCGGCCAGGGCTCCGCAACGCCCGCGCGCGTGCCCAAGGGCAAGCGTCGTCCGGGCCAGCACGGCAACGCGCGCTCCACGCTGCAGAACGTGCTGATCGTCAACGTGGACGAGCCCAACAACCTGGTCTACCTGCAGGGCGGCATCCCCGGCCCCAACGGCGGCATCGTCGAGATCAAAGAGGCCAAGAAGACGCCTGACGCGTAGGCGTTAGAGCAGCGACGTCTCGCCCACGAATACCGGCTCTGCGGGGCCGGTCATCCACACATCCCCTGTTGTCGACTCCACCCGGTAGGTGAGATCACCGCCCGGCTGATGGATGAGCAGATCCGCGTCCACAGACAACGTCTCGGTCAAGACGCCGACCGCCGCCGCGCCCGCGCCCCCGGTGCCGCACGCCTGGGTGACGCCGACGCCGCGCTCGTAGATCACGACGTTTGCCTCTGTCGGTGACAGGACCTCCAGCCACTCGACGTTGGTGCCGTGCGGGAAAGCCGCGTGGGTGGCCAGCGCGGGACCGTCGGCGGCCGCCTCACCTGAGGCCGCTCCGCGCGAGATCACGAAATGCGGGTTGCCCAGAAACAGGTCGTGACCCGGCCATACGCGCGTACCGACCGAGACCTCCAGCGGCGCACGGTGCGCAGGGGGCCCTAGATTCACGCTGACGTCTTGTACCCGACCGGCCGTCAGGCGCGGGATGCAACGCTGATCGCCCGCGTCCGAGCCGATCGTCATCGGCTCGGGAGCCACCTCGATCACGTCGACCAGCCAGCGTACGAAGCAGCGCAGCCCGTTGCCGCACATGTCGGCGACGCTCCCGTCCGCGTTGAACACGCGCATGAAGTGCCCGCCGCCGGGCGCCTCGATCAGAGCCAGGATGCCGTCGGCGCCGATGCCCTTGTGCCGATTGCACACGGCGCGCGTCACCGCGGGGTCGATGTCGGGAAGGCCCCGGTGGTCGACCAGGACGAAGTCATTGCCGTGGCCATGATATTTCCAGAACCGGCGGCTCACAGCGCAGTCATTGCACGAAGGCGTCGAGCTTGGTGCCGCACTGGGTGCAGAAGTGCATGTGCGGCGTGATCTGCGCCATGCAAGTGGGGCAGCACGTGCGGCTCATCGCCTTGTCGACCGGGGTACCGCAGTGCACGCAAAACTGCATCTCGCTGGTGAGCACCGCGGCGCAGCCCGAGCAGTAGACCAGCTCCAGCGTCGGCGGCGCCGTCTGCGCTATCGGGATGGCCTCGAAGAGCATCTCGAAAAACGAGATCTTGAGGACGTCGCCGTGGTTGAGCGCAACGGGGCGGATGACCTTCTGGCCGTTGACGAACGTGCCGTTACGCGAGTCCAGGTCGTGGACGCGCACCTTGCCGCCGTGCAGCTCCAGGCGCGCGTGCTCTCGGCTGACCAGCTCGTCGTCCAGCTGAACGTGGCACGTCTCCCCGCGGCCCAGGATGATGTGATTGTCCATGGGCAGATGGTGGATGTTGTCCAGCAGCCGGAGCCGATACCGGTATTTGCGCGTAACAGTGACCACGTTCGGCCTATGTTCGCTGCCGGATCCGAATCTGTAAAGAGCAGCGGCCCTTTGGTAAGGTGCCCACCGTGCGTTATCTCTTTGTGATGGACCCCATCGACGAGGTTCAAATCCACCTGGACTCGACGTTTGCGCTGATGATGGAGGCGCAGGAGCGCGGGCACCATGTGCTGTATTGCCTGGTCACAGACCTGCGCCTGGAGCACGACGAGCCGGTCGCCACGGTACGGGCATGCACGGTGCGCAGTTCACAAGGGGAGCACGCAGCGCTGGGCGAGCCGTTTCGGCAGCCGCTGCGCGATCTGGACGCGATCTTCATGCGCAAAGACCCGCCGTTCAACATGGAGTACATCTTCGCCACGTACATTCTGGAGGCGGCGCAGCCCGAAGCGCTGGTCGTCAACCGGGCGGAGAACATTCGCGGGCACAACGAGAAGCTGTACTCGCTGCAGTTTCCCGAGTTCTGCCCGCCGTGCCTGGTGACCGGCCAGGCCTCGGAGATCATCGCGTTTCAACAGCGGCTGGGCGGCGCCATCGTGGTGAAGCCGCTGGACGGCAACGGCGGTGAGGGCATCTTCATCATTCGTGAGGGCGACTCCAACCGCAACGTGATCATCGAGATGAGCACGCGACATGGGGCGCGTCCCATCATCGCCCAGGCGTATCTGCCGGAGGCGGCTGAGGGCGACAAGCGCATCATCCTGGTCGACGGCGTGTATCACGGCGCCGTGCTGCGGGTGCCCAGCGGGGCCGATCCGCGCGGCAACCTGCACGTGGGCGCACGCTCGGTAAAGAGCACGCTGACCCCGCGCGAAGAGCAGCTGGTCAACGCGATGGGCCCCAGGCTGCGGGCCGACGGCCACATCTTTGTGGGCATCGACGTCATCGGCGAGCACCTCACCGAGGTCAACGTGACGAGCCCGACCGGCATTCACGAGATCAACGCACTGGACGGCGCCCACCTGGAGGCCGAGATCATCGACGCCGTGGAGCGGCGCATTCAAGGGAGCGCATAAGATGCGAGTTGGCAGCGTAATCATCCTCGTCCTTTCGGCGGCACTGATCGGAGCATGCGGCGGCGACAGCGGCTCGAGTGGGAGCACGGGCGACACCACGACCACCGGTGACGACACGACGGACACCGGCGACGACACCACCACCACCGACACGGGCGACACCACGGACACCGGCGACGACACCACGCCGGCGTGCGAGCCGCTGAGCACCGTCTGCGTGGCGGGCGACGTCTGGTTGTGCAAAGCCGATGGGAGCGACGTCGAGCTGGCGAAGACGTGCGACGAGGGGACGACCTGCGTGGACGGCGAGTGCGCGTGTGAGCCCCAATGTACAGACAAAGTGTGCGGCGACGACGGCTGCGGCTCGACTTGCGGCGCCTGCCTGGGCAACGACCAATGCCAGGCGGACGGGACGTGCTTGTGCGTGCCCGATTGCACCGACAAACAGTGCGGCGGTGACGGGTGCGGCGGCCCGTGCGGGCCCGGCTGCGAGGAGGGCGTCGAGTGCTCCCCCAACGGAAAATGCGGCTGCACCCCCAGCTGTGACGGTAAGACCTGCGGGGACGACGGCTGTGGCGACAGCTGCGGAGACTGCGACGAGGGCGTGGAGTGCGCGCCCAACGGCCAGTGCGGGTGCACGCCCGACTGTGAGGGCAAGACCTGCGACTGGGACGGCTGCGGCGGCATCTGCAACAGCTGCATCGACCTGAAAAACGACGACGGCAGCACCGAGACCGCGTTTGGCTACGGCTCAGAGCCCGAGCTGAAGCCGTCCAAGCTGGGCTGCTTTGTGCGCTTCGAGCTGCCACAGAGCCACATGAAGCTCACGCGGTTCACGGCCGGCTGGATGTTCGGGCTGTTCAACCTGCAGGTGCCGTTTGAGCTGGTTTATGTGCCCGCCGCCGACGTCGACTGCATGAAGGGGACGGAGGGCGAGACCTGGTATGTAGAGTACTGCACCGCGGAGGCGGCCAAGGCGGTTCACATCGCCGATCTGCTGCCCAAGGAGCCGTACGTGGACCACCACGAGGCCGACGAGCTGGGAGAGGTGGTCTTCCCGACCAAGACCGTCTTCATCGGCGCGCGCTTCACCATCACCGAGTACCCGTTCTTTGTGTGCCCGGCCGACACCGAGAGCGAGGGCCACAGCTCCTTCATGTTCCCGCAATACGAAAACGAGGGCGTGGAGATCATGCAAAACGCCGCGTTCAAGGACTTTGAGCAGAACAAGGGCGCCATCCCGTTTCGCATCCGCGCGGAGCTGACGCCCGAGTCTAAGCCCTAATCGGGGACCAGATTGTACTTGGAGAGCTTGACCATCAGCGCCTGACGGCTGATCTCCAGCTCGCGGGCCGTGGCGGATCGGTTCCAGCCCTGCTCTTCCAGCGCCTGTCGCAGCACCTCCCGCTCCAGACGCTCCATGGTCTCTTTCAGCGTGCCGGTGCGCGTGATCGTGCGGCCGGTCGTCTTAGCCGCCGCGCTCGTGTGGCCGCGCAGGTCGTCGCCCAGCACGTGGACGTCGACACTCTGGCCGTCCGGCGTCAGCAGCACGGCGCGCTGCATCTCGTTTTCCAGCTCACGGATGTTGCCCGGAAAGCTGTGCGCCTTCAGCCGCTCGGCCGCCGCCTCGGTGAGCGTCGTCACGTTCTTGCGAAACTGCTTGGCGTACCGCCCCAGGAAGAACTCGGCCAGCGCCGGCACGTCGTCACCGCGGTCTCTCAGCGGCGGCAGGTGAATCGGAAAGACGTTGATCCGGTAGAAGAGGTCCTCGCGAAAGCGGCTCTCCGACGCCATCTCGCGCAGGTCGCGGTGAGTGGCCGTGACGATACGCACGTCGACCTTGAGTGGGCGCGTGCTCCCGACCGGGGTGACCTCGCCCTCCTGCAGGACGCGCAGCAGCTTGGCCTGCAGCTTCATCGACAGCTCGCCGATCTCGTCCAGGAACAGGGTCCCGCCGTCCGCGACCTGAAACAGCCCCTTCTTGTTCTCGTGTGCGCCGGTAAACGCGCCCTTCACGTGCCCGAAGAGCTCGCTCTCCAACAGATTCTCGCTCAGCGCCGCGCAGTTCACCGCCGCGAACAGCCGGCTGGATCGGCGCGCGGACTGCTTGTGAAGCGCGCGCGCGACCAGCTCTTTGCCGGTGCCGGTCTCGCCCGTGATCAGCACGGTCACGTCGGCATCCAGGACCAGCCGCATCTTGTCGAAGACATCGCGAATCGCCGGCGAGTCGCCGATGATGTCGCTGAAGTCAGCGTCCTGCTCGACCTGCGCCTTGAGATAACGATTCTCGTCCCGCAGGCGTCGCTCCACCGCCCGCAGTCGCCGCACCAGCCGCGCCGTATCGAAGCAGCTGCGCACCTGATAGCCCAGCGCCAGCGCCAGATCGAGGTCCGCCGGCGAGAAGCCGCCCGAGCCCCCGTTCACAACCAGCGCGCCCAACGACTTCTGACCGCCGGCGCCCAACGGAACCACCATGGCCGCAGCCGCACCGAAGCGCGCCAGGCTGGCCTCGGTGTCCAGCTCCGGAGCCTCGGTCGACAGAATCGCCTCACCGCGCTCCCGCGCCTCGGCGACCAATCCCCGCGGATACGGCGGGGGATCCGTGTCCACCTCCACCGGCGCCCGGCGCTCGCGCGTCATGATCAAGGCCGCATCGGACGTCACCAGCGCCACGGATTTCGCCGCCGGCAGCTGATCCATCAGAAAGCCGCCGACGTGGTCAAACGCCACGGTCGAGTCCGTCTCGCCACCCAGCGTGTGCAGCAGGCTCAGCAGCGCCCCGGGCCGCCCGCCACTGTCGCCGAGGCCAAAGAATCGCAGACTGACCGCCGCCCCGTCCTCGATCGCGCGACGCGCGACAACCGTGCCCTCGGAGACGATCGCGCTGTCGGCCGTCGACGCCGCGGTGATGGCGACCGTCAGCACGACCGGGTCCTCGACGTCGCCCAGCAACAGAAGATCGCCGTCGTGCAGCGGCGCATCCACGGTCTGCTCCCCGTCCACGATAATGCGACCCTCGCCATGCACCACCAGCGAGCCGTTGGTCGACTTCAGGTCGCAATAGCGCCAGCCGTCCGCGGTGCCGACGATCTTCCCGTGGCGCCCGCTGACCCGCCCGTCGCGGATCTGCAGCTCGTTGCCCACGGCGCGTCCGATGGAGACCTCGCCAAGCGAGGTGAAGCGATAGACTTGGGCCGGCTGGTCGCGCAGCGTCAGTTTCAGCGTTATCACGGCGTTGCTATTTATCCCTTTTGAAGCGGCCCAGCAGCCCGCCCACCTTGCCTCGGAGACCGTCGCCGCCCGCCGCACTTTGAGCCTCGGCCTCGGCGGCGATGGCTTTCAGTGCCTTGCGCGCTTCGTGACAGCGCGGGTTGTGGCTCACGATCTTCTTGTACTGTTTTGCGGCGCGATCGAGGTCGCCCCGATCGCGGTAGAGGTCGGCCAGCATCAGCTCGGCCTGCTCAAAGTTGGCGCGCATAAGCACCGCGTCGTTGAGATAGGCCTCGACCTTGGCGCGGCTCGTGTCGCTCCACGCCTTCTCTTTGACCGCCATCTTCCACATCGCGTGCGCACAGCGCAGATAGTAGTGCGGGTCCTTGTCGTTGAGCTGCAGCGCCAGCTGGAACTTCTCCAGCGCCTGGCGAAAGTCGTCTTTCTGAAACAGCTCACGCCCCTCGCGAAAGCGGTCCTGCGCCTCGAAGTACTTGCTGACCGCCTCATCATCCAGGCCACCGTGCTTGCGCTCCAGAAAGCGGCGCCGCGGCGGGTCGATCAGCTCGGAGATCACGTGATCCAGGGTCTTGCAGATCACTTCGAGATCGTCGCGGCTGTCCGCCGTCATGTAGGTGCCCATGTAGGCGGTCGGGTCGTACTTGGCCCGCACCAGCGCGTGCGCGTCGTGAATCGCGCTGAGCGGCGCGCCCGGCTCCACGTTGAGGATCTCAAAGTGATTCTGCGTGTTCAGGCGCTTCCGCACCTCGAAGATCGCCTCCAACATCGGGTCGTCGGGCGGCGCGCGCTCCGAGGCCACATCGGGTATCCACGCGGCCAGATCGACCTCGCTCACCTCGTGGTCCGGCAGCTCACCGATCTCCTCCAGCTCCGGCTTCTCGGGCTCCTCGACCTTGGCCGGCGCCGGCTCGTCCATCTCCGTCTCCGCCGCCGCAGCAGCGACGGCGTCGGCCATCGCCTTGGCCAGGTCCTCGTCGCCGCGCATGGACGTATCGACCTCAAAGCCGGCTGCGTCCTCGTCCGCGGCCTCGGCGGCCGCATCGACCAGGTCAACATCCGGCAGGTCCACGCTGGTCGTCTCAAACTCCAGCGCGTCGTCGGACGCCTCCGGCTCCGCTGCCGTAAAGCCCTCGGCCGCGAGCAGCGCCGCCAGCCCACTGACCTCCTGAGTCGGGACACCCGCGGTCGGCAGGGCGGTCACTGCGGGCGCCAAGACCATCTCTGGTGGCGGCAACACGTCCGCGACGGAGTCCGAGGCCACATCCAGACGCGGTGCGGGCGCGGGCTCCGGGGCTCCGGCAAGCTCAATCGCCTCTTCCGGCTTGGGGGCGGGCGCCGGCTCAGGCTCAGGCTCTGGTGCCGGCTCGGGCTCAGGCTCAGGCTCAGGCTCCGCAGACGGCTCCTCGGCCAGGGGCGGCGCAACCGCAGGCTCCTTCTTTTTGGGAGCTTTGGGCGCGACAGGCGCGGGCCGGGGCTTGGCAGCCGACCGCTTCTTGCGCGACTCCCCTTCAAAGCGAATGACCCCGGCCGCGCGCAGCGCAAAGATCAGCTTCACGGCGTCGTCGCCCTGCTCCGCCAGCGTGGTGCCCGTCTCCATGCCCGCGCTCAGCCCGCCGAACGCCGCGGGAAAGACGAACTTGAACCGCGGGGCCATGGAGTCCCACGACTCGGTCGGCAGGATCTTGCGCTGCAGCGCGCTCTTGAGCGCCGTCGCGTGCTCCGTTCGGTCCCACTCGCGGACGTAGGCGGCAAACGCGCGCACCGGATACAGCTTCATGCGCGCCGCGATCGGCGGGACTTTGCCATCCTCCATGCGAAAGCTCGCGTTGCCGGCGACACAGGCGTCGCCAAAGACGAAGTGGCTGAGCGCGGCCTGATACTGGAGGATCTTCTTTCGCTCCAAAATCCCCGCTTTGACCATCACGTCCTCAAGGCGGACGTTCTCCTTTTTGGAAGTCTCGAGGTAGTCCTTCATGGCCGCTTTCGTGATCAGCTTGTTGCGCAGCAGGTGGGCGGCAAACGAGTGCCGAGGGGCCGTGCCCATGCAGAAGCGTGCCTCTCCGGACACCACGTAGATGCGGACCTGGTCGTTGCCGAACTTCACGCGAACCACGCCGCTGAAGTCGCTGGACTTCAGAGTCTCGGTGAACTCCAGCAGCTCGTACCGGGCCAGGGTTCCGACGGGGTCTTGAGGCGGCATAGCAGCACTGCGACGGTAGCTTTCTGGGGCACCACGTGCAAGACTTGATGCCGCGGCAAGGTCCCTGCCGCTCCACGGTTTCCGCAGATGATCGACAGCCAGGCGCTTGATGAACTCCCCGTCGTTCGCAAGATCCGCGAGACCGTCCGCAATTGGTGGCGCCTTGAGGTCGGCCTGACGGACTCACGCGGCTATGTCGCTGAGCACGCGCGCGGGGTCGTCACCCCGCCTCACAACAACTTTTGCAAGGCGGCGCTCGCGAGCGCGGAGGGCTTTCGCCTGTGCAACAAGTCGGTCGAGAACGCCAGCCAACAGGTCAAGGAGACAGGCGGCGAGGGCGCGCGATTGACGATGCCCTGCCACCTGGGCTTTCCGCTGGCCATGGCGCCCATCGTCTTCGAGGGGCGACTGTACGGCACAGTCTTCACAGGGGGCTTTGTGATCGCCGGCCACGCGGACGACCAACGCATCGCGATCGAGCACAGCGCCCGGATGCTGAACCTCCGGGTTCCGCCGCCCGCGGAGGGCGAGACCGATGTGCCGGTGCTCAGCGAGCGCGACCTGCACTATCTGGGTGACCTGCTGGAGACGATCGCCTCGGAGCTGGCCACCCTTGTGGTCGAGTATCGGGACCCGCGCCGGTTCGGCGACCTGATCGGCAAGTCGCCCAAAATGCAGCGCCTGTACGGTATGCTGGACAAGGTCAGCCAGAGCGACGCGACCGTGCTGATCATGGGCGAGAACGGCACCGGCAAGGAGGTCGTGGCCCGCGCCGTTCACAGCATGGGGCCGCGCGCGCAGCGACCGTTTGTGGCGACCAACTGCTCGGCGCTCAACGACAACCTCCTGGAGACCGAGCTCTTCGGGCACATCAAAGGCGCGTTCACGGGCGCGATCCGGGCCAAGGACGGCCTGTTCAAGGTCGCGGACGGCGGCACGCTCTTCCTGGATGAGGTCGGCGACACCAGCCCCGCGATGCAGGTGAAGCTGCTGCGGGTGCTGCAAGAGGGCACGTTCATGCCGGTGGGCGCCACGGAGCCGGTCAGCGTCGATGTGCGGGTCGTGGCGGCGACCAACCGCCCGCTGCAGCAGATGGTTGAGCGCGGTGACTTTCGTGAGGACCTCTACTACCGGCTGAACGTGATCGGGCTCGACATCCCGCCGCTGCGCGACCGAAAGATGGACCTGCCGCTGCTGTACGAGTATTTCCTGGCCCGGCTGAAGTCCAAGTCGAAGACGCCGGGCAACCGAAAGGTGCTGAGCCCGGAGGTGGTCAAGGCGTTCTGGGAGTACGACTGGCCGGGCAACGTGCGCCAGCTCGAGAACGAGATCGAGCGCCTGGTGGTGCTGTCGGGCGACTCACCGACCATCGGTCCGGCGTTTTTGTCGCCGGCCGTGCGCCGCTTCGCCAAGCCGGGTGCGGTGGAAGAGCCGACGCCGGTGCGGGAGGGCGCCACGCTGGACGAGGCGGTCCGGGAGGTGGAGCGACGCGTGATTCGCGCCGGTCTCATCCGCACGGGGTGGAACAAGAGCCGCCTGGCGCGCGAGCTGGGCTTGAGCCGAACAACTTTGATCAAAAAGGTCCGCGAGCTCGGTCTGGAAGAGGCCAGCGCCGCGGGTGGTTGACCGTCTGATGCGCATTGCAATCGCACTGATCTCATTCTCCTTATTCATGGCATCGGCCGAGGCTCGTCCACCCGTAGGCGAGGAGGCGTTTCGGCGCGCAAAACGTACACTGGAGCGTGATCCAGAGGACCGCGATGCGCTGAGAGAGGTGCTGGACCTCAGCCACGTGGTCGGCGGGCTGCGAAAGCTGGTCGGGATCTATCAGGACAAAACGACGGCCAAGCCCAAAGACGGCGGGTCCCACCTGATTCTGGCACATCTGCTGCGCCACGCCGGAGACTGCGGGCGCGCGCTGGAGGCCTATGCGGCCAGCGAGAAGCTGCTGTCGGGCTCGGCGGGACCTCACCTGGGCGCGGCGGAGTGCCACCGGCTGGGCGAGCGCTGGGGCGCGGCGGTGCTGGCCTACCAGGCGGGGCTGAAGAAGTCGTTGCCGCGGCGGCGCAAAGTGGCGGCGCTCGAGCGGCTGGTGCAGGTGGCGCTCAAAGCCGAGCAGCCGGCGGTGGCGCGCAAGGCGTATGAGCAGCTGGTGGCGGCGGACCCGCGAAACCCGGGTGTGCGGGTCGATCACGCCAAGGCGCTGGAGCGCGCAGGGCGGCTGCAGATGGCGGTTGACGTCTGGCGGGATGTGCACAAGGTCGCGCGCAGCGACCACAAGACCAAGGTGCTGGCCACAACCGAGATGGGGCGCCTGCTCGGGCGGCTGGGACGCATGGACGAGGCGGTTGCCGTGTATCGCAGCGCGCTGAAGAAGCTGCCGGCGGAGCACTGGGCTCAGTTGGAGCTGCAGGAGGGGCTGATCGCGGTCTACCGGCGCCAGGCCAAGCTGGACGTGTATGTGGCCGAGCTGGAGAAGCGTCGGCGCACCTACCCGATTCTGGTGCTGCTGGCGCGCCTTTACGAGGAGACGGGCGCGGATCGCAAGGCGCTGGCGGCCTACCGCACGGCAGTGACGCAGCGGCCCGCCAACGTGGAGGCGCGCAACGCCATGCTGCGCATTCTCAAGCGCATCGGCACCCGGACGGAGCTCGTGGAGGAGTACCGCACGCTGATCCGCAAGGTGGCGGACGAGCCACGATACGAGCTGGAGCTGGCCGAGCTGTACCTCTCGGAGAGTATGACGGAGCAGGCCTTCAAGCTGCTGGATCGGGTCAGCCGAAAGTACTCGCAGGACCCGGGCATCCACGAGTCGATCGCCGACCTCTTCATGCGGCACGGAGCCGACCGGGCCCGCATCGAGCGCGAGTTTCACGCGATGATGCGACTGGAGCCCGACGAAGAGCAGCACATCATTCAACTCGGCGAGTACTACTTTGGAGAGGACGCCCGCAGCAAAGCGACGGCGACCTGGCAGAAGCTGCTGCGCACGGTGCCGGACAAGGGCAAGGCGCACCTGCTGCTCGCGCGGCTGTACGCGGAGCACGAGATGCAGGAAGAGGCGATCAACCACTTCCGCGAGGCTTTCAAGCGACACCCGAAGAAGATCAAGTATTACCGAAGCTTTGCGGTGTACCTGGAGAAGATCAACAAGTACCGGGACGCGTCGGGGATCTGGGCCAAGATCATCGAGCTGCTGCCGCACGACGACCACACGCGCATTCGCCAGGCGAGAGAGCGGATCATCCGGATCTTCGGCAAGCAGGGGACGCTGCGCTTCAAGCTGCAGGATTATCGGCGCCGCTTTGCGGCGGATCCACCGGACCCGGAGGCCGGCCTGTACCTGGCGCAGGGGCTGATCCACCAAAAGGACTTTGAGGCGGCGGCGGTTGTCCTGGAGAAGTTGGTGGCTTCGCGGCCCAAAGACCCGCAGGGGCTGATCTACCTGGAAGAGGTCTACGAGAAGCTGAACCGGCTGGGCGACGCGATCGCGATCCTGCAGCGCATCGCCGAGGTGGACAAGGCGGCCGCGCGGGAGCACCTGCAGCGCATGGCGGAGCTATCGATGTCGCTGCACCGCACCGAGGATGCGCTGAAGTTTGCCCGCCTGGTGGTGGACCTGAACCCGACGGACCAGGACGCGCAGACCCATCTGGGCGACATTCACGTGCAGATGCGCAACTACGGGGAGGCGCTGCTGGCGTACCGTCACAGCCTGCGCCTGGCGCCGGGCAACTTCCCGGTGATGTTCAAGCTGGTCACCGTGCTCGATCAGCTGGGGCGCGAGGGCGAGCTGATCGAGGCGCTGACGGAGATCGTCCGCACGGCGAGCGAGCCGGCGGATATCTTGAACGCGGGACGGCGGATCATGGCGGCGCCGGCGCTGGATGTGCTGGAGCAGTTTGAGCCGGTGCTGCTCAACGCGGTCTTTCAGCGGTCTCACAAGCCGATCTACCGCAAGCTGCTGGTGGACCTGTATGCGGCTATCGTCAAGCGGCTGACCCTGGTGCGCGGGCCCGACGATACCGAGGCTGCCATCGCGGCGCGGCTGCGGCGGGTGGGCGAGCGCGGGCTGAAGCCAATCCTGGACTCTCTAGCCGACGCGGATCTCGCCGTGAGGACACGCGTTCTGCGGGTGCTGGTCAGCTCACGCAACCCCAACGCAGTGCTGCCGCTGGTGCGCTTGTTGGAGGAGAAGGACCGGGTCCTCAAGTTCCAGGCGCTGGTCACGCTGGCCCACCTCGGGACGGCGTCGGCGGTGGCGCCGGTGGCCAAGCTGACCTCCGTGCGGCAGGGGACCGTGGGGCCGGGCGCCATCTGGGCGCTGGGCGCCTTCAAGAGCAAAAAGGCCGGCGCCGCGCTCAGCGGTCTGGTGAAGCTGAACAGCCAGCGAAACGATCGCGGCATCGTGGCCCTGGCCCTGGGCGCGCGCGGCCGAACGGATGGGACCGAGGCGGCGCTGGAGCTGTTCGGGCACGGGCACAAAGGCGTCCGACCTTACGCGGCCTGGGCGCTGGGAGCGATCGGTGACGCACGCGCGTTGGAGCCGCTGCTGCGCCGGCTGCCGCTGGAGTCGGCTCGCACGCAGGAGATCATCGTGTGGTCGCTGGGCGCGATCGGCTCGCCAAAAGCCCTGGGCCCGCTGCTGCGGATCGCCTGGGGCCGCCAGGATCGCCTGGTGCCGCTGGCCCGGTGGGCGGTGTCGCGGGTGCTGTCGCCGTCGCCGCTGGACAAAGACGCGCTGCGGGAGATCTATCTGGGCTTGCACGAGTTCGACCGCGCGCGCATCGACATGGCGCGGGCGTTTCCGGCGCTGCTGCGTCACGATGTGGACGCCAAGATCGACGTCGCGCGCCTGCTGAAGACGCACGCGAAGGTCACGCGGCGCATTCTGCTGGAGCAATTGTCGGGTGCCGAGCCTACCGTGGCCGTGCGCGTGCTGGCCGCGCTGATGCCACGCACTGAGAAGGCGTCCGGGCTGGTGTTGGGCCCGCTGGCGCCCGACGCGCCGATCCCCAACGCGTGGATGCCGCCGCTGGTGAAGGCCGTGACCAAGCTGTCGCGCGGGCGAGCCTTGGAGGTTCGCCTGGCTGCCGTGGAGCTGCTGGGTCGGGTGGACACGCCGGAAGCCCTGGAGGGGCTGAGCAAGGCGCTGGAGGACGACTCTCCGGCCGTACGGCGCACAGCGGCGCTGGCGATGCGCCGTGCGGACCCGACCCGCGCGGTCCCGCTGTTGTTGGATGCCGTCACCACCGGAGCCCTGCGGGCGTCGTGGAGCGGTCGGGCCGCGGCGGCGCTGGCGCTGGAGAGCCTGCTGCCTTTGACGCCGACCTACCATGCGCGCGCGGTGGATGCCCTGCGCGCGATGCTGACGGACGCCTACCCGCTCGTACGCAGCGCGGCGCTGTCGGCCATTCGCCCGCTCGGGCCCAGCGGCAAGTCGCTGGTCAACCCGATCATCGATCTGCTCGCCGACCCCGATGGGGGCGTGGTGCTGCAGGCCGTGCACGCGTTGGGCGCGATCAAGTCCCCGATGGCCGTCAAGCCCCTCGACAGCCGCGCCAAGAGCCCGGATCCGGCGCTTCGCAGAGCCGTTAAAGAGGCCCTGGAAGCGATCCGCAACGGCGGTTGACCCCAGCAGACTGGTCAACCCCGCGCTTCGGTGATACCACCCCCGCGCGATGACGTTCTCGTACACAGAGCTGGGCTGGTCGGACTTCTTCGACGCCCAACAGCAGGAGCTGGCCAGGCCCGACTGGAGCGCGGCCCGGGTGTGCGTGGCGCGACGCGGCGGCTGTGTGGTCATGTCGCCGGCTGGATCGACGACTGCGACCTTCTCGGGACGGCTGCGCCACAACAGCCCCAAGGCCAGCGATCTGCCGGCGGTCGGGGATTGGGTCGCCATGGACGCGCGCGGCGTCATCCACCATCGGTACGAGCGGCGCACCCGGTTTGCCCGCCAGGCGCCCAGTGGCCGCGGCGTGCAGGTGATCGCGGTCAATGTCGACGTCGTGTTCGTGGTGACGTCGTTGAATCGCGACCTGAACATGCGGCGCTTGGAGCGCTACGTAGCGGCGGTCTGGGACGCCGGGGCACAGCCGATCGTGGTGCTCAACAAGGCCGATCTCTGTGAGAACGCGGAGCAGCTGGCTGAAACCGTGCGCGCATCTCTACTGGGCGTGGAGGTGCGGCTGGCAAGCGCCAAAGCGGGCCAGCTGGACGAGCTGAGGGGCGACGTCGGAGAGGGCCGCAGCATCGCGCTGGTCGGGTCCTCCGGGGTCGGAAAATCCACCATCGTCAACGCCCTGTTGGGCGACGAGACCCAGGCTGTGGCGGACATTCGCGACGCCGATGCCAAGGGCCGGCACACCACGACCCACCGCGAGCTCTTTGTGCTGCCGGGTGGGCGGGGCCTGTTGATCGACACGCCGGGCATGCGCGAGCTGCAGCTGGACGCGGCCAGCGAGGCGGTGCAGGAGACGTTTGAGGAGATCGCGACGCTGGGTGAGACCTGCCGCTTTCGCGACTGCACCCACAGCGGTGAGCCGGGCTGTCAGGTGGTGGGCGCCGTGGACCCGGCGCGACTGGCCAGCTGGCACAAGCTGCAGGCGGAGATCGAGGCCAAGGAGCGTCGCGAGACGCCGGGGGCTCAGCGCAAGTTCGAGCGGGCTTTTGCGCGCGTCATCGACGACGCCAAGCGCATCAAGGAAGATGGAACGCAGTCCTAGTGGGGTTGGCCGTGTCGAAGATGACTTTGCCGCTGCGGGTGATGACCATGGAGCGGTCCTCTGCGCTGACGACCGCCAGGCTGTGGTCGAAGTCGTCGCCCTGGTCGTACGCGGCTTTGACGACCAGCGAGCCGTAGATGTTGATGTAGCCGGTCTTGAGGCCGGTCAGCTTGTCGAACATGACCGCTGCGCGGCCCTCGCTGAAGGCTGACGCCAGGTAATATGTGGGTTTGATCGCCATGCGGCCCCTGGGCGTGATGTAGCCCCAGCGACCGTCGACCTCGACGGCGGCCAGACCGCTCTGGAAGCCGCCACGGGCCACGTCGTTGTACCGCGGCTTGATCTTCCAGCGACCGCGCTTGTTCACGAAGCCCCAGCCGTCATCGGTCAGGACCGCGGCCAGGCCGCCCGAGAAGTCGTGGGCGTCGTGGTACTTGGTTTTGACCATCGCCCGGCCGGCGGTGTCGATAAAGCCGTAGCTGCCGTTGACCAGGACGCGAGCGCGGCCCTCACTGAACGCGTGCACGCGGTCCCAGCGCGGCTGCAGGACCAGGCGGCCCTTGAAATCGATGAAGCCCCATTTGTCGCCGACCAGCACCGGGGCCAGGCCGTTTCGGAAGGCGCCGCAGCCGAAGGACTGGTACTTGACCGCCACTTTGCCCTGGAGGTTCAGCCACTCGCACCGGCCCTCTTTGGAGTCGGAGGTCAGGGCCAGGCCATTGGAGTAGGCGTGCGCCCGCTCAAAGCGCGGCTTGACCAGATACCGGCCGCGCGAGTTGATGTAGCCCCAAAGACCATCCGTGGTGCGCACCGCGGCCAGCCCCATCGTGAAGGAGCGCGCCTCTGAAAACTTGGCTTTGATCGCCATGCGGCCGTTGGGGCTGACGAAGCCCACTCGCTCGCCGACACGGACCGGTAGAAGCTTGGCTCCCGGCGGCGCCGCCATCGCGGTAGAACCGAGCAACAGCGCGGCCGTAAGCACCAGCGCGACCCGACGTCCAATCAACATAACCCACCCCCTCCTGCCACTGGAGGCGGAGACCGTAACGCCGGGTGATCGGGCCCGCAAGAACACCGAGTGTAGACATCCTCACCACTGTGCGGCGTGCGATCACATGTAGCTTGTATGAGACAGATCAACGTCCAATAATATCCATAGGTTATCACGCAAGAATATCGGTCTGGCCTTTGCAAATAACCGGCGCCGAATAGGACAACGAGGTGATCGATGAAAATGTGGGTATTGGCGCTTAGCGTCGCGACGATCGGGGTATTGGGCGTGCAGGATGCGCAGGCCTGTGGTGGCTTCTTCTGCTCAAATCAGGCGCCTGTGCAGCAGGCCGGCGAGCGGATCTTGTTTTCCGTGGACGGCTCCACCGTCACGGCGCACATCCAAATTCAATATCAGGGCCAGTCGCAGGACTTCTCGTGGGTGTTGCCCGTACCGACCGTGCCGGAGTTCGGCGTCGGCACGGACACGCTCTTTTCTCAGCTGCACAACGTGACCGACCCCCAGCTGGTGCGAACGTGGAACGCCAACGCAAACTGCCGGCCGCCGGAGTGCCCTTCTCCGCCGATGCAGGACGTGGGGATGTCGAGCCAGGACTCCATGATGATGCCGTCATCCCGTAACGACGAGGGCGGCGTCGAGGTGGTAAAGGAGGGCCAGGTGGGCGCGTTTGAGTACAAGGTGCTCGAGGCCGAGTCCGGCGAGGTGCTGTACCAGTGGCTGGAGGACAACGAGTACGACCTGCCTGAGGACGCCAAGCCGCTGGTCGAGTACTACGTCAACGTGGGCTTCGTGTTTGTGGCGCTGAAGCTGGAGAAGACCGCGCTGGCCGGGGACCTGCAGCCGGTGGTTCTGAAGTATGAGACACCGGACCTGGCCTGCGTGCCACTGCGCCTGACCAGTATCGCGGTCGCGCCGGACATGCCGGTCTTCTTGTGGGTGCTGGGCGAGGCGCGCTCGGTGCCGCTGAACTGGTTCCACGTGCAGCTCAACCCCAAGACGATCAACTGGCTGAACTGCACGAACCAGTTCAGCTGCCTGAACGCGTACATGAACGTGGTCACCGACGCGATCGACGTGGCGGCCGGGCGCGGATTCGTGACCGAGTACGCGGGCGACTCGGGCATCATGGACGACCGCCTCTACATGGAGGGGCAATACGACCTGTCCAACGCCACCCGGGCTACCGACTTCTGGGCCTTCCAGGCGCAGGTCGGCTTCCTGCCCAACCAGGCGCTGGTTCAGGCGATTCTGGCTAAGTACAACGAAGAGGGAAAAGCGTTCGACGCCAAGGCGGCGGCCGCCGAGCTCCAAGAGCGCGTGATTCAGCCGCTCATCGACGCCCAGCAACTGTTCTCGGACCACGCGTACCTCACGCGGATGCTGACGACGGTGTCTGCGGACGACATGACCCGCGACCCGCTCTTCTCGTTCAACCCGACGCTGCCCCACGTGGACCGGCGCTACGAGGTGCAGGCCGAGTACATCTGTCATGACGGCTCCAACGAATCGATCGCCGGCATTCAGCTCACCTACCCCAACGGCGGCAGCAGCGTCATCAAGGGCGAGTACATCACCTGCCAGGGCTTCATCGCGGAGGAGCAGTTCGCGGCGCCCGACGAGCTCGGCCGGGTGGAGGTCATTGAAGAGACCGGCGCGCCCGAGCCCGTGGCCCCCGGCGATATCTTCACCACCGAGGCGACCATCGAGCTGCGCACGCCGAACTTGTCGGCCGCAGGGGCCGTGCACGACGCTAACGTGAGCACGCACTTCGGCGCGTTCTACGCCCTGGAGGACGAGGCCAAGACGTTTGCGCCCGGGCCGGCGCCCATCAAGTCGTCATCGGGATCGTCGTCGTCGGGTGGCTCGGCCAGCCGTGGGGGCGGATGCTCGACCGGCGGCTCGGGTGGCGGAGCCGCACCCTTCCTTGTGTTGGGCCTGGCGCTTCTACTCTGCGTCCGCCGGCGTGAAGCCGTAAGCCACTGACAGCTCTGGATCGCCCGCCGCCAGCCGGCGGGCGAGATCCACCATCACGCGGCACTGCTTCACGGTAGCGTCGTCCTGCATCTTGCCGTCCAGCATGACGGCCCCCGTCCCATCTCCCATCGCCTCGATCACGCGAATGGCCCACGCCACCTCGCTGACCGGCGGACTGAAGACGTCGCGCGCGATCTTGATCTGCACCGGATGCAGCGACCACGCGCCGACGCAGCCGAGCAAGAACGCATTGCGAAACTGGTCCTCACACGCGCGGGTGTCCCGGATGTCACCAAACGGGCCGTAGTACGGAAGGATGCCCGCGGCCACGCAGGCGTCGACCATGCGGGCCAGCGTGTAGTGCCACAGATCCTGTTGGGTGGCCGTGCGCGGCGCGTCCGGCGAGGCCGGATCGGGATCGGCCCGCACAATATAGCCCGGGTGTCCGCCACCGACGCGGGTGGTCTTCATGCGTCGCGAGGCGGCCAGGTCGGCCGGGCCCAGGCTGAGCCCCTGCATCCGCGGGCTGGCGGCGGCGATCTCCTCCACATTTGCCACGCCCAGCGCCGTCTCAAGCAGGGCGTGCACTAGAATGGGGCGTTTAACCCCAGCCCTTGCTTCGAGCTGCGCGAGGAGCCGATCGACATAGTGAATATCCCAGGGTCCCTCGACCTTGGGGATCATGATCACGTCCACGTTGTTGCCGGCAGCGGTCACGATCTCGATGACGTCGTCCAGGAACCACGGGCTGTCCAAGCTGTTCACGCGCGTCCAAAGCTGGCAGCGATCGTGATTCCACTGTTGCGCCACGTTGACGAACCCGCTGCGCGCCTCCAGCTTGCGATCCGACGCGATCGCGTCCTCCAGGTTGCCGAGCAGCACATCGCATTTCTCAGCGAGCGCCGGCACCTTGGACACCATCTTGGCGTTGCCGGGATCGAAGAAGTGAATCATCCGCGAGGGGCGGAACGGGATCTCCCGCACAGGCGTCGGCGCGCCGACGGCCAGGGGCTCAAAGAAGTGTTTTGGGCTTCGCATCGCAGGGACGCTAACGCTCGGCTAAAGCAGGGTCAAGGAGACGCCTTCATGCGCAGCTCGTCGCGCTTTGCGCGCAGCACATCGATGGCCTGCTCTTCAGTACGCCACTCGTTCTGCGTCTTGGCGGACAGCCCGACGAGCGCATCTACGATCGCCGCCAGACTGTCGGCCTCAAAGTAGAAGCCGCCGCGCACTTTGATCGCGTCGCCGGTCACGCGCACCGCGCCTGCCTGCGTGCCGATGGTCTTCATTACGTCGAAGATCGCCTTTTGGCGGGTGGCCTCCAGCTTGGCGTGTCGCGCCTGGATCTGCTTGTCCAGGGCTACAACCTCGGGCGGATCCGAGGAGCTGTGGCGGCTGTCGGAGTAGCCCGCGATCAAGAACCAGCCGACGAAGCGCCAGTCCATCATACCGATACCGGCGTCCCCACCCCTGGTCATGAGGCGCTTGAGCGGCGCGTTTTCCAAGCCGGCTGTGAAGCCCTTCGAGTCCCCGCCCAACCGCTCGAAGAACGCCTTGTCCGTCGACGCCGCCAGGTAGCCGTCCATGAAGCGCATGTACACGGTGCGCCAGGCCGGCACGGGTAGGGTGTAGAAATCGCCCTCTTTCAGCAGCTCAATCGCGTCCTTAGGCAGCTTCGCAAGCAGCGCCTCTACCTTCGACGAGTCCTTCAGCCCGACAACACCGCTGGCCCCGATGGCTTTGGCAAACTCCTCGTCCGGCTTGTCCAGCTTGGGCTCGCGCTCCGCCTCAACACAGAAACCAAACTCCCCCGTGAGCTGCTCGATCACCTCTTTGTCCAGGTCGATCTTCATCGCTGCCAGGGCGTTGCGCACGTCGCTCAGCACGTCATCGCGCGCGACCTTCTCCATCGACTTCACCAGGGCCATGAAGCCCGTCATGTCCAGCTGGTAGTTGACCAGCACCACCGGCTGTTTGGTCGTGGCGGAGACCAGCGCGGGGACCCCTTTTGCGTGCTTGAGCGCCTTCAGAAGCGGCGAGCCTTTGCCGACCTGCAGCTGCAGCTCCAGCTCAACCGCCGGCCCCGCGGTGGTCGCGCCGATGGACATGACGCCCAGCTTGCCGACGATCGACTCGACGGCGCCGGCGCCCATGCCCAGAAACGGTCGCATGGCCGCGGCCGTATCCACCCAGGCCGTAAACATGTCACCCAGCGACAGCCCCTTCATCGCCTGCGTGAACGCGGGGTGGGCCGACAGCGAGTCCTCGGGCTTCATGGCGGCCACGGCGTCGACCAGAGACCTGGCGCCGCCGTCCGGACCATCGGTAAACATGACCACCAGGGTCTTGTTGCGGATCACCGCGCCCATCTCCCCGTCATCCGACATCAGCACGACCGCGTCGCCCGCTTCACGGCGCTTCGGCGGGTCATGTGACAGCCGCTTGAAGAGGTCGGCCACAAAGGTCTCGGCTTTGCCGGTGTCCGTAACGCCGATAAACGCCCCGAACGACGGCGGATCGTCATCCAGCACAGCCGCGCCGATCGGGGAGTCCGGATCCAGCCCCGCCCCCTTGACGGCCTCCCGAACGAACGGGTCCAGGCCCAAATCCGCCTTCATGTTCTTGGCCAAAAACGCGTACTGCGGGCCGTACTTCTTCATGATCGCCGCGCGGCCGAGGCGGTCGGCCATCGGGCCCAGCCCATCCAGGGCGACGACGGCCACGGTGCTCTTGGGCAGGTACGCAACGGCGGCGGCGGTCGCCAGCACCGGCGTCTGTCCGGCGGGCGTGACGGCCTCCGCCTTGGGCTCGGCTTTGGACGGCTCGCTTTTTGAGTCCTTCTTGCAGGCGCCGCAACAAAGCAACAGGGCGAAAGCGCTGACATGAAACACGCGCAACATGAGCCTCTCCTTGGGCACGAAGTGGGCCGCCAAAGTAACAGATTCGGCTGGCTGCGGTGTTTGTGAGGGTATGCGAATGGTCAAACACACACTGGTTCTGCTGGTGCTCGCCTCGTGCGGTCATGTGCTGAAGGCGCCGCCCCCGAAACCTGTGGCGTACGACTCCGGCCCTTTGACTCGGCCGGAGCGAGGCCTGGCGATCTGCGCCCCTGGCGACACGTGCGCCTTTCGATGCCCGCAGGGACGCTGTGCGGTGGAGTGTCAGCGTGGCAGCAGCTGCTATGCGACGTGCAGCGGCGGGTCCTGTACCCAGAGATGCGCGGCGGGCGCGGCCTGCGAGTTCACCTGCAGCGGCGCGCAGTGCGGCCAGGTCGCCCAGGCGGGCGCCACCATGCGCGCGTCATGCGCGGGCGGTGGTTGCGAGCGCTCTTTGGACGAGGATGCGCTACAGTCCACGGAATGAAGCGCGCGCTCTTCGTCGGAAAGATGGACTACGACACGACCTTTGACGCGCCTATCGCCGCTGTCTTCGACGAGCTGAGCGACCACGAGGGCATGACGGACTGGCCGGGCATTCAGACGTGCCGTCTCGTCGCGGAAGGTGACCCCAGAAACGGGGTCGGCGCCGTCCGCGAGGTGCGCGCCCTGGGCCTGCGGTTGCTGGAAGAGGTCGTGGAGTTCGAGCCGCCGACGCGCATGGCCTACACCATCACAAAGGGCCTGCCGGTGGAGCATCGGGGCGAGCTCACCTTGACCGAGCGCGACGGCCGGACCGAGCTGAGGTGGCGGGTGCGAATGAGCAGCCGGATACCGGGCCTGGCGCGCGTGGTTGCCGCCGGCCTGGGCTTGGGCCTACCGCGCGCCATGAAGTACGTCGGACGGCGCTTACAGAGGTAAGCGGAGGCTAAGCCGGTCTAAGCCGATGGACGGGGGGCCACGGGACAGGTTCGCTAGCAGGCCACCACCCGTTCCCGTGGTCAGCCAGTATTCGCTTCACGGTGTTGCTGCTGATCTCGTGACCGAGGTGGTGCAATGCGTCCCGCAAGCGCGTGTACCCCCACGTCGGATTCTCCTTCGCCATGTCGACGAGCAGCCCGACGATGTCGACCTTCGTCGACGGACGTCCGCGCCTGCGCTTGTGGGAGCCGTCGTATTCGCGGGCCACCAGCTGTCGATACCAGCGCAGGATCGTGTCCGGTGTGACGATGCCGGCGACCTTCTCCAGCACCCTTCGTCCCAGCGCCCTGCCCTTGAGGGCAAGCCGACGCCGCTGCTCGTCCGTGAACCGATTTCGACGCGAGCCGAGCTGCTCGCGCAGAACCCGATTCTCCTCCAGCAGGTACTCGATCGGCGCGACCTGCTCGCGCTGCGCCCAGCCGGCGACCATCAGAATCAGGAGCCGGATGGAGGTCGGGAGAGCAACCATATCGCTGAGGCTCTCGGCTTCGAACCCCCGCTGCAAGCCTGAATGAGTGCCGCCTCAATCGGCGTACTACGGCGTCGGCCGAATTCTGGCACCAGACGGCTTCGGACCTAGGGCCTCGGGCCTAGACCTCTACATCCTCCGGGTCGAACAGGGTCGCGGCGAACCGCGTCAGGTCGGTTGTGGTCACCATGCCCACCAGACCGCCCTCCGCGTCTCTCACAAAGATGCGCCGGGTCTCGCGCGACGCGAAGAGGCGGGCGGCATCCAGCACGGTCGCCTCCTCGGGGAGGGTGTGCGGACTCGAGTCCATGATCTGGTCGATGCGCACGTCGGGATCGTGGTCGACCTCCGCCTGCAGCAGCGACATCTGCGTGACCACGCCGATCGCGCGCACGCCGTCGGTCACCGGCGCAGCCGAGTACCCGGACTCTTGCAGCTCGGCGCGGGCCGCGCCACACGAGGTGCCGGCGTCAAGCGTCGTCAGCTCCTCGGTCATCGCCCACCTCAGCGGCTGCGTGATGTCGGTGTCACACAGCGCGCGGGCGATGTCGACGGTCGACAAGACGCCGACCACGTGCCGATGCTGGTCCAGGACCATCGCGTGGTGGATGCCGATGCCGGACAAGAGGGCCGCCGCCTCCGAGATCAGGCACTCCGGCGGCACATGGACGACAGGCGCGGTCATCACGGCAGCCACCGGGACCTCATCGTGATGCTCGGCGTCCGCGCGTATGAGGTCGGACGCCGTGACGACCCCGAGGCAGCGCCCCTCGGGATCGACCGCGGGCAAGATGGTAAATCGGTTATCCACCAACGCGGCGCGAGCCTCGCTGAGCGGCGCCATGGCCGCGACCGTAAGCGGGTGGGGAGACATATAGGCCGAAACGGCGCTCTTCACACTCATGAGGAAGCTCCTTCGCTCTCCGTGGTGTCGTGGTTGTCATTCAGAGTCATCCGCCCGGTAAAGGCGGCGATGCCCATCTTGAGCATCAGGGTGTAAAGAAGCAGGCCGAGCGCCCAGATCCCGACCGTGATCTTCCACTCGACGAGGCTGGGCGTGTACGGCACGACTTCATGCAGCGTACTGGGGATGAAGCCGGGCACGATGAGGCCCATGCCCTTTTCAATCCAGCAGCCGACGAAGGTCATAACGCTGGCCAGTATCAGTAGCCGATCGCTGGCCAACGTGCTGCGTCGCAGGAACAGCAGGCACGCCCCCACGTTGAGGACCACCGCTGTCCAAATCCATGGGACAAGCTCGTAATGTCCGTGGGCGCCGAAGAAGAGGTATTGCGCCGATGCGGCATGCGCCCCCCCGGTGTAGAACGCGGTGAACACCTCGGACAGGACCATGAACAGGTTGATTATCGTGGTGATGCGCAAAATCGCTACCAGCGTCTCGAGCGGGCGCCGTCCAAGCTGAACGCGAGCCACCCGCGGCAGCACCTGCATCGTAATGATGAGAAAGGCGGGCCCGGCAACAAACGCGGAGACCAGGAACCGGGGGGCAAGCAACGCCGAGTTCCAGAACGGGCGCCCGCCGAGACCGGCGTACAGGAAGGCGGTGACCGTATGAATCGAGATGGCCCAGACGATGGAGACCAACACAAACGGCACGTACCAGCGGTGGTCGGGCTTTCGGCCGAGCGCGCGGGTGTACACCATGTAGCTGACCACGTGCAGGTTCAGCAGCAGATAGCCGCTGAGCACGACGACGTCCCAGGTCAGCATGGAGACGGGCCAGTGGAAGCGGCCGATGCCCGGCATCATATGCCACAGGCGGTCAGGACGCCCCATGTCGACGATGACGAAGGCCAGCGCCATGACGATGGCGGCGACCGACAGCATCTCGCCGATGATGACGACGTCCTTCATGTCGCGATCGCTGTATACGTACGCCGGGATGACCATCATCACGCCGCCGGCCGCCACGCCCACCATGAAGGTGAAGTTGGCGATGTAGAGGCCCCAGGACACGTGGTCGGACATGCCGGTCACCGACATGCCCTCGACGACCTGGACGGCCCAGGCGTTGAGACCGACCAGCGCCAGCGCGGTCAGGACAGTCAGCCAGGCGTAGTAACGCAGACTGCCGTCCGTGGCGAGCACCAGCGACCGCCACACGAAGCGCGGGTAGCTGACCCAGTGGGATTCGAGCTGAGTGTCTTTTTGCGGTGCGTTCAAGACGTCGGATCCTAGGTGTCGAAGAAGTAGAAGAAGCGAGGCTGCGTGCCCAGCTCCTCTTTGAGGACAAAGACGCGCTTGTTCTCGATGACCCAGCGGATCTCCGAGTTGGGGTCGCGTAGATTGCCGAAGACGCGCGCACCGGTCGGGCAGGCCTCCAGGCAGGCCGGCAAACGACCCTCACGCGTGCGATGCAGGCAGAAGGTGCACTTCTCCATGACGCCCTGAGGACGGATGCGATTGGAGAGATAGCTCTGGTTTGGGTTGATGTCCTCCGGGTTCAGGTCCGGCTTCTTCCAGTTGAAGCGCCGCGCGTGGTAGGGGCACGCCGCCTCACAGTATCGGCAGCCGATGCACCAGTTGTAGTCGACCACCACAATGCCGTCGTCCTCGCGCCAGGTGGCCTCGACCGGGCAGACCTTGACGCAGGGGGGGTTGGCGCACTGCTGGCACTGGATGGGCATGTAGTATTTGTCGGGCGCCGGGACCGGGTGGTCGTAGTCAGCGTTGCCGCGCTCCAGATCAGTGGTCCCCTTCTCCATCTCCAGAACGCGGATGTAGGAGTTGTTGGTGGACCGGTCGTGGTTGTTTTCTTCTGTGCACGCCTCGGCGCACTTTCGGCAGCCGATGCAGATGCTCAAGTTCAGCGCGTAACCGAACTCCACGCCTTCGGTCGGCCGATGGTCGCCGATGGTGACCTGCACGCCGTAGGTCTCCTCGGTCTCCTCTTCCAGGCGCGCCAGCACCGCGAGCTTCTGGTCGTCGGTGAGCTCCTGATAGTGCTTCTGCAAAAACTCGTCGAGCGACATGCCGTCGACCCATGCGGCCAGCGGCGCGGTCGCGCGGGCGAACGCGGCGGCACCCAGGGCAGCGCCAAGCAGCTTGAGGCCGGTACGCCGCGTCATGCCTTGTCCGGCGGTCTTCTCCGTCATCTTAATGTCCTCCATCCTGGGGTCCGGGTGCGGGCTGCATCCCGCGAAACTTGGGGGCGTGTGGGTCATGGCAGTGCACACAGTGGTTGCGTGTGCGGGGCCCGCGCGTGCGGTCCCAATAGCCGGTCATCCCACCGTGGGCGCCGTGCTCATAGTCACGCAGCTGCGTCCCGTGGCACTGCCCACACAGCGCCATCGTCTGG
Organism: uncultured Myxococcales bacterium; assembly: GCA_964545715.1. Classification (GTDB taxonomy): domain Bacteria; phylum Myxococcota_A; class UBA9042; genus CAZJHX01. Next base: position 27,340 of record CAZJHX010000064.1, read on the forward strand.
CTACGGGCCAGCGTTCGGCCGTCCGATAGGCGCAGCGCGTCGTACGCGGGAGGCGCGTGGCACGACTGGCACACCAGACTTCCGTGCACAAAGTGCAGCCCGCGGTGAAATTCGGACAAATCGCCCCCGTCATGGGGCGATTTGGGCGGTTTGATCGAATGACACACACCGCAAAGCTGAAAATCACCGTCTGGCTGGATGATCTCAACCGGGTGTTTGGGACTTTCTGACCCGACGATCTGGGACACGGGGTATTTTATCCCAACGGGTGGCTCCCCCCCCGAACAACCGAGCAGCACAGCGATTAGAATGGTATGAACAAGCTTCACGGGGACCCAACGATGCCGGATCCGTGCCATTACAAAGTTGTCACGAGTCTTGCAGTGACTCTCTGCCCAGGAGGTCCTAATGAGATTCCTTGGCCTGGTCATAACCCTCGACCCCGACGGACGCCGCGCGGCGTCAGCGATCGCCGAGCTGACTACCAATCCCGCGATCAGCGTGGGCGCCGCCACGTTTGGCCGCCTGCCCATCGTCGTTGAGTCCAACTCAACCTCGCACGAGCGTGATCTCCTAAGAACCATCGCGCGACTGGAAGGCGTGTTGGCCGTGATGGTCGCGTATTCGCAGGACGACGCAACGGTGGAGGCGCACTGAGCATGAAGCGAAGGGATTTCTTGAAGCGCTCGGCTATGGCCGCCGCCGTCGCCGCCGCTGCGGAGGCAGGTGCGGGCGAGCCGCCGGTCGTGCCCGGAGTGAAATGGGACAAAGCGCCCTGTCGCTTCTGTGGAACCGGCTGCCACGTGCAGGTCGGCGTGCAGGATGACCGGGTCGTCGCGATCGCCGGGGACCGCAAGGCCGACGTCAACAAAGGTCTCTTGTGCGTCAAGGGCTACCATGTGGGCGGCGCTCTCTACGGACGCGACCGCCTGACCGTGCCGCTGCTGCGCAAGAACGGGCGACTGACGCCCATCTCGTGGAGCGAGGCGCTGGAGACGATCGCCGACCGCATCGAGGCCGCGCCGGGCCGGTTCGCCATCTACGGCAGCGGCCAGTGGACGATTCCGGAGGGATACGTCGCCCAGAAGTTCATCAAGGGTGGGCTGTCCAACAACAACATCGATCCCAACGCGCGCCTGTGCATGGCGTCGGCTGTGACGGGCTTTCTGGCGACCTACGGCGTGGATGAGCCCGCCGGGTGCTACGCCGATCTGGACAAATGCGACGTGGTCATCACGTGGGGAAACAACCCCGCAGAGATGCACCCCGTGCTGTTCTCGCGCGTGATCGACCGACGATCCCGCGGGGAGAAGGTCACGCTGATCGACATCGCGACACGGCGCACCCGCACCAGCGCCCACGCGGACCACACGCTGATGTTCAAGCCCAACACGGACCTGGCGATCGCCAACGGCATCATGCACCTGCTGCTGGCCAACGGCACATGGGACAAGGACTTCGTCGCCAAGCATTGCAGCTTCCGCGCAGATGGCGAGAAGCCGTCGCTGTTCGGGCAGGCCATTACGTTTGAAGAGCTGAAGACGCGCCTCATGGAGTACACGCCGCAGCGGGTCGAGGAGATCAGCGGCGTACCGGCGGACGATATCCGCATGCTGGCCAAGCTGTTCGGTGACCGCTCGCTGCGGATCACCAGCCTGTGGTGCATGGGCGCCAACCAGCACACCCGCGGGACGGCGATGAACACCCTGATCCATGGCGTGCACCTGCTCAGCGGCCACTTCGGAAAGCCGGGCGACGCGCCGACCAGCCTCACCGGCCAACCCTCGGCCTGTGGAACCGCGCGCGAAGTGGGTACGCTGGCGCACGCGCTGCCCGGCGGCCGCATCGTCAAAAAGGCCGCCCATCGTCAGCAGTCAGAGGCGCTATGGAACCTGCCGGCCGGCAGGATCAACGCAAAACCCGGGCACCACACGGTGAAGATGTGGGAGTCGTTCTGCACACCGACCGACAAGGGCGGCGACATCGGCACGATCTGGGTGCAGGTGACCAACCCCGGGCAGACGCTGCCCAACCTCAAGAAGCTGTTCACCGGCAAGCGCGGGCTCAAGGACAAGTTCCTCATCGTGTCGGAGGTGTACCCCAACGCGACGACTGCGCTGGCGGACCTGGTGCTGCCGTCCTCGATGTGGGTCGAGAAGAACGGCATCTTCGGCAACTCGGAGCGGCGCACGCAGCAGTGGTTCAAGATGGTGGAGCCGCCCGGTGAGGCGCGCGACGATGCGTGGCAGATCATCGCCGTCGCCCGCAAGCTGTACGAGCGCGGCATGGCCGGGATGAAGGACAAGGACGGGCGCTTTCTGTTCCACATCGAGGGAAGCGACGCGCCCATCTGGGACTTCTCCCACTACTACGACGTCAACGTGGACAAGGCGCTGTTCGAGGAGTACCGCGGCTTCACCCGACTGAAGCACAAGGACCTGGCGCCCTACGACGAGTACGTCAAGACTCGCGGCCTGCGCTGGCCGGTGGTGCGGCAGCCGGACGGCTCTTGGCGGGAGACCCGCTTCCGCTTCTCGGAGTTCGATGATCCGTACGTGCGCGAGGGGTCGGAGATCGACTTCTATCACTCGACCAGCAAGGACGGGCGCGCGCAGATCTGGTTCAGGCCGTACGAGCCGCCGCCCGAGGCCCCGGACGCGGAGTACCCGCTGTGGCTGTGCACCGGGCGCGTGCTCGAGCACTGGCACAGCGGCAGCATGACGATGCGCGTCCCGCAGCTGCGGCGTGCGATGCCCAACGCATACGTGGAGCTCCATCCGGACGACGCGGTTGCGGCCGGCATCGGCAACGGCGAGCGCGTGCGGGTGACGTCCCGGCGCGGCAGCGTGGAGCTGGTCGCCTGGGTGGACGGGCGGGGCTCACCGCCGCAGGGTACGGTCTTTGTGCCGTTCTTTGACGAGCGGATCGCGATCAACGAGGTGACGCTGGACGCACACGACCCCATCTCTAAACAGCCCGACTTCAAGAAGTGCGCGGTGCGTATCGAGCGGGCCCGGGCCTGACGTGGGCGTACGCTGGATCAACGTATTGTTGGCGGTCGCGATCGGTGGCGCGTTCGGCGGGTTTCTGCTCGGCGTACGCCCGACGGCCAAGTCCGAGCGGGTCACCACGCCGGCACCTGTGATGCAGCCGGCCGAGGCCGCGGTGACCTATCGCGAGCTGCGGGACGCGCGGCGTGGACCAAACGCCGGGTTCCGCGTGGCGATCGCTGATCTACCGCCGACGGTTGTGACCTCGGACCCGGCCCAACAGACCGAGGCGGATCGGCGGGGCGCGCTGGTCGACCGAGCGCGGCACCGAGCATTTGCAGGCGCGCCGCCCACGATCCCGCACGCGGTCACCGAGCAGACGGTGGCGTCCTGCCTGGCGTGTCACGGAACGCCGGTGACGATCGGCGGGAAGACGGCGCCGCAGATCAGCCATCGCGCCTACGGCAGCTGCACCCAGTGCCATGTCCCGCAGCACGACGCGACAACGGCGGACGCGGGCTGGGCGCCCAACGACTTTGTGGGGATGGCGCCCGTGATCAGAGGCGAGCGCGCCTGGGCCGGAGCGCCGCCGACGATACCGCACACGACGTGGATGCGCAGCAAATGCGGCAGCTGCCATGGACCCCACGGACGCTTCGGTATGCAGAGCACACACCCGGAGCGACGCAGCTGTACACAGTGCCACGCACCCTCAGCAAGGCTGGACCAACGATGAGCGCGCACCCCACGGATCCCAGCATGCCGGCGCTGTATCAGGCCGTCTTGGACGCCGAGTCGACGGGCGCCCTGCTGGACGATATCGGACAAACGCAGGTGTTGGAGGTGATCGCGCGTGACCCAGCGGCGCGGCGAGCTTCGAGGCAAACGCTCACGCTGAGCGCGGCGCGCGCACTGTTCGAGGGCGGGCAGGTGCATGCGCTGCAAATACAGTATCTTTTTGAAGACACTCATTGGTGTGACACGCTCATGAGGACCGACGGCGGAGTGCGCGTCGTGCGGATTGCCCATGAGAGCTGATTTGGAAGCCACCTTATTCGAACAGATGAAGTCATATGTCGGCTTCGAAGCGGATGACGCGGCCGCTCTGAACACGCTGGCCGCGACCGTCGGGCCGCACCTCGAGGACATCGTCGCGGACTTCTACGATCGTATCGACGACGAGCCCGGCGCGCAGGCGGTGGTGGCGGCACACAGCTCGCGCGAGCGACTGTCCAAGACCCTGCTGCAGTGGCTGCGTGAGTTTCTCGACGGTCCGTACGACGCCCACTACTACCAGCGCCGCGCGCGAATCGGGCAGGTGCATGTGCGCATCGGGCTACCCCCACACTACGTCTTTACGGCCATGAACGTGCTGCGACTCGGCCTGATACCGCATGCCACGACCGAGCAGCGCGTGGCCGTACACAAGCTGATGGACCTGGAGCTTGGCATCATCAACAATGTGTACTGGGATCACATCGGCGCTGAGCTGCAACGCAATGAGCGACTGGCGACGATCGGCGAGCTGGCAGGCAGCTTCGCGCACGAGATCCGCAATCCGCTGAGCGCGATGCAGAACGCCGCCTACTTCTTGAACTACAAGATCGGCAGCGGTGGCGACGAGCGAGTGCAGCGCCACCTGGAGGTGATGCGCACCAAAGTGGAGGAGTGCAACCGGCTGGTGGGCAGCCTCCTGGAGTTCGCGCGAGAGCGACAGCCGATCTCGTCCGAGATCCCGATGCGCGCGCTGTTGACGTCGGTTCGGGAAGAGGTGGCCGCCGACGGCGCGCCGGTAAACGTGACCATCCCCGAGGAGATGATCACGTTCACCGGCGATGAAGTGCAGCTCCGCGCGCTGCTTCGCAATCTGGTGAGAAACGCGCAGCAGGCGGTCGGCGACGCGGGGTCCGTGTCGATGTCGCTGAGCGTCACGGACCGCGCCATCACCATCGAGGTCGCGGACGATGGCGTCGGCATCGAAGCCGACATGCTCGAGAAGATCTTCGCACCGCTCGTCACCACCAAGACCTATGGACTGGGCCTTGGATTGCCGTATTGCCGCCGCGTCGCCAGAGCGCACGGCGGCTCGCTGGCGGTGACCTCCACGCTGGGGCAGGGATCGACATTCACTTTGGAGTTGCCACGATGATGGCGCACGTGAGTCCACCAAGCCGCAAGGGACGGGAGAGTATGAGCCAGCAGCCGAAAACAGAGCGTGGGCAGCGCATTGTTGTCGTGGATGACGAAGCGCAGATGGGTGAGCTACTCACCGAGGTTCTGGCCGATGCCGGCTACGTGGCGGAGAGCTATACCGACCCGGCGACAGCTCTGGATGCGATTATCGAGTCGCCGCCGGCGCTGGTCATCACGGACTTCAAGATGGGTGAGCTGGACGGGATGACGCTGCTGCAACGCGTGCGGGCGGTCCACGCCAACGTGCCGGTCATCCTTATCACCGCGTTCGGGTCGATCGATCTGGCGATCGAAGCGACGCGGAAGGGCGCCTACCACTTCATTACGAAGCCGTTCCGGCTCAAAGAGGTCATGCTGGTCGTGGAGCGGGCGCTGGCGCACCGCGAAATTCAGCACGAAAACGAGCGACTGCGCCGTGAGGTGGAGCGCCGCTACCAGTTCAGCGGGATCATCGGCAAGAGCCCGGCCATGCAGCAGCTGTTCAACCTGATCGAGCGCGTCGCCGGCGCCAACAGCAGCGTCCTGGTGCTTGGCGAGAGCGGCACCGGCAAGGAGCTGGTCGCCAAGGCCATTCACTATAACAGCGCGCGTAAAAAGCAGCCGTTTGTGGCGATCAACTGCTCGGCGTTGCCCGAGGGACTGCTGGAGAGCGAGCTGTTCGGCCACGTGCGCGGCGCCTTCACGGGTGCGCACGCCAACAAGACCGGTCTGTTTCAAGAGGCGACGCGCGGCACGCTGTTTCTGGATGAGATCGGCGACATGCCGCTCGGTCTTCAGGCCAAGCTGCTGCGCGCCCTTCAGGAGAAGCAGATCCGTCCGGTGGGCGGCAATCGTGAGATCCGGGTCACGACGCGCATCGTCGCGGCGACCAACAAGGACCTGCGGCACGAGGTGCGCGAGGGGCGCTTCCGGGAGGACCTGTTTTACCGGCTGAGCGTCATCCCGGTGCGGTTGCCCGCGCTGCGCGACCGGATCGAGGACATCCCGCTGCTGGTCACGTATTTCCTCAAGGAGATGGCGCGCGAGCACGGGACGGGTCACAAAGAGGTCAACGCGGAGGCCATGAAGGCGCTGATGCGCTACCGCTGGGAGGGGAACGTCCGAGAGCTCGAGAACATCATCGAGCGCGCGCACGTCTTGTGCGGCAGCCAGACGATCGGCGTCGCCGATGTCGCTGAAGAGCTCAAGATGCGGCAAGTGGGCGACGGCGGCCAGGACCCCAGCACCCCACCATGGGACGATCTGCCCACGTTGCAAGAGCTCGAGCGGCGCTATATCGTGCGCGTGCTGCGCATTACGGGGGCCAACAAAGAAAAGGCCGCCAGCATCCTCGGCATCGACCGGCGGACGCTTTATCGATGGCGTAGGCGCTATGACTTGGACACTGAAGCAGGAGGCGAGTCCTGATCACCGCGTACGAGCCTATTTTGTTGCTGGAGGATGATGCCGGCGTTCGAGATACGCTGGTCGACATCCTGGAAGACCGCGGCTACACGGTCGAGGCGGTCGCGTCCGTAGCCGAAGCGAGCGGGCCCCTGCCGCCGTTCGGAATCGCGCTCGTGGACATCAACCTGCCGGACGGCAGCGGCGTGGACGTCGCCCGCATGCTGCGCGAGACCCAGCCGGACGTAGACATCGTGTTCGTCACGGCGGCGGCGTCCCTGGATACCGCGATCGACGCGCTGGAGATGGGCGCCGTTCGATACCTGCAGAAGCCCTGCCCGCCCACCACGCTGCTGGACGTGTTGGGCCAGATCGGCGAGGCGCGCGAGCTGCGGCGCGAGGCGGCGCTCCAGCGCAGACGGGTGGCCGGTGTGGCCACGATGACTCAACAGCTGCTGACCACGCTCGACTTCGACAAAGTCGCGACCATCGGCCTGGGTGCGATGCGACAGGCGACCGATGTCGATGCGGCCGCATTTGTGGCGCAGCGCCCCCGGCGGTCCAAGACGTTCGTCGTCGGCGAGCTGGCGCCCGCCGTCCTTGCGCGGCTGGAGGACGCCACCTGGACGCGGTCGGCGGGTGCGCTGGGCATCGGTGGGCAGCTTCACCGAGACGATCGCCTGGTCCCGGGCGCTCACATCTCCTGCGCAAGCCTCGGCGGGGTGGAAGGCACGCTGGACGGCACGCTGTTCTTGCAGCACACGACCCCGGAGCTGGACGAGGAGATGGTCACGCTGCTCGGCACCCAGTTGGTGGTGGCGCTGCAGCAGGCGGCGCTGCACGAGGATCTGCGCGCCGCTCACGAGCAGATGCGCGCCACGCATCGGACGCTGGTCGAGGCGGAGAAGCAGTCGGCGATCGGACGCCTGGCAGCGGGGGTGGCGCATGAGATCGGGACACCACTGAACATTATCAGTGGGCGCGCGGAGGTACTGCTGGGTCGCGCGGCGCCGGACTCGCGCATGGCCACCGGCCTGCAGACGATCGTGAGCCAGATCGACCGCATCGCGGCGCTGGTGCGGCAGATGCTGGACTTCTCACGCGCCGAGACGGACGGCCGGCAGCGCATTCCGATCACAGCGGTGCTGTCCGAGACGCTGCCGCTGCTGGAGACCCGCGTGATGAAGCGGCAGGTCTCGATCACCAATCGCGTCAGTGACGGATCGTGCATGGTGTACGGCAGCCTGCATCAGCTGCAGCAGGTGGTGTTGAACCTGGTGCTGAACGCGGTCGACGCGGGCGCTGAGGCGATCGTCATCGACTGCGCCCACCCGGCTGAGGGCTCGCTGCGCCTCACATTCGAAGACGACGGCAGCGGCATCGACGCCGACAAGGCCGAGACGATCTTCGAGCCGTTCTACACCACCAAGCCGCGCGGCGCCGGCACGGGACTGGGCCTGGCCGTGGTCAGGGGCATCGTCAACGACCACGGCGGGCGCATCTACGTCGAGCAGCCGGACATTGGCGGCACTCGCTTCTGCGTCGAGCTGCCGACGGCCTAGGTGACTGGTGCCAAACGGCGTTGCGTCCCTCGTGGAGCCTCGCCTGGCGATCTCGGCGCCGAGCGAAGCGAGGGGACGGAACGTGTGAAGGCGGGCCCTTAGGCCCGTCGAGCGCGTTCCGCGCCGAGAGCGCCGGCGAGGCTCCGCGAGGGGCGTGACGTCGTTCGGCACCAGTCACCTAGTAGGCTGTCTTTATACAGTAGCGGAGTAGCGGGTGGTCGAGGTGTCCGGCGTGCGCCAGCCGTCGAATTGCATGGCGATCGGGCGCAGGAAATAGCGTCCGAGCTCGGTGACATCCAGGCCATCGCGACGCAGCACGATCAAGCCGTCGTCCTCATAAGGGCGCAGCGCGGCGAGCGCGTCTGGGAACGCGGCCCACAGATCCATCTCCGCCGTGGAGCGCACCTCCAGCCGGCACAGAATGTCGTGAATCACGCCACCTCGAACCCGATCTTCGCCGGACATGCGGTGACCGCGCACGGTGGCGATGCCGTCGGTGGCGCGCTGATAGGCCTTCACGACAGGCGCGTTTTGGACGAAGAGCGGAGCGGCGGCGGTGCCGATCTTGCCGATGGCCGAGGTGCCCAGCCCGATCAGGTCCGGCTCATGGGTTGTGGTGTACCCCATGAACGTGCGCGAGAGCGTGCCGGCGCGCCGCGCCGCGATCATTGGATCGGACGGCAGGGCGAAGTGGTCCAGACCGATGGACTTGTATCCCGCCTGCAGCAGCGCGTCGGCCGCAGTGGCGAAGAGGGCGACGCGGTCCTGGGCGCCGGGCAGCGGGTTGCGCTCCAGACGGCGCTGCTGAGGACGCAGCCAGGGCACGTGGGCATAGCCGTACAGGGCGATGCGATCAGGTCGCATCGAGTTGACGACGCAGTCGCTCATCCACGCCATGGAGGCGGGGGTCTGCAGGGGCAGGCCGTACATGAGGTCGATGTTGATGTTGGTGGCCCCGGCGTGGCGAGCCGCGCGGATCAGCGACGCGACGTGGCCGCCGTCCATCGTGCGCCCGATGGCCTTTCCGACGCCGGGATCGATATCCTGGACGCCGAAGCTGAGGCGCGTGAAGCCCAACTTGACGATGGCCTCGACGTCGGCGCGCTTTGCCGGGCGCGGGTCCAGCTCGACGGAGAACTCGGCATCCGGCGCGAAGTTGAACGCGCCGCGCAGTGTGCCGAGCATGCGGCCGAGCTGCTCGGGGGACAGATGGTTGGGTGTGCCGCCGCCGACGTGCAGCGACCGGATGGTGCGCTCGCTGCCGAAGAGCCCGGAGACGGTGGCCACCTCGACCGCCAGCTGGTCGACGTAGGTGTCGATCACGGCTGGACGGCGCTGGATGCTCACGTTGCAGCCGCAGTACCAGCAGCGCTCTGCGCAAAACGGCAGATGCACGTAGATGGCAGCCTCGGCGGTCGAGCTGCGCGCCTCCGCCAGCGCCTGTCGGTAGTCATCCGGTCCAACCGCGTCGGTCCAGACCGGCACGGGCGGATACGAGGTGTAGCGGGGCCCGCGCCCACCGTACCGAGCGATCAGGTCCTCCGATGGGCGGGGGATCATAGCGCCCTCACGGCCGGAATTTGTCCATATCCGGGATGAAGAAGCGGCGGCCGTCGGTGACGAGGAGGCCCTGGTCACGCAGGCGGTGAGCGGTGCGAATCACGGTCTCGAGCGTGGTGCCGGCGAGCGCGGCGAGCTCAGCCCGGGTCAGTCCCAGGTCCAGAAGCAGTCCGCGTACGTCGCCGAAGACGCCGAACCGGGTGGCCAGATCGACCAGCATGCGGCGAATGCGGACCTCCACGCGCTCGGTCGCCAAGCTGGTCGCCCGTGCGGTGTCGTGGCGATAGCGTCGCGCCATCTGCGTGTCGAACGCCGCGCGGGCCTCAGGGTGCTTGCGCAGGAAGGCGCGGAAGTTCTCGTAGCTGACGGTCAGCGCTGAGGTGCGGGTGTGGGTGCGAATGGTGTGGGGCTCGACCCCGCCGTCCAGCAGCCCGATCGCGCCGAGCACCTCGCCGCGTCCGTGCACGTCCAGGATGGTGCGCTCGCCTTCGACGTCCGCGCACTCGCGCAGCACTTTGCCGAACAGCATGATGTGGACCTCGCCGCTTTTGCGGCCCTGCTCACAGATCGTCGTACGACGCCCCCAGCGACTGGTGGTGCCTACCCGCATGAGCTCTGTCGGCCAGCCGCCGGGCAGCGCTTCTCCATTACCGTGCAAGTTAGACAAGGGTGCGTACATCGATGACATGTGGGCTCCTCCGTGATCCGTCCGATACATCCGTCGGCGGAGGACATTTGCACCGGGTGTGCCAAACCTCTGATCGAGGTCAAGTACCCGATTATCAAATGTGAGCGCGGGGCGATTCGTCCCAAGCATGGGGCGAACCGTCTTGTTTGGGGCTACAGAAGGCTGTACCCGAAGTTCAGCAGCAGGTTGTTCTGAATCTGCAGCTCATCGACGACCAGCAGCTGCCGCACGACGCGCAGGTTGTAATCCAGCGACATCCACTCAAACAGCTTGATGCCGAGCTTGGCGTCGAACTCCACGCTGATGAGATCCACGAAGTCCTTGCCGGCGTCCTCGCTGGAGTAGAACGGCAGCAGACTCTCGATCGAGATCGCGTAGAGCAGCGGACGGGTCGGCCCGAGCTTCTCCCAGGTCACGGTGCCCGAGATGCCGCCGAACAGCTCGCCGCCGAGCTGGTTGAAGTCGAGCACACTCGTGACCTCGATCGCGTCCGTGCCGTCCTTGTCGTTGACGGCCAGCGCGTCGAAGCCCATGGTCTCCCGCGCGCCCGCACCCGCGCGAAACTCCACTTTGGCGTGCGGCTTGTCGACGGGCTGCGCAAAGAGGCCGAGCGACTGCTTGAGGTGCAGCGGGGCAAACGACTCGGCCAGGTCCAGGCGATCGGTCGGGTCCCGGTCGGCGCCGTCCACGTTGTAGACCACGTCGGCTGCGCGCACGTCTTTTGTCGGGAAGATCGAGGTATCGAGCTGGAACCGCACAAAGGGACCCAGCCAGCTCATGTTCTTGAAGTGATAGAGGTAGATGCTCTCGAACTTCAGCGTATCGACCGTCTTGACGAACTCATCGATAAGCGGCGTGCGCGTGAAGATCTCGCGGACAGCCAGCGTGTTACGCCACTCGTTGGCGTCCTTGATGTAGCTGAAGCCGAAGTCGATCGAAGGCCCGATGTTCCAGGTTTGCCCGTCCTGCGACCCGACGACGTGCGAGCTGTGCGCAAACGAGAAGGACGCGCCGACCCCGAGCGTGACGCCCCAGCCGGCGCCGGTTTTTGACTCCACTTTGTCCGGGACCAGCTCTTTGTCCTGGGCGGACGCACACAGGGGCGCGAGGATGACCAAAGCACATAGTAATCGTTTCACCGAGCGACTCCTTCGGGCTGTTTGGGGTGCCGCTATTGATCGAGGCTGAGGCCGGGCGCCGCAAGAAAACAGGCCCGACCTCAGCGGATGACTCGCGCGCGGCTACGGGATGCAGCGCTGCTTTTTGGCCTCCTGCCAGCAAGTGATGGCGCTATCGCAGAGCGCGACCGCCCCGCCACCCGCGGCGGAAACGCAGAGGACACAAGCCAGCCCGATGCTTGCCTCGCAGGCCGCGGCACAGCCGATCAGGGCGCCGGGCACCGCGGCGATGCAGCCTACGCTCAGCGCCTCGCATTTGAGAATCTTGAACACGCACTGCCAGTAGCCGAGCGTCGCAAACATCAGCGGGTTGATGACGTTGCCCATATCGGCGTCCAACACCATCGTGCCGGCGGCAATCGACTTGTTCAGGACCGCAATCGCCGAGTTCAGCTCGCTGATGCCCGCCGCGTCCAGCTTGAAGTCCGTCGTGGACAAGCCGGAGATTTTGGCCAGGGTTCCGTCAGGCAGGACGCTGAGGTTCTTGGCCAGCACGTCCGCGATGGCCAGGGTGGTGTCCGACGGGATGCCGATGACGTCCTTGGTGGTGGTGTCGACGACCTGCCCGTCTGCGATCACGGTCACCTGCATGGTTGCTCGGCCGATCCAGTCGGCGGGCACGCTGCCGACAAACCTGGTTTCGTCGGTCGCGTCCTTCTCGAGGGAGAACGAGAGGTGGTCGTTCTCGGCCCCGTCGGGTCCGTTGGCAAGCAGGATGGCGGCAAAGACGGAGACGCTGGGCGGCGCGTCAGGATCGAAGTCGGCCGTCGAAGCCACGATTGCCGTCACGCTGAGCGTACCGTCCTGGTCCGTGTTGCCGTCGGCGGCGATCGAGCCGATCTTGACCGGCGGCTGGGCAAATGCGATCAGCACGTCGCTGAGGTCTTCCGCTGTCGGCACCAGCACGACGCTGACCGCGTTGTCGCCGGGGCTGACCGTCACGCCGCCGGCCGTGCCGCCCGCGATGAGGGCGCCGGCGGGGTCAAAGACCTTCACGCCGATATCGTAGGTGCCGGGCGGGATACGAAAGTTGCGCTCCACCTCACTGGAATTGGGCGTGAAGCTGTCGACCACCAGCGGCGCGGATTGTCCCGCCTCGGTGATCGCGACCTCGATCGCGCCGGCATTAGCCACCTGCTCGCCCGTGAGGGCCAGATTGAGGCCTCCGAGACGGCCGCCTTCGACCGCTTCGGGGGTTGCTTCAACCGCGCACGCAGAGATTGAGATTGCCGCGACCGCGACGAGAAGAGCGTTGAAGAGACGTTGCATGTGGACCTCCGAAGGTCGGTGCGAGACCGGCGACTGCCGCCGGCGTCGTGACCTTTGTTCGGAGGTGGCCCGTAAACGATCCCTTAAGGAATCTTAAACGGGCGGAAAGGAGGGAGGGCGTCCGCTTCTAGTGAACGAACTCGATCGACCAGGACTCGATGGTGCCGGTGTCGCCGTACGCATCGTGGTCCGCGACGACCAGGTCCCACGCACCCTCGGTGGTGCCACCGTTGAAGGCGCTGACGTCGTAGGTCTTGACGATCTCCGTGGAGCTGCCGCCCTCCATGTTGTGCAGGGTCTCTTTGAGCGCGCCGTGCTTGAGGTTGATCGTCAGCGCGCCGATGTAGCTGTGCTTGACGAGCACGGTGACCTTGACGGCCTTGATGTTCTTGCGCTCGGAGACGTCGATCGTGCTTGTCACGCCGGTCTCGTCATTGTCCGGAATCGCCATCGCCGGGTCCGCCGACACGGTGAAGGTGCCGCCGTCGCCCGAGTCGCCGCCGTCGTCGCCGCCGCCCACGAACTTCAGCTTCCAGCTCATGATGGAGCCCGTGTCCTGACCGGCGCTGTCCTTGACGAACAGCTCCCAGTTGCCCGCGCTGTCCACGCCGGCCATCGAGGTCACCGTGAAGGTCTTCTCGATGTTGTCGTTGCTGCCGCCGGCCTCGTTGTGAAGCACCGCCTCTTTGCCGTCCTTGCGCAGGACGACAGTGAGGTCACCGATGTAGGTGTGCACGATGTTGACCTCGACCGAGAGGTTGCCCACGGTCACGGTGTCGGTCACGCCGATGGTGCTGCTGGTGCCGGCCGCATCGTTGTCCGGAATCGGGAACTCGTTGGCGTTCTCGAAGACCAGCACGTCGCTGCCGGTGTCGTCGCCGCCCGTGTCCGGGGTCTGGCTCTTCTCGACCAGGTCGAGCACGATGTCGGTGTCCATGTTGGGGTTGCCGCCGCGGGTGCCCGTAGGCAGCCACAGGAAGTCGGGGTGGTTCACGTTGCTGTCGCCGAGCCACTCGCCGCCGATGATGTTGTCGTTCTCGTCGATCTCCAACAGGTAGTCGTAGACGTCCTGGCGGGTGTACGTGCTGATCACGTCGGTGAACGGCTTCAGCGCCGGCTGCGACTCGGTGATGTAGTAGCTGGTCGCGTTGACCTTGACCCAGCGAACGGCCTTGTCGTTGTAGGGGTACTTCTCGACGGTGTCGGGCTGGCCGAGCGCCTCGATGGCCTCACGCTCGGTGACGTCGTTCATCTCGTTGACCTTGAACTCGAGCACGGGCTGGTTCCAGACCTCGTAGTTGTAGGTGCGGTCCTCGGCGATGGGGCGCTTCAGCACGCCCAGGAAGTTGGCCATGACCACGTGCCAGGTACCGGCGTTGGTGTCGCGGCAGTCGACATCCTTGACCCGGCCGTGCTCGTCGCGCTCGACCTCTTTGTCGTTGCAGCGGCCGCCGATCATGTACGCCTTGGGGCGGTCGTACTGCATGATGAGCAGCGCCTTGATGTCGGACACCTCGAAGCGCACGCCGTTGATGGTGACCGGGTGCTGGGGCTCTTTCTCGAGCAGCGCGGCCGGGGCCCACGCGTGGCACAGGCCGAACCAGGTCTCGACGCCGTCGCGATCGTCACACTCGTCGGTCTCGCCGTCGCCGTCGTTGTCCACGCCGTCGTGCGCTTTCCAGTTGCCTTTGTTGCGCGACACCCAGTTGGCGGCCGGCCCAAGCTCGTCGTAGTAGTTCTGGTCCCAGCTCTTGTCGGTGCAGTTACTCGACTCGTAAGGCTTGAGGTCCATGAAGCCCTCGACAGGCTCCCAGCCGTTGAAGGCTTTGTCGTATTTCTCGGCGGGGCTCATCGTCTCGTGGCCCTGCCAGCGCACGTTGATGCTGTCCTCATAGGTGGGCCAGTAGGTCGCCGGCCACGGGATGTGCTCGCTCTTGCCCTCTTTCGGCAGCTCGTCGATCTTGTAGTTGAGATCGACCTGGAAGCGGTCCGGGTTGTTGGCCCAGTTCCATTCGTCCGCCTTGCTGGCGCTCTCTTTGTTGGCACCGTCCGGTCGCGGATCGGAGCTCTGGTCGTCGACGCCGCCCTCGCCACAGCCGACCAGGCTGACTGCGAACGCGGTAAAGAGTGTTACGAGCTTCTTCATGAGTGATCTCCTGTCTTGCGGCCTATGAACCCCAGCGCCGCGCCGCGTGTGCAATGGGCATGCCGCCCTTCAAACGTCTTGTTATGACACGAGATTAGAAAGGGTGGGGTCCACTGTGACCAGCAAGAACAGGGACCTTCGTCACGGACACTGACGCAGGTCACATGGCCTTTTTTCAGGCCTGCTGCACCTTCACTTCCAGCTTGTGGCCGTCGGGGTCGCGTACAAACGCGGCATAATACGTTGGGCCGTACTGTGGGCGGGGTCCGGGCGCGCCTTCGTCGGCGCCGCCGTGAGCGATAGCGGCGGCGTGAAAGGCGGCGACTGCGGCCTGATCGGGCGCAAAAAACGCCAGGTGAAAGCCGGGTCCGGCGCTCAGCTGGGTGGTCCCGTCACCGCGCTCGAAAATAGCCAGCTTATCGTTGCCGTCGGGCGGGCCATAGCCGCTGCCACGCCCGTGATCCCAGACCCGCACGGCCCCCAGCGGCGCCAGCACCGCGTCGTAGAACGCGCGCGAGCGCTCGAGATCACTGACGCCCAGAGAGAGGTGACTGAGCAATAGTCTATCCTTCCTTAATGAAGCGGTAGCAGCCGCAGCCGTATTTCTGGGCGTCCGCCAGCGCCTCGGAGGCCCCGCGGATGAGCTCGCCGGTCTCGGCGCTGTCGGGAATCAGCGCAAACTCGACCAGTGACAAGCCGGCAAAATGATCCACGACCTGGCGATAACTGTAGATGCGGTGCGCGTTGTATTGGATGCGCGCGCCGCCGGTCGGCACCACAAAGAGCAGCGTGCCGCCCGGCGCCAGAACGCGCTGCAGCTCGGCCATGGCCTTGAGGTCACCGTCGTAATCCACCGGGTCGCCGTAGCGCCCCAGGCCCACGTGCTCGACGACATGCATGCAGGACAGCGACGCGACGCTGCCGTCTTCAAACGGCAGCGCGGTCAAGTCCGCACGGTCACATGCCAGGTTCTCCAGCTGGATGGTCGCGGGCCGATAATCATAGAAGCGCACCGGCACAAACGCGGACGTCAGCGTGACGAAGTGCAGCGACGACGAGATGTCGATGTGCTCGGCCGGACGCGTCTCGGCCAGTACGCGGGCCGCCCACGCCGGATGATAGATATAGTGGCGATCGAAGTCGGTCGTGGCCGTCTTGTCGTCCATGCACGGCCAGCGGTCCGACCAATCCAGCGCAAAGCGCGGCTCAAAGTCCTGCGCGTGACGCACAAAGGCGTTGAACTCGCTGCGGAACTGGAGCGGCTTCAGCGGATTCATGGCCCCGTCATAACACGCGCGCGATGCGGTCGGCCACGCGGAAGGCGTTTGCGTAAATCGTGAAGGTATACGGCACGCTGCCGCCCGTCGGCATGAAGCTGCCGTCCGTGACGTACAGGTTCTCGACGTCGTGGGCGCGACAGTCCTTGTCCAACACCGACCGCGCAGGGTCGGCGCCGAAGCGGCAGGTGCCCGCCAACAGGTTTGTCGATGCGTGCCCCAGCCCGCGCCCGCGAACGCCGTGCGCCCCCATCTTTTGAAGCACAGTCATGGCCTCGTCGACCAGGCGGTCGGCCACGCGCGCGTTGTGCGGGTGCCGGTGAACGCGCACCCGGGCCACGGGCAGGCCCCACTTATCGCGCAGGTCGGGGTCCAGGGTCACGCGACAGTCAGCGTTGGGCAGCCAGTCGTTGAAGGTCTCCACCTTGAGGTGACGCGAGCGCCCAAAGTACTGCTGAAGCCGCTCCTGCAGCGCGGGTCCCCACAGCGGTCCGCCGTCGACGTCGGCGACCATAACGGCTGCCGAGATCGGGTTGGGGTGCGTCATCATGAACTCGAGCGTGCCGCCCTTCATCGGGCCGGTGTCGGGCGACGAGAGCACGTACCAATCCTGCAACGCGCGGTTGATGAACGGGGTCCTGGACCGCAGCTCGGCGGCTCTCCGGTCGTCGAAGCCGGCGTACGGAAAGTCGCCCACCGCCCAGCCCGCCGCGGAGAACAGCAGGTTGCGCCCCACCTGGCCGCTGCTGTTGGCCAGCCCGTCGGGGTGCCGCGGGCCGGTCGAGTTGAGCAGCAGCCGAGCGGACTCGATGGCCTGGCACGCCACGACATAGACACGCGCGTCGACGGTGTGGCGACCTTTGGCATCCGAGTAGACGACGCCGCTGGCCCGTCCACGTTTGTCGCTGTTGATCCGGTGAACCATGGCGCCCGCGCGCACCTGACAGCGCCCCGTCGCCACAGCGCGGTTGAGCAACGCAGCCCTGGAGCTGCCTTTGGCGCCGGTCGAGCACCCGTACATGGCACAGTAGCCCGAGTACTCACACGATTGGCGGCCGGCCACGGGCTGCGAGAGCACGGCGCGCGGCACCACAAAGGGGTGCAGCCCCAAATCGCCCGCGGCTGCGTCGATCCAGTGCGCCAGCGGATGCACGGGGGTCGGCGGCTGAGGAAACGCCGCGCTGGAGCGTTTGTCCGCCAACGGGTGGTCCACGACAGCCCCCGAGACGCCCACCACGCGCTCGACCTTGTCGTAATACGGCTCCAGGTCGTCGTAGCCGATTGGCCAATCGGCGATGTCGGCGCCCGCGATGGGGCCAAAGTCGCTGAGCAGGCGAAAGTCCATGGGCTTGAGCCGGTGAAAGAACCCGCTCATCAGGTTGGTCGCGCCGCCAACCATGGCGCCGTTGTGGAAGTTCCAGTCGGTCTCGGGTGTCGGCATGGCGTACCACCCGCGGTTGGACGCGTACTCCACGACCTGCGGCTCCTGGTGCGGATCGGGCAGGTAGGCGTCGCGGCGACACACCGTGAGCTCGTCCTTGGTGAAGTCCTTCTCGGTGAGCCAGGGCCCCTTCTCCAAGACCAGCACGCTGTGCCCGGCCTCGGCCAGGGTCAGCGCAACGGGTCCCCCACCGGCGCCGCTGCCGATGACGCAGACGTCGAAATCAGCGGCCATCAGGGGCGCGCTTGGGACGCGGGAAGGGCGCGTGAATCCCGGCCCAGGCCCACGCGATGCCGCCGGGGTTGCCGCCGTGGACCGGATCTGAAAAGACCGCCTCCAGCGCGCTGACCAGCACCAGGGTCAGCCAGGCGGCGCCGCCCTCGACCTTTTGAAAAGCGTGCAGCAGCTTGTCGCGCTCTTTGGGCCCAGCTCCCACAAACCCGTCAGGGCCGCCCGCCAGCTCGTCCAGCCGGACCGCCCCCCGCCGCAGCCGCCCCACCGCGTCCGCCGTCAGGTGCCCGTCCGCGATGGCTTTCTCCAAAAACATGATGGCGTTTGAGTCTGCGGCGCCGGGGGACATGATCGACGACGGCAGCATACGGTTCTGGGCCGCCTCGATGGTGCGCTGCTCTCCTGCGGTCAGCGGTGCGGGACGCTGTGAACCGCCCCGATGTAGCGCCTGCTTGTAGCCCAGCGCCCGAGCGCATCCCCAAAGCCCCAGCGACGCCGCGCCCGCGATGCCGGTGCGACGCAGGAACTCGCGCCGTTCGAACGCTCCGGCGTCTATTTCTTGGCCCCGTTGGGGTGGCATTTGAAGCAGCTGAAGCCCTTCTTGGTGTCCGGATCGTACTTTGCGGCCCCGACAAGCGTCCTCATAGTCGGAACGACGGTGTTGAACATGAAGATCAGGTCCTGCGTATGATTGGCGCTCTGCGCCTGCTGCTCCTTGCTGCCCGTCGGGTACACCTTGTGCAGCGACGGGTTGGGCATCTTGTAGTCATTGTCATAGGCGTTGGGCCCATGGCAGGTCTCGCAGGTGAAATCCGCGGCCTTCACCATGCCGGCCTCCGCGAACAGCTTGGACATCGTGGGCTCCACGTGGTCCTGCATGTACGTCACGCGCTCCTCGTGAGTGAGCTTCTCCCACGGCTTGGCAGGTCCCTTCACGGCGGGCACGGCCGGCGGCTTCTTGATGTCCCCGCCCAACTTCGCCGAGCCACCGCATGCGCCGTCGCCGCAGGTGCTGATCATCCCTTCGCCGGGTTTGCTGGAGCCGCAGCTGTTCGCCCCGCAGCTCTTGGTGGACTTGCCGCTGCAGCCGTTACCGCACCCCTTGCCGGACTTTGGGGGCTTGGCGGGTTTGGTCTTGCCTCCCGTGTTCGCGACGCTGCAACAGCTGCCGGTCTTGCCGCAGCCACCGCCGCACGAGTCGGTGGTCGGCGTCGGAGGCGGAGTCGGCTTCGCACCACCGCAGCTACCCACCATGGCCGCAATGCCGACCACGATGGCCATGTGTTTCAGTCCATTCATCACAACGTTCTCCGTCCGGCGTCTGGATGTATGATTCTGGGGATTGTAGGCGAAAGCAGCGCCGCCTGATACATCCTGAATTCAATGATCGCCTTGCACGTGGAGACACCGACCATCCGCTCTGAATCGCTGTCCGCGATGACGGGCCGCGCCGTGTGGCTGAAGCTCGAGACGGCGCAGCCGGTCGGGTCCTTCAAGATCCGCGGCATCGGCAACCTGTGCCGCCGCGCGGTCGAGGCGGGCGCGCGCCGGATCATCTCGTCGTCGGGCGGCAACGCCGGCCTCGCGGCGGCGTACTCGGGCCGCATGCTTCACGTGCCGGTCACGGTCGTCGTCCCCCAGACCACCCCCGGCCGGATGCGCACAAAGATCGCGGCCCAGGGCGCCCAGGTCATCGTGCGCGGCGCGGTCTGGGACGAGGCCCACGAGTACGCAAAGACGCTGGCCTCGGCGACTGACGCCACCCTGGTTCACCCGTTCGACCATCCCGACATCTGGACGGGACACGCCACGCTCATCGCGGAGGCGGCCCCGCTCGTCCCGCGCCCGGGCGTGGTCGTGGTAGCCGTCGGGGGCGGCGGCCTGCTGTGCGGCGTGGCCGAGGGCATGCACAACGCCGGCTGGGACGCGGTGCCGATCGTGGCGGCAGAGACCCACGGCGCCGCCAGCTACAAAGCCGCGCTGGACGCCGGCCACCCGGTGGCCATCGCGGCGATCACGACCGTGGCCAAAAACCTGGGCGCCCGCACGGTATGCCGCCAGGCGGTCACGTGGGCGAGCCAACGCCCGGTCCACGCCTGGCAGACCGACGACTCGGGCGCCCTGGACGCCTGCCGGCGGTTTCACCAGGAGCACGAGATCGCCGTCGAGGCGTCGTGCGGGGCGGCGCTTGCGGCTGTTTATGGTTGTGCCGAGCCCATCACGCGGACCACCGGGCCCGTCTTGATCGTGGTCTGTGGTGGGGCGGAGACGGCAGTCTAGTCCAGGTCTACTCTCCGAAGAGAATCTCCGAGGGCTGCGCCTCTTCGGCCAGGCGCTCAGCCGCATGGATCGCAGCGCCGAGCACCGCGTGATGCGCCATCGAGAGCTCCGGCGACGAGATGTCCGTGCGCACGATCACAGAGGTATCGATGCCCAGCGCCACCGTCACCGGGCCGTGCGCTGTGGTGACCCTGGGTACCACGCTGCGTATGGCGGTCGCCGCCGCGATCGCGCGCTCGCGGTGGTGGTCGCCGGTAAACACAGCGGTGGCCGACTCGCCGGTGAAGCGGACGATCGCGCCCCGGCGCCCCGTGATCTCCGGTACCGCGACCGGAACCAGCGCGCTGAGGTTATCGACCAGGTTCTGCTCGCTGTCTTCGGCCGGTCGCAGGCCGTGCAGGCGCCACGCGAGTACGGTCGCCTCCGTGCGGTCGCGTACCTGGGTTTTGCCCGGCTGCGGCACGGCCAGCAGGCGATCGGCCAGGCGCGCATCGATAAACTCCGGCAGCAGGGCGTCGGCGTGGGCGGCGCGGAGGTTCTCCCGTAGGTGGCGTACCTGGGCGACCGTCTTGTCGATGGTCTCGGTCAGCTCCTGGGGGTTGAACGGCTTGACCACAAAGTCGACGGCGCCGCCGTTCATCGCTGCCCGGATGTTGGCCATGTCGCCGTACGCCGAGACCATGATGGTGCTAAGCAGCGGACGGCTCTCGCTCACGCGCGTCAGCAAGGTCAGCCCGTCCATCTGCGGCATATTGATGTCCGAGAGCACCATGTCGATATGCGGGTTCTGCGCCAGCACCTGCAGCGCCTCCTGGCCGTCGTGGGCGAAGAACAGCGCGTAGTCGCCGCGGCGCACGCGACGACGCAGGACGGATCGCATCAGAAACTCGATGTCCGGCTCGTCGTCCACGATCAGGATGTGGGCGCAGCGCTCGCGCTCCGTCGCGGCCGCCGCGGAGAAGGCGTGTGCCAGCGCATGCGCGGAGTCGAAGCTGACGGCCGGGTCGTCGCTGAGGGCGCGCTCAAAAAAAGCGGCGACGCTTGGCGACAACGTCGGCGCCTCATCCACGCCTGCGCCTGGGGGCTGGCCCGTCAGCATGAGGTAGGCCAACCGCGCGAGCGCGCACACGTCCGCGCGCACCTCACCTGCGGCCAGCCCGAGACCGAGCACCTGTGCCGTCTGGTCCTCTCCATCGGCCAGCAGGAGCAGGGACGCCGCGGTCACATCCCCGTGTACGACGCCGACCGCGTGCGCGGCGGCCACTCCCCGAGCCGCACCGCGGATGATTCGCACCGTGTCGGCCAGCGGCAGCGTCGTCACCTTGTCCAGGCGCGACTGCAGCGTCTCTCCGACCGGCTGAGAGGTCAGAAGATAGGGACGCTCAGCGTCTACGCCGTGACCGGTGATCTCGATGACATTGGGGTGGTGCAATCCGGCGACGAGCTTGGCGTCGCGCTCAAAACGCGCAAGCGCGTCGGGGGAGTCCAGTCGATAGCGTCCTGCAATTCGATCCGTCACGCGCTTATTCTCGCATACCGTGCACCGTCATGTGTTCCATAGAGCATGTCACAACATGTCCGCGGGACAACCACGTGGGACTTGCGCCGGGTCATTAACTAGACCGCACACCCCCGAATAGGGGGCATCGCAGCGCACTGGTACGGCCGTTGCAGCCCTTTGTGTCCGGTCAAAAGCTAGTGAGAAATACGGAGTTGTTGATGCGGAAGTTGCTGTCGAGTTGCGGCGCGAGCGGGCTGGTGTGCTTTGTGGTGGCTGGGTTGGGTTGTGCGGATGGATCGGGGCCTGGAGAGAGACCCGATCCATCCCTCTTCTCGGACGCCGGACGGACGGTGTCGGCGCGTACGCCGACGGACCCCGCGCTTGGGTCGGACGCCGGGCGCACCCAGGTCCGGCCCACCCCGGTTGACCCCACCGTCGACCCTGTGGACACCCCGGACTACTTCGGCGAGCCGTGCCTGGAGCACGAGGACTGCGGTGACGACGGCTTCTGCATCTCCCTGGGCGCGGGCGACGACAAGACGTGCACGATCGGCTGCATCGAGAGCTGCCCGGCGGACTACGGCTGCGCAGCGGTCGGCAACCCCGGCGGCAGCGACGCCATCTTCGTGTGTGCGCCCTACAAGGCCAGCGACTGCGCGGCCTGCACGACCGACGCCGACTGTGTCTTTGCGGACGCGCGGTGCATCGAGACCGGGCTGAGCGACGCCGCGCCGGACATGCGCTGCTCGCGCGCCTGCGACGCGGCCGACAACACCTGCGGCGCCGGGTATGCGTGCGCGGACGTGACCACCGCGGCGGGGCAGATCGAGTCGCTGTGTCGGCCGCTGACCGGCAGCTGCGAGTGCTTTGGCGACATCGACGGCACCACGCGCCCGTGCTCAGCGGTCAACGAGACGGGCACGTGCCTGGGTATCGAGACCTGCAGCGGCCCCCAGGGCTGGAGCGGCTGCACCGCCAAGACGCCGACCACCGAGGTCTGCGACGGGCTGGATAACGACTGCGACGAGAACATCGACGAGGGCTTTGCCGACTCGGACGGTGACGGGCAGCCCGACTGCACCGACACCGATCCCGACGGCGACGGGCTGGCCGGCGCGGCCGACAACTGCCCCGAGCTGGCCAACCCCGAGCAGCTGGACACCGACGTGGACGGCGTAGGCGACGCCTGCGACGACGACGATGACGGCGACGGCATCAAAGACGGCGTGGACAACTGCCCCAAGATCGCCAACCCCCAGCAGCTGGACATGGACGGCGACGGCCTGGCGGACGCGTGCGATGACGACGCGGACGGTGACGGCACCCCCAACAATCTGGATTGTGATCCCATGAACGCCGCGATCGTCCCGGGCGCGGCCGAAATCTGCGACGGCGTCGATAACGACTGCAGCGGCGCCGCGGACGAGGGCTTCGCCGACACCGACGGCGACTCCGTGGCGGACTGCGTGGACGGCGACACGGACAACGACGGCATCGACAACGCGCTGGACAACTGCCCGGCCGTGGCCAACGCCGATCAGACCAACCTGGACGGCGACGCGCTGGGCGACGTCTGCGACACCGACAAAGACGGCGACGGCGCCACCTGCGTCGCGGCCGGCGCGTGCCCGGACTGCAACGACGCGGACCCGTCCGTGGCGCCCGGTCAGGCCGAGCTGTGCGACGGCCTGGACAACAACTGCAACGGCCAGGTGGACGAGGGCTTCAGCGATGTGGACGGCGACGGGCTGGCGGGCTGCATCGACGGCGACGACGACGGCGACGGCTTTGACGACGTGCTGGACAACTGCCCGGCGGCACCCAACCCGGATCAGGCCGACCTGGACGGCGACGCGATCGGCGACGTGTGCGACCAGGACCTGGACGGCGACTCTGTCGCGGGCGCGCTGGACAACTGCCCGTGGGTACCCAACCCCGATCAGCTGGACACGGACGCTGACGGCGAAGGCGACAGCTGCGACACCGACAATGACGGCGACAGCGTGGGCGACCTCTTCGACAACTGCCCGCTGGTCAGCAACCCGACGCAGGCCAACGCGGACGGCGACGTCCAGGGCGACGCGTGCGACACGGACGACGACGGCGACGGCTTCTCGGACAGCCAGGACTGCGCGCCCCTGAACAGCGCCATCTTCCCGGGCGCCGTGGAGACCTGCGACGGCGTGGACAACAACTGCACCGGCGGCGTCGACGAGGCCGGCGCGCTGGGCTGCACGACGGTCTTCCCCGACGTGGACGGTGACGGCTTCGGCCAGATCGGCGGCGCGGCGGCGTGCCTGTGCGGCAAATCGGGACCGACCACGGCCACCGACTGCAACGACAACAGCGCCGCCGTCCATCCCGGCGCGGCCGAGGTGTGCGGCGGCGGCGACGAAAACTGCAACGGCGTGGCCAACGAGGCCGGGGCGCTCGGGTGCACCAACTTCTTCGCCGACAACGACCAGGACGGCTTCGGAGCGGGCGGCGCTCAGTGCGCATGCCAGGCGCCGGCCGGGACCGTGACGAACGCGGGCGACTGCAACGACGGCAACAAGGCGATTCACCCGGGCGCGGCCGAGCTCTGCGACGGCGTGGACCAGGACTGCGACGGCATCGGCGACGGTGCCGAGGGGCTCTCCCGTACATGCGGCACCAGCAACGTCGGCAGCTGCTCGTTGGGCTCGGAGAGCTGCACAAACGGCGGCGGCTGGACCGGCTGCACCGCGGTCTTCCCCAAAGCGGAGACGTGCGGCGGCGGGGACGAGAACTGCAACGGCGTGATCGACGAGCCGGGCGCCAAGGGCTGCTCCACGTGGTACTCCGACAAGGACAACGACGGCTACGGCGTGGGCGGCGGCTCGTGCCAGTGCGCGGCCAGCGGGTCCTTCGGCGCCAAGAAGTCGGGCGACTGCAACGACGCCGCGTCCAACATCAACCCGGGCGCGGGCGACATCTGCGACGCGCTGGACAACAACTGCGACGGGGCGGTGGACAACGGCACCAAATGCTCGATGCCGGTCTACCGATGGTTCTACTCAAACGGCAAGCTGGCCGACCACTTCTATACGCACTCGGCCGGTGAGAAGCCGGGCGCCTACCAGTACGAGGGCGTCGGCTTCCGCGTCTACGCCAACAAGGTCAACGGCACGTTCAAGACCACTGAGCTGTATCGCAGCTACAACGGCGCGGCCATCGACCACTTCTACACGACCAGCTACAACGAGTTTTTGACGACCGGCAAGAGCTGGACCGTCGAGGGCGTGATGGGCTACTGCGCCACAACCCACGCGGCCGGCTCCACGCCGCTCTACCGCGCCTGGCACCCCAAGGCGGCCGACCACTTCTACACCACGTCGTGGCCGGAGATGGTCAACGCCTACTCCAACCTGGGTTACGTCTACGAAGGCGTGCAGTGCTACGTCTGGAAATAATCCAGGGTCAGCGCGCGCAGCGAAAGCCCAGGTCGGCAGCCCGCGCGTCCGGCGTGATGCGGTTGCGATAGCGCGCCCGCAGAAACTTCGCCTCGGCGATACGAAAGCCGCCGCCGCGATCGACCCGCTGACTGCCCATCTCTGGACCAGTCGGTGCGTCGGAGTCCCCGCGCGCATAGGCGTTGTCTGCAAACCAGTCGGCCGTCCACTCCCACACGTTGCCCGCCAGGTCGCACAGCCCGTCGGCGCTGTGTCCGGGATACCGGCTGCACACCTGATCGGTGATGCCTGACCCACAGCCGGGTCCGTCCTGGTTCATCACCGCGCGCGCGCAGTCCGGCGCCTCGTCCCCCCATGGAAAGCGCCGGGTGCCCGCCGCGGTGGCTGCAAACTCCCACTCGGCCTCGGTGGGCAAACGGCCGCTTGCCCACCGGCAGAAGGCCGCCGCCTGATACCAATCCACGCAGTTGATCGGATGCCTGGCCCGGTCTGCTTGCCGAGCGTTGCAGGCCCCTTTGGCGTTGGCGGGATCGCACTCGCCGGCGGCCACGCAGGCGTCGTACTGGGAGACCGTGACCTCCGTGCGCGACAGCTCAAAGGCGCCCAGCGTCACCGTGTGGGGCGGTCGCTCGTTGGCGTGACCGCGCTTGGAGCCCATCTCGAAGGAGCCGCCCTGGAGCGAGACCCAATCCAGGCCGCCCGCGCCTGCTGGTTTCGGGGCCGGCGCCGCCTCTTTCGAGGGCGCCTGCGGCTCGGGTGTGGACTTGTTCATCCAGACCGCCAGACCGATCCCGGCGACGATCAGGCTCGCAGCCAGCGCCAACACCGGACGACGTCGCCGGGTCTTTTCGAGCGGAGCCGCCACACGGGTCGCCTCCACGCTGACCGTGCCCAGCTCCGACCGCAACGCATCGAGCCGGCGCCGTACCTCCTGCGCCGTGGCCGGTCGGTCGTCGGGCTCCTTGGCCAACAGGCTGCCGATCAGGCTCGCGACACCGGGATCCACACGCACCAACTCGGTCAGCGGCACCACGGGCTGTGAGCAGTGCCCCAGCATCATGGCCGTCGGGGTCATGGGCTGACCGGGTTTGGCGACGATCGGATGTCGGCCGCCGACCTGCTCGTACAGCCAGGCGCCCAGGGAGTAGAGATCGCTGCGGCCGTCCACAGGCGACGCCGTACACTGCTCCGGGCTCATATACGCGGGCGACCCGATCGCGCGATCGCCGGTGTGTTGCGTCAGCCCCTCGGCAAACTGGTCCGTCAACCGCGCGATGCCGAAGTCCGTCAGGCGCGCAATCGGGCCGTCAGCACCGCGCTCCAGCAGCACATTGGCCGGCTTGAGATCGCGATGCACGATGCCCGCCGCGTGGGCCTCCGCCAGCGCCTCGCACAGCTGAGAGGCGATCCGCAGCGCCTGCGACAGGGGCAGCCGCCCGGCGTCCTCCAGAGTCCCGCCCTCCACAAACTCCATGACCACGAACCAGCCGTGGTCCGGGCTCTCCAACAGATCGTGGACACGGACCACGTACTGCGACTGCAGCGACACCAGCGCCTTGGCCTCGCGCTGCAGACGGACCCGATCGACCTCGCGCTGCCCATCGGCGTGCAGCACTTTGATCGCGTAGCGGGTCTCCAGGTGCACGTGCCGCGCTTCGTAGACCGCGCCAAAGCTCCCCTCGCCGAGCCGGCGGACAAGCTTGTAGCTGCCCAGAAGCAGCGTGCCGGTCAGGTCGTCAGTCACCGCGTCCGCAGTCTTCCACGCGCCTGTTCACGCGTCGAGAACGTGACGGCCGAGCGCGATCAGAAGACGAGGTCGAACCGCCCGCGCAGATGGGTCTGGTGAGACTCGTACGCGCCGAAGAGCGCATCGAAATGCACGATGTATGCGCCCAGCCTCGCGGGATGGGACTCCACCGTGACCGTCACCTCGTCGGCCATCCTCTCGTCGAACATGGTGTCCGGGCTGCTGCCCGCGCACCCCATGACCATCACGGGCGCGTCCCAATCCTCCGCGGATGCGGTGAACGTACCCGGCTCGAGCTCCGTCATGATGTCGAGGATCGCCATCGACATCCGGTCGCTCACCGGGGACAGCACCGCAACATTTGCGTAACCCGCGACACCATATGCGGACACAGAGGCGGGCGTGCCCTCATCGAGAATGACCCCCGCGTAGTCGCCCGACAGGCTGGCCTGCTGCACGGCCAGGTCCCCTTCTCCGTCAGACCACGGCTGATCCCAGGCGGGCGGCTGGGCCTCCGCGACCGGCAGCGGCTGGTCCAGCGGGTTTGCCGACTCTCTGGGCACCAGCAGCAGGTCGATGCAGCCGGACAGGCACAGCGCAGACGCACCAATCCACAGAATATTCCAAGACTTAGACACAGTTAATCCCTCCCGAGGCCGGCGCTTCGCGTCCCACAAAGCACCCGCGACTAGGACGCTTTCAGAGCAAGGCGCGTGCCATGGGATCAGCGCACGTAAAGAGCCGGCGTAAACGCCCAGCGCTCCTTGCCGGGATCGCCGCTCTCACTGAAGGTGCTGACCCGGATGACGCTGCCGGAGACTGTGATGATGCTGCCGAAGGTGGTGGTCTTGGGGCTGGACCACTCGCCGCTGAAGCCCAGCTCGGTGTAAGCGTGAAACACCTGGCCCGGCTTGCCCCAGCGGTGCCACGACTTGTTGCCGCCGCCCTCACCTGTCACGCCCAGCTGGTTGTAGTCGCTGTCGGACTGAATGCCGTAGTTCTGATTGTCGGGGTGCGCGCCGCTCTGGGTCCAGCCGGTCAGGCCGCCCGCCGACGGGTACCAGGTCATCGCGCCGCGGATGGCCGTGTAGTTGAAGCCGATGTCGAAGTCGTTCCAGACCTCGTAGTCGTGCTGGTTGGAGAAGCCGTAGTACTTGGTGTTGCCGTCGACGTACGCGTGCGACTCGCCGTTGGCGTTGGTCTGAGTGGTCAGCGTCGCGTGCAGCCGCAGGTAGTCCATGTTGATCAGCGTCCACCCGCCGGGCGCAGTCTCCATGTCGCACGTGACCTGAAACGCGGGCTTGCCGCCGGGGCCGTCGGGGTCGATCTGATAGCTGCCGTTTGCGGCGCCGGGCGTAGCGGCCAGCACGTCCTTGCACGACTTGGGAAGCGTGCACTCGCCGGCCACACACGCCGCAAGCCCCCCACACAAGGTGCCGGTGGTGCCGCACGAGTTCTGGCAGCCGTCGAAGACGGGGACGCCGCACGCCACGGCCGTCTCGTCGCATTGCGCGGCATTGGGGGCCGTGCCGGTCGCCGGGCACACGTTGTCGCAGTCGTCCTTGATCTCCACGCCGCACGCCACCGCCGACGCATCGCCGCACTGCGCCAGGTTCAGCGCGCTGCCGGTCGTCTCACAAGACTCGCCGCAGCCGTCGGAGATCGCCTGACCACATGCCACCGCGGTGGCCACCGGACAGACCTCGCTGCAGAACGTGATCTTGCGATACGAGCTGCCGTCGCACACTCGCAGCGCAGACGCAGCGGTGTCGTAATACGCTTGACCGATGGTCGCCGGGGCGCAGGCAGCGGGCGGCGCGACGGGCAGCTGTCCGTTGGGCGGCAAAGCTCCGGGCGCCAGATGATCGGCCGTGATGCAGCCGGAGCAGTTGATCCCAAGCGCCTTGTCTGCGCTCAAGGCGTGGCCCGCCGCCAGCGCATAGGGGGTGCTCAACAAGCGCCTGCGCGGCAGCTCGGGCTCGCCCTCCACCTTGATCCCGATCCAGACCTCGGGCGCGTTTGCCACTTTGGCCGCGTCCAGCGCTTCGACGGCCCCCAGCACCACGCTCATGACGCCGTCCTTGACGACCACAGCCTCGAAGTTCTCCTCAAAGAACGGGTCCACGGTGGCTTCGCCCTCGTATAACCGAAAGCGCAGCGCAAACGAGCCGTCGACCCCCTCGCCACCGACGCTGCGAAGCGTGCCCTGAACGGGCAGCTGCGGGGGTGGACCGACCGAGACGAGGCCCGTGAAAACGGCGATGGCCGCAGCTGCAATCGAAGACATTGCGCATACCCCTGATGGCTGAGTGGGGGCTCAGCTTACCGCGCGGCTTCGACGTGGTCGAGCAGGGCGCTGGTCGTGGGGCGGTCAGACTGGTCCTCGCCGAGGTAGCGAAAGGCGATCGAGCGGTCGCGTCGCACCACAAACGTGGCCGGCACCGAGATGTCCCGTCCGGCCATCGCGACGCCCCAGGCCATGATGACGCTCAAGTCGGGATCCGACAGCAACGGCAGGTCGATGGACAGGCGCTTCTGCAGCGCCACCGAGTCCTCGGCGGAGTCCACGCTGATGGCGGCCAGGCCGGCACCGGCGGCGGCCAGGTCCCCTGCGATGGTCTGCAGCTC
>CAZJHX010000065.1:0-56171 GCA_964545715.1 uncultured Myxococcales bacterium
GGGGCGGGGGGGGGGGGGGGGGGCGCGTCGCGGCCGGGGTCGCCCCCCGGGGGGCCGCAACGCGGTTTGGCACCAGTCACCTAAGCCGGGTCGTCTTCCGTCGTCGACAGCTGACCGCCCTCCTCGAGAGTGGCGAGCGCCCGAATCGAGGCGTCGCTGTGGCTCCCCACCGACTCCAGGGCCCGGCTGGCCTGCAGCGTGCCGGGGTAGTCACGACGCAATCCCATGAGACAGCGGCTGATCGCGATGGGGTCCGACTCCCGCTGCAGGTTCTCCAGGAGCCGTACAGGGATGTCCTCTCGGGCGAAGGCCAGCAGCCCGCACAGCTCGACCAGGTGGGCCAGCGCGCTGTCGGCCTTTTC
Organism: uncultured Myxococcales bacterium; assembly: GCA_964545715.1. GTDB lineage: Bacteria > Myxococcota_A > UBA9042 > CAZJHX01. Next base: position 363 of record CAZJHX010000065.1, read on the forward strand.
TCCGGTGAGATGTCCTCCCGAGGGCCACAACGAGATGACCGGCACACCCTCGCTCAGCGTCAGTCCGTAGTCTTGCTTCAGCTCCAGAAACAGGGTCCTGGCGCGCGGGCCGAACGCCGCCGACACCAGCGAAGGCGGCCCCGCGATCGGCGCGCTCAGGTCAAAAAATCGGTGCCCGGTCTGCGCCGGGCTTCCCGCCTCGCCGTCACCCAGCTCCGAGAGCGCGGCGTGGGCCGTGCTGGTCGCCTGGATGCGCCCGTTGGCCAGCAGCGACACACGGACACTGCGACTGGGCACCAGCCCGACGAATGAGGTGGCGTTGTCGTCTTCGGCTGCCAGCCCAAGCTCGTTGGCCGCATCGCGCCACAGCCGCTTCACGCGCCCTTCGCTGTGCAGCCACAGCTCCAGGGCTATCCCGCCCACAACGCCGACAACCCCGAGCAGCGCCGAGCCGGTAACCACCGCGGCCAGAATTCCGGAGGTCGCGGAGCCCATCATCCACCACGAGGGCAGCTCTACGGCATCGTCCGGCTCATGTGTCGAAGTCATGGGCGCGGATCATAGCCCCGAACGGGGGACGGAGCACGTCCTTACGCGCCCATGATGGTTACGGCTTGCGTCCTTTTTGCGGGCCTGGTGCGACATTGCGTTGGGCGTCGCGGATGACCTGCTGGGGCGTCGGGTTGATGCCGCGGGCGTACATCACCGTGCGCACGAAGCCCTTCGTGTCGGTGACCATCCAGACCACAAGGCCCGTGGCCGCGACCAGCGTAGTGCCGGCGCCGTCCACGATCATCCCGCCCGGGATCGTGCCGGCGTACGCGCGCGAGCCGGGCAGCGTGACGCCCTTGCGCAGCTGCCACTGCAGGTGGGTGGTCCACGGGGTCCAGCCCACCTTCACCTCGGTTGGCAGGCGGCTGACCACGCTGCACGCCCGCCCTGCGCAGGCTTGGAGATGGGCAAACTTGCCGCCGGAGGTGGCGGCTTGTTTGAAGGCGCCGGCGCTGACCGACGGGCCGACCCAGGTGGCGCGCACAAAGCCCATTGACTCCAGCGACTTGCCCTGGTGCAGCAGGATCTTGTTGCGCAACAGGGAGTTGTGCGCGAAGTCGACCACCAGCTTGTCGCCCTCCTTGCGCACGTTGAACACCATCTGATGTCCCGCCTGGCCCTTGGCGGCCGAGCCCTGGGCGATGTAAACGCCCGGGCGTGGGGTGCTGCTCTCCACCAGCTTGAGCGGGGCCGCTCCGGTCTTGCCGGGCGCGGTGATCTCCAGCACCTTGCGGCCCTTGCCTATCGTCTTTTCGGCGACCCGGAAGCCCTTGCCTTTGAAGTGCGCCGCGACCTGCTTGTGCATGCCCTGGTGGAAGGTTGCGCCTTTTCCGCCGCCGGAGCTCAACCCGGCGCGTGACGCAAACACCAGGTCGTCAAAGCTGCCGGCGGACCTTTGCAGCATGCGGCTTGTAAACGCCTTGCCCAGCACGCTCTTGATCGACGGATCGGTCGCGGCCTTCTCCAACAGCGCTGCAAAGCGACGCTCCAGATCGGCCGCTCGGCTGCCGAGCAGCTCCAGCCCCTTGACGTGGCGATCCTGCGGACCACCTGCGCGCTTGGCGGACTCCAGCACCTTCTTCAGGCCGCTGCCGATCGCCTCACGCTCCGCCTCCAGCTTGGCGATGTCGGCTCCATGTTTGGAGGCCGCGAGGCGCGTGCGGGCCCGGCTGGCGATGCGGTCGATGAGCTTGGTGCCCGCAAAGCGACCCAGGCTCAGCGCCATGGCCAACGTCAGCGCGATCCCGCCCTGCGCCGCCAGCTCTCCGGTCGTCATCGCCTTGCCCTTCTGCACCCGATGCTTCAGCGCGCCGTAGCTGGTCATGGCGGCCACCTCGCCGGTCAGTGCCAGCACGCCCTCGGGTACTTTGAGCTTGGCCGCCGCACCTGCTCCCGCGAACCGCGCCAGCTTGCCCACGCCGAACAAGCCGATGTTCCAGGCCAGCTCTTTGCCCAGGCCCCCGGCGGAGACCTTGCTGGGGTCCTTGGTGTTGGTCAGCACACCGCCGGCCGCGTCCACGCCGGTGAAGACCATCGCCTCCAGCACGGTGACCCCGCCCGCCTTGAGCAGCGTCGCCAGCCCGGCCGTCTCACCGATCGCGCCGGCCATGGCAGCCCCGGCGCCGGCGCTCAGCAGCCCGGCCACCACCAACACGGCGATCTTGCACACGATGTCGGACGTCTGGATGTAGTCGTACAGGTGCTCGTAAAACTTCTGGTACGCCTTGTCCGAGGCCCACAGCGCGTCCAGCTTCTTCATGATCGCCGCGCGCTGCGCAGGCGTTTTGGCGCGCTCGTAGGCGCCGGCCAGCCCGCTGAGGCCCTGAATCAACTTTCCAAGCCGGTTGTCCAGGTTCGTGAAGCCATGGGTCACGGCCCCAGACGACTTGCTGAACGCCTGCATGGCCGTCAGTGAGTGGTGCAGCTGCAGCAGCAGGCGGTGGCGTCCTGCCATCTTGGTCTGCAGCTCGGCGGCCGACTGCAAGTGCTTCTGCTCGGCTTTGAGATCGCCCGCTTTTCGGGACGCGGCCGCCTTGGCCAGCGCCTTCTCCAGGTCGTGCCAGTCGCTCTTCTGGCCCTTGCCGACGACGTCGCGCACGGTCTGGCGAAAGTCGCGCTGCGGGTGATCGCCGAACATCGTGAGGTACCAGGGATCGGCCCCCTTCACGGCCAGGATCTTGCCCATGGCCTTGTGACTCTTCGTCGTGTTGGCGGTCATGTCCGAGCGCATCAGGTCCAGGACGCGCTTGGGAAACTCGCCCATCAGCCGGTCTGCGGTGTTGTAAAAGCGCTCCGCCGGGCCGGTCTGGTCGCTGAAGACCAGCGCCAGGGCGTAGTGCTGCTCGATGTCGTCCAGCTCGCTGAGCAGCCGCGGGTGCTTTCCGAACCGGGCGCGCAGCTTGGGCATGCTGGTCAGCGCGCGAGAGCACATGGCGGTCATCTGGCGCTGGATGGCGACGACCTTGCCGTACTCGACGGCGCGCCGCGGATCGGCGTCCAGCTGCTCCTTGAAGGTGTCCAGCCGCTCCGCCAACGCGGTCAGCAGCGTGGCCAGCTTGGGGTGCTGCTTGATCAGGGCGTCCGCTTCGGCTCGGGCCAGGACCAGCAGGTCGCCCACCCGATGTGGCGTGCTCTGGGCCCCGGGCACCTTCCGGCCGGCGTCCAGCGAGGTGGGAAGCTCGGTCTTGGAGCCCGTATCGACGACGCGCTGATAGCCGTTTGTGCCGTGGACGAACCTCTTGGACGCCAGGAGATCGCCCAGCTTCGGACCGTCGCCCCTGCGCATCTTCGCGCCCGTCAGCAGCCCGATCGCGGCGTGGCGACGGGCCAGATCCCGCAGCTCGCGCACGCTCATGACGCGATACCCGAACGCCGGCGCCTTGAACCGCCTCTGCCCGAATGGCCGGTTCAGCATCAGCGACTTGATGAACGCGTCGTGCGGGTTCGGCTTGCGCTGTTTTTGCCGGAGGAGGGCCAGGCCGTCCCAGTCGTAGCGTTGCGGCTGCTTCTCCCCGCGTCTGGGAGCATGCTGCAGCACGCCCAGCCCGGCGCTGCGGAAGCGCGAGCGGTCCGCGATCAGGTGATCGAACCGTCCACCTCCGATGATCATCACGGCCACCCGGTCGTTCAAGGGGCGCTTCCACAGGGCCTGCGCGGCCCGTGACCGCGGCTTCGTGACAAGCTGCTCCAGGTTTCCCGCCATCGGGTAGTGCAGGGTGGGATCGTACGGCGTCTTCCCTTGCAGCTCTTTGGGCAGCAGCCCCTTCTTCAGGGCGAGATGCTTGCGCAGCATCTTCGCAAACGGGTCCTTCTTCGTGGTCTTGGGCAGCTGACCCAGAATCATCCGCCCCTTGCCGCCTTTCAGCCGGCGCAGGGTCGCCAGCGCCTGCATCGGGTCGTTTCGGGCGGCGTACTCGGCCCAGGTCGTGTGCCAGTCGGGTACCAGCAGCTTGGGGTCGAAGCGGTAGCCACAACGCATGCCGTTGGTCACCGGCACCAGAGCGTGAGCCAGCGCGGCCGCCCCATACAGTTTGATGGCAGCACGCCGGCGCGTCTTGTCGCCATGTCGCGCGACCCAGACCGTGTTCAGGTCCTTAGCCGGGTCCCACTGGACGTCCCCGGTGGCGATCCCGGCGCCGTCTGCTTGCACCAGACCGAGCTTGAGATCGAGCTGCCCCGGCTGCTGCAGTCGGCGGCGCGGGACCTGCAACGATTTGGCCTGCTCATGGTAGGACAGTCCGCGCAATCCGGCCCGCTTCATGCCGTGCCCCTTCTGACCCCTGGGCTGACTCGACTTCTCCTCGGTCTTCTGTTCCTGCTGGGGGGCCGGCGCGGCTTGCTGGTCTGTACACATGTCTTGTCCTCCTACTCTTTGCCCAGGACACCGCAAGCGGTGTTCCATGTCAGTAGTATTTTTTTTCATGGGGTTAGGGCAATTTGCGCGACGGCCCCGGCGACCGCGGACGTCCGCGGACAGCGGTGTTGACATCGCCCGCCAGGAGGCTGTACAAAAGTTCAGTGATTCGACTTCTGCTGGTCTCCGACACGCACATCGGCCTGGACCTGCCGGTGCGTCCGCGCGTGGAGCGGCGGCCACGGGGGGCGGATTTTTTGGAGAACTACCACCGTGCGATGCAGCCGGCGCTGGCGGGCGAGGTGGACGTGGTCGTGCACGGCGGCGATCTGTTTCACAAGCCACGGGTTCCGGCGGCGGTCGTCGACAAGGCGCTGGAGCCGCTGCACGCCGCGGCCGAGGCCGGCGCTCACGTGGTCGTCGTCCCGGGCAACCACGAGCGTGGGAGGCTGCCGCCGCACTTGATTCTGGCCCACCCGCGCATTCACGTCTTTCACGAGCCGGCCACCGTGACAGTGACCATCGCCGGGCTTCGGCTCGCCCTCGCCGGCTTTCCGTATCAGCGTGGCGATCTGCGCGGCCGGTTTCGCGCCGTTGTGGAGTCGACCGGCTTTCGGGACGCCGCGGCGGACATCAACCTGCTGTGCGTGCACCACTGCATAGAAGGGGCAACGGTCGGCGCGCACGACTACGTCTTTCGCACCGCCCGAGACGTGATCCGCGGCGCCGACCTGGACCCGGCTTTTGCCGCCGTCCTGTCAGGCCATATACACCGGCATCAGGTGCTGCAGCGCGACCTGCGCGGCCGGCCGCTCCCCGCGCCCGTCATCTACTGTGGATCCGTCGAGCGCACGTCCATCGCCGAGCGCAAAGAGACCAAGGGCTTTGTCACGATGGAGCTGGACGCCGGCGCACCGGGCGGCCGTCTGTGCAGCTGGCGCTTTCACCCGCTGCCGACGCGCCCGGTCCCCCCTGGCAGGCCTACTTATGCTGGGCGTGCGGGCCGTGGACGAAGGCGTTCCACAGATAGCGGCCCAGCGAGTGCTGCAGCAGCTCCTCATCGCGGGGCTGATTCCGCTGCGCGCGCAACGAGGCCAGCGGGTGGGCGCCGCGACTGACCTTGAGCTCGCCCTCCTTCTTCTCCAGACCTGACGTCTCTTCCGGCTCAAGGGCGCATCGGCCGATGATATCGGGGCCGCAGGTGCCGCCCGGGCCGGGCTGGTGGACGATTTTATTGTCGTGGCAGATGTCGCCCTCGCGCGGACAGTCGGCGTCTTTTTCGCACGCGGTCGGGCAGAACAGCGCGCGGTCGCCCGGGGCCTTGTAGCCGCTGCCGTCAACGTCGACGTAGATCGGGTTTGTGATGGCATAGGGCAGGGTGGGGAAGTAGTCGACGACCAGCGACGAGCCGCCGATGATGCCGCCGATCACGCCCAGGTTGGCAAATGCCAGCGCCGTGATCTTGTCGAACGTGATGTGGCCCAGCGCCTCGGTGTGATAGACGGGGTCCAGGAAGTCCTGGTCGCGCAGGCCCACGGCCGTGACGACGTACCAGCTGTCCTCGGCCGGCTCGTCCAGCTCCACCACCTCGTCAAAGTCGATGATGTCCGTGACGGCCGGGTCGATATCGATGCCCTTGGCCAGGGTGCCGTTGCGGTAGATCTCGATGCGACTGACGCCAAACCAGCTGGCCGTCTGCACCTGAATGCGGGCCTTGACCTTGCCGCCGCCGTGCGAGGTGGTCCCGCCGATCGTGGCGTCGCCGATTTCGAAGCGCACAAATGGGCCTGTCGACGCGATCGCCTTGCCGGCCTTCATGTTCTTGGCGATCTCCAGCTTGTCGATCCGCCCCGCGTCGTCCGTCGAGCTCGCCACCCAGGTGCGCGGCAGGCCCGGCTCGGCCGTGGTCCCGTGGCTGTCGCTGTTGCCGATAGCCGTGACGTTCAGCCCGTTGTTCAGCAGGGCGAACCAGTCATCCGCCACGCCCTGATGCTGCGCGCACGGGGGGGCCGAGCGCTCGGCAGCCAGCTGATCACCCTTGAAGAACTGGCTCTCGGGCGGGTCGTTGTCCTCGTCGAAGTCCGGGTTCTTGGGCAGGTTGTCCGGGTTGCACTCGGTCTTGTCCGAATCGCGCTGGTCCTCGGTCGAGTCCATGTACGCCAGCTGCTCCTCGGGCGTGCGGTACACCATGCGGCGCACCATCAGGGTCGTCAGCGCGTTGCGCGCCTTGTCCTTGCAGGCCTCGAGAGTCTCGCCGTCCCGGCAGGTCTCGAATCGGGCCGCAGCATCCGCGTACCACGAGCATGGCTCGCCCAGTCGTCGCTCGGCGCCCCCATCGCAGCTCGCCGGCTTGCGCAGCCACTCGCAGGAGGCCCGCACCGCCGCATGGTCTGTCGCTGCCAGAATCTCGTCCAGGCAGAACTGGGCGTCGTTTACCTCGGACACCGTCGGCGTCCGGATCAGCTCAAACCGCTTGCCGTTGAGCAGCTCGATAGCATCGAAATCGCAGCTGAGCGTCTTGAACAGCGGGTTGTTCGACTCCAGCCCCAGACTGCCGCGGTCGGAGGTCCACGGGTTCAGGTCAAACTGATCGAAGTAGCCCAGAAAGCCGTCACGCGGGTGCGCGACCACGTTGATCGTGTTCTCGGGGCCGAACTCGCCCAGCGCCCGGATCTCGTCAAACAGCTCCTGGTGCGTTTTGCACACCCAGTCGATCGCGCCCTTGGTCGGCTCCAGCGTCTCGTCGTATTTCAGGGGGAAGCCCAGGTAGTGCCCCATCTCGATCGTGGTGATCTCCAGCCCGATCTGCGTGGTCGCAAACGCCTCCAGGCCCAGCTTGAGCAGCGCCGGCTCATAGTCGGTGATCACGTCGTGGTCGCTGCTCGAGAGCAGCTCCACGCCCTCCACGATGTTGGTCAGCACCCGCACCGCCAGCGACATCCCGCTGTCGTGGCTTGCCTGTGCGTGCAGGTGGAAGTCGCCCGAGATGAAGCCGGAGGTGTCCATCTCCCGCGGCAGCAGCGCCGCCAGGCTGGTGACCTCACCGGCGCGCAGCACCACGTCTTCGGTGTATACGCCGTACTCCAGCCCGCGACTGATTACCACGCGATAATGCCCCGGCTCCACCTGCTCTTTGCCTTGGCCGGCGGCCGAATACACGACCTTGAAGATGCCGTCGTCCAGCCGCCCGTCGCCCAGCGCGACCCGCCGCCGTCCATCGGCTGCCATCAGCTCGCCTGCCTTGCAGATCCCGAGCGCCTCCTGCGCCGAGCCGGCCTCACACAGCGCCTGCAGCGTCAGCTTGGCCGGCATCAGCCCGCCGCCCTCGCCCAGGATTCGGTAGTCCAGCACGGCCGGCGGCGCGACCAACAGGTGCACGACCTGCTCCCCTCCCGCTGCCACATCCACGCGCACCGGGGGGCCCAGCGACCCGCTTCTCGACCGCGCGACCAGATAGTAGCTGCCGACGGGCAACGTCATCGCGTACTGCCCGTTGCGCTCCTCGTCGGTGCCCAGGTCGGCCAGCGCCTGGTTCATCACGCCCACCCGCGGGGACTCCTCGTTGGCCAGATTGGCCAGCACGATGGCGTCGTAGGACGTAAAGGTCTTCGACGGATCCGGGTCGCGTAGCGCGAACACGTCCGCTCGGGGCTCCGTACTGCCGAACCGTGAGTCCCACACCACGCCAGAGATGGCGCCGGTCGGTGTGCCCTGCGCCTTGTAGATCGATGCGGCCGCCGACGAGACGTCGCCCTCGCCCACCACCAGATAGCGCGTGAAGCTGAAGGTGCGGTGCTTGTCGCAGGTCTCGTCGTCCTCGTCGCTCATCAGGCAGCTGATGCCGGCGCTGACGATCATCGTGGCGGACGAGGTGGCCAGCGGCAGCAGAAGCTGGGGTGTGTCGCAGTCCGCGCACTCATCTTCGTGTCTTGTGAACACCGCGTAGGTCACGTCGTCAGCCGCGCCCGCGACCCAGTCGAAGGTCAGCGGGCTGGTGATCGTGTCGATGCCGCGAAAGAGGTTGGCAAAGATCTCACCCTTCTCGTCAAAGCCGATGCCCGGCGCAAAGATGTCCGTGCCGCCGCCAAAGAACATGAAGTCGCCGCCGATCAGGCCCGCCTCCAGGCCCGGCGCCTCGCCCGAGGCCAGTACGCCGCCCAGAATGCGCGCAAGCAGCGGGATGGGCTCGGTAAACGGCGTCATCGGCAAGCCGGGATCGCACTCGCAGATCAGGCATCCCTCGGCCCGATCGCGCAGCAGCCCGTGCTCGCACTCCAGGTCGCAGTTCAGCTTTCCGCAGTTCTCGTCGTTGTGCAGCACGCTGTCGGGTCGCGTCACGGTGGTCGTGATCTTCAAGAAATCGTCGCCCGGCTTCAGCGTGTAGACGGTCTTGAAGTCCAGAACCGTCTTCAGGTCGGCGTTAGCCAGCAGCGACGCGTATTGTCCGGGTCCCGTCGGGTCCAGAATCTCCAAAGACTCCAAAAACATCAGGCCGGTGCCTTCCATCTCGATAACCGCGGCTGTGCCGTCGGAGCCGTCGTTGGCCACCCGGATCTGCGACTTGGTCGGATCCGGCACGAGGATGTTGACTGTCGGAAAGAGCTCAGCGAAGTGATCGTTGCCCTCCGAGCCGCGATAGAACGGCTCTGCACGACGTCGATCCGCGTCGACCACCGTGCCGCCGAACAGCCCCGGGCCCCAGGAGTGGTGCGCGCCGGTGATGATGTAGCGGACCTTGTCGTTTTCGATCAGAAAGTCGCCGATCTGACCGTGCGCCAGCGGCCCGCCGATCAGATCGTTCTGATCGGTGACCTCGGTAGCACGCAGCAGCTGCTCGGGTTCGGTCTCCCGACAGCCGAAGACTCCTGTGACCAGGAGTACGGCTAGTGTGAACCGGCGCATCTTAGAACCTGCCCTCGGCGTTGAGCATGAACACGTCGTTCTTCAGCTCCGCGCCGTGGCTCTCCATGCGGTGCTGGTAGCTCAGTTGCAGCTTCACGTGGCCGTCCAGCAGGTAGTAGCTGGCGGCGCCCGCAATGGCCATGAAGTCGCCCTCGTCCTCCAGCGCTTTGTTTTCGTCCACCAACTCGAAGCGCGTGGAGATCTCCAGCGCGTTCTTCAAGATGGTGTATCCCAGCTGCGTCACAAGCGCCGTGCTCTCGATCTCGGCGGTTGTTGGCGGCGTCTGCGTAGGCGCTTCGGTGGGCTCCCGGCTGCTGGCCAGGTACTCAGCCATGAAGGCCAGACCGCGCCACTTCAGCGCAAGGTCGCCCGAGTACGCCAACGCCGTGATGCTCTCGCCGCCGTTGTAGAGGAAGCCGCCGCCGATACCCAGACGGAAGCGACGCCCCTTGCGCAGGTCCGCGATGCCGGAGCCAAGCAGCCCAAGCGGCTCGACGTCCAGGCGCGCGGCCGTCGCAAAGCCGCCGAATTTGTTGCCGTCGGTCGGATCGATGCGGGCCCAGCCGCCAACCTCGGTCTTGGCGCGGTCCATGCCGTTGAAGAGCCCGGCCAGCACGCGAATGCGCTTGTTCCAGAACTGCCCGCCCACCGTCAGACCCAGCTGCTGGGACGGCGCGATGGACCGCACCCCGATCGACCGCTCGGACAGCTGCAGCGATTGCGAGGAGATCAGCGCGCTGCGGGACATAGGCACTTTCACCAGGCCCATGTACGCGATCGCGTATTTGCTGTCGTAACCCAGGTAGGCCTCGTGCAGCGCGCTGCTGCCGCGCAGCAGATCGATCTCCACGCCGATGCGGGCGCGGTAGATCTCGCCCTCCACACCCAGGCGGGCGCGGCGCAGGCGGATGCCGGGGTTGCCCGTGGCCGCGTCACCCGCGTCGAGCCGTGCGTCCTCGCCGACCAGCAGCGCGCCCTGCACCTGGGCCCGACCGCTCAGGATCACGGTGATGCCGTCGGTCTCAAGTGAGAACGGGGGCGGCAGGCCACCTCCGCGCAAGCCGGTGTAGTCACGCTCAGCGAATGCGGGGTTTGCAAGCAGAAGGACGGCAGCCAGGAGCCAGAGTCTGCGGGACATTTCTCACGCCTCTTTTGGATTGAGGCGCGAGCGTACCAATGGGGGTGTGGGGGAGCAAATGGCGACAGGGGGGGCAGAACCTATCCCGGGCAGGGAGCAGCGGTCGACAGGCACAGGTCCAGGGTCACCCGCACAATCGAGAAGCCGAGCTTCGTGTCGTGCGGATCGGGACGGGAAAATAAAGTCCCGGCTTCAAGGTCGCTTGGGCGGCCTGGGGTCCTGTATTGCTTGCCGACTGCTGTTCCCTACCCGGGATGGGCGGGGCAGCGAGCCCTTAGAGGTACGTGATTGCAATTCCGGTCGCGTACAGCCTCTCGCGTGTGTGCGGGTAGCCATACTCGTCGTAAGTGACGTCTTCCTCGAACCAGGTGTCGGTCACGATGACTGCGTCGGCGCCCAGCGAGCGGGCCTGGTCCTGCAGCACGCGGACAACGTCGTCCATATACGCGTTGTAGTTGGTGCCCTTTGCCGAGACGATTCCGACCTCCGCAAAGTTGAGCCCCGGCTCCGCGTCCATATACACGTCGATTGGCGCGTGGGCCGGCTTGGGCGGCAGATATACGCCGGTGCGAGTCGCGCTGCCGGTCAGGCAGCCGGTCATTAGCAATAGGCTGACCAGGCTGGTTCCGAGAAGTGCTTTGTGGGCGATGCTGCGAGCGTTCATTTCGTTACCTCCGACATTCGCCGCCTACACTCAGCACCATCCGTGCCAGCATGGTAACTTACGGACAATATTATATATTGTTGAAATCAGCTCAGGGGTGTGTCGTCTTTTCGCCACAGGTTGGCGAGCGTTGACGCCACATCTGCTCCAAACCGCCGCTCAACCACCTCTCGCTGGGTCCGCGCGATGTCCTGCCGGCCGGCGACGCGGTCGATGAGCGCGCTGATCGTCGCAACGTCTTCGGGCTCGGCCAGCTGCTGTGCCAGCGACCCCTCGAACAGCTCCGGGATGCCGGCAACCCGGGTGGAGACCGCCGGCACACCGAGCGCAAACGCCTCCAGCAGGACCACCGGCAGGCCGTCACGGTCGCCTTCTGCGTCGACCCGGCACGGCAGCACAAAGACATCCGCCGCGCGCATGGCCTCGACCACAGTCGCGTGATCAGCCGGCCCACCTGTGGTGCCCGGGCCCAGGACGGTGAGCGTGTGAGGTCCGTTCAGCGCGATGCCGTCCAGCAGGTCCAGCCCCTTTTTGGGGGTGTTGCGCGCTACACACAGGAGCTTTACCGGCTCCTTGGTCGGCGGCGGGTCGCGATAGGGCAGGGCGTCCAGGTCGATCGGCGTCGGCAGCACGACCGCGCCCTCAATCGAGAGCGTGCCGTGGGTCGCACGCACAAACGCTGCCGCCGCCGCCTTGCGGGCCAGCGCCCGGGGATCGCTCTTGTGCACGCCAAACGCGTGCGCCGTGAAGCTGAAAGGGACGTCCGCCAGCGTCGACACCAGCCAGGCCAGGGTGGCCGCTCCACGCGCGAAGTGAGCGTGAATGTGCTGTATGCTCTGCCGCTCGACAGTCGCTGCCACCTGGGCGCACCAGGGCAGCGCGCCCCAGGTCGTCAGCCGCTCGCGCATGTCGTGTGGGGGCAGGGTCGCCGCGATGCCCATCGCCTTTCGCACGCGTCCCGGATGGGTAGCCAGGCGCTTGAGCAGCGCTGCGGGGTTGCCCGGATTCGGGCGTACGGTCTTTGCGGCCCAGCGCTGCTGCATCGGGCCGAAGCGGTCGCTGTGGCGCGGCCGGCGAAACGTGAACGGCGTGATCGTCTCGCCCAGGCGCTCCAAGAGCTCACACTCGACCGTCACGAAGGTCTCGGTCAGCGCCGGGAACTCCGTGAGTACGTAAGCCACCTTCACGGCACGCGCTTCTCCGCCGCTCGCAGCTTGGCGGAGCGGGCGCGCGGGTTCGTGTGCGCCTCGTCGTCGGTGCACGTCAGCGGTTTCTTGGTCAGCACGGTCATGTCGATACGTCTTCTGTTGCGAAAGACGTTCTTTACGACTCGATCTTCTCCGGAGTGGTAGCTCAGCGCGACCACGCGGCCGCCCGGGACCAGGCGATCCAGCACGCCGGTCAGGCCCGCCTCCAGCCGTCCGAGCTCGTCGTTGACCGCGATGCGGATGGCCTGAAATGTCCGCCGCGCGGGGTGATGGCGGCGGTTGCGATGGGCGCCGACGGCCCGGATGACGGCGTCGCATAGCGCCTCGGTGGTGTCGATGGGCAGCGACTCTTTGATGACGCGCGCGATGCGGCCGGCAAAGCGCTCTTCGCCCAGGTCGCGCAGGACGTGCTCCAGCTCGGGCTGAGTGACGTCGATCAGCCACTCGGCGGCTGTGGGCCCGCGCGTCGGGTCCATACGCATGTCCAGGGGCCCGTCGTTGCGGTAGCTGAAGCCGCGCTCGGGATCGTCGACCTGAGGCGAGCTCAGGCCAAAGTCCAGCAACACCGCTTTGGGGGCGGGCCAATGCGCGATGTCCGCGGGGTTGCCAAGGTCGCCGTGCATCAGCGTCGCGGGCAGCTGAGCAGCGCGCTCCAACGCGGCCGGGTCGCCGTCCAGGCCGAACGCCTCGGTCCCGGCGGGCGCGCGGTTCAGAAAGGCGCCGAGGTGGCCGCCCGCTCCCAATGTCAGGTCCCAGTACGGCCCGCCCAGCTCCGGCCGCAGGAACCGCAGCACCTCTTCCACCATAACGGGGGTATGGCCGTAATCAGTCACCGGCGTTCAATACCACGAGTTTGCCGGTAAACGGCGTCCAGCCGGTCCATCAGGTCGTCGCGGTCGAAGTCGCGGGCGGTGTTCAGGACGTTGGGCGGGGTGTCGACGGCGGCCCGAAGCGCGTCTGCCAGAGCGTCGACGTCACCCCAGGGCACGAGCGGACCGGGGTGCCAGTCGGCGACGCCGCCGCTCTCCCAGGCGACGACCGGGGTACTCGCGGCCAGGGCCTCCAGCCCGACGATGCCGAACGGCTCCTGCCAGCGCGACGGAAAGACGACGACAGCGGCGCTGCGGTACAGGCCGGCGAGCCGATCGCGGTCGACCCAGCCCAGCACGTCGGCGCCAAGCGACTCGGCGCGCGACCGCTCCCGCCCGGTTCCGGCCACCACAAACGGAAGCTGCACGCCGCTGCGCCGCCAGGCCTCGATGGCGTCAAAGACGCCCTTTGCCGCGACCACGCGCCCGACGAACAGGACACACGGCGGGTCAGTGGCCGGCGCCTCGACGTCGAGGTCGTCCACAAACGGCGGGATCACGGTGGCGTCCAGACCGACCTGCTGAAGCTCGCCGCGCATGTAGTCGGACAGCACGACCAGGCGCGGGTTGGCAAGGGCGTCGAGGCGGCGCTGAGTACGCGCCAGGATCGTCGCGAAGTAGGCGTCGTCGGTGAAGCAACCGGCGCAGGTGTCGAGCGCCATCGCGTCCCGGCAGACCCGGTCGGACAGCGTCAGCTTGCCGCGCCCGGGACAAAACGTGCGGTGATCCTGGACCGTCATGACGTTGCCAAGCGATATTATGGCCGGATTCATCACGTTGTGGATGTGGATCACGTCGGCGGCCGGAAGTGCCGTATCGACCCGGTCCATGGCGCTCAGTGGGCTGATCTCGATCACAGGGCACGGCGCTTGGGTGGTTCCGTCGATTCTGCCCACGCCCAATTGGACGTCATAGCCGCGACGTACCTGTTCCCGGACCACACTCAACAGGTGCTGGTCGGCCCCGCCACGGGCGCTCAGGCGGTCGTTCAGATGGAGGAGCCGCATTGCGACCACCGCCGTTGTTTGGTAGTAACCCGGTGCAAGCGTCGCACTATTGGAAAAGGAGAGGATATGTCAGGTAAGGCCGTCTTGACGATGGGTGATCGCTCAATCGAGCTGGATACCATCGAGGGAAGCGAAGGCGAGCAGGGCATTCTGCTTGGCAAGCTGCGCGGAAGGACCGGCTTCGTCACGGTCGACCCGGGTTTTGTCAACACCGGCTCATGCCAGAGCGAGATTACGTACATCGACGGCGAGAACGGCGTGCTGCGCTACCGTGGCTACCCGATCGAGCAGCTGGCCAACCAGTCTACTTTCGTTGAGGTCTGCTACCTGCTGACCGAGGGCAAGCTGCCCACCAAGGAAGAGCTGGCCGGCTTCGAGACGCGACTCACCCGCCACAGCCTCATTCATGAGGACCTGCGGCGCATGTTCCAGTCGTTCCCGCTCGACGCCCACCCGATGGCGATCATGGCGTCGATCCTGATGGCGTCGTCCACGTTCTACCAGGACGAGTACGACCCCACGGACCCGCAGCAGGTGCGTATCAACACCCACCGGCTGCTGGCCAAGATGCCGACGATCGCGGCGTTCTCGTATAAGCAGTCTAAGGGTCATCCGTACATCTACCCGGACAACACGCTGTCCTACTCGGCGCGTCTGTTGAAGATGATGTTCGGGTATCCGACGGAGCGGTACGAGGTGGATGAGGACGTTGTGCGCGTCGTCGACCAGCTGCTGATCCTTCATGCGGACCACGAGCAGAACTGCTCGACCACCACCACGCGAGTCATCGGCAGCGCTCAGGCCAACATCTTCGCGGCCATCGCGGGCGGCGTGAACGCGCTGTGGGGCCCGCGTCACGGGGGCGCCAACCAGCGCGTGCTGGAGATGTTGGACGTCATCCGCAGAGACGGCGGCGACGTCGACAAGTACGTCAAGCTGGCGCGCGACAAGGCCAGCGGCTTCCGACTCATGGGCTTTGGCCACCGCGTGTACAAGAACTACGACCCACGCGCGACGATTCTTCGCGAGGCGGCGAGCACCGTCCTGGCCAAGATGGACCGCCACGACGAGCTGCTGGATATCGCCAAGAAGCTGGAAGAGCACGCGCTCAAAGACAGCTACTTCGTGGACCGCAAGCTGTATCCCAACGTCGACTTCTACAGTGGGCTGATCTACCGCGCGCTGCGCATCCCGACGAACATGTTTACCGTCATGTTCGCCATGGGTCGCCTGCCCGGCTGGATCGCGCACTACAAAGAGGGCCTGGCGCAGGATCTGCCCATCAGCCGTCCGCGTCAGATCTACACGGGTCCGACCGAGCGCCAGTACACGCCCATCTCCGACCGCTAGGGTTCCTTCTCTTCAGGCTTCTCTTTGTTGTTCAGGATGATCGGCTCTTCCCGATCCGGGACGTCGATCGTGACCTGAGCGTCCGTGATCTCGATCACCATGCCGCCGGCGTTGCCGAGCTTGGTGTCGACCTTCACAGTGTGCGGCTTGCCGTTTGGATCCACGACGATGGCCACGTTCTCGCCGTCCTTTTGGAAGATGGTCATGACCTCGTAGGAGCCGGTGTCATGGGCCAGCAGCGGCTTGTCCGGTAGCAGCGACTCGTCGATGTCGGGCTGCTCGATCGCCGCCAGCGGGTCGGAGGCGTCCGGGGCGTTTGGGTCCGGCGGCGGTGGCTTGTCGTCGATCGTGGGCGGGTTGGCGAACTCGGCCATCTGCGGCTGAAAGGGGTCGCGCTTGTTGTCGACGCCTGCCAGCCCAAAGGTCCAGAAGTGCTGCCGGACGGTGCGCCACGCTTTGTTGCGGACCTTGGGGTTGATGACCTGGACGACTTTGCCGGTGGTGTCTTTGCCCAGGCTGTAGTTGGTCAGGGTCATGGCCAGGACCAGCCGCTGGCCGCCCTCCAACCCAGTCGGATCGGGCTCCACTTTGACGAAGGGCGTGTCGTGCGCCTTTTTGGGGTACACCTTCAGCTTGCTGGGGACCAGCAGGCGGCCCTTCATCGTGGCGACGGCCTCCATCCATTTGATCAATGAGGCATATCGTCCGGTGGCGACGATCTTGATCGGGGTGAGGGTCAGCGGGCCCTCTTTGACCGAGTCTTCGGGGACGACCTCTTTGAGCGCCACTTTGGAGCGCTTGGCGGCTGTGCGCAGCAGCTCGAGCAGTAGCGGCATCTTGTCGCTGGCGGAGAGGCGCTTGCGCAGGCGGCGCAGTTTGGCGTCGGCCTTGGCGGGATCGGTGTCGGTCTTGAGCGCGGCGCGGGACAGCCTCTGGCGTAGGCGGGCGGCGTCGCGGTTGAGGTTGTCCTTGCGGCGCTCCAGATCCTCGACGTTGATCTGCTGTCGCTCCAGATCCTTGGCCTTGGTCGTGGCGCGGCCCGTCGCCTTGGCCAGCTTCTCGCTGGCGGGCGCAACCAGCGCGAAATAGAGGACCGCACCGATGGCGCAGACGCCCAGGACGCCGCCGATGGCGACCAGCAGCCCGAGGATGCCGCGATCGTCGTCACTCATCGTCGCCTCCGAGCAGGTCTGGCAGGGCGGGGGCGCGCAGCTCCGCGGACAGCTTGAACTGCTGCCAGCTGCGGTTGGCCTTGGTGTCGGTCTTCTGGGTGGTCTCGTTGTTTTTGACGGACGCGAGGTAGCCGCAGGCGGAGAGGCGCTTGACGAGGAGGTCGATGTCCTCTTCTTCGAGGGCGCCGCCTTCGATGAGCACGATGTCCTGCTGCTGGGTGACCTCGGCGATGTAGACGCGGGTGACGTCGAGGTCGCCGCCCAGCGCGTCTTTGTGGGTGGGGTCCCGCTCGTCGTCGAACGGCACCAGGGCGTAGCTGAGCCAGGTCAGAACCTGGCGATGCATGTCGGCGCGGTTTCGTAGGGCGGAGATGGCCTCGGCCAGGGCCTGTACTCGGGTGTCGCCGTCTTTCAGGCCGGCGTCCTGCGTGCCGGCCGCCTCCTTCAGCTCGGTGACCTCGCCCTCCAGATCACCGATGGTGTCTTTGTGCTCACGGGCGCGCCGCTGCAGGATTTCGACCTTTTCGGACGATTTGAGATAGGAGTCCTGTTGCTGCTTGGCTTTGCCGTCGAGATCGGACCACCACCAGACCAGTAGTACGATTACCACCAGCCCGAAGCTGCTCACGGCGGAGACGGCCTGGGTGAGGCTGGGCATGCCCCAGGTTATAAGCCGTGGACGGCTTGCTGTCACTTTGGGGTATACTTCGCGCCGCTGGAGGTACGTTGATGAAGCTGAAGTTGTTTGTATGTGCTCTGCTCATGTTCCCCGCTGCCTGCGCCGACGACGGTGATTCGGGTGTCGAGTTCGAAGTCGTGCCGGACACCGGCGGCGACACCGAGACCGGCGACACCGAGACCGGCGATACGACTACCGGAGATACGGACACCGATACCGGCGTTGACACCGACACGACGGACACCGGTACAGACACGACGGACACCGGCACGGACACGACGGACACCGGCACGGACACGACCGATACGGGCACCGACACCACTGACACCACGGATACCACTGACACGGGAGACCCGCCGTGCGAGTGTGAGTCGGATGCGGACTGCGACCAGGGCGACCCGTGCCTGATCGCGACCTGCAACGAGGACTGCGCGTGCGAGGTCAAGCCGTCGCCGCTGTGCTGCACGGGCCCGGCTGACTGCGATGACGGCAAGCCCTGCACGGTGGACGTCTGCAACGACGCGACCGGCGAGTGCAAGAGCACGCCGCTGGACGGCTGTTGCCTGACGGACAGCCAATGCGATGACGGCGCGGAGTGTACGGACGACGCCTGCGTGGAGAACGTCTGCGTGTTCACGTCCAGCCCGGACTGCTGCAAGGAGAACGCGGACTGCGCGGACGCGAGCGCCTGCACCGAGGACCTGTGCTTGGACAACGGCCTGTGCGTGTACAAGCCGGTTCTGGAGTGCTGTCTGGAGGACGTGGAGTGTGCGGACGACAACCCCTGCACGCTGGACCTGTGCTTTGGCAACAAGTGCATCAGCTCAGCGGAGGAGCCGGGGTGCTGCCTGTCGGACGCCCAGTGCGAGGACGACGGCAACCCGTGCACGACGGTCAGCTGTGTGGAGAACAAGTGCACGCCCAAGGCGGTGGACGCGGCCTGCTGCGCGGCGGACGATCAGTGCGACGACGGCAACCCGTGCTCGACTGGGAAGTGCGGTGATAACGGGGAGTGCTCGTTTGCGCCGATCGAGCAGTGCTGCGGCTCAAACGACGACTGCAACGATAACAACCCGTGCACGTTTGACCTGTGCTTTGCCAACAAGTGCTTGAACTCCGAGCCGGCTGAGGGCTGCTGCGACAAGGCGTCGGAGTGCGATGACGGCGACGCGTGCACGACCAACGAGTGCGTGGACAACATTTGCGCGTTCGAGTCCAACGGTGTGCCCGGCTGCTGCAACTCCAACGACGAGTGCAACGACAAGGACGTGTGCACGGCCGACGTGTGTGTTTTTGGGACGTGCACTTACAACGACCTGGACGACTGCTGCCTGTCCAACGAGCAGTGCGACGACGGCAACGCCTGCACGACGGATACGTGCGACGCCACGGGCCAGTGCACGTTTGCCAAGGTCGCGGGCTGCTGCACGCAGAACACGGATTGCGCGGACGCGGATGTCTGCACGGCGGACGTGTGCAACGTGGGCAACGCGGGTGTCGGCAAGTGCTCCTATGAGCCGGAGGCGGACTGCTGCGACCCGAGCAGCGGTGAAGAGATCGCGCACATCGCCTTTACGCCCAACGTGGTCGACGGCGTGCAGTTCAATCCCAGCTTCGGCTCGCCGCGCTGGCGTGAGAGCACGTCGGGCCCGTACCAGGGCGCGGCGTCGATGTATTTCGGCAACAACCAGGCCACGAACTACTGCAACAACAGCCCGTTTGGCGGCGGAGCGCCCGATGGGACGGCGACGATGCCGGTGCAGTCCGGTCCGTTCCCGTCCGGCGTGCTCACGCTGAAGAAGGGTACGACGATCACGCTGACGTTCTGGGCGCGGCTGGACATGCGTAAGGGCGCCGACGTCGACACGCTCGACCTGTTCGCGTTGCCGACCAGCGGCCTCGCGCCCATCAAGCTGTGGGACAAAACCGCGGTGGCGGACGGCGACTACGGCAAGTGGGTGCAGCAGACGGTCGATTTGACGGACCTGGCCGGCCAGTCGATTCAGCTGCGCTTTGACTTTGACGTCGTGAACAACAGCGGCTGCTCGGGCTCGGGCAGTGGTCCGCGCGTGGACGAGGTGGTGGTCAAGGTCGCGGACTGCGTGGCGCCGACCGTGTGTGAGAGCAATGAGGACTGCAAGTCGCCCCCGACCAAGTGCTTTGCGGACAACGGCAAGTGCGATGTCGCGACCGGCGAGTGCCAGTACGAGAGCTCCGGCCTGTGCTGCGAGAACAAGGAAGACTGCGCGGACGGTGATGTGTGCACCAATGACGCGTGCATCCTGGGCGAGTGCCAGACCCAGGTGCTGCTGGGGTGCTGCAGCGCCGACACCGAGTGCGAGGCGGAGAGCGCGTGCATCGATGCGCAGTGCGACATCGCCACGAACTCGTGCATCTACACGCCGCTGGATGGGGACGACTGCTGTGACGCCGACGACGACTGCGACGGCGCGGACCTCTTCTGTGGCGCCGGCGTCGCGTGCGAGGCCAACGCGTGCGTGACCAACCCCACGGACAAGGCGGCGACGCTGATGAACTTTGTGTTCACCGAGGAGGTAGACGGCTGGAGCATCGACTCCAACGCCAACTACCGCTGGCGCGAGATCGGCACCACGTCGGTCAGTCCCAGCCTGTCGGCGTACTTCGGCAACGGCAACGGCAGCCACTACTGCAGCAGCAACCAGAACGCCAACCCGGAGGTGGGCACCGGCTCGTTCCCGGGCGCGCCCAGCCCGCTGTTCCCCAGCGGCACGGTCGCGTTTGACGGCAGCGGCAAGACCACCCTGACGTTCCAGGTGCGCGTCGACATTCGCACCGATCCGACGGTGGACAAGATCTCCATGGTGCTCGACAACCTGGGGACCGGCACCCAGACGACCATCTGGACCAAGGAGAAGCTGAGCGCGACCCAGTGGGACAAGTGGGTGCCGGTCACCATGGACCTGACCGAGCACGCGCCGTTCAACGGGAAGATTCGCCTGGTCTTCGACGTTGTTGACAAAACCAAGGGCGACGGGTGCTTCGACTCCGGAAACGGCGTCTACTTCGATGACATCAAGCTCGTCCATTCCTGCGCGGCGCCGTCCTCAGGCGGCACCGGCACCAGCCCCTGAGAGCGAGGGAGAACAGATATGATCGGCACCTTAGTGATCACCAGCCTCATCGCCCTGGGCGGTGACGCCGCCACCAGCGTCAACGAACAGGACAAGCTGGCCATGAACGACATCATCATGGCCTCCTGCAGCAGCATCCGCGACAGCGACCTGCGCTACCTCTGCACGGGCAGCTGCAGCAGCATCCGCCAAAGCGACATGCGCTACTACTGCAACAAGTCCTGCAGCAGCATCCGCAGCAGCGACGTGCGCTACTTCTGCAGCAACTCCTGCTCCAGCATCCGCGACAGCGATCTGCGCTACTACTGCAGCAACTCCTGCTCCAGCATCCGCAACAGCGACATGCGCTACCTGTGCAGCAACTCCTGCTCGAGCATCCGCAAAAGCGATATCCGCTACTTCTGCGGCAGCGGTCGCAAGAACCCCTTCTTCCGATAAAAGCCCGTTCTCGCATCGTCCGACCTGGGCGCTGCACATCCTCTGCCGGGCCACCCGCCCCAACCGAGCCGAAAAGCCCCCCGAATCGAGCCGAAAAGCCCCCAAATCGAGCCGAAAAGGGCTTGACTCTCTTCGAGAGCGACTATACGATTAGTGCCTAATCAAAATGACGCGCAAGACCCGTAAAAATGCCCAGCTCAAACTCGACTTCAAACGTTGGGGTGGGGCGCGAAAAGGGGCCGGTCGCAAGCTGACACCCGGGCGCCGTCGCAGCGCGCGGCATGTCACGCGACCCGCGCTAAAGCGGCGGCATCCGGTGCACGTCACCATGCGCCTGGCCGGCGGGCTGCCCAATCTGCGGCGGCGGCGGGCGTTTCGGGTGGTGCAGCAGGCGCTGGCTAAGGCGTGTGTGCGGTTCGATGCGCGCATCACGGATTGGGCCGTCATGAGCAATCACCTGCACCTCATCGTGGAGGCCGGCAGCGCGCGGGCTTTGTCCAGGGCCATGCAGGGGTTCACCATTCGGGTGGCGCGGGGTCTGAACCGGGTCTGGCGCCGCAAAGGCAAAGTCTTTGGCAGCCGCTATCACGCCCGGGCGTTGACCACCCCGCTGGAAGTCCGGCGCGCCCTCAACTACGTGCTGAACAACGCGCGCCGGCACGCGGCTCAGGGCGGACACACGTACGCCGACCATTGGCTGGACCCGTTCTCCAGCGCCCCGGCCTTCGAGGCCTGGAAGAATCGGCCCCCGCCCACCGAAGACGACATCGCGCACACCCCACGCGGCGCGCCCAGGACCTGGCTTCGTCGCGTCGGCTGGCGCCGCCACGGGTACCTTCGCGTGGCGGAAACTCCGCGGCCCTGGTCAAGGGGATAACAGAGTGCGGGGCCACACGTCGGTCCACAGAATAGTCGGCGGAGCGGGTGGTGAGGCCTCTCCTTCTTCCGCTACTATGGTGGGCGTGCGCCGCACCTATGCCGTGGTCGGGATTCTCGTTGCTGTCAGCGTGACCGGGGCTGGTGACGCTGAGTGCGAGACGGCCGCTATCACAGCGCGCCACCACGCGGACGGGACGGTTAGGCCGCTCGACCGGGCGCTGGACGGCGGCTGCGTGTTCACATGGCCCGCTGTGTCCGGTGATGTGACGCTGACGCTGACTCTGTCGGACGGGACCACCGTCGAGCGCGAGGTCTCGGTCGGCTCCAACGCCTGCGGTGCGATTCAGCAGTCGCTCGAGATCGCGATTCCATGACGTGCTTGGCGTGTCGCGCCAGTCGTCGCCGCAGGTGCCCGACCCCTTTGTTCTTCGCGCTGGTGAAGCTCGGGTCCTCGGTCAGCTGATCGACGAAGGCGTCGGCCTCGGACTGCGGTAGGACGGCGTTGTTTTGGATGGTCAGGTTCTTCTTCACCAACGTGATGTCGTGATGCTCTCGATGTCGCCCAACGAGATGGCATACTCGTACGCCATGACCGCCCAGAAAAAGCGCGAGCGCATCCCCCGCGACGTCGGGGTCACCCTGCGCCACCAGCTGATCGACATCCTGGAGTCCGGCGACCACTCTTTTGAGGGGCTGCGTCGCACGCTTCATGTAACCGCTCGCCACCTGGAGGAAGAGCTGCGCCACGTCCAGAAGACGCTGGCCGGCGCCGGCCGCACGCTGAGCATCACGCCTGCCGAGTGCGCCGGCTGCGGCAAGACCTTTGAGGACCGGCTACGCAAGCACCTGCACGCTCCCGGGCGCTGCCCCGACTGCAAGCACAACCGGATCTAT
This sequence comes from uncultured Myxococcales bacterium, assembly GCA_964545715.1. Classification (GTDB taxonomy): domain Bacteria; phylum Myxococcota_A; class UBA9042; genus CAZJHX01. The sequence goes on from CAZJHX010000065.1 coordinate 23,081, forward strand.
CAGCCGCTTTTTCGCGTCGATGATTAAAGCGGCGGCGTCAGAAACGCTACGCGTCGCCCCAAAATCACAAACGTCTGCACCGCCGGCAGCCAGAAGACGCCCGCTGCACCGGTGTCGGACCACCGCACCTCGCGCACCGACTCCACATTGCCCGGGCGCCGCGCCGTCCACGTGATCTGAGCGCCTGCTCGCCGCGCCGCCAGTACTGCCCGTCCATCGGTGCTGGTGAGGTCGGCCGGCGCCTTGACGCCCGCGCTCAGTGTCGCGATGAAGCGGGCATCCAGCGTCTTGGGAATGCGTTTGACCCGCCGATCGATAACGATGCGCGGCTCGCCCTTGGCGAAGTCCAAACGATACAGGCGCATGTGATCGGTTACGCACACCAACTGCGTGCCGTCCGGTGAGGCGGCGGGGCAGGTGGGCGGCGCCGCCACGGTGAGCGTCACAACGACGGAGAGCAACAGCATGAGCGGTCACTATCGCTGTGACCGTGTGCATTGCGCAAGGCATGTTCGTATAGTGAGCGGCGGCGGTTCGAAAGAGGTTGGAATGATGCGCAACGCCCTGTGGCTGTTGCTTTGCGCGGGCATGCTGGCATGCAGTGCGGCTGACGACCCGCAACCGGGCGCGCCCGCCACGGCCGACACGCTCGTGGATGTCGTCGCCGACGCCTGGATGGACGCCGAAGAGCCTGTCGATGTGACGCCCGACGTGCCCGAGCCCCCCGACACGCCCGATGTCCCGCCGCCCCCGCCCGACGTGCCGGACACCGGCCCCGAGGATCTCGGCTGCCAGCCCGACTGCGACGGCAAAGAGTGTGGCCTGGACGGCTGTGGCGGGATCTGCGGCGTGTGCGACGCGGCCAAGTTGTGCATCGACGGCGTGTGCGGCTGCTCGCCCGACTGCGACGGCAAGACCTGCGGCGACGATCTCTGCGGCGGCTCCTGTGGACCGGACTGCCCCGAAGGTGAGCTGTGCATTGGCGGCTCCTGTGGCGCGCTGACATGCCAGGCCGCGCTGGCTGACTGCGCGGGCTCCTTCGACCTGCCGGTGCCGCCCGACACCATCTGCAGCTTTGTCGGCAAGGGCTCGGCCTGTGAGACCCTGATCCTGGCCGCCTACGCCGAGGACGGCTGCTACTCGTCGTGCAGCGTCTTTCCGGTCCCCGGAATGGACAAGGCCTGCAACGGCACCGAGTGCTCCGGCATCATCTCGCTGGCCAAGTCCTTTCTGAGCCTGGACATCTGCCTGGGCTGCAAGGATCCGGAGCCTCCGCCCGAAGAGTAGCCACCGTCAGTTGATGATGTAGCCCAGCAGCTTCATCGGGGTCGACGCGCCGATCGTCAGAAACCACTCGTTGTCCGTGGACCACAGCACGCCAAGGTCCAGGTACGAGAGGATCGCGGACGCGCCGACCACAAAGCAGGTGCTGTCGGACGCCGTCCGGGCGCCGATGTTGAGGGCCCCGCCCATGAAGCGGAAGGCGCCGCTACCCACTTTTCCGGTCCGCTTGAACTCCTCCATGGACGGAAACCAGTTGTAGATAACCCCCACGCGAGCGACGTGGGCAAACGCAAAGTCGTCGTAGTCATCGCCAAACGACGCGTCGCCCGCCGGCGTCAGGCTCAGCGTCTGCAATAGGTTGTAGCGGACGATCGGCTCCCACGGGGAGATCGACTCCTCGCTGCGAAACAGCCACACCGACAGCCCATACTCCACGATGTTGCTGCGAAAGCTGTCCTCGCCGTACTTCAGCTCGAACAGCGCCATTTGATACGCCTCTTTCAGCGCCTGCGCGTCGGCCGCTGCCTTGTTCCAGAACTGCTGGCCAAAGGGCTTTGTCGCGGCGTCCAGTCTCTTGCGATAGGCGCTGCCCCACGCCTGCAAGACCTCTTTTCGCCAGACCTCCACGATGGCGGGCCGCGGCTGCGGTAGGTCCTCTTTCACCGCCTCGTTGAAGTGCGACCGCTGGTAGATGCGCTTGATGTCGGCGACCGGCCGCTCAACCCCCTGGATCACCAGCGATTGTTGGTCGCTCCACCACCGCGCAAAGCCGACGACGCCGTGCTCGTCGCCCTTCGTGCGCTCCGAGCAGTCGTTAGTCAACGTGCCGATCGCGCCCAACATGTACTGCAGCTTGACCTGAGCTGTCTCCAGTTTTGGCGTGATCACCGCATACACCGCGCCCTCGGTGGTGCTCCAGGCGGTCGCCTGCTCCGAAGTGAGCGTCTTTGTCTGCTTATCCCGAAGCGCGCGCAGAAGATTCGGCGACCGGTCGCTCAACACCTTCCCAAGGCCCACCAGCGCCGTGCACACGCACTTATCCTTGGTGCGCTGGTCCAGCTGCCCAAATGCCGCGACCTCGTAGCACGAGTGGTCAGCCAGGGCAGGCGACGCCGCGAGGAGCAAGAGGCAGATGAGTGACGCTCTCATGGCTCCACCGTGTCTGCGATCTCGTCTCGAATTCGCTGGATAACTTCCGGTATTTGCAGGTATTTATCCATGCCGTGCGGATCCGCGCCCTGCACGCCGAAGTCGTGGTTGAAGGTCAGGTGATCCGCGCCGTTGCTCGTGTCTCGTAGTGGCCAGATGGCCGCGATCGGGTCCAGGCTGCCCCAGACGTTGAGCCAGCTGTCACACACCCGCGGCCGCGGAAAGTCCACGCCGCCCTTCGGCGCACGGCGGCCATTGAAGACAGGCACAGCCAGCGGCGACGCGACCGTGATCAGCGACCGCACTTTGTCGTCGATCGACAAAAAGCCCTGCCGCATATGGCGCAGCGCGTAGTACGCGACCACCGTGCCCAGGCTGTGCCCGATCACGTACAGGTTGCGCAGCCCCCGATGTCGGGCGTCGTTGTAGGCGGCCCTCACGCGCGAGTGCACCTGATTGCGAAAGTCAGGGTCCAGGATGTAGAAGGCCACCTCCGACGCGTAGACCTCCGCGGCATCCCCCAGCTTCTCCGCCCACTCCGACTCGAGCACGTCCGTCACGGCGTCGGGGTAAACGCTGGTCGGGGAGTTCACGTATTTGGCCTCCATGGCCAGGCTGTCCTGCTGCCACCACACCTCGATGAACTCGACGTCTTGCAGCGACGGCTCCGTCCCCTTCAGCAGGCGCGCCCACTGCGCCGAGTAGCCCGCCTGCTGGCCGCCCACGCCATGCACCAGGATGATCGCCACACAGCTCTCGTTACTCATCGTCCGTCCCTCACGTCAGCTGACGCCGTCGATCGCCACGCGCCGATTTGGAGCTGGCGAAGTGGAAGCTGGCAGACGCCGTTTTCGCCACCAGGATGCGCGCCAGGGTCGCCTTCAGCGTCTTGTTGTCGTCGTCAAAGCCGCCGTGGGACGTCGCGCCCGCCGCGTCCGGTTCGCCCTCCGGTCGATCGTTGGGCGAGCGAACCCAGTCGTGGCTCTTCTTCCTCAAGATCGACTGCAGTCGCTTGTCTTCGCGCACGAACTTCTCCATCCCCAGCAGCGGAGCGCCGTCGTACAGCCACGGCACCCGCGGCTTCTCCTCAAAGGCGTTTGAGACCAGGTACAGCAGCGACTTGTTGTAGATGTGCGCGCAGTGGTCGTCCCGCTCGACCTCGTCGGTGAGCGTGAACAGGCCGAAGCGCTTCACCCGCCGGGCGCCCAGGGCGGGACCGTACGTCTTGTGAAACGCCTCCAATGTGATCGCCGGCGCCCACAGCGTCGCGGTCTCCACCGTCTGCCCCAGCCCCTCCAGGCCGGTGCACGGGCCCGACGTGAGCGTGCCCTCCGCGGTGATGCGCTCCAGCACGTGTGCCAGAAAGACGCTGCCGGCGCTGTGTCCCGCGATATGCAGCTCCACGTCGTTGTTCAACAAGAGCTCCGCCAGGTACTTCAAGAAGATGGCCGCGGCGCCCCCGGGCCTGGACGCCGCGATCGCGTTCTCCTTCATCTCGTCCCACACCGCCTTGCCGGTCAGGACGCGGGCGAGCGGCTCCAGGGCGCCGTCCAACCGGTCCAGCATGAAGTCCTTGGCGTCGTCCAGAAAGCCCTCGGAGCGGCGCCGTCCCAGCGCATCCCGCAGGATGTTCTTGAGCGTGGTCCAGTAGTCCGTCTTCCAGATGAACGCCACGGGGTAGATCTCGTGGTCCAGCAGCGGCCTGCGCAGGTCCGCGACCCGATCCAGCGCCGCGCGCTCCCCAACCATGCCCCCGTGTGCATAGATGAGCAGCCGCTTCTTCTCCCACGTCCGCGTGACCTCGACGAAGTCGTCCAAAAGCAGCGCCCGCACCTGCTCTTCCGAGGTGCCGCACGGGCCGCTCCCGCGCAGCCGACCCTCGTTGCCGACACTGATCACGTGCGGCCTCAGGTCGGCCGCCGCATGCGGATGTCCCGCCGTACCCGAGCCGAGATTGCCCGCCAGCGCGTCGATCCCGCCGGACACTACCGGCACGCCGAGCCGCGCTACCCAGACGTCCGTGCCGTTGGCCAGCCAGTCCGAGTAGCTGATCCGCGCAAAGCCCACATTGCCCCAGGCGTCGCCCCAGGAGTTTTGCAGCCAGAAACCGTGCTCGTCGTACGCAACCAACGCAAACGCGTGACCGCCCAGAATGCGGTCGCTCAACCGGATGACGCCGTCCGCTCCGACCTGCTGCCAGCCCTCGTGGACCGTCGCCGTCGCATACACGATGCCGACCTCGGCGAGCGCCGCATGCATATGCACCAGGTCCTTGTGGTTGACCCGGTAATACGCCCCCAACGGTCGCCTCGCCGCGTCGCGCGAGCGCTCTGCCGTGAGCAGTCCGGGCTGACCCGTGACGTACGGCCAGCTGGCGCCCAGGCAGACCCCGTGTTTGTGCCAGCCTTTCATGGCGCCGCGCGCGCTGGAGCCGCTGTAGCTCTCGCCCGGCCACTCGTCGTGCCGCCGCGCCATCTCGTACAGCATTCGCGCGCTCACGGCATCCGTGTCGGCTCTCACCGCCCGCGTGCGCAGCAGATAGTTGGCGACCGTCGCCAGGCCGAACCCGGTGCACGCCCCTTCCACGCCCTGGTCCAGGATGGGGACGTCGTTGGCGCGATAGTCGGCCAGCGGAATCTCCTGAGGTACGTCGACCAGCGCTGCCTCATACATCTGATCCCTGAAATCGATCCCATCCGCACGCGCGTTGAAGATCCGTCCCGCACCGTTAGACCCGGTCACCATGTGCCTCCCCCAAAAAGCCCTGCATGAGCGGACTCGACCGTAAAGCCGGCACGCCGCGGCAGGTGGGACACGTCCCGGTGAAAAACGGAACTCCGGGCGCAGTGCGCCGGTTTACAGGCTGATGGTGGCGCCGACCGCGTTCAGTTGTGGGACGATCACTTCGGTCAGCGTGTCGAAGAGCAGCGATCGGGCGGTCTCGGAGTCGCTGAAGCCCAACCCTTGCGCCTCCTCCACGATCTCTTCGGGGATCTCCGCCAGCGGCATGGCGCCCAGCATGCGCTGCTCCAGGATGGGCAGCGCAAACTCGAGATAGCGGTTGGTCCGTGCGCGGCCGTCGTCGTCAAGGCGCGGCCAGGTCTCCTGCAGGTATAGCCAACCGAAGCGCGCGTGCCCGACCTCGTCGCCCGCCAGCTGGTCGAGGACGCGCCGGATGTACGGCTCAGTCGTGCGTTCCCGCTCCTCCGTCAGCAAGGCTACCGAGACCGTCTCCGACAGGCTCGTGAACAGCATGTTGCGCAGTGCGCGCTCCAGCGGCGGACAGTCGAGGTGCTCCGGGAGCGGTTGAATCGCCAGGTCCGCTTCGATTACGGGGTCGCCGCCCAGATGCGCCACGACGGCGCCGCACAGGCCCGCGTGCCGCAGCTCGTCCATCGCGTACCGCAGTGCAGCGGTTTTGAAGTCCAGCGTCGCCTCCGCCGCGATCAGAAACGGGACCAGCCCCGAGAACACGGCCGAGCTTTGATGCTCGTGCAGCATGCGCCGTCGCCAGTTCTCGCGCGCAAGGCCGACCGCCGATGCCGACCAGTTGCCGGTCAATTCGTCGTCCGGCTGTCGCTCCGGCGTGTTGTCGCCGCGCTTGAGCGCCGTATTCAGCAGGTGCCGGTGATGTACGCGCAAGGGCGAGTCACCCACCTCGACTCGCAGCCGCCCGCTCACTGTCTTCTCAGTCCTGGCCCCACCAGCAGATAGTGCGACGGCGCACCCGTGGGCTCCTGGGCCGGCTGGTAGCGGTACTCGATGGTCAACAGCGCCTGCTTGTCGCCTTTGGTCAGGCCGAAGTCCAGCCCGGCGCCCAGCCACACTGCACCCCGAAACTGCGCCCCCTCAGGGCCGCCCAGGCCGCCCGCAAGCCCGCCGATGGTCGTGTGCAGATCCACCGTCTTGAAGGTCTCTTTATCCAGCCAGGTCAGCGGCCGCATCTGGATGCCGATCGCATAAAACGCGCCGCGCTGCTCGCCCAGCTCCTCATAACCCAGGCGCATTGTCGCGCCCACGCCCATCAGCGACGCCGCACCATGCAGCTCCACGCCCCCGGGCGTGCCCCCATCGTGCATGGACACCTGAACGCCGGCCTGCGCCTGCGCCCTGAAGTCGAAGTTGTAAGGATTGCCGGCTGCTGTCAGCGTGGCGAGCACCAGGATCGGTCCCACCATCAGGTACGCCTCCGCCTGGCCAACACCGCCAGCAGACCCAGCATCAGCAGCAGGGCCGGCAGGGACGACGGTGTCTCGGCGGCGCTGCAGCCCGAGTCGCTCTTCTGACGGCCACCGTTTATCGACAGCAGCGATGATCCGCCGGTTGTCGCGTCCGCCATTGTCATCGTGTCGGGGGCCGGCGCGGGCCCGACGTCCGGCACCGGGTCTTCCTCCAGCCCGGGGGGATCATCAGCCGGCGGCGCCACCTCACACAGGTCGATCGCGCCCGACCAGCCCAGCGCCTCCAGCGCCTCCGTCATCAGCGCCGCGCGGGCTGTCTCGCCGGACGCCGACTCCAGCGGAAAGCCCGCCGTCACCACCGAGTACGCGCCGCTCCAGGCGACCGCCGCCGGCTCGCCCCCGTCGTAGCGCCACAGCACCGTCGCGCCGTCCTGCGGCGTGAGCACGTCCGCAAACTCCACATCGTAGTTCTCGGCAAACTCGACACCGCTTTGCAGCGCGTACGTCTCGGCGTCGTCCGCCGCCATCGTCACTTTGAGGTACCCGGCCGCAAACGCCTTGTCCGTCTCAGATCCCTTGTGGTCCAGGTCCCACGCGACCTCGGCGCCGCTGGCAAACAGGCGCCCGCCCGCGTCCAGATAGGCGGCCACGCGCACCTGCTCGGTCTCGCTGAACGTCTCGTCCACCACCGACTCCTCGCCCAGAATCCAGTCGACGACCGGATAGTCATCCAACGCGACCGCATCCGCCTCCACCGCGGACGCCTCCGCCGAGTCGAAGGGGGCGCCACCCGCCAACAGCGCAAGCCCGTGCTCTACGCTGTAGTCAAACGTGTTCACCACATCCTGGTTCAGCCGCATCACCGTACCCAGCGACCACGGCGACAGGTCCTCCAGCGGCAGCGAAAAGCGGTCCAGCCGCGTGAAGCCCTGCACGATCAACGCGCGCTCCCCGGCCGGGTTACAGCCCGCCACCGCCGCCAGGGTCGCGCTACCAAACGACTCCCCGCCGCCGTTGACCGCCGTGACATACACAAAGACGGGCTGTCCCGGCGTCAGGTCCGTCAGCGTCGCGGAGGTGCCCTCGACGGCCTGGTCCACGGCGAAGCCAAAGCCGTCCGTGCTGGTCCAGACGCGATACCCCGTCGGCGTCCCGCCCCAGGGCGGCGCGGACCACGCCACCACCACCGTGCCATCCGCCTGCCCGCGTACGCGCAGATCGGCCGGCGGCTGCGGTAGATACACCGGGTCAAAGCCGTCGCGCTCGGCGAAATACCGGACGATGCCGCGGTAGTACGCGCGGGCCAGCGTGTAGCGGAAGCGCGGCTCTGCCAGATAGATCGCGTCCGCCTCTGTCGAGTGAAACGCGGTCTCCACCAGAATCGACGGCATCTCCGAGTTGTGTTTCGGGTTCAGCTCGCCAAACCACGCCGTGTGCAGGCCCCGGTCCTTCCACGCCGGATCCCACTCCTCGCGGATCGCGTCGATCAGCTCGCTGTGGACCGCCGCCGCCAGGTCGTCGCTGCCGCTCACGCCTGTGAAGTCGTACCCTGTGCCGGGACCCTTGGGGCCATAGACATAGGTGGACGTCCCCCGTCCCGGATTGGGCGCGTTGGAGTGCCACGAGACAAAGACCGCGTCCTCGCCCTCTTCGTGCTGCCAGGCCGCGTATCGGCTGCGCGTGGAGACGTCGTCCGAGTTGTCGGCGCCCGCGTTGTTGTAGACCGAGGGCGGCGCGCCCTGCAGCTGGGCGTGGTATCGACTGGCCTCCTCCCAGCGCGGGCGTCCGCTGGTCGGCCCCGCCGCCGGAAAGCTGCCCGTCCCGCGCACAACCTGGCCGACCCCGCCCCCGAAGCGCACGGCGTCGATGCTGATCAGCTGCCCCGGCACCGATGAGGCATTGGTGAGGACCACTTTGGCCGGCCCGGCGAACCGGAACCGCCCCAGGTACATCCAGGTGCCGCCGTGGCGTCTCTGATCGATTCGAAACAGCGCCTCGCCACCAGCGTGATGCACCGTGACGTGCGCGTCGAGCACGCGATCCGAGGCTGCTGACCATGCGACGTTGACCCCGTACTCTCCCGCCGCCGGCAGCTCGGTCTCAAACGTCGCCGTGGCCGTCGCCTCCAGGTTGGACACAGCCAGCTGTGTGCCGCCCAGCGAAAACGGGTTGGTCGCACCGCTTAGCGGCTGCGCGCCCGGTGTGCCCCACCCGTCCGGTCCGGCCTGCCAGTCGCCCGTCAGCGTGGCCTGCGTGTCGTCGACAAACGCGACGTCAGCCGTGCGGTCCGGCTCGCGCACCGGAAACACCACGGCCCCGGCGTTCAGCAGCATGGGGATGAAGTAGTGGTCCGCGCCCTCCGCGCCCACAAGGTCCTCCACGATGTCGTTGGTGTTTCCGCGCTGTGTCGCCCACCGCCCCAGAACGTCGCTCCAGTACCAGCCGTGCCCCTGGCTGACATAGATCGTCTTGCCTGTCAGAAACCCGGTCACCTGTCCCGGGCTGTTGTGTCCACGCACGACGGGAGAGCCGCCCGCACTGCTCTTCAGCTCGTTTGGCCGCGCAGGCGGAGGCTCGATCGGCGGCAGCAGCTGCGGCAGCGACCGCCAGATACCGGCCGGATCGCGCGCCAGCACGTTGACCGAGCGGACCCGCACACCCTGCTCGTCCAGCGCGTCGATGATCGCCGTCTGCGCCTCCGCGATGCCGTGCTCATCCACCTCGGCCAGATGCTCCAGATACGCCACCGGCACGTCCGTCCTATCCGTCGGAACGACCAGCACATCCTGCCCGAGCAGGCCGATCCAGATGACGATCGCGGCCGTCATCCCAGCACCCTCAACCCCAGCTCAGCCAGCATCGAGGTCACCGCAGCCAGCGGCAGCCCGGTGATCGCCGTGAAGTCGTCCCCGGCGATCTGGTCCATCAAGGCGATGCCCAGCCCCTCGATCTTGTACGACCCAGCGCAGTCCAGGGGCTGGTCGCGGCGCACATAGTCCGCGATTTCGGCGTCGGTCAGCGCCCGGAGCGCGATGCGATGCACGTCGACATGCTCGCGCGCCTCGCCGGTGCGGCTGTCGATGACACACACGCCCGTGATCAGCTCGTGTGGCCGCCCCGCCAGCTGCCGAAGCTGCTCACACGCTCGCTGTGCGGTTCCGGGCTTGGTCAGGATGCGCCCATCCACGCAGGCGACCTGGTCGGATCCGATGATGAGGGCGTCCGTGTGCGTCGCGGCCACCGCCATCGCTTTTGCCCGGCTCAACGTCCGCGCCAGCTCGCGCGGCGCCAGCTCATAACCCGTTTCGTCCACGCCCGGCGCCACGGCCTCGAACGGGACGCCGAGCCGCTCCAGCAGGGCGCGGCGATAACGAGAGGTAGAAGCGAGAATCAGGCGTCGCACAGCGGGGCGCATCATACACCCGGTGTCGGCTAAGTGGGCCGCCTATCGGCCGAAGAGCAGCGCCAGCAGCGAGCCGAGCGCCACAAAGAACAGCACGATCAGCCATTTGGGCGGCTGGTCAGACGGCGCGGCCTGGTATTTCGGCGGCTCTGCGTCGGCGAACAGGTCCATCGGCAGGTCGTCGTCCATGGCGACCACCTGCTCGATCGCGGAGTCCGCCCGCTCGGCGGCGGCCTCTCGCTTGTGGCCCGCGTTTCGGGCCGCGCGTTCCCACGTGTCCTCGATCGCCAGCGCAATGCTGCGGTGCTGGGACAGCGTGCTCATGGCCGCCGCAAAGTTGTTCTCGTTACGATCGACGCATACCACCGGGCCGGCAGCGACCGCGATGACCACACCGTTCAGCTTGCCGTGGGCGAGTCGCGTCAGCGCGCCGGCAAACCGTGTGCCCACGTTGGGGGCGGGGGTGCCCTCGTCGTGGATCTCCTCGGTCAGGACGGCGTCGTTCTCCTTGCACCATTGGGTGATGCGCGAGTACTCGTGAGCGAGGTTGGACTCGGACCGCATCGACTGCGCGGGCCATGCATACCCTGAGACGTAGAACGGTTCGTCGGTGGCCATCGTGTGCAGAGGATCGCCCGGCTTTGGCTCGGACTCCAGAAACATGCGGCGCGCTTATGCAATCAATGCGGCGCAGGTCAGAAACAACGCCAGCGTGAGCGCCAGCCCGATCGCCCGCATTCGGTCGGGCAGCTCCGCAAACGGGCCGAACCGACACAAGCCCACCAGCACCGCCGGCGCGATCGCACACAGCATGAAGGCCGCCATGCCGATCGCTGAAGAGTGCACCGAGCCGATGAGCGCCGCGCCCGCGACGAGCGTGACCACCAGCGCTGCGGCGTCGATCGCCGGCGCTGTGTTGCGCGTCCGCCAGGTCGCCGCGCCCAGCCCGATCAGCGCCGCGGTTAGCACCCACAGCGCCTCCGACACGGCATCGGGGCCCCTGCCCAGCAAGACGACGGCCAGCCCCGCGACCCAGCAGGCCATCAGCGTCGCCCAGGTCGGTGACTCCAGGGAGTCCGCCATCGCGTCCAGCCCCGCCCACGCGGCAAACATCAGGGCGCCGGTGAAGACGACGAGCGCCGAAGCGGCCATAGCGCCGTCCACGTCCGCAGGCAGCAGCTCCCACGAGAGCAGCAGATACGCCAGCAACGGTGCGGAGGCGCGCGCGCGCTCAACGGCCACGGACTCGGTGGCGTGCAGCCGGACGTCCAGGATCGCGAGCATGGTGCCGAGCAGCGCCATGTACGGCATCAGCGCCACGATTCGGCTGGGCTGACCCGTCATACCCACCACCAGCGTCCATCCGGCGATGAAACCCAGCCCGACACCCGCGGCGGCGACCGTCTCGACCGCGCCCGCGCGCCGCAGCTTCAGCGACAGCCGGGTCTCGGCGACCCACGCCGCGCCGCCCAGCAGTCCCGGCAGCACGCCGCCGAACATGGCGGTGGTCAGGATGGAGTCCATGGCCCGTAGTTACCCGATGTCCGCCGCGAGTTCCAGCGGCGTTTCGGCCAAGATGCTAAGGTGCGCGACATGGTGAAGAGAGCCTGCCTGTCCACGTTGGCGCTACTGATGACCGTCGCATGCTCGCCCGGGGTCGCGCCGGCGCCCGCGCACGTCTACGGCCGCGCGCCGGCCCCAAAACCGCGCCCCAAAGTGCGCCCTGCACCGCGTCCGAAGCCTGCGCCGTCCACATCGCTGCCCACGCGTCGCGCGCTCGAGGTCCGAGACGTCGTCAAGGCCTACAGCGTGAACTGGGTCGTGCCGCCCGCCGAGGAGCCGCGCGGCGACCATCGGGTGAGCAACGCGCCGGAGACGGACATTCGCGCGGTCTCCGTGGCCAACGACCGGCGGCGCATCCGCATCGACATCGCGCTGCACAATCCGGTCAGCTTCACCAAGAAGGTCATCTTCGCCGCCCGCATCTACTACAAGGGCGACGTCAGCGAGGGGTTCTTGTTTTCGCCCCATCAAAAGAAGCTGATGTACGTGCGGTTTCAGGGGCAAAAGGTCGTGTCATCGCGCCAGCTGAAGACGCGGGTCGGCTCGGATTGGGTCGAGATCGTCGGCGGCACTGTGCGCGGCGTGCGCAAGCCCAACTCGATCATCTCGCTGTTCATCGACAAGGACGTCCACTTCGCCAAGAAGGACTACGGCAAGCGCAAGTGGCTGCGCGCTCAGTTCTTCACCGGCTTCATTCGCAAGGGCGACGGTCAGCTGCGTCCGGCCGACGAGACGCGCCGGATCAAGCTCTCATACATCCGCTAGCAGGACTCGAAGCCGCTCATTATGGCCGACATCGTCCTCACTACGCTCAACGCCAAGTACATCCACTGCTCTCTGGCGCTGCGCTATCTGTACGCCAACCTGGGCGAGCTGCGTGATGCGGCCGTCGTGCGGGAGCACCTGATCAAGGAGCACCCGGTCAACATCGCCGAGCAGCTGCTGGCGGATGAGCCGCGCATTGTGGGCTTTGGCGTGTACATCTGGAACGTGGATCAGACGCTGGAGGTCGTGCGCACGCTCAAGTCGGTGCGCCCGGACGTGATCGTGGTGCTGGGCGGTCCGGAGGTCAGCCACGAGACCGACGAGCAGGCTATCACCGCGCTCGCCGACTACGTCATCTGCGGTGAGGGTGAGCGGGCCTTTGCGACGTTGTGCGCAGCGATCCTGGCGGGTGAGCCGCCGGGCGAGCGCGTGATCCAGGGCGGCCTCCCAGACCTGAGAGACCTGGTGCTGCCGTACGCGTTCTATTCGGACGACGACATCGCTCAGCGCTTCATCTATGTCGAGGCCTCGCGAGGCTGTCCGTACCGCTGTGAGTTTTGCTTGTCGTCGCTGGACAAGGCGGTGCGCACGTTCGATCTCGATGCGCTGTGCACGGCCATGGACACGCTGCTGGAGCGCGGCGCCAAGCACTTTCGGTTCATCGATCGCACCTTCAACCTGGACCTCCAGACGAGCACTCGCCTGCTGGAGTTCTTTCTGGACCGGATGCGGGAAGGCCTCTTCGTGCACTTTGAGGTGGTGCCCGACAGGTTCCCCGAGGCGCTGCGGTCGGTCGTTATGCGCTTCCCCGCCGGCGTGCTGCAGTTCGAGGTCGGCATTCAGACGTTCGATCCGGCGACAGCGCGCCGTATCGGGCGGCCTCACAAGCGCGCAAAGATCGAGGAGAACCTCCGCTTTTTGTACAGCGAGACCCACGCCCACGTGCACGCCGACCTCATCGTGGGGCTGCCAGGAGAGGATGTGGCGTCGTTTGGGCGCGGGTTCGACGCGCTGGTCGGCATGGGCCCGGACGAGATCCAGGTCGGCATCCTCAAACGCCTGCGTGGCACGCCCATCGCTCGCCACACCGAAGAGTGGGGTATGGTCTACCGTATGTCCCCACCATACGAGGTTCTGGCTAATAACCGGGTAGACTTCGCGCAGATGCAGGAGATGAAGCGGTTTGCCCGAGCGTGGGATCTCGTCGCCAATCGAGGCAACTTCAAGACCGCAGTGCCCCTGTTGTGGCACCCAGACGTGTCGCCGTTTAACGGATTTCTGGTATTCTCCCGCTGGCTGTCCGATGAAGTGGGCGTGCTGTTCGAGGTATCACTAACGCGTCTGGTTCGCGCTATACTGAAATATCTGACATCCGTGAAGGGCTTGGACGAAGAGGCTGTCCGCACGGCGCTCGCCAGTGATTACTCGCTGGGTGGACTCCGACGGCTGCCTAAGTTCCTGGAAGGCCCTGATTTAGAGACCCCGTCACGAAGACGACGCACCGGACTGAACCGGCGACAGGAGAGACACAATGCGTCATGACCGCGCGTCCAGACTGGTCGCGCTGTTTGACTGCACGTCCGACGCGATCATCGGCGCCGATCCGGACGGCCTCGTGGTGGACTGGAATGCCGCGGCACAGCGACTCTTCGGTTATGCGCCGGACGAGATCATCGGTCGGCACATCCGCATGCTGGTGCCGCAGGAGGGCCGGGCGAGTCAGCGGAACATCCTGCAGGGGCTGGCCCGGGGGCGCGTGATTCAGGACCTGGAGACGGTCAGGCGAGCCAAGGATGGTTCACTGATCGACGTGTCCATGACGGTCTCGCGGGTAACGGCGGACGACGGCACAGTGTTGGGCACCTGCGCTATCTTGCGCGACCTGACGGACCGCATGAAGGTGCGTCAGAAGCTTCGGGACGCGGAGCGCCTGGCGTGCCTCGGTGCGGTCTCTGCCGGGGCGGCGCACGAGATCAGTAACCCGCTGACATATGTGCTGGGCAATCTCGAGCTTCTGGAGGCGGAGCTGCATGATCTGCCTATAAACGCTGCCCGTCGAAAGGAGCTGGCGCTCGCGGTCGCCGATGTGCGAGACGGCGCTGAGCGTATCGCCCACGTCGTTGGCGGTCTCAAGAACCTGGGTCGTGCAGCGCATATGGCGCGGACGCCCGTCGACCTGCACCACGTGCTCGAGGTAGCGGCGCGGCTGGCCAACAACGAGATCCGCCATCGCGCGCGACTGGTTCGCGAGTTCGGACCCGTGCCCGTCGTACACGGCGATGAGAGTCGCCTGGTGCAGGTGTTTGTGAACCTTCTGCTGAACGCCGCGCAGGCGCTGCCGGCGGGGGAGGTGGAGAATCACCAGGTTACGCTGACAGCGCGGACGTCAGAGTCCGGCCAGGCTGTGGTCGAGGTCGGCGATACCGGGCCCGGCGTCGATACCGCCGTGCTGGCCCGCATGTTCGAGCCGTTTGTAACCACACGGCCGGGCGGCTCCGGCATGGGGCTTGGGCTGTCGATCTGTCGAGATATCGTCGCGGCGCACGACGGGACGATCAGCGTTTATCGCACGGATCATGGTGTGACCGTCTTTCGTGTGACGCTGGCCGGCCGCGCCACCGCCATTCGGGCGATCGGCAGTGAGAATGTGCCCGCTTTTGCGCCGGACCCGACCCCGCCGACAGCCGGGCGCGTTCTGATCGTGGACGACGAACCGCATCTCAACCGGCTGGCCAGTCGCGCGCTGGGCCGCGACTACGACGTGCTGGCGTGCGACAACGCCACCGACGCCCTGGCGCTTATAAAAGGCGGCCGCGGGTTCGACGTCATCCTGTGCGATCTCATGATGCCCCAGATCACGGGGTGGGACTTCTACCGCCGCGTTGCGGAGTTCGACAGCAATCTGGCCGCGCGAGTGATCTTCGTGACGGGCGGCGTGTTTACCCCGGAGGGACGCCAGTTTCTGGAGACGGTCAAGCCCCCGGTGCTGAACAAGCCGTTTGCGCTGGGCGAGCTGCGCCGCTTCGTCTCCGCGGGCATCGAGCGTCTAGCGGTCGACGTCTGATATCGCGGCGGCCGCCTGCTCGACCGCCGACAACATCCCCCGGTCTGCCTCGCGCCGCTGCTGCATGGCCCTCTCCACGACTTCCGACAGCTCCTCGCGACGCTCCACCAGGGCCCTGGGAACCGGCAGCGCGAGCAGGGTCGCAGCGCTGAAGCGTGGATGATGTCCACCCTCCTGGGCGGCGGCCAGCGCCGTCTGGACGGGTGACGACAGCAGAAAAGGCGCTAGAAAGGCGATCGGCGCACCGTCCAGTGGCCGCAGGACCAGAAACTCGCTCGACACCACCGTCGCGCGCGCACCCTGATCGATGTACGCGACCTGCCGCAGGTAGGGGCGCAGCCGCGAGATGATGACGTCGCCCGGACGGATGCGCTTCTTGCTGCTGCCGAGGGACTGTGCAGGCGTTGCATCTCGTGAAACGGCAAGGACGCCGTCCCGCGCGTGGGTCGTGTCCGCGACCACGACGGCGCCCAGGCCGGGGGTGCCGCTGTGTACGGTCTCGCGGACCTCGCTGACGAGCTCGCTCAAAAGGACATGCCCGTCAGCGGTGGAGCGGAGCCGTCGCCGCGGATCGTAGCGCTCGGGCGCCAGCACCAACCCGTCGTCGAGCTCGGACAGCCGCCGCACGGAAAACTGCGCCATCAAGTCTCCTGCCGAAAGCGCCGGTACGCCGTCAGAATCGTGGCGAAGTCATCTTGTCCGGTCGCCCGGCCGCTCGCGTCCTTGCCGTCCTGCTCGCTGACAGCGAAGAAGGTGGCGGGATCGCCGGGCAGGGTCTCGCCCACGTTGGGACGCCGGGCCACCAGGACCGCGCCCTTCTGGTGGGTGTGCGGCAAAAACGTATTGCGGCCGAGGCCGACCACGGCCAGAACGTGTGTGCGCGTGGTGAGAAGCCGGCGCAGCCCGGTCCACTGGGCGGCGGCCAGCTTGTTGTGCGGCAGGACGATGCCGAGGCGGCCTCCGGGACGCAGGAGACCGACGCAGCGCTCCACAAAGAGCACGTCGCGCTCCACGCGCTTTTGACCGGCGGCCAGCTCGTATTGTTGCAGTAGCTGCGGCTCACGGACCTCCCCCGCAAATGGGGGGTTGGCGACGATGACGTCGAAGCCGGGGCCGTCGCGCTCGCCGTCAGAGGTCTCGATGGTGCCCGCGACCCCGGTTTGGCCCACCCGCACCAGGCTGTTGCTGTAGCGCACGTTGCCGGGCTCGCCCCCGGCAAAGACCATCAGCGCCCGGGCGACGCGAGCCGCTCGTCGGTCGAAGTCGAACCCCCAGATCCGCTGTGGCGCGACCCCCCGCTTGAGGGCGCCCATCAAGAAGCCGCCTGAGCCGCACGCCGGGTCCGCCACCAGCTCATCGGGCTGCGGGTCGACCAGCGCGACGCACAGGTCGACGACGTTGCGCGGCGTGAAGTATTGGCCTTTGCTCCCCTTGGCCTTCTTGCTGACCAGAAACTCGAACGCGGCGTCCATGACCCGCAGCTCGGTGGCGTCCAGATCGTAGCCGGCCAGCGTCTCGACGCAGACGGCCAGATGCTCCGGCGCCAGCAGTGACCGCGCCTCCGCTTCGAAGAGCCCCGCCCAGCGGCGGGTCGCTTGCGTCAGCAGCTCATCGACGTGCGCCTGCACGGCGGCGGGCTCGCCCTCGGCTGTAAAGCGGCTCGGTCCGTCCCGCCTCTCGTCGTACAGCTTTGCGACCAGCAGCTTGAAGATCTCTTCAAACGGATCCTGGCCGCTGTTGGCCACAACCAGCTCCTCCAGACGCACAAAGAGGTCGTCGGGGGCGGTCAGTCGTTGTCGGTGGCGTTTGGCGATGCCCGATAAAGAACATGCGGCACGGTGGCGCGCAAGCGGGCAGGGTAGCTTACGCGGCGCGCTCGTAGCGCTGCAGCATCTCTTGAGCGCGGCGTGCGAACTCGTTTCGCGGGTAGCGCTCGAGGACCTTCTGGAAGAGGCGCAGGCCATCGTCGAGCATGTTGAGGTGCTCGGACATCAGGCGCGCCTGCAGGTAGAGCGCTCGCGGGGCCCACTTGCCCTTCTTGTTTTTGTCGCGGCCGCGCTTGCACGCGCACGCGGACTCGAAATACATGCCCCACTGGTAGAGCACGCGCGCGGCGAGCAGGTCTTCCAGTGGTGTGGTCTGGTCGGCGTGGCCCGCGACGATCAGCGCGTCGTACAGGCGCAGAATCTCGGACTGGTTGCGCATTCGCAGAGCCGCGCGCAGCTCCTCGACCTCGGCGTTGGCGTTGCCGGACTTCACCTGTTCGGCGCGCACGGCCGCGATGTCCACGCCGCTGTCGTTGCTGGTCGGTCGCACGAGGTTGGTGCGGCGAGTGGTGTCGGTCATGGTCAGAACGCTCGGGCCCCAGCCTTTGCGGGCTCCACCGGACTCGTTACCCACCGCGGCAAGCTGCTCGCCGGTCTGTGAGGGAATCGGGGGGAGCTTGGCCTGGACGGCGGCGACGGGATCCGGGGCGTTCGGGTCGAAGTCGACGACCTCGGTCGGGCGCCCGGTGGCGGACGGACGCCGCTTGCCGCGGGTGGTCTCCAACGCCGCGCTCGCAGCGGTCGCGGTGTCGTCGGCCGCGTCGTCGCTGGTGGCGGTGGGCGCGGGCTCGCTCTCGGGTTCGATCTCGTCTGTCTGGTCCACCGAGAAGTCGGGAAGCTGCTCGGGCGGATGCATGACCGGCACGCCGATCAGGGTGCGCTCGAGCGGGGGAGCCGGCTCTTTTGGCTGCGGTCGAGCCGCGATGCGCTCACGCGTTGTGGGCGGCTGCAGCGTCGGCTTCACAGACCGCTCGGCGGTCGGCTCGTCGTCCGCCATTTCGATCGCGGGGCGTCCGATCAACGTGCGACCGTCGGCCGGCAGGGCCAGGTCGACTGGCCCGTGAGGCGCGCGCGGGATGCCCATGAGCGTTTGGCCGCCTATCGAGTCATCGGTCGCGGCAGCTTTGCGGGCCGGAATCCCCATGAGCGTCTGGCCGCCGTTGGCCAGGCCCAGGTCCGCCGCCTGGTCGGCACGCGCTCGCGGAATGCCCATCAAGGTGCTGCCGCCAAAGTCCTCGCTGGAGGGGGCGGGCAGGCTCGTATCACTGTCGCTGCGACGCCCGGGGACGCCGATCATGGTCTCGTTGACGACTGAGGGGTCCGGGGCGGCCGGGGCATCGGGCGCGCTGATGAGCGCCCTTCGGTCGATGGCGTCGACCAGCGCTTGCGTCTCCAGCATGCCGGTCTGTGCGTTCTTGGGGCGGAAGACCGGGTCACCGGTCGCGGCTTGCTCGAGCGGGCCGTCGCAGTGCACGCAGGTCATGGTGGCCATGCCGCCTCCGAGTGTCCCGGATGTGCATGCGAGGCACAGATTGCGGTGGCATTCCAAGCATCGCCAGGCGGCTCGTAGACTCGAATGTTTGAAGCAGTGCTGCATTGGTTCTTCCTTGCCCTAGATGGTGTATCGACCGGAAGGGCGCGGAAGTTTACCCTTGTATAGTGATCGTCTTACTGATGGCGCTGCTCGCGACGCCCCCAACGATGGCGGAGGCCGATGCTCTGTTCACCGAGGGGCTTGCGCTCTATCACAAGGGGGACTACCGCGGAGCCGCCGAGCGCCTGGAGAAAGTGCTCGTGATCGGGGAGGCGCATTTTGGCAAAGAGCACCGCGCCCTGGCTCGGGTGCTCAATGCGCTGGGGCTGTCGCTGACGTACACCGGCAACTACAAGCGCGGGCGACGGATGCTGGAGCGGGCGCTCAAGCTGGGGGAGTCGCCGAGCACGCTGAACAACCTGGGCTTCGCATTGAAGAAGATGGGCGACTACAAGGCGGCGCGCCCCGTCTACGAGCGTGCCCTGGTGCTGATGAAGCGCGTGGCGGGTCCGGAGCACCCGCAGGTCGGGGTCCTCACGGACAACCTGGCCAGCCTGCTGGTGGAGCTGGCGGACTACGATGAAGCGCGACGGCTGTACGAGTCGGCAAACGCGCTCTTCGTGAAGGTCAACGGTCCTGAGCACGCGACCGTGGCGACCAATCTCAACAACCAGGGCGTGTTGCTGAAGCAGATCGGTGACCACGACGGGGCGATTGCGGCCTATCGGCGGGTCTTGAAGATCTGGGAGAAGGCGCTTGGCGCGGATCACCCCAACGTCGGTGTCACGCTGGACAACCTGGCGACGTCATACTCCGACAAAGGGCGCTACGCGGAGGCCATCCCGCTGTTTGAGCGGTCGCTGGCCATTCAGCAGAAGCGCCTGGGGGCCGAGCACGAGTCGCTGGCGTTGACCCTCAACAACATGGGCTGGGCACAGCTGCGCGCCGGGATGCGGGATCAGGCCCGCATCACCTTGAAGCGCTCGGTCGCCATCACGCGAAAAGCGCTGGGGGCGGACCACATACAGACGGCGGTGGCGCTCTCCAATCTCGCGGACGCCCACCTGTTCGCGGGTGAGCACAAGAAGGCGGGCCGGCTGTTCAAGCAGTCCAAGCGCATCCTGGTCAAGGCGCTTGGGCCGGATCACCCGTTTGTGGCGGAGCGGCTGAAGGGGTTGGCGGAGGTCGCGCTGGCGGGCGGTCGCCGAAAAGAGGCCCGCACGCACGCGCTGGAGTCGCTGCGCATCGCCGAAAAGGCTGTCTCCGCGCTGCTGTGGTCCACGTCGGAGCGCGAGCGGCTGGCGGTCGTAGCCGGCCATCGCGGGAAGGTGGATCTGCTGCTGGCCGTGCTGGACGACCCGGCCGTCGCTTACAACGTCGTGCTGCGCTGGAAGGCCGCGGTCCTCTCCAGTCGCATCGAGCAGCGTGACCAGCTGCGACGCCACGCGGACCCGAGCGTGCATGCGCAGCTGGAGGCGCTTGCAAGCGTCCGCACGCGGCTCGCGACGTTGACGGTGGCGGTGCCGGCCCCGGCTCAGAGGCAGGCTGTCGCCGCCCGGCTGACGGCGCTCACGTCCGAAAAGGAGCGGCTGGAGCGCGAGCTGTCCCGGCGCAGCGACCGCTTCAGGCAGGCCGGTGATCGCAGCCGCGCCAAGGCCCGCGACATCTGCGCCGGCCTGGCGCAGGGCGCGGCCATCGTGGACTACGTGCGCTACTACCGGGGCGTCAACCCGCACTTCACGGCGTTTGTACTGCGGGCGGGCCAGTGCGATGCCCCGATCCGCGTCGCGCTGGGCCCGGCCAAAACGATCGACGATGCCGTCGAGGGGTTTCGCAAGGCGATCTACGACGAGCTGCTGGTCGAAGAGGTCATCGAGGCAGCGCGGGTCGCCCGCCGGGCGATCTGGGACAAGGTCTCGCCACACCTCGCGGGTCGCCGATACGTCTGGGTGGTGCCCGATGGGGCCGTGAACGGCATCCCGTTCGCCGCCTTTCCGCGTGGGGATGAGGAGACTCTGCCCGAGGACACCCGCTATCTGGTGGAGCGCTACACCTTCAGCTATCTGGCCACCGCGCGGGACGCCTTGCGTCACAGCACGCCCGCGCTCGCCAAAGCCAACGCGGGACGGCGCCTGGTGGTCGGCGGCGTGACCTACGAGCCGGCCGGGGCGGTGCAGGTGGCCGACGCCGGCGCGGTCAAGACCCGTGGCGCGGGCTGCGGGCTGGCGGACAAGCTGGCCTATGCCTACCTGCCGGCCTCACGGACCGAGGCCGACACGGTCGCCAAAGCGCTGGGCGACAAGACGCAGGTGATGCAGGGCGCGGCCGCCACGGAGTCGGCGATCCGCGCGGCGCTGCAGAAGAGCTCCATCGCGCACCTGGCGACCCATGGCTACTTTGCTGGTCAGTGCGCTGAGCGTTTTGGCGGCATGAACCCGCTCGTGCTCTCCGGCGTCGCGCTGGCGGGCGCCAATGCGGAGCGGTCGACGCGCACCGCGGGTGGCAGCGACGGCATTCTGACGGCCGAAGAGGTGGCCGGCCTGGAGCTGTCCGGCCTGCAGCTGATGATCCTGTCCGCCTGTGAGACCGGGCTGGGCGACGTCCGCAGCGGCCAGGGCGTTCTGGGGCTGCGCTGGGCCTTCTCCGTGGCCGGCGCCCGCGCCCTGGTCATGAGCTTGTGGAAGGTGCCGGACGAAGAGACGCGCCACCTGATGGAGCATTTCTACGTGGCGGTGGCGGCAAACCCGCAGGCGGACAAGGCCGTTGCGCTGCGCGCCGCCCAGCTGGCGCTGCTGAAACGTCTGAGGCGGGAGGGCGAGGCCAATCCATGGGCCTGGGCGGCCTTCATCGTCTCGGGGCGTTAACGCTTTCGCGCGCCACCGCTCTTGCTGTGGCGACGAGCTGCCCGGCGGCGGTGTGGGTTGGCGTCCGGGAACAGCCGCACAACGCGTGACGGCCGGCTGACCGCGTGGACGATCAGGCGTTGCTCGGCCAGCGTCGGTGTGTCGACCACCGTGCCCTGGCTCTCGCCCGGGAGCAGCTCCAACAGGGCGCTTCGGCCATCAGCGGCGGTCGCCGGCTGGTACAGGTGCAGGGCCGATTCGGCGCGCGTCGGCATCCACACCGCCGCTTTGACCCCTCGACGCTCGAAGACGGTGACGACGTCGGCGATGCGAGCGTCCCTCAGCCGGGCGATCCACACGAAGCCGTTGTAATCCAGGCCCACCACCGTGGCCGCGGGATGCCGTATGTCGTTGTCGGCTCTCGCCGGATCGAGGCCGTGCATCACGCAGCCGCCAAGGTCCAGCGTCACAGTGTCGGCCTCGTCGGGCGCCACGCCCAGCGGCACGGTGGCCATCAGCGTCGTCCGGTCAAAGCCCTCCCGGCTGTGCGTGATGTGCACCGCGTTGGGATCCAGCTGCAGGACCTCGATCTCTGCCACCCGCTCGGACGTGTCGTCCGCGCCTCCCAGCAGCGTCCACGCCATGCGCGGGGGAGTGTCGGCGTTGTGCGGCAGGCCGTCGACCAGCCAGCGGCCCTCGCCGGCGGACGGGTTGTCCGTGATGGGCGTCAGGTCCTTGCCCGGGACCACGGTGCGATGCGACAGGTAAAAGAAGTCGCGATAGTCCACGCCCAGGTAGCGGGTCGGGTGGTTCATGTGGCGCACGCGCTCGTTCAGCAGCACGCCCTCGATCCGGTGGCCGGCGATCTCCTTCACCGCGGCGGGGTCTCTGGGCCGCTCGCCGTCCGCTAGATGTCGATAGAGTTCGAAACCCGTGTGGCCCCAGTTCATGTCGAGATGCACGGCGTACTGGCAGCCGGCTTTGATGGCCGCGTTGGCCAGCGCGCGATGGTCCGAGAAGTCGGCGTAGAAGTACATGACGTGGCCGTGCCCCGTGTAACAAAGCGCGCTGCGCACGGTCCAGCCGTCCTTGGCGCCCGCCACGTTCTGCGTGCCGCCGAACTTCTTTCGGTAGTACGGGTTCACCACACCGTCTTCGACGAGCGGCTGCAGGTTCTGGCGATAGCTGATGATGTTCTCCGGGATCGGGGCGCGCGGCAGCCAGGTGCCGAAGGCGGGGCGGCCGTCGTCCAACAGCGCGATGGTGGCGCCATACGAGCGCGGCGGCAGCAGGACCTTCTTGTCGACCATCATGCCGAACCAGATATGCGTGGTTTGGAAGCCGCCGTTGAACGCCGCCACGACGTCCGCGACGTGTCCGGGGTCTCGCGGGATGCGCCCGTCGCCGCGGTGGGCCGTCTGCGGGATCGGCTCCCGGGTCCCCGCCCGCATGTTCATGACCAGGCGACGCGGATCCCACGCGATGATCGTCAGCCGCTTGCGCGTGTAGTGCGGGCTGGGCCGCATCCACGTGGTGTAGAAGAGCGGCGCTTCGTTGGGGCGCCGGTTGATGCGGTCGTCGTGAAACGGCTCCCAGATGCCTTCTCCGGGCGCGCGGTGCCGCAGGATGTGGCCAGTGGGCGCCGGCGGCCAGGCGAAGTCGCCGGTCTCGCTTTGCAGCAGCGCCTTTTCCCGTGCGACCTGGACCACCTCCTCGACGGCTGCGATCTGGGCGGGCGTCTCGGCCTCCACGATGGGCTCCTCGGCCACATCGACGACGTCGTCGACCACCTCCGCAACCTCGGCCTGCACGACTTTGGCGGTGAAGTAGAACTCCTTGAGCAGCTCGATGGACGTGCCCACCCACTGGGGCGCCAGGCCCTGATCGGCAAAGCCGCGACCGCGATCGGCGAACCAGTTGAGGAAGGCCATCGTCATCTTGCGCTCGGCCGGCAGGCGTGTGAGACGCAGCGCTCCGTCGGTGGCGACGCCGTCGTCCAGCGAGATGCGGGAGATCAGCGTGTGGCCGCTGGTGACGCTGAGCCGGCGATCGCCCAGGGTCAGCTCGACCGATCCGGCTGTCCCGACGTCACTCGCCGACTCGACTCCGTAGTGATCCAGCGCCACACCCTCCACCTGGCCGGTGCGCTCCAGGTTGCTGATCCGGTCGCCCATGCGCTGCCAGAAGGTCCACGTGTCCACGCCGGTGACCTGCGGATCCTCCCCGGACAGGTCACGCACCTCCAGGGCGGCGAGCTGCCCATCGTAAAGGGCCGCCGTGGCAACTCGCGTGCCGTTGACGTCCAGGGCTGCGTCGTCCGAGTGGGAGGAGCGCGTCAGGTTGACCACCCACGCGGCGTCGAACACCAGGCCGCTGGGTGAGACGCGGGCCTCCAGCCGATACAGGTCCCTGGCGGCCCCGCCCTCGGGAACGGCCAGCGCGACAAAGGTGTGATGTGCAAAGGCGTCGCGCAGTGACGGGCGGCCCGGTGGTCCGTTGATCCAGGCCACGTCCGTGTCGCTTTCGATGACGCGCAGCTGGCGGGTCTCCATCAGGAGTGCCGCCACGTTCTTTCTCACTGCGTCCTGAACCCGCTCGCCATCCGCGGCCGGCCGCACGGCGCTGTCCCGTACGAAGTCGCCCACACGAGACCCAGCCACCGTTCCCAGGATCATGAGAACCAGGCCGAGTCTGTAGTTGGCAGGACGGGGCATCACTGGATTACCAAAAACGAATTGCACTGTAAATGCAAAGAATAACGCGGTTCGCAGAACTTTGCACAACTTCGTGCGTCCAACGTCTTCATGCTGTTTCGCCACACGCCGCTCATTCTTCTCGCGATCACCCTCGGCGCCTCCGCCACCGCGCGCTCCAAGCGCATGATGCCCCGGCAGGTTCCCGCCGATATCCCGCTGGATTTGCGAGAGGTTGTGAGTGATCCGGGCGTCGGCGAGGTCGCCACCCTGAAGCCGTTCAAGGTGCAGCCCCACCTGACCGGCAGCACCATCGCTCTGACCCATGACGAGCGCTTCCTGGTTGTCGCCGATCGCGAGAACAACGCCGTCGTGGTGCTCGACCCCAACACCCGCACCGTCCGCCACACGGTGCTGGTCGGCCGCGGACCGGAGCGGCTCGTCGTCAGCGACGACAATCTGGCCTACGTGACCTGCCGCTTTGGGCGGTCCGTAGACATCGTGGACATACGACGCGGCGCGGTCGTGAGCTCGATCAGCGCCGGCGTCGAACCTTACGGAGTGGCGCTGACGCCCGACCAGGAGACCCTGCTGGTCACGTCGTCAGCCACGGGCGAGCTGATCGCCGTCGCGCGCCGCACAATGCGCGAGCGCTTCCGCCTTCAGCTGGACGCCTGGCCGGCCGCGGTCACGGCGCATCCCAACGGTCGGCAGGCCTTCGTGTCCCACTTTCACGGGGCGGGCGTCGATGTCATCGATCTCAAGACGGAGCGCCGCACAAAGAGCCTGACCCTGCCGTCGGGCCACTCGGGCCACGCCAACCGCCTGCTGTTCGCCCGCAAAGAGAGCCGCAAGCCCAACTACGCGGTTGCGGCCACGGTCTCGCCCGGCGGGACGCGCCTCTTTGTCAGCCACACGATGGTCGACACCGGCAGCACACGGCCGGTCAGCGTCAGCGTCGGGGGCTACGGTGTGGACGTGTCGCTGCCGATCGTGGCAAGCGTCACGTCCTTTGATCTACGCACCGGCGAGGTGCTGCGCCCCGAGCGCGGACGCACGGTCGCCAACTCGAGCCGCTTTCAAAAGCTGAACCAGGCCAATATGGCGATGCGCGGCATCAGCCAGCCGATGGCCATAGCCCACCACCCGGGCCAGGCTCTGCTCTTCATGGTGGCGATGGGCAGCGACACGGTCCTGGCCTTTGACACGCGCACCAAGGACCCGCTGGTGCGGCCCGTCGCGCGGCTGAAGACGGGCCACGCCCCGCTCGGTCTGGCGATCTCGCGCACCGGCAGCGTGTTTGTGCACAACAGTCACAGCTTTGACGTCGCCGTATTCGACGTCGCGCCCAAAGCCACCCGGGTCGTCCCCCACCTTCAACCGTCTCACCGCTTTGCGTACGGTCGCGACCCGCTGCCGGCCGATGTGGCGCGCGGACGCCGGCTGTTTTTTGCGGCCAACGATACCCGGATCGGGGGACCGTCCGCCTTTGCGTGCGCGTCCTGCCACATGGACGGACGCGCTGACGGGCTGGTCTGGAGCTCCGGCAGCGGTCCCCGCCAGACGCCGATTCTGGCGGGACGTCTGGACGGCACCGGGCCCTACAATTGGCTGGGCACCGAGTCCGCGCTGGAGGACAATATCCACAAGACGATCGGCCGCCTGGGCGGCAGCGGCATCAAACCTCAGGAGTCCCAGGACCTGGCGCGCTACATCTCGCGATATCTCCCGCGGCTGGACAACCCCAACCCGACCGGCACCGCCGAGGTGGCGCTGGGGCGAAAGCTCTTCCACGATGCCGACGTGGGCTGCAGCAGCTGCCATACGAGCAACCAGCGATTCACCGACGGGCTGCTTCACGACGTCGGTACGACCACCGACCGTGAGAAGCAGCTGTGGAAACAGCAGGCCAACCTGCGACGTCAGGTTCAAAACCAGAAGCAGAACTTTGGCCGGCGCGTCGTCATGCTGGCCGCTGAGCCGCCGATCGCCTACAACACGCCCGGCCTGCGCCACGTCTGGGCCTCGGGCCCCTACTACCACGACGGCAGCTCAAAGACGCTGCGCGACGTCATCACCACCGGCAACCGAGGCGACCGGATGGGCAAGACCTCCCACCTGGCGTCCGCTGAGGTGGATGCGCTTGTCGCCTACGTGAAGACCTTGTAGCCAACTTGCCGTCGGTCGCCGCCAAACGTTACACTCAAGGCGTGAGGGGGGACGCTTAGAGCACGTCGATGACCGACGGAGATCTCAGGCAGTTGATCGCGGCCAAAGCCGTGGCCGTGGAGCGAGAGGACTGGTACGGCCTGCTCGATGTGGAGAAGTCCGCCAAGCAGTCCGAGATCAAGCGCGCGTACACGCTGCTGGTAAAGCTGCTGCATCCCGACAAGCTGGTACGCCGAGATATCGGCGACATGCACGAGCCGGCCAAGAAGGTCTTCTCGGCGCTGCAGACGGCGCTGGAGACGATGACCAGCGACCAGGCCCGATCGAAATACAACCAGAAGCTGGCGGGCGAGGTGCCCACAAATCCGGCCACCGTTGAGGGCCACAGCGGTCCACAGCGCCGCAAACCGGAGCCGCTGAAGAAGCGTCCGACCGTGCGTCGGCCCCCGCCCTCGCAGGAGCCGGTGCTGCCCAAAGACGTGGCGCAGAAGGACTTGATGACGCTGCCCATCGACACGTTCAAGCAGCACGAGCGCATCGAGATCGCGCGTTTCATGCACATCGAGGGCGCCGAGCGGCTGAACAAGGCCGATTTTCGCGGGGCCGAGGCGTGCTTCAAACGTGCGACTGATTTGGATCCAGAGTATGCGCTTTATTCGCTGAACCTGGGCTGGGCCCTGTTCCGAAACCCGGCGCGCTCAGACGATGAGCGGCGCGACTCCGCCCGCAAGCACCTCGAACGCGCGGTGGCGCATGACGCGTACAACCCCGACGCCCGCTTCTGTTTTGCGCAGTATTGGCGCGATTTCGGTACCCGCGAGCAGTATCGCCGGGAGCTGGAGGCGTGTCTGCGCTGCAAAGAAGACCACGCCAAGGCCAAAGCGGAGCTCCAGTCTCTAAACGAGGAGGATGCGGCGGCGGGCGGTGGGCCGCGCGGCACGATGGGCTTCCAGAAACGCGAGAAGAAGAAGGAGTCCGGGCTGCGGCGCGGGCTGAACAAGCTTCTGGGTCGCGACTGATTCCATGACGCTGGAGGCACTGTTCGACCGATTGTGGGCGGACTATTGCGCGATCAATCCACAAGCGGAGGCGATCGCTGCGCTGCTGGCCGAGCGCGGCGAGACCGTGCGCAACGACCACATCGCGCTGCGTACGTTCTCGGATCCTCGTGTCGATCTGGACGTGGTGGCGTCGGGATTCACACGCCTGGGCTACACGGCAGCCGGCGAGTACGAGTTTCCGGTCAAGAAGCTGTTTGCGCGGCACTATGAGCCGCCGAGGGCGGGGCTGCCCAAGGTCTTTATCAGCCAGCTGCTGCTGGAGGAGTTCAGCGCTGCGTTTCAGGATCGTATCGGCGGCCTGCTGGCGCAGCTGCCCACAAACGCACCGAGCCGGGCCGACTTTGCCGCGATCGGTCGGCCGTGGACGGTGTCGTATGCCGAGTACGAGGCCCTGCGCGCCCAGAGCGAGTACGGCGCCTGGATGGCGGCCTTCGGCTATCGAGCCAATCACTTCACAGTGGACGTCGGGGCGTTGAAGACGTTCGATACGCTGGGTGGGCTCACGTCGTTTCTGTCCGACCGCGGCTTCGCGATGAATGACGCGGGTGGTGTGATCAAGGGAACCCCGGACCAGGGGCTGGAGCAGTCGTCCACGCTGGCCGCGGAGGTCGACGTGGACTTTACCGACGGTACGCACGCGATCGGCGGCTGTTACTACGAGTTTGCGTTGCGCCATCACGGGTTTGGCGCGTTCATCGCGTCGTCTGCCACGCGTCTGTTCGAGAGCACGGATCGGCGAACGGCATGAACGCCTGGGACCGCGTCGACAGCGTCGAACACCTGCCGCCACAGCCGCAGGTTGCGGGTGGGCCGCCGTGTCAGGGCTGCACCGCGCCGTGCTGCTGGACGGTGAAGCTGCTCGAGTTCGAGGCCAACACGTGGCACGACCTGGAGTACATCCACTTTGTCAGCGGCTTCCCCGAGCTCGAGGTCGTCTACGGCAGCTCCGGGCGCTTTCGCTTCTTCTATCGCGTGCCGTGCCGCTTTCTGAACAACGCCGACGGCCAGTTTCTTTGCGGCCTGCACGGCACGCCGGAGAAGCCCGACACGTGCGTGCAGTTTGACGAGACCGACTGCTACTACCAGGAGGGGCTGCTGGGTACTCCCGAGCAGGGGCGGCCGATCGTGCGCATGGACCATCGGCGCTGGCTGGCGGTGTCCGAGCTGTTTACAACGGACAGCCGCGGCAACATTACGCGGCGCCCGACCTGGCAGCAGGCGTGGAAGGCCATTGTGACCAACGCGCCCAACCCGGCCGAGTCGCTGCAGCGACGGGTGGTAGCGCCCCCTGCGCTGCGCGTCGAGCCGATCGCCGAGGCCGCGTATGCCCCACGCACCAGCCCATGCGACAGCTGCTCAGCTCCGTGCTGCAAGGCCCTGATCCTGGACCGGCGACCGCCCGCCAATCTGACCGCGCTGCAGTACATGCGCTATCAGCTGGGCTTCCCCGGCATCGAGATAGCCGTTAGCCGCACCGGGTGGCGGACGCTGGCGCGCACGACGTGCCGGTACCTGGATCTGGACACGTCCCGTTGCACCATCTTTGGGCGGCCCGAGCGACCCACGCTGTGCACGTTCTACAATCAATACACCTGTAATTACAGGCAGTTCTTCAGCGCGCCGGCCGGCGATGTCGTACGTGTGGGACTGGACGAGATGCACCTGCTGCTGGAGCGCGTCGAGGTCGACAAGGCGGGCGAGCTGCCCAAGGATTTTGCGGCGGCGGAAGTGCGCGCGCTACTGAGGGGATAGCTACGGCTGGATCCGGATGGTGAAGCTGCCGTCGCTGTCGCACGACTCGGGGCCATCACCGTCAAAGATGCCGATGATCTCGCCGTTGGACTTCATGGCGCCCGCAAACTCGTACTTGATCTTGCCGTCCTTGCCGCCCAGCTCGGTCAGCTCAAAGTCGACGCACGTGCCGTCCACGATGCCGTTGGTCAACGTCAGCGTCGCGCTGCCGCTGTTGGTTGGGGAGACCAGCTTCAAGCTTGTGATGTTCTGCGACACCGTGATGGCGACCGAGCCCAGCGTGAAGAGCGTGGTGTCCAGGCGCTCGTCGTCCTGGCAGTCGGTGCGCGTTCCCGAGCCCGTGATGATCCATGTGCCCGCCACGTCGGCGTTGTCCGCCGAGCTGTCACAGGGGAACTGGGGCGGCGGCTCGTAGTCGCTATCCACGATGCAGCCGACCAGGCAACCGGCCAGCGCGAGCAGGAGCATGGAGCTGCGCATTAGAAGAGCACCCCCACGCCAAAGGAGACCGACTGCGGTGTTGACTGACCGTTGAGCTTGGTGAAGGTGACGTTGTAGTCGACCGACACCGTCATCCGGGTCGAGTATGTGCGAAACAGCAGCAGCCCGCCGCGCGCGAACAAGCCGAACCCGGCGGCGCTGTCTTTGGTGTCCGCGTCGTGACTCGCGGTGATGAACGTCCCGACATCCTGGCGTTGAGGCCGGCGGTCGTAGATCCAGTGCATGCCGGCGCCGCCGCCGACGAAGGGCGCGATATCCCCGAGGCCGCCGATGAAGTACGCGCCGATGTCGATGGGCACGGCAAAGAACGCGCGGTCCGGGTCGGTGCCGGTGTCGAACTGGAAGCTGATGCGCGGCTCGATGGCGAACCAGCGGGCCTCGAACCAGTAGGCCAGGTCCAGGTACATGCCGAACGGGACCTCGCCGTGGCTGTCCTCGATAGGCGCGATGCCGCCGATGCGCATGCCGAAAGAGTGGTCGCCCTCGCGGCGGCGATCCGGTCGCGACTCTCGCCGGGTGATCTGGCCCAGCTGTGAGGTCTGGTCGACCGTCTTGCCCTCGGCGGTGGCGGTGGCGATGCGCACGGCGACCTTGTCCAGGTCCTCGACCCGATCGACCGCCATCTTGTGGGCGCGCACGGTGTCGCCGCTCTTGGCGTCGACGATCGACACGGTGACGATGAGCTTGCGGCCCAGGCGGCTCAGGGCGCCGAAGACCACGATGTCCGCGTTGTTGTCCACGCCGACCTGCTTGGCGCAGACGGCGTCGATGCACATCGCTTCGGGGGCCACAAAGCGGGCCTGTACTCTCGAGCTGAGCTCGGTTTGCAGCAGATCGCGAAAGACCTCGGCGGTGTTCGAAGAGGCGCCGGTTGTCTTGAACAGCAGCACAGCCCAGGTGTCGGCACACGCCGTTGACGCGCTCAGCGTCAGAGCCAGGGCGATGATTGTGGTGTGTCGCATCATTGGTCGAACAGCAGCCCCACGTCGTTGAGTGTCTGGTAGTAGGCCACAAGCAGAGAGCGATGTGGTGTGCGCTCGGTCATGTCGCGGGCCATGATGGTGTCAGGCACGGCGCCATCGTACAGCACCCACTGCCAGTGGTTGCCCTCGAAGATGGGACTCGTGACCTCCAGGTCGGCGATGTCCCCGCCAAGACTCTGGTTTTGCACGAGCACCTGCATGTCGTTGTAGGGGATGGAGTCGCCGGCGCGCTCGAGCAGAGCGTGAAAAAGGGCGTTGCTGGGCGGCAGGTTGGCCAGCTCGCGTGTGATCGCGGTGCGAAAGCTCATGTACAGGGTGTTCTTGGGCAGCTCGCTGCTGCGGTCCTCCCAGAACTTTTGTGAGACGGCCGTGGTCAGGCTCTTGATCCCCTTGAGGTGGCGCTTGAAGAACGCGCGCTTTGTGGGCGCGGCGTCGATGCCGTCCTCTTGTTGAATGAAGGTCTCCAGATCGTGGATGGGCACGCCCAGCGCCAGAGCGAGCTTGTCGAGCAGGAAGTCGGCCGGTCGCGGTGACAGGTTGGCCGCCCACTCGCAGGTGGGGCGCGCGAACTCGGGGAAGCTGGTGCAGATGGTGCCCTGGACATCCAGCGCCTCGACTACGTTGTAGAGCAGGTCGCCGACCTCGGAGCCACGGGCGGCGGAGTGCAGCGTGAGGACGGAGCGGGTGCGCGCGGCGACGTCCGGAAAGTCCACCAGCGTCCGCAGCACGTTGGTGGAGCCCTGGCTGTAGCCCATCAGGTGCAGCGGGACCTGGCCCAGCGTGGCGTCGATCTCGTCGACCAGCGCCTTGCCCTGCTGCGCGTTGATGTCCGGGTCGATGAAGCTGCCGGACTCTACCCGGAAGTGCACGAGGCAGGGGAGGGCGGTCGCCAGCGCCTGCTGTTGCTGCTCCCACTCGTCGCGGTTGAGCAGCCGCACCACGCCCGGGTACATGACGGCGGCCGCGCTGGACGTGCACTCGGTCTCGCCGGGCTGCGGGGGCATCCAGGAGCGGGCCATGCGCATGTCGCGGGTGTCGTAGGCCGGTGCGTGCTCTTGGAGCAGCTCGTCCACCTGTCCGCTGTAGTCGGCGGGCTCGGCGGTGATGGCGCCGTGGTTGGAGATGATGTTGTAGACCAGCAGCGAGATGACCCGCTCGCGGATGTAGTAGCGGACGGCCTCGTCCGTGAGCACGGCGTTGCGGTCCTCGCTCTCCACGCGCGACACGATTGTGAGCCGCGCGATGTCGTAGTCGTCGACGGAGCCGGAGACCTCGGCCGAGCGCAGGGCGTCGCACAGGTCGTCGGAGCGAAAGCTGGGACACACTTCGGTGAGGGTGGGGAGGGCGCCGGCGTCGGACAGCGACACCTCGTCGTTGCACAGCCCCAGCCAGCGGTTGACGGGCCAGCACCAGAAGCCGCCGGTGTCGGACTTGCCGCCCGCGGTGCTCAGCGCGGCGCAGCCGCCGGCCACGATGTCTTCGCTGGCGGTGCGAAACTCGCCGACACAGCCTTCGGCCGGCAGTGTGGGCGTGGTGCCGTTGCACTGTGTGACCAGCGCGATCGCGTCGTTGCAGACCTGGTCCGAGGGGGCCGTGTCGTCCTGGGCGCAGGCCGGGAGCATGGCGCACACGGCGAGAGAAAACAGCGCCGCAAACGCTGTCGGTCGGGTCAGTGTGGTCATGACGTCCTTGTACTATACTGGCGCTCCTAACGCATAGGAGGATTGTATGGTTGTCTTGGACGCGGCCGCGGGAGCGCTGGCCACGGTCGACAGCGTGATCGTGCTGGGCTTCCTGGTGGTCGTCACCATCGTCGGCTACGTGATGTCCAAAGCGGCGTCGCAGGGCCTGGACGACTACTTCCTGGGCGGCAACAAGATCCCCTGGTGGGTGCTCGGCATCTCCACCTCCACGTCCAACTTCGATATGGCGGGCACGATGATCATCGTGGCGGCCGTGTTTGTGCTGGGCCTGCAGGGCTTTCTGGTGGAGCTGCGCGGCGGTGTGGGGCTCAGTCTCGCGTTTTTGATGGTGTTTCTGGCCAAGTGGCTCCGTCGCTCGCGCGTGATGACGTCTGCAGAGTGGATGAAGCTGCGCTTCGGCACGGACAAGGCGGGCCAGGCGTCGCATCTTCTGAGCGCCATCGCCAACATCGTCGTCTCGCTGGGCATGATCATCTATTTCTGCAAGGGCGCCGGTAAGTTTCTGACGCACTTCCTGCCCTACTCGGAGCTGACCTGCACCACCGTCATGGTGACCATCGGGCTGTTCTACACGTTGATGTCGGGGCTGTACGGCGTGGTCGTTACGGACGTCGTGC
>CAZJHX010000066.1:0-56166 GCA_964545715.1 uncultured Myxococcales bacterium
GATCTCCGGGTCGCCGTAGTTCTTGATGGTCTCCCGACACTCGATGCACGTGAGCGTCTGCTGCTCGCAGAACCGGCACGGGCCGTTGAAGCACTGCTGCGTGAAGCACTGCTGGTCCACGTTGCAGTCGGCCGCGCACACCCACTTGAAGATGTCCTGGCCGGCGGCGCCCGTGAACTCCTGCTCCACCGCGTCGGGACGCAGCGTGCAGCGCGACGACAGGGCCGTGCACTTGTACGGATCGTCGGGCTCGCACGGCACCATCTTGCACTCGGACTCGATGCACAGGTGGTACGGCGGGCACTCCAGGTGGTTGTTGCCGCAGCTGGGCAGCTTGGAGTCCACCTGGCCGTCCAGGCCGGCGTTCTTGAGGAACTCCAGGCCACGCTCGGCCTCCGAGCGGAAGGAGTCGGGGTCGCGCAGGCCGCTGTAGACGCGCAGATCGTCCAGCCCGCCACGCAGGCCCTGCAGGATCGTCTTCTTCTGCGGGTGCATGTAGCCGCCGATCCAGTTGCACGCCATGAAGCGGTCCTGGCGCACCCAGTCCAGCCCGCGCACGCGGGTGGGCTCCAGCACAACCTTGGCCGCGCCGGACGCGGTCGCCACGCTCTCGGTGGCCAGCAGGATGGGCCGCGCCTTGGAGATGGCGGCCAGCAGCAGGCGGTCGCCGTCGGGCGAGAACACGGCCTGATCGACGCGCTCGAAGAGCCCGGCGGGCTCGAAGACCACGGGCGCGTCCACGGTGGTGAGGTCCTTGACCAGGAGCTCTTCCAGGCCCTGGCGCGACCAGGCGCCAAACGCCACGTTCTGCGGCGCGGGCTCCACGTCGATGTGA
This sequence comes from uncultured Myxococcales bacterium, assembly GCA_964545715.1. Lineage (GTDB taxonomy): Bacteria > Myxococcota_A > UBA9042 > CAZJHX01. The sequence goes on from CAZJHX010000066.1 coordinate 836, forward strand.
TCGAAGCGCACGACCGCGATCTCGCCGGTGGGCAGCGGCAGCGCGTTCAGCGGGCTGAGCACCTCGACGCGGACAAACGCCCGGCCGACCGGATAGGCCTCGACCAGCTTCAGCGACTTGTTCTTGCCGCCCTGGCCGATCGGCTTCAGCAGCGCACCGGGCGTCTTGGGGTTGCCCTGCATGTCTTCCAGCGACGGTGCGTAGGCGGCCGGATCAAACTCGATGTACAGGTTGCGGACCTGGTACGGATAGCAGTCGTTTTTGTCCCAGACGTCGTTCTGGTCGCGGTCCTCGTCGGTGTCCTTCAGCGTGTTGAAGTTGCTGTCCCAGCAGTTGTCGTCGTAGCCGGAGGGCCAGTGGGTGACCGTGACGTCAAAGCCCTTGGCGTCCTCTTTGACGGTGAGCTTGAACTGCTCGTTTTGGGTGAAGAAGGACTGCGAGCGCTCGAAGATCATGCGCTCGGTCACGATCGGGTTGGGCACGGCCGCCTTCTCGCTGTGGTGCCCGGCGATAAGCTTGATCTCGTCGGTGGGCGCGCCCAGCCCGACCAGCGGCTCGGTCGTGGACAGCGCCGCGTACTCGCCAATCGTCAGGCGCTGCACGTGGTGGCCGTCAAAGCCGGGTGCATAGGCGTCCACCAGCAGGACGCCGCGATGGGCGTCGGCCTCGCTCTTGCCCAGCAGCCACTGCGCGTTGCCGTGGTGCTGGTCCAGCGTGGCGCCGGTCAGTCGGGTGGAGCTGATGTTCTGCGCGGCGATGAGCGCCTCGTAGTCCAGCTGCGTGAGGACCTCACCGCCCTGGCTCTCGATGGCCACCACGTTCTGCTTGGCGTCGTAGCCGACGTAGTACAGGTGCTTGACCCGTGCGAACGAGTTGTCGTTGGCCAGCACGTTGTAGATGTTGGATTCGAAGACGATGCCGCTGCCGTCGGGGGCCCAGCGGGGGCGGCGGGCGGAGATGCCGCGATAGGCGTCGCCGAAGCCGACCGTGATCTGCTTGCGGTCGGTGCCGTCGCCCTTGGCGATCCAGATCTCGGAGTCGCCGCTGACGTTGGCGCTGTACACCAGGCGGTCCAGCACCGGGTTGTAGTCGGGATCGCGGTAGCTGAACTGGCCGTCGCCGATGATCTTGGTGCGGCCCAGCCCGGCAGCGTCCATCTGGTAGATGTTGTAGAGATTGCTCTCGCTGACGGCCAGATAGACCAGCTCAGGCGGACGCCCGCCCAGCACGTTGCCCTCTTCGTGCAGCACGACGTCGGTGCCGGCAAAAAACTGCGGGCAGGACACGGCGGCGGGCGGCTGGGTGAACTGGTGCTCGGCGACACGCTCGCCGTCCAGGTAGATGTCGACGCGCCCGGTAGCGGCGTCCAGCGCAAAGCCGGCGTGGTGCCAGGTGCGCAGCTGCACGCCGGTGGCCACCGTGACCTCCGCCGGCTTGGGCGCCTTGCTGAGCAGGTCGCCGTCAAAGAAGACCAGCGATGCGGTGCCGCCGCCCTCGGGCTTGAGCGCCATGCCGAAGCGAGTGCGTTCATTAAACGCCATGTGGCTGAAGAGCAGCTGCGGTGTCTTCTTCAGCTCGTTGCCGGAGTTGCCCTCTGTGTAGAACCAGGTGGACATCGAGAAGCCCTGGCCAACGGGGGCCAGCGGCTCGCGATAGTGCACGGGCATGCGCACGTGGTCGGCCGCGCCGTCGAGATAGACCGCCGTGCCCGACAGGCCGGAGATCGACTCGCCGCCCGCCAAACCGGGCTGCTGCAGCGTGTTGAGACGGGAGACCATCTTCTGGCGCTCCTGGACGTCAGGCTCGTTGGCGCACTCCGCGATCAGCTCGCACAGCTCGCCGCCGGTCGGCACGTTGGCGTACGTCAGCGGCGCTTTGACGCTGTCGAAGCCGTACCAGAGTCGGAGCCTGGTCGTGATCTGGGCCAGCGTCGGGATGCCGATCTTCTCGCCCCACAGGCTGTCGTCGGTCAGCTCGTCCTGGGTGGCCTGCGTGCCCTGAAGGGGGGCGACGCTCTCGAGCTGCAGCAGGTCATCGTCCGCAAACCCGATCTCGGTGTTGCCGGTCACATGCCGCTGAAAGACCATCTCGATGATCGGCCCGTGCGGCACAGGGTGCGTGCCGCCCGTGTCGAACACGCTCAGGCGCAGCGTGCCGTCGCTGAGATGCGAGACGGCCAGCTCTTTGCTCTGTAGGATCAGCGGCGCCAGCGGGCGGGCGTCGACCAGCGTGAGCGCGGCCTGGTTGTAGTTGATGAACAGGTCCAGCGCGCGGGCCGGCACCGGGGTGTAGTCGTAGAAGATGTGAACCAGGATCTCCTGGTCGTCCTGGGCCACCAGCTCCATGTGAAACGCGGTACAGCCGCCCGCACCGCAATCGCGGGTCTGGCACAGCCCGGCGCCGATGTTGGCGTCGTACTCACACGTCTGCGTGAAGCCACAGGCGAACCCGGCGCCGCACAGCTGTTGGGCGGCCGTGGGATCGAGATAGTCGAGGAAGTCTTCCAGCCAGGCGGGGAGGCCGTCGCCGTCCGTGTCCGAGCACTCTTCCAATGTGCGCGTGGGCTGGGCGTCACAAACCACGTCCGGGCAGGCCGCCGGGCGCTTGGCGTCGGGCCACCAGCAGCGTGGGCCGCCGGGCTCGTTGTCGGTGCAGACCAGATCGTCGTCCGGACTGAGCTCGCAGTCCTGCTCGGTACACTCGGGCATCTGCTCGCAGACCTCGCCGGCGCACAGGGCGCCCGGGATCACGACGGTGTTCTCGACGTCGCCGTAGCAGATCAGCGCCTGGGTGGGATCCACCGCGTCCTGGTACTCCAGCAGCGCCAGCTCGTGGTCGACGCGGTCGGTGGGCGCGACCCCGTTCTTCTCCCACAAACGCGGCGCATGACCGCAGTTGGCCACGCACTCGGCCTGGGTGCGGAACTCGTCGTACGTGGCGCCCGCGGGCGGCATGGCCGGACACTCTTCAACGCAGGCGACCCAGATCCCGAACTCGTAGATCTCGGGCAGCTCCAGCGCGCGGGCGTTGGCCTGTGATGTGAACGCCAGCAGGCCCAAAGACAGGGCTGCAGCTGTGAAACGGAGCTTACTCATCGGTCACCGCCTGGGGCCAGATCACGACCGGCGTCTCGAGGCTGGTCCCCCACAACACGGCGTCCGCGTCGGGTGGCGCAAAGATCTGCTCGCGATCCACCAATTGGATCACGGACGGCTCAGGAGAGGTCGCAAAAGCCTTGTCGTATGTGAACTTGAGAAACAGCCAACGCCCACCCGGGATGGTCTGGGTGTTGGCGGTGGAGAAGATCAGCACCTGGTGCGTGCCGTCGGCCAACACACGAAACGGCTTGCCGGTGTTGGGGTCCACAAACAGCTCTTTGCCGGCGTCCAACACAGTCGGCGAGAGCCCGACCGACTTCAGCTGACCCGGGCCGGTGACGGTCAGTCGGATGTCTGCGATGCCGGGATGCGGATCGTCGCTGCCGGGGTTGAAGTCGACGGCCAGTGTGACCGAGCGAACGATGTCATTGTGAGTCTGGGTCTCGACAAGCGAGAGTCTCAGCGCACAGTCCGGACAGCTCTCAACGCTTGTACACAGACCACACGCGCCGCCACAGCCGTCCGCGAGCTCGCACGTGGCGGCACTGCAGATCGGTACGCAGCCACACTGCTCACCCTCACACGGCTCGGGCTCGTCGATGATCTGGGACGGGGACAAGCACATCCCGGCGGCGCTGCACTGGTCGCCGTCGCCGCACGCGCCGCAGATTCCGCCGCAGCCGTTGTCACCACATTGTCGGCCTTCGCAGACCGGCACGCACGCAGCCGGCGCCACGTCGGGCACGGCGTCCTGGCTGCAGGAGATCAGCAGCAACGCCGCGCACAAACATAACCACTGTATAGTAAATACCCGTTTCATTTTGACACCTTGTGGTCTGGACACCCCTCCATCGGGAGCCGCACAAACCAGTTGAAGCCTTTTGATCCCCATCAAACTTTTTCCACATGCGGCCAAACGGCCGATGGCAGGCCTAGGTGAAACACTGGGGCTGATCTGGATCAGAGGACGGGGTGCCCAGATTTATTGTTCCATCGGTTGGTGGAACTATGAGTGAAACGGCGCGGAGGACGAGACCTTGACGACAGAATCCCGACCCATTGGCACGGGCGCTCTTGTGACTGGCAAGGCGGGCGAGCGAAGGCATCGGTGGTGCCCCGTCGAGGGAGAGCGAAGCGTCCCAACGAAGCCAGGCGCGAAAGCGACCCGCAAATGGGTCGGGATTTCTGGCGGCGAGGTCTAGATGGTGGAGTTCCAGAAAATCGAGGTCAGCGAGAGCGCCGTGCGGTTCAACAAGCGCCTGGAGGCCGTGGCCGACCGCATCTTTCGTGGCTGGGACGCGGCGATGGGGCGCCTGCGGCTCGGTGGGCGAGCGGCTCCGTACGATGACTACAACTTTGAGTTTGAGGGCGGCAGCAGCGATGTGCTGCGCAAGCGGCACTACGACAAGAGCCTGCGCCTGTTGTGGAAGGCGGAGAGCGAAGTGCCGTGGCTGCCGTTTCGCGACGCCTCACGGCTGGAGAAGAGCCTGGAGGAGATGGCCGAGCGCGGCATGAGCGATACGGAGAAGACCGCCCGCGAGCGCCTGTCCCTGCCCCAGTACCGCGAGCTGCTCAATCGGGAGTACACCACCGAGCAGAAGGAGGCCATCGTCGCCATCCTGGCCGCCATCGGTCACGGCGAGGCGTACGCATGGATCGTGTCCTCTCAGCTTCTGAACGTGGTCAAAAGCACCGGCGCGCGCGCCGCGCTGACCATGCAGGTGCTGGAGGAGGCCAAGCACTTTGTTGTTCTGCGCGAGCTGCTCCTGGCGTTCGACGTGCCGATCCGACGGCAGTGTGCGTGGGAGTACGCGTTCATGGAGTCCGTGGTCAAGGCCGAGGGGCTGGAGAAGTTTTTTGGCATGAACGTGGTCGTGGAGGGCATCGCGCTGAGCCTCTTCGGCATGCTGAGCAACCTGCCCGGGCTGGAGGTGCTGCGCCTGTTCCATCTGGACGAGTCGCGACACACAGGTCTGCCCGGCAACTACCTGAAGGAGTTTCCGCTCACAAACTGGCAGAAACACAATCCGGTGGCGCGCATGCGCCGGCTGAGGATCGTGATGCCCGCGCTCATGCTGATCCCTTACCTGGAGAAAGATTTGGCCGTACTCGGCATCGACGCGTTCGCGTTTGGCGGCTCCGTGCTGCGCAAGGTCGGCCATCTGGCTGAGCGCAACGGCTTCTATCTGCCCGTGCCCGTCGATGGGCTGCTGCTCTTGTTTGAGCGCATGTTCAACGCGTACTGCGCCCGCACGCGCCCGGCGCACACGTACCAGGCGTATATGAAGATGGACACCACGCGGGGCGAGCGCGAGCGCGCGGTAGAGGCGGAGATCTTTGGCGCCGGCGCGATGCGGCCCGCGACGCCCAAGGCTGCTGCAAGCCGATGAACACCTCGGAGTCCAGGCGACGGGCCCGCCCCCTGCGCGCGGACGGGCGGGCGACGCGCAGCAGAATCGAGTCTGTCGCAGCGGAGCTCTTTTCGACGTCCGGCTACCGGGGCACGTCGCTGAGGCAGATCGCGATGAGCGCCGAGGTGGACCTGGCCACGCTGAAGTATCACTTCGGCACCAAGGCCGAGCTCTTTGCGGAGGTCTATCGCGCCGGCCACGCCGCGCTCCTCGGATTGCTCGTTCCCGTGGCTGCCGAGCTGTCCCGGGCGCAGAACCCGGCCGACCTGGAGCGTGCGCTAGCCCAACAGGTCGCCGCCGCCGCGATCTACCTGCAGGAGAACGAGCCCTGGGTCCGTATGACGATGTTCCGTCTACTGGAGCAGCCGGCGGAGGTGACCGCGGTGGAGGACGCGCTGCAAAACGAGATGCTGTCGGTGGTGGACGCGTGCTTGCAGGACCTTCGCGCCCGCGACCTGATACGACAAGTGGACTCTCGATCGCTGGTGGTCCTGGTGCTCACGGCGCTGCCGACATGGTTTCTGTGCACCCGGGCGCGCCCGTCGTGGGTCGGTCTCTCCGACTCGCCGTCTGCGTTGCAACAGGGGTTCACGACGTTCTTTTCGGACTTGCTGCACCGACAGCTTCTCGACCGTACCTGACCGCCGAGATGTCGAATCGGGGCTACTGCTTCGTGCCCGTGATGTCCCAGATCAGCGTGCAGGGGCCCAGCAGCGTGAAGGTGTCCTGGTCGTAGCCCTCAAACGTGGTCGGTGAGGTGAAGGTGACGTCGATCTGTTCGGTGTGCTCGATACCCGAGGTGTCCTTGTATTTGCCGGTCAGCGACAGCTTCTTGCCGACCACCGTGCCCTCGTACGGCACCTGCAGGCCCGGCGCGTTGCCCACCGCGGTTGCGACGCCGCCATCCACGGTCAGCTCCAGGTCCAGGTCAAAGTAGGTCGAGTTGCCCAGGCCGCAGGCGTCCTTCTTGTCCGGGTCGGCTTTCACCAGCCAGCTGCCGTTGTAGAACGGCTTGATGCAGACGGCCTCTTCGTCGCACAGCTCATCTTCGACAGTGCAGCCCTTGCAGAAGTCCTCGTCGGCGCACGGCTGGGCGATGCTCTGCTGCTTGTCGCAGCTGTCGTACCAGTAGACCTGGTGGTTGAAGCACAGCTTGCGCGCCTGCGGCTTGCACACCAGGACGCACTCGCCGTCAAAGCACTCGTGATGCTCCGGGCAGGGAGGCTCGCACGCGGCGGGTCCGGTGTCCGGCGGCGGGCCCTCGTCGGGCGGCGGACCGTTGTCGACCGGCGGCGGGCCCTCGTCCGGGATCGGACCGGCGTCCGGGGTACCGTCGTCCGTGCCACCCGCGTCCTCAGGCGGCGCATCCGGGCACTGGCAGGTCTCCCAGCCCGACCCGGTCTCGTTGCAGGCCTGCACGCCATCTCCATTCAGGCATAAGCACGACTGCGTCACGCCCGGCGTGCACGCCTTCTTGGCCGTCGTCTGGTCGCTGCAGCCCACCAGGGCTACTGCCCAGAGCACCATCAAGCTGTTCTTCATTGGAGTCTGATTCTAGCAGACTGGCTGGCGTGCGGTGTCGAGCAAGTCCGCCGCCTGTTTCGGGTGTGCTGGCCTGGCGGGCTCGGCGAGCGCAGCGGTCCGCCGACGCCGGCGGGGTGGGACCCCGTCAAGGAGGTGGACGCCGAGACCGCCCCGCCAGCGCGCCCGAAACGGGTGGCGGACTTCGCCGACACCGCACTAGTTTTTGGCGCAGCTGGTGCGGTTGTTGCCGCTGATGCAGGAGCCACCGCAGCTGAAAGAGCACGAGTAGCTGGTCACGTGATAGCCGGACGGGCACCCCAGCCCGCACTTGCTGAAGCTGGACCCACAGTTGGGCGCGCAGGACGAGCGGTTGTTGCCGCTGATGCAGGAGCCGCCGCAGCTGAAGGAGCACGAATAGGCGGTGACGTGATGCGTGCTCGGACAGCCGAGCCCGCACTGGCTGAAGCTGGAGCAGCCGTTGCAGCCCGTGCAGGCCGACGAGTACGAGCACCCGCTGGAGCAGGTCTTGGCCATGCAGCTGTTCGGACAGCCGCTGGACGTCTTGCTGCCCGGCGAGCAGGACCCCTGGCCATTGCAGGAGCCAAACGGATTCCACTGACAGCTGCCGTTGCAGCTGCGCGTCTGGTTGCCGCAGTTGCCGCACCCCTGGTTCTGGGTCTGTCCCGGTGAGCACTGGCCCTGTCCCACACAGCCCTGGGACTGCCACTGGCAGCTGTTGTTACAGATGAACTGCGTCTGCCCGCAGTTGCCGCAAGAGCCCTCGAGCTTGGTCTGGCCCGGCGAGCACACGCCCTGCCCCGAGCAGCCTCCAAAGCTGCCCCACCCGCACGACCCGTTGCACGTCCGCGTCTGATTGCCGCACAGCCCACACGACTGGCTCTCTGTCTGGCCCGGTGAGCACGCGCCCTGCCCTGCGCAGCTGCTGAAGCCGCCCCACTTGCACGCGCCGTCACACGTTCTGGACTGGTTGCCACAGCTGCCACACGCCTGGGACTCCACCGCGCCCGCCGTGCACTCGCCCTGCCCTGTGCAGCCGGTGCTGGCCCACACGCAGCCCGCGCTGCACTCCAGCTGCTCGGTGCCGCACTGGCCACACGGACCGCCCGCCTTCTTGTCACCGGGGTCGCACACGCCCACGTTCACGCACTCGCTGAAGTCGCCCCACTCGCACTGGTTGTTGCACGTCCGGTTGTGCAGCCCACACCCACCGCACGCCTCCTCCTGGTTGACACCCGCCGCACACGTGAAGTCCTCGTCCGTGGCGCCGTCGCAGTCGTCGTCCACCCCGTTGCACTGCTCCGCGGGCGGCGCCGGACAGGACGCAGCGCACACGGTCTTGGTGCCGCAGCTCGTGTAGTCGGTGCACTCGATCGGCTCCAGCGCCGAGCACGCGCCCAGCTTGCCGGCGGTGCACTCCTGCTCACCCTTCTCGCAGTCCGTCGAGCACGGCGCCAGGAAGTCGTCCACCACGTCGTCGCAGTCGTTGTCCTTGTTATCGCAGGCCTCGCTGTTGCCCGGGAACACATCCGGATCCAGCGGCTTGCAGTCGCCGCCGTCATCCACGCCGTCGTCATCATCGTCGTCATCGCACGCGTCGCCGGCGCCGTCGTCGTCCGTGTCCTCCTGATCGGGGTTGACCACCAGCGGGCAGTTGTCGTCTTCGTCGTCCACGCCGTCGCCGTCATCGTCGTCGTCCAGGCAGTCCGCGACGCCGTCCTTGTCCAGGTCCGACAGATCCTCGTCCGTCTCCCCGTCGCAGTCGTCGTCGATGTTGTTGCACACGTCCGTCGCGCCGGGGTTGATCGCCTTGTTGAAGGGCTCGCAGTCACCCGCATCGGGCGCCACGTACGGCGGCAGCGCGGCACACAGGCACTGCGAGAACTCCGCCACGCCGTACCCGTCCAGGTCCACGTCCAGATACCACTGGGTGCAGCCCCCCGCGTTGGCCTCGTCGATGAAGCCGTTGCAGTCGTCGTCCTTGCCGTTGCACACCTCGTCCGCGAAGTGGTTGACCTCCGGATCGACCGGCGCGCAGTCCGTCGCGTCCCCCTCGTTGTCGTTGTCGTCGTCCCCGTCGCACTCGTCGCCCATCCCGTCCAGGTCGCTGTCCAGCTGCCCCGGGTTGGCCAGCCACGGGCAGTTGTCGCCCCCGTCGTTGACCCCGTCGCCGTCCGCATCCGGGTCGCACAGATCGCCCACGCCGTCCTTGTCGAAGTCCAGCTGGTCCTTGTTGGGTGTGAACTGGCAGTTGTCCAGGCCGTCGGCGATCCCGTCCGCGTCGTCATCGGTGTCGCACGGATCGCCCAGCCCATCTCCATCCAGGTCCGTCTGGTCCGCGTTGGCCACCAACGGGCAGTTGTCCGCGTCGTCCGCGATGCCGTCGCAGTCCACCTCAAAGACCTGCTCGTCGGGCAGCCAGCAGCCGCCGTCGCACACGTCCCCAAAACCATCCAAATCGGTGTCCAGCTGGTCGGCGTTGGCCACCACCGGGCAGTTGTCGTCAACGTCGTCCACGCCGTCATCGTCGTCGTCCGCATCCACACAATCCGCGACGCCGTCCTCGTCCAAATCGCTGAACTCGTCGTCGGTCACGTCGTTGCAGTCGTTGTCCAGGCCGTCGCAGACCTCGTCCGAGGCGCCCTCGTCCGGGTCACACGTCTGCGCCGCGCCGTCCACGCAGTTCTGCACGGTGTGCTCGCACACGCCGATGCCGCAGGTCGTGTCGCCCAGCCCCTCGTCCACGTCGGTGTCGCAGTCGTCGTCCCAGCCGTTGCACACCTCGTCCGCGTCGGGGTGAATCGCGTTGTCAAACGGCGCGCAGTCGTCCTCGTCGGCCGTCAGATCGTTGTCGTCATCCGGGTCGCACAGGTCGCCGATCGCGTCCAGGTCGTTGTCCTTCTGGTCCGGGTTGGCCAGCTTGTCGCAGTTGTCGTCCGCATCCGGCACGCCGTCCCCGTCGTCATCGTCGCTGGCGCAGTCCGCCACGCCGTCGCCCAGCGTGTCGTCAAAGCCCTCGTCCGTCACGCCGTCGCAGTTGTCGTCCACACCGTTGCAGATCTCCGGCGCCGCGCCCTCCATCGGGTCGCACTCTACCGACTGGCCGCCCGCACACGCCGGCACCGTGTGGGCACAGGCGCCCAGGCCGCACGTGATGTCGCCCAGGTTCTCATCGGTGGCCCCGTCACAGTCGTCGTCCGTGCCGTTGCACAGGTCGGCCGCCGGCGTCGCCGCATCACAGGCGGTCAAGCCGTCCGCCGCGCACAGCCGCTCGCCCACGCAGCGCCCGTGCTCGTTGGTCACGCCGCACTCGGTGGTCAACCCCAGCGTGATCGATGACGTCGCGCACTCGCACACACCGGCATCCGCCACGCACTGACTGCTCGGCACGCCGCCGCTGTTGTCCACCTCGCAGCTGAAGCCCTCGGGGCAGTCCTTGCCGTCCGGTCCGCACGCGCCACCGCAGAAGCTGCCCACGTCGCCATAGCTGACGCACACGTCGTCCTGCCCCGGGCTGTGGCAGTCCGAGCTGTCGACGCACGGCTTGCACAGGTTGGCCATGTCCGATACGCAGATGAAGATCACGTCGCTGCCCGTGCCCGTCACGTGCTTGCAGCTCCACCCGGCGGGGCACTCTTCCAGGCAACCCTCGGTGCACACGTTGACGCCCATGTGCTGCACACACCAGCCGCTCACGCAGTCCGCGTTTTCGGTGCACTCGTCGCCAAAGCAGCCGTTCTCAGCGGTGCAGGCGCCGAACGGGTCCTCGCCCACGCCGTCCTTGTCGCTGTTGCCGAAGTCCATCGGCACCACGTCGCTCTTGCCCGGGGGCGCCGGCCGCTCTTGAATGCCGAAATCCGGATCGATGCTGGAGACCCCCGCCGGCTGCCCATCGGTACAGGCGGGGATGGACAGCAGCAGCGCCGACACCCAGGTGCCGACGGCCGCAAGGACCGTACGTTTCATAAAAAAGACCTCGACCAACTCCCTGCCCAGCATCTGGATCTTAAGGGTTCAGCCAATGTTTCTCCAACTGTTGCACCGGCAGTGGTAACGTACGCCCCATGAGGCCGTGCCGCATTGTGATCGCGCTCCTGTTGCTGGGCGGGTGCTCCTCCAAGTCGCCCACGCCCCCGACGACGCCGCCGGATACGCCCCCGGACACCGTTGAACCAGAAGCAGAGCTGCCGCCGGAGGGCGAGCTGATCGTGGCCGCCGTGGAGGCCGACCTGATCGCCGCCGGACGCAGCCCCGACCTGGCGTTCTCGGTGCTGCGCTACCCGACCGTGCTGGAGGCAGGCACCACCATCACCAACGTGGATGGAGACGTGATCGCCGAGGCGCCCGCAGACGCGACCCTGTTGTGGGCGGACGAGGATCCCTATGCGATGTGGCAGCACGCCGGACGCCTGCTGCTGCTGGACGCGACCACCGGCGCAGAGCTCGTCAGCGTGGCCACCCGCTGGTGGCCGATCGTGGACGGTGGCGACCCGGACTGGGCGCTGAACCCGCCGGCAGAGGACGTGGTCATCGCGGCGCCGCCGGTCGAGGACGTCACCTATGTACTGAACGAGGACCGCACGGGCGCCCTCGACACCCGCGAGGGCGCGCTGACGCCCCCAAAAGGAGACAACCCCTGCACGGAGCCGGTACGCCACGCCATCGTGGTCTTCGGCGAGGCGGCCGGCGACCCCAACGCCAGCGATCTCACCGGCGACATGCGCGCCCAGTGGCCGGTCATGGTGGAGATTCTGACCGCGCCGTTCATGGGCATCGCCAAGGGGAACATCACGCGGCTTGGTCACCCGGAGGACCTCGAGAACTCGGAGCAGGCCACAAAAGAGAACGTGCAGGCCGCGCTGAAAGGCATGCGGTGCTGTGATGAGGTGGTCTTCTACTACGTCGGACACGGCCGCGAGGACGACCACGGCACCCTGATCTGGACAACGCCGGCCAGCGGCGCCCCCACCCTGGGCGAGCACGAGTTTCGGGGCGACGACCTGGCGGAGCTGATCCTGGAGTCCAAGGTCTGCCAGTGGCTGGTCATCCTGGAGTCCTGCTACAGCGGCGCGTTCGCCAAGGACCTGCAAGACAGCATGAAGAGCGACGGCTCAGACTCCGGCAAGGAGGTCACCGCCGTCAGCGCAACCGGCGCCAAGGAGACCGCCAAGTTCGGCGCGCTGTACCAGCCGACCGGCATCGCCAGCGGCGGCGCGTTCACGCTGTCGGTGATGCGCGACACGCTGCTGGCGGAGAACAAGGATCAGAAGTCACCGCTGGGCCTGAACCTGATCAAAGACCGGCTGCGCAAGGCCACCAAGGGCAAGGTCGAGGCCGTGTCGAGCCCCGCCACGGACAGCTATCCTCTGGGACGCTGGAGCTGGAAGAAGTTCAAGGCAACGATCGAGACTCAGCAGCCCGAGATGTCGGAGTTTGAAGGGACGGGCGAGTGCTGTAAGTGCGGGCAGAACAAGCCGTGCCCGCAGCCCGAAAACCAGTGCCAATACGCCTGGTGCGACGAGGGCTGCTGCGTCACCGAAAACAAGCGCCAGGGCACGCCGTGCGACGACGAGCTGGGCTGCACCGTGGAAGACGCGTGCGATGACGAGGCCAAGTGTCGCGGCACCCCCTACACCTGCACGCCCGAGGACGTGACGCAGCCGCCACCGCACGCCGCGTGCGGAGAGCTGAAGTGCGACAAGGTCGCCTCGGGCAAGCTGGGCCCGCCGGTGTGCATCAAGGTGCCTACGTGCACCGGCAAAACCAACGCGGACGGCGACCCGTGCTGCGACGACGGCGACAACTGCACGCTGGAGGACGCCTGCGACGCTGACATGCAGTGCAAGGGCACACCCAAGCTGTGTGTCGTCAGCAACCCGTGCCTGACCGGCAAGTGCGAGGCGATCTCCGGCGCGTGCGACTACACCCCGGTGGCCGACTGTTGCGTGGAGGACGACGACTGCCCCCAGCTGGCCTGCCAGACAGCGCTGTGCCAGGCCAACAAGTGCGTATACGAGGCCCAGAACACGGGCGACTGCGACGATGGCGACGAATGCACGCTTGAGGACACGTGCACAGAGGGGATCTGCGTGGGCGGGTCGCCAAAGAACTGCGACGACGGCAATGAGTGCACCGACGACCAGTGCAGCTCTCCCTCGGGCGCCTGCAACTACGGCCTGCTGAGCGGCGCGTCGTGCGTGACGGCCGACAAGTGCCTGCAAAACGCGGTCTGCCAGGCCGGCAAATGCACCGGCGGCACACCGAAGAGCTGTGATGACGACAACGTCTGCACCACCGACAGCTGCGTGGCCGCGACCGGCGCGTGCCAGTACGCTCAGGCGGTGCTGCCGGGGCCGGACCTGGACAAGGACGGCATCATCAACGACTGCGACAACTGCTTTTTGAAAGAGAACCCGGGCCAGGAAGACGGGGACTCCGACGGCTGGGGTGACATCTGCGACAACTGCGTGGACCTGGCAAACCCCGATCAGAAGGACAGTGACGGCGACGGTCTGGGGGATCTGTGCGACGAGGAAGAGCCCGAGTGCACGAACGCGGCCGAGTGTTCGCAGCTGACATGTCAGACGGCATCCTGCCAGGCCGGCAAGTGTGCGTACGAGGCCAAAAACACCGGCGACTGCGACGACGGCGATGAGTGCACAGTCGGCGACGCGTGCTCAGAGGGCGCCTGCGTGGCCGGATCACCGAAAACCTGCAACGACGACGACGTCTGTACCGCTGACAGTTGCGACGAGGCGACGGGCGCCTGCAAGAACACGGCGGACCCTGATGGCTGCCCGGCGACGCCGTGTGCGACGACGGTGTGCGATCCAGTGGACGGGTGCATCACGCTGCCGGACACCTACGGCATCGAGCCCGAAGGGGTGATCGCGCCCGAGGAGGGAGGCGCGCCGGCCACCATGCCGGACGCCTACAACTACGGCAACGTGGCGCACTTCGCCCAGGACGACGTGGTCGGGGTCATCTTCGACACGCTGGCGCCGATTCCGGCCGTGCCCGCCCCCAATATCTCGTTCGCGGACTTCTCGCTGATTTTGTACGGCCCGGGTCAGGGCGCGCCGATGTGGCCTCATCCGCCGCTGCAAGGAGCCACTCACATGATCTCCGTGGGCTACAAAGCCGGCATCGCGGGGACCTGGCTGGGCGACGTCTGGCACTTCCCGGACGGCGCAGCGCAATGGCAGGTGCTTCAGAGCAACGTGCCCTTCATGATGGCGGGCAACACCGTGGACATCGTCGCCGCGATCGACGGCGTCAACGGCTGCACGCCCTACAAGTTCTTGTCGCAGGTCGTCGAGGACGGGCAGCTGAAGTGGAAAGCCCTGACGCTTGGGCAAGACGGCCAGCCGTCCACGAACCCGGACGGACAGCCGTTTGGAAGCGAAGTAGGCGCGGGTCTCTAGAGACGAGCCGCATTCGTCGTACCGGCGCCGCTGACCGCGCCGAAGCCGTCCAGCCAGACCTGGTTGCGACCCGCACGCTTCGCTGAGTAGAGCGCCGCGTCGGCGGCGGTGATGAGCCCCTTGCCGTTGGCCGCCTCCTCGACCAGCATGGCCACGCCAAAGGTCGCGGTGACCGAGAACTCGGCGTCCTGCGCGCCCGAGAAGCGCTTCTGCCCGAAGCTGGTGCGCAGCCGCTCCATCGCGACGATAGCGCCCTGCGCCTCGGTCTGCGGCATGATGATGAGAAACTCGTCGCCGCCATACCGCGCCACGACGTCACACTTGCGCATGACCTCCTGCGCGGCTGCAGCAAATGCGACCAGCACGTCGTCGCCAACAACGTGGCCGTGGGTGTCGTTGACCTGCTTGTAGTTGTCCAGGTCGCACATGCACAGGGCCAGCGGCTGCCCATAGCGCCCGGCGATCTGCACCAACGAGTCCAGCGTGTACAGCGCATGCCGCCGATTGCAGATCCCGGTCAACGGGTCGTGGTTGGCGTGCCACTCCAGTCGTCCGGCAGCCTCTGACAGCGCGACATGGGTGCGCAGCCGGGCGTGCACGACGGGCAGCTGGACGGGCTTGGTAACGTAGTCATTGGCGCCGCGCTCAAAGGCCTCCACGACGTCGGCGGGGTCGGTGCGGGCGGTGACCATGATCACCGGCAGCTGAACGGCGGATCGGGTCTCGCGAATTCGCGTCAGCACCTCCAGTCCGGACATGCCGGGCATCATCCAGTCCAGCAGGACCGCGTCGTAGGACCGCTGACGGAGCATCTCGATCGCCTCCGCTCCCCCGCGAGCGGTCTCGATGTTCCAGCGCAGACGCCGCAGCCGGCGTGACAGCACGTCACGAGAGAACTCGTCATCTTCGACCACCAATATCCTCGGCCCGGAAATCGTGACTTTATCCTTCAAAGCGTTCCTCCTGATCCCCTCTGAAGAGAACTCGATTATTCAAGAGGTGCGCCATACCCCAAACGCAGGACTGCGACACACCCCGGGCATTCCCCTGGGCGTTACGGTGTCATCTTCTGTGACGAAGGGCGTCCCGGGCTGTTACGCGCCGGACGCTACTCGTATTGGTACTGGACCCAGGCCCGGTTGCTGCTGGGCGAGCCGCTGTCGTTGTAGCTGTTGCCCTCGGTGTCCACGTCGACGCAGTACAGGCCGTCGTAGTCCGAGTGGGAGATGAAGCTCAGCGTCACGGTGGCGCCGACGGCCGAGACCACGCCGACCGTGCCGTAGACGAAGCCGCGCGCCTGACCGCCTTTGTTGGGAGTCACGCCCAGGAAGTAGTTGACGCCTGGATCGCTGGCGCCCGCGCCGAACGTGATGTTGATCCCGTTGCCTTGCAGGCGAAAGCCGTTGGGTCCGGAGCTCTGCTCAGAGTCCCCGCAGATGCCGACCTTCAGAATGCGCACCTTCTTGCCCGGGATCGGGTTGATCTGACCCATCGTCTGCGTCGGGTTGCCGGACACGAGGCCGGTGAGGATCGCCTTGGCGCTGGGAGCGCCGATGACGCTGATGGTCTGCCAGGACTCGCCGTCGCAGCCCTCGAACTTGGTCCCGGTCCAGCGGATGGCGCCGGCTTTTGCCGCGTTGCACTCGGCGGTGTCGTTGCCCAGCTGGATGGAGCCTGTGAGCGCACCGCCGGTCAGCGGCAGATAACCGGCCAGCTTGGAGTCGACCTCGGCCTTGGTGTAGACGGTGCCGGCCAGCGCGGCGATCGCGTCGTCGGTCTCGGTCTTGGTGTAGACGCCCGCGGCCAGCGCGGCCAGGGCGGCGTCGCTCTCGGTCTTGGTGTAGACGCCGGAGCCCAGCGCGGCGATCGCGTCGTCGGTCTGAGCCTTGGTGTAGACGGTGCCGGCCAGCGTGGCGAGGGCGGCGTCGGTCTCGGTTTTGGTGTAGAGCGTGTCGGCCAGCGCGGACAGCTTGGCGTCGATGGCGGTCTCGGTGATCACGCCGGCGATGGCGGCGTTGAGCTCGTCCTGGGTGGCGGGGTCAAAGCTGAGCTCGTCGGCGCCCACGCAGCCGCTGCACGCCAGGTCCGCAGCGGAGAGGGCCACGCTGGCCTGTTGGGCGGCCAGCGCCCAGGGGACGGCGGTGAGTGGGCGACGCGGCAGGGGCGGATCCAGGTCGACCTGCAGCTCCACCCAGACGACGTCATTGTCGACAAAGAGGTCGTTTGACAGCGCCTCGACTGTGCCGACGGTGAGCGCGAACACGCCGTCCGCAACCACCACGGCGTTTGTCGCGCCGAAGGCCTCTTCGTGCAGAAGATCACCAGCGGCGGCGGCGTCGAAGAGGCGCACCGTGAGGCCGTAGGTGCCATCCGGTGCCGCGAGACCGGCGGTGTTGAGCAGACGGCCCTGCACGGCCAGCTTGGACGGGACCGCCAGCGCGGTGGCGGCGCTCAGCGTCACGATGATCACAAGAATCGGGTGCCTGGCCAGCATGGCTGCATCTCCTGCTGAAGCTCGTACGAAGTGCGTACGAGCGTATCAGAATGGATGGGTTAGGATCAGCGCATGCAACGAACTCGATTTATGTGGCCGGCGGCAGCGCTGAGCCTGCTCATGGTGGCCTGTGCCCCGGCCTCGTCCGGGAGCACGGGCGGGTCCGGTGGAACCACGGCGACGGACAGCGTCGCGACGGCCGGTGACTCCAAGGATGCGCAGCCCCCGTCCGGCTATACGCTGCGCCTGGTGGTGGCGCCGCCGACGCCGACCTCGACGGTGCTGACCAGCCCGAACTACCGCCTGCGGTTGGGTCCGGTTGTGGAGGGCACGCCATGAAGCGCCTGGTTCTGCTGATGGTGGCGCTGCCGCTGACGAGCGCCGCGGCGCCGGCCTTGATTCCGGTAACGGGGTATCTGACAGGGGCGGATGGGACGCCGACAGTGGCGCCGGTGCCCATCGCGTTTGAGCTGTTCGAGGCTCAGACGGGCGGCGACGCCTTGTGGACGGAGACCCAGACGGTGACGCCGGACAGCGGCGCGTTCACGGCGTATCTGGGCGCGGTGACGGATCTGGACCTGGGCATGTTTGCGGACCGCGACAACGTCTGGCTGGCGGTGGCGGTGGATGGCGATCCCCCGATGGAGCGCGTGCGGCTGGGCACGGTGCCCTGGGCGGCGTATGCGCAGGACTGCGGATCGGTGCCAGAGCACACGCACGAGGACGGCGGCGGGCCGGCGGGCGATCACAGCCATGACGCTGACGATCTGTCCGGGGTGGCGCTGACGGGGCAGTCGTGTCCGGGCGGCGAGGTCATGACGGGCATCGCGCTGACCGGCGGGCTGGAGTGCGGACTTGGGCAGACCTACTCGGGTCTGGACTTCGCGCTGAGCGGCAAGCAGTGCGAGGACGGGCAGGTGATGGTGGGAGTGAGCTTTACCGGGACGCCGGTGTGCAGCGCTGTGGATGCGGCGGGCGGAGTCAACTACGACGGGACCGACTTTGCGCTGAGCGGCAAGGTGTGTCCGCCCGGGCAGGTGATGACGGGCATCGATGGCGCGGGCTTCCCGGTGTGCTCTGCGCTGCCCGGCGGCGGAGGCGGCGGGGGCGACATCGAGGGCAGCGGCACGACCGGACGCCTGCCGAAGTTCACCGGCAGCAAGAAGCTCGGCAACTCGATTTTGACGGAGTCCAGCAACCGGATCGGGATCAACGACACCAGTCCATCGCGCACGCTGGACGTGAAGGGCGACCTACAGGTGACGGGCGACTTCTACTGGGGCGGCAAGAAGTTCACCAGCAGCTCCTGCGTGGTGATGGGCGGGACGTCGTGCTCGTCGGCGTGTGGCTCGCACGGCATGACGTGCTCGAAGGCATTTCGGATCGACGGAGAGTCGACCAGCACGTCGTGTAGTCAGTCCGGCTTCAAGTTCTGCTGCTGCCGAAACTGACGCCGGAAGAACATGATTACGGCGTGAACGGGTCCTCGTGGGGATCGTCCTGCGGGTCCTCGTGGGGATCGTCCTGCGGGTCCTCGTCACACAGGGAGCCCTCGGGAGAGAAGCAGTTCTCGCGCACGCCGCTGGCGCCGAAGGTGGAGTCGCCGACCTTGTCGCGGATGGCGGCCAGAATCTGCTTCCAGGTCACGGAGTAGTCGTTGTTGATGGCCGTCTCCAGCTTGGCGAAGAAGGGGCCCGCGTAGTAGTTGGCGTCCGCGCTGACGGCGATGACGCTGGAGACGATGTCCACGTTGCCCCAGCCGCCTTTGCCCTCGACGATGGGCCGCACGTAGTACTCGTAGCCCAGGCAGCCGCCGTACAGGTAGATCTGGTAGAACTCGGGATACTCCGGACGCGACCAGAAGTCGCTGGAGCCCAGCATGCTGTGGCCATCATAGGCCACGATCTCGTGCTCGGAGATCGCCTTCTGGAAGTTGCCGAAGTTGGCGTGGTCCGACAGCCCTGAAAACTCGTGCGGCGAGTAGAGATCGATCTCGATGTCGATGCCGTTCACGCGCTTGACGAAGCGGCGGCCCAGCGGCGCGTCGGTCTCATCGTAGCCGGCCCAGTCCAGGTTGCGCGCCATGCGGGAGAGGTTGCGGAAGCCGGGGTCGCTCTCCGACATGGTGTCGCCGATCTGGCCGAACAGGATCACGCTGGTGACCTTGCCGTCCTCGACCAGGCGGTCGTACTCCGGGTAGCTGTCGTGATTGGGCAGCACCTTGGAGACCGTCAGCGTCATGGTCACGGTCTCGACGTCGCAGCCGGCCTTGTCGGGCCGCCACAGGTACCAGTACACCGACGACGACAGCGTCATGTGGCTGTTGTACTTGGCGCAGCGATCACCGGCCTCTTCCATGATCTTGTAGGGACGCGCAGGCACGGGCGCGGTGAGCACGCGACCGACCTCGGCGTTGGCGGTGTGGCTGTGCAGCAGAACCGCGTTTACACCCTTGATGCGAAAGTGGTAGCGCTCCGCCTCGGGCAGCTCGTCCAGATCACCGGCGGCGACCCACTCGTCATCGATGAGCCACTCGACCCGGTCCGGCGACGACGCGTCCTCGGCCAGCGACTCCAGGTACATCTGCCCCTTGGACTGCAGGTAGGTCATCGCGTACTGCGTCAGCGTGGCCGGCGCCACCTTCAGCTTCCAGGCGGGCGCCTCGATGTCGGCCTCGACATCCACCTCGACCTCGATCCCGTCCGGGTTGAGGTAGTGGGTGTCAGCCTTGACGCCGGACGCGCCGTCCAGGAACGGGTTGTCACCGCCCTCGGTGCTGTAGTCGACGATCTCGCCGTCACCACCGCAGCCGGTGAGGCACAGGCCCGTGGCGATAAGAAGGCTGAGGAAGCTGTTTTTGACCTGTTGGCGCATTGTCGTGTCTCCCATTGGGACGCGGGGGTAAAAGTCCCCACCGCGTCTCTTAGTCAGCAAGACATATGCCAGCGCCCCTTCAGTCCTTGCACTCGGTCTCAGTCACGCGATCAACGCACCGAAATCGGCGTGTATCGCACCCCCAGAATGCTGGGGCCTCATTACCCGTCAGGCGCGCGCCGACCGTCATAACCACGCAGCAGTCACGGTCCGCGTACGGCCCGGGCTCGTCGTCCTCAAAGCGCACTTGAATCTGGCCCGACGTAAAGCGGCTGCCCCCCGCCTCGTCGCCCGCAGCCAGGTATTTCTGCAGATTCGCCTCGGCGACCAGGCCTTCCGGCTTACAGTCCATATACGTGCGCGCGCGGACGACCGCCACCGTGGTGTCCTCACCGATAAACGCGTCCGGCAGCTCGGCGGTAAACGCCAGCTCCAGGTGCACGCCGCACTGCACCCCCTTCACGATCTCTATCTCGGCCCCGTCCTGCACCGCCGTGTACACGCCCGCGTAGGTCCCGGTGTCGCCAGGCGGCTTGATCGACAACCCGACCGTCATCGGAAAGTCCGCGCCATCCAGCGGGGCGGGCTGCTCCAGCGTGCACGCGAAAAACGGCGAGACCGGCGTCACCGCATCCCCGGAGCCGGCGTGGTCGCTGCACCCGGCGCCCGTAAGCATGAGCAAACTCGCAATAATCGGTGTCCTCAGTCGCATCTGGCAACGTCACCATACCAACCGCGGTGCTTCGTCTGCTAACCTCTGCGGCGCATGATTCGGTCAACCGTGCTGCTGTTGTTGATCTTGGCCCTCTCGGCCTGCGCCCCCGGTATCGGTCGGCGCGGGGCGCCACGGCCCATGGACAGGTCGGTGCAGCACCTGGATCTGTCGATGCGCTACGACTTCAAGATCCCCGGCAAGACCTCCAAGGTGCGCTTTCTTGTGATCCTGCCGCGCACGATTCAGGGGCGCCAGACGGTCAGCGGGCTCACCTTTCACGGCGAGCAGCCCCATCGGGTCTTTAAGCGCGGCGGCACTTCGTTTGCCGAGTACCTATTCAAGAACCCCAACGAGGACAAGCGCGTGGAGATCACCGCGCGGGTGGTCATCGTGCCCTCCGACCTGGACGCGATTCGGTCGTCCAGGCTGCCGGGACCGACGCGCCAGACACGCACGTTTTTGAAGCACGAGCGGTACATCGAAAAGGACGACCCGCTGGTGGTCGATGAGCTGCGCCGGATCCGGTTCGATCCGCAAGCCGATGACCTGGGCGTGGTGCGTGCGCTGTACCAGCATGTCATGCGGCGTCTTCGGGACGGCGGCTACATCTCGTCCAGCACGGGCGCCGTCGGCACGCTGAAGCGGGGCAACGGCGACTGCACCGACTACACCGACCTGCTGGTTGCGCTGGCCCGGGCCAAGGGCGTCCCGGCGCGCCACGTGACGGGCTTTGTAACGATGCGGGGCAGCGGCACGCCCAAGCACTCCTGGGCGGAGCTTTACACGCAGTCGATGGGCTGGATCCCGCTCGATCCGCTGTGGGGAGACCTGAACAGCGCCACCTTTGAGCGCCGCCCCAACAAGTTCTTGGAGATGTACGACAACCGCAACGAAGAGGTCATCAACTACTGGCGCTTCTGGTATTGGGGCGAGACGATCAAGGTACACGAGACCCTCAATATCGGCGCGCGCAAGTACATCGAGGTGGTGCGGCGAGGACTATGACACGGCTTCTGCTGACGTTGTGCTTGCTGGCGGGCAGCTGCCGCACGTCCGACCCACCGCCCGCACGCACAGTCCCAGTGCGTCCCGATCCGCTGCTGCACTCTCCACCGCCACCGCCGGCCACACCGCCTACGCCGACCGTTGAGACGCTCAGCTTCACCGTGGCCGAGGGCGCCACCCAGAACGCGTTCTTTCGTCGCGGCGCGGTCGCTGCGCATGTGCTGGCCACCGCCGGGTCGCGTCCGCGCATCATCGTGGCATTTCCCGCCGAGAACAGCGGGATCGGCGTGTGGCTGGACGGGCCCCTGGACATCGAGCTGGCGTCCGCGGTCTCCGCGGTGGAGCGCAAGGACGGCATGCGCGGGGTGCGCTTTACGGTCAGCGCGGCGTCGTCGGCGGTGACGGTCAACGAGGCGATCCTGAGCAGCATCCGCGTCCTGCGAAACTATGGTCACACCCACAAGATCCCGAAGGCGGTCGCGGTGGCCGTCAAGGACGGTCCCGCGCTGACATGGGCGCGAAAGTCCGTCGATGGCGGGCACGGCTACGAGCTGACCATCAAGCCCGCCGCGCCGGCTCGCGCCGCGCTGGACGGGTCCAAACACGGAACGATCCTGGGCCCGCTTGGCGGCGAACCGGGGGTGCAGTTCGAGATCACAGCGCTGAGCAGCGCCCGACCCCTGACGCCAATCCCGGTCGCTGAGCTGCTCAACGACTCGGCGGCCCGCGACATCGGGGCGCGCAACGCGCTGGCCTTTCTCAGCTATCGTGAGAAGCTCCTGGCCGGGTCCTGGCGCTTCCTGACCTACTTCGGGCGCGACACGCTGCTGTCGCTGCGGCTGCTGATGCCGGCGCTGAAGCCGGACACCCTCGAGGCGGGGCTTGGCGCGGTGCTCGGACGGCTGGACCGAGACGGCCATGTGGCCCATGAGGAGGATATCGGGGAGTGGGCGCACCTCGAGCACAGCGCACAGGCGTCGTACGACTACAAGATGGTGGACGACGACTTCATGCTGGCGCCGGTCATCGCTCACTATCTGCTGGAGACTGCTGCCGGCCGGGCGCGGGCGGAGACGTTTTTGGCGCAGAAGACCGCCGAGGGCATCAGCTACCGGGACTGCTTGCGGACCAACATCCTGATGGTGCTCGCGGCGGCGCAACCCTATGCCGAGACCCCGGGCCATGAGCAGCTGATCCGCTTGAAGGACGGCAGCCAGGTCGGAGAGTGGCGCGACAGCAACGAGGGGCTGGGCAACGGTCGCATCCCCTACAACGTCAACGTGGCGCTGGTGCCGGCCGCGCTGGAGGCCTCGCGGCGCCTGCTGGCAAGCGGCTTGCTGGGCCGGCATCGTGAGCAGGCGGCGGAGGCCAAGCACTTCGCGGAGAAGTGGGCGACAGTGGACAAGCTGTTCGAGGTGCGGGTGCCGGCTGAGGACGCCAAAGCCCGCGTCACGACCTACGCAAAGTCGCTGGGGGTGCCTGCGGCGGCGGTCGAAGGCGAGCTGGTCTACGCAGCCCTTGCGCTGGACGGCGCTGGGGCGCCGATCGAGGTCATGCACTCGGATGACAGCTTCGCCATGTTGTTTACCTGGCCTCATCCAGACCGACTGCTCCGCATGGCGCAGCGGATCCTGCGGCCCTTCCCGGCGGGGCTGCGCACCCCGGTGGGCGTGGTGGTGGCAAATGCGGCCTATGCGACGGATCCCGAGGTGCGCAAGCTCTTCACGGCCGGCCACTATCACGGCGCGGTGGTGTGGTCCTGGCAGCAGGCGATGCTGGCGGCGGGGCTGCGCAGGCAGATCGCTCGCAAAGACATCGCCGCAGCCGTACGGACCACGCTGGTGAAGGCTGAGAAGGCGCTCTGGGACGTGATCGAGGCCACCGGCGACGCCCGCACGGGCGAGCTGTGGTCGTGGAAATACGAGGCGGGGGCGTACAAGCTGGTGCCGTTTGGCCAGGGCGCAGGACATCAGAGCGAGTCCAACGCCGCGCAGCTGTGGAGCACGGTCTATCTGGCCGTTCGAAGGCCCCGCCGATGAAGCGACTTGCGCTGATCCTCTTGCTGGCGACCGCTTGTCAGAAGGCTGAGCCCAGCGACGATGTGCCGGTGGTCGAGCCGGCACCGGAGACGGGTACCAGTGCAACCGACATCGAGCCGCCGGGCAGGCTACAGGCCAGCGTCGCAGCCGGACGGCTGACAGCGCCGCTGGGGATCTCGACCGGCGGCTATGCGCAGTCGCCGGGCGTGGGGTCCCCGACCAGCCCGTTCGCGGACCTGTTTCAGGCCACGGTGACGCAGCTGCACCCGCCGCGCGTGCAGGTGCTGCATCTAACCGACGGAGCCACACGCATGCTGTGGGTGCAGACGGACCTCATCGGGGTGCAGGGCCGGCTGTTCGATCTCGTAGCGGACAAGGTGGAGGCGCGCCAGGGAACGGACATCCGCCAGGCGCTGGTCCTGATGGCCAACCACACACACAGCGGGCCGGGCCACATCTTCAAGCAGCTGATCGCCGCGCAGGTGACCGATACGTACAACGAGGCGATCGCCGACGCCATGGCAGAGCGGATCGCGGACGCCGTCATCGCCGCGCTGGGCGCCGAGCTGGTCGACGTGCGGATCGGGGTGGGCGCGGCGACCAACGGCGACATGCACCGCGACCGCCGGTGCGAAAACCCGGAGCACACCACCGATACGATGGCGGTCTTGAGGGTGGACCGAAAGGACGGCGACGGCACCCTGGCGCTGATCATGAACTACAGCATGCATCCGACGGTGTTCTCGCCCGAGGACGGGATGCTGGGCGGCGACGCGGCCCGCAGTGTGGAGGTCAAGGTGGAGGAGGCGCTGCCGGGACCGGCCATGGTCATGTTCCTGCAGTCATGGGGCGGCGACATGGGACCCGGCGACCCGAAGCCGCTGTACAAAGATGACACCACCTGGCCACGCGCCCCGATCCCGACCTACGACCGCCTGGAGGCGCTGGGCAGCTCGGCGGCACAGACGGTGCTGGGGATCTGGGACGACGTGCGCTGGCTGGACAGCCCAACGCTGGCGATGCGCACCGTGCACCTGCCGATCGACTACGACACGTTGGGCTACGACGCCGAGATGTTTGCGCACGAGAGCGGTGGCATTCTGTGCGGTCTGGGTCAGCCGGCGTGCGAGGGCGGCGCGGACATGACCGCGTGCCTGGCGCTGCCGCCGGGAGAGGCGCCGGATCGGGTGCGGCTGACGACCATTCGCCTGGGCGACGTCGCGATCGTGACGCTGCCGGGCGAGCCGCTCACCCCGCTGGCCGACGCGCTGGTGGCCGAGGTGCTGGAGCGGACCGGCGCGGCCTCCGTGATGGTGCTGGGTTATGCCCAGGACTATCTGGGCTATCTGCTGCAGCCCGACGATTGGCAGTCGGGCGGGTACGAAGCGGGCTTCAACTTCTGGGGCCCCAATCAGGGCATCCATCTCGCCGCGGGCGCCGCCGACCTGGCGGAGCACGTCTTCAAGCCGAGCGTGGAGCTGGCCTTCACGCCGCTGCCGGCCGTCCCGTACGAGCCCGGCGACGGCGCCGCCTACGCGCACGCCCCGACCACAGCCTACGGTGCCACGGTTGTGGACCTGCCCGAAGACGCGGCCGCGGGAGACGTGCTCACGTACTCCTGGACAGGCGGCGATCCCTGGGTGGACTCCCCATCGGTCGCGCTGCAGGTCCACGACGGCGAGGATTGGCGCCCCGCGACCGCAGGCCCGCGCCCGATCGACGAGAAGGGATATCGCATCTCGCTGACCCTGGATGTCGAGCCGGCCTGGGCCAAGACCTCCGCAAAAGAGCGCACGTTTACGTGGTCCGCCGAGCTGCGGACGGCGGTGCGCGCCCCGGCCCCCGCTCAGGCGTTGAAGGGCCAATACCGGCTTGTGGTCAACGGCATCGCAGGGCTGGGCGGCGGCGAGCTCGTCACGTATTCGCTGAGCTCCCAGCCCGTCACGATCCCCTGACCGCAGCCAGCGCTTCATCCACCGAGATCACGTCCAGCCGGGTCGACCAATGCCCACGCGGCACCTCATCGGCCAGACGCGCTGCGGCCGCGAGATAAGCCGCGTCGACACCTGTGGTCATCGCCGCAAGCCCGAGATACTGGATGCCGTACCCGGTAATGTCGGCTGCTTCGGCCCGCGTGACCACATCGTCGGAGGCCGCCGGGGAGGCGCCGGTCACGGCGGCCAGCAGGCACTCCATCAAGAACGCGGCCTGCCGCCGACCCATCTCGTCCCAGATCGCCCCCGCACGGGTCACCAGCGCGACCGCGTCGTCAAGCTGATCAGCGCGCCAGGCCGTCGCCCCTTCGGTCATGCAGATGAGCGCTTCGAGGTCCGCCAGCCCGACAGCCCCGGCGGCCTCGACCAGCTCGAGATCGGGGGCCCCGCCCTGCCCCATGCGATACAGCGCGCTGCGACGGACCCACTCGGCCCGCCCCTCCAGGTCCGGTTGCCGGTGACGCGCCGCCAGCGCGGAGGCCGCCTCTGCGAGGGCGACCGCCCTGGTCAGGTCAAAGGCCTCCAGCGCCGCCGACGCCGCATTGGTCTGCGCGCGCAACCGCAGCACCAGATCGGGCTGCTGCTCGCTTTCCCGGTGATGCGCCTCCGCGGCCTCGGCGAAGCGTCCCTCCCCGTATCGCAGCCACCCTTCCCACCCGGCCACATGTCCGAGGGCCGGCGGGAAGCTCGACCGCTCCGCCCAGGCGCGTGCGGCGGCGACTGTGTGCCGCTCGCTCTCCCGGGAGACATTGCGTGCCGCCAGCACGCGCAGGGCCCAGCGCCATCGCTCCAGACCGGGCCTGTCCAGCTCACCGATGGTCTCCAGCTGAGCGACCAGGTCCGCGCCGGCGCGGGTGCGGGACGTCAGCGCCGCTGAGACCAACGCACGCGCCTTGCCGGCCTGGCCGTGCTGACACCCGACGCGCTCGAAAGCGTGAAGCAGCTCCCGCAAGCCCGACTCTGTCTCGCGGCCCAGCGACATGTCGGCCCACTCCAACAGCAGGCTCTCCTGCGCATCCCGCGAGTCGTCCTTGGCGCTGATGGCGCCCAGCACGTCTCTCAGCGTCGCCGTCGCCTGGCCGGTCCGACCGTCGGCGTTGTATCGGCGGGCGACTGTGAGCGCCTCCTGCATCAGATCCTCGTCCGCTCCGCTGGCGATCATGTGCAACAGCCGGCCTTCGGCGCCCGACGGCAGCACACCGGCGAGCGCGCCGTGAATGTCAGCCCGAGCTTCCACCGGCGCCAGACCGGGATCGAGGCCGGCCACCGGCGAGTACCGGCCGTCCTCCAGCCGCAGCAGCACCCCAAGCTCGGTCAGCTGGTCGGCGCGGGCCTCCACGAACCACTTGGGCTCACCCATCGCATCCGATACGACCTCCAGAGTGGCTTCGGGCCAGGCCAGGACGAACCACGCCAACAGCTCCCGCTGCGGACTGTCCAGCGGCGGCATCGGTACAGCGTTCTCCGCCAGCGCGTACGGGGCCGAGGACGCGCCGGTCTGCAGCCCGTTGAGCGCCGGGCGCGTCACTCGAAGCCGACCGTCCTCCCAAAAGGCCATCCCGGTTCGAACCCAGGCGTCGGTCTCGGCAGCCACCCTGGCAGCGAGCCCGCCCGTCCGCAGCCACAGCTGCTCGGCCGCATCCTCGCGCAGATGCAGCAGCCGATCGGGCCCATGAAAGAGCGGCCCCAGCGCGTCGCGCGCGATCGGACCCAGCTCGATGGCGTCGCGGTCGTCGCCAGCCTCAGCGGTCTCGACAACGCGGACCTCGTCGCCCAGCGCCCGAACCACACGAAGCGACCAGAGATCGATCTCAGCGGCGCCATCCACCAACAGCACCGCTCCGCCGTCAAGCTCAGCGGTCACGCGCTCCACCACCAGCTGTCACACGCTCTCCAGGCTGCGCAGCGGATCCTCGGCCGCGAGATCCCCGGTGACCGGCGACAGACTGCCAAACGGCGAGCGCGCCGGAACCAGCCATCGCACGCGGTAACCGGCCTGCTCCTGCGCGTCGTGCACCTCTTCCAACGCCCGCGTCCGGCCCGACCCGGGGCGCCCGCGGACCACACAGCGCCTTCCTTGCGCCAGACGCTGAAGGACCGCGTCGATCGGGGCGCGCGGCCCCAGCCACCGGAGCGCCTTGCGGCGAAGCTCGGGCGGGCATCCTTGCGTCAACGCCGCCAGGGCCAGCCGGGCCGAGGCGGGGCGATTGTCGGCGTCCGGATCCAACAGCCGGTCGACCAGCTCGGCCACGTCTCGCGGCACATCAGGCGCCGCACGTCGCAGGGGCGTCGGCGGCTGCGTCAACCGAAGACGCACCAACTCACCGACGTCCGGCGCTGCGTGCGGCACGCCCCCTGTCAGCGCTTCGTACGCCATGGCACCGACGCTGTACAGGTCGGCGCGCGCGTCGATACGCTCGCCACGGATCTGCTCCGGCGACAGATAGGCCGGCGTGCCGACCATGACGCCGGACCGCGTCATCGTGCTCCCGACCGGCTCGCCCCGCGAGAGCCCGAAGTCCAGCAGCGTCACACGTCCGTCGACGCGCCCGACCAGGATGTTGGCGGGCTTCA
Organism: uncultured Myxococcales bacterium; assembly: GCA_964545715.1. Taxonomy (GTDB): domain Bacteria; phylum Myxococcota_A; class UBA9042; genus CAZJHX01. The sequence continues at coordinate 29,006 of CAZJHX010000066.1, forward strand.
GGTCGCGGTGCATGACGCCCGCGGCGTGCACATGCGCGACCACCTGCAGCAGCTCCAGCACGACCGGGCGCAGCGTCTCCCAGGTCCGGCCGGTGCCCGGGAAAGGGTCCCCGTCGATCAGATCCATCACCAGAAAGCAGGTGTCGCCCTCCAGGCCGTCGTCCAGCAGGCGCACGACGCCGGGCAGCCGGAGCAACCGCAGGGCGGTGATCTCGCGCTGAATTCGACGCCGGCGATGCTCGTTGGCGACGTCGATCAGCTTCACAGCCACGCGGTCACCGGTCACCCGATCATCGGCCGCAAAGACGACGCCAAACGCACCGCGGCCCAGCACCTCTCCCAACGCGTAGCGCTCGGCTATAAGCCGACCGGACGCACTGCTCACGGATCCAGACCCGCGCAGGTCGTCATGGGCATGGGATGAGAGCACGCCAGCGCCCCGCTCCCCTTCTTTTTCGGCATCACTGGTTTACCGCCGGCCATCAGGCATCTGATGATAGTCGATGACCTGCAGAGCTGGCCAAGGGAGGGACCGTATCGGTCCGTCTGTCTCTGAGCGTGAACCCCGATCAGCCGTCCCGCCGGATCGATCACCGGCGATCCCGAGCTGGCGACGCGGGTCGGCGCGTTGTGGACCAGCTGCCCTTTCTTGATCGCCCGAACCTCGCCCCGCGAGGCCTGGACATCGCTGCCATAGGGGTGACCGATCACCAGCAGCGGGTCACCCTGCTCAATCGCGCCACCGCCTATGGCAATCGCACACCCGTCCGCACAGCTGGACGAGCAGTCGCGCTTGGCGGACTCGCTCAACACCAGGACCGCCCAATCCAAGAATGCGGGCGGGGAGCTGGGGCGCGGACTGGTCCCGGCGTACTCCCGCCAGATCACGTCAGCGGCCGCGGTGGCGACATTGCTCTCCTGGTAGTGGATGTTGCTCAGCCCGTGGACGCAGTGCTTAGCGGTCAGCACGAGCCGATCGCCGATCAGCGCGCCGCTGCAGGAGCGGATCGAGGCGAGCAATGAGGTGCCTGCATGCCCATCGATCCAGGTCAGCGTGCGCTCCAGCAGCTCCTCCAGCAGCCGCCCCAGCGGGTTGAACCAGGACTTGCCTCTGATGATCGCCAGGCGAGCGACGGCGCACCGGCGCCCTTCTGCGATCTTCGCATGCGGCGCGACGCACGCGAACGGCGCGCGGCACGGACCAGAGGCCGCCGGGGCCCGCGCCGGCGCCAGGCTGACCACGACCGCCAGCGCGGCCGCGGACCACGCCATCGACGTCAAGGACAGGACTGACCCTGGGGCTTGTACGTCCCCTGGCTGTGAATCTCATCGTAATACTGGCACATGCAGAAGCTCATCTGCTGCTTTGTGCGGTCTTCAGGCATGTTCACAAACAGGTCGTCCAGCGGCTCGAGCGGAACGTACAGCTTGACCTCCAGCCCCCGCTCCTGCCCGGTGCCGCTCTCGTCCAGAATCCACAGCTCCTCGGCCTCACACATGTCGACGGCATACTGGGAGTCCGGCGAGCCACGACGCTTCTCAGGAACCGTATACGCCACGTGAAAGCGGTGATCACCATCGTCGAGCTCCCGGTCGGCGACCAGGAAGCCCCCGTCGGATTGTTGGCCGCAAATCCTCAGATCGCCCGCCACTCGACAAAGCTCACCGGTCGCTCCGAAAAACGACTTCGGCTTGTTGTTCACGCCCGGATTGCCTTTGGGTTTACAGATGCACTCCGCATAGGTGTCCTCGTGCTCTCTGAAGCTCTGCGGCGACGCCTCTACCTTGGTCTTCCACGTGGCCCGGCTGGTCACGCCGGTCAGACCTTCCACCACAATCTTCAGATGCGGCGCCAGCTGGAAGTCGCGCTTGAAAGCCCACCACTCCCACGTGTCGTTTCCACTGCACTCAACCCAGCCCCAGCCGACGGCTACGTTGTTTTGCTTGAGTGTATGGGCGCCGACACCCCACGGCCCACCATCACAGGTCGCCCACGCTTGCGGCGGACATACCAATACAACCGCGATCAGCAACACGCATCCTCGCATCACACCCTCCTCCCTCTCGGGAACCCCTCTTGTTTTGATAACGCCGATACTGCCATGCCCAGCGCCCAAAAACAACCACAAGAACAAGGACTTACGAGTGCTGCCATAGCTTCACGCACTGGCGGTATTTTATCACTATCCGCGCACGGCCCGAAGCAGGAGATCCCAGCCACCCGGCTCCAGATCGCGGGTGATGAGCTCGCAGTTCTGTGGGCGCCATAGCCCGATCTCGGCGCTCGGGGTGCCGTCGATCACGCCGACGACCGCGCGAATCAGGGCGCCGTGGGCTGCGACGAGCGTGGATCCGTCCGCCCCATCGACAGCAGCCAGGTAGGCCATCGCGCGCTCGGCGACATCCTTGAGACTCTCACCGCCGGGGGGCCGGCCGGCCCACTGGGTGAAGAGCGGCATGTCGCCGCTGTCGTTGAGATCGGTGACGTGCCGTCCCTCCCAGTCCCCGCACGTACGTTCGCGCAGCGCGGCGGTGGTCGTGATCGGCACGTCTCGCCCGGCGAGGATGAGCTCGGCCGTGACGCGTGCGCGCTGGAGATCAGACGAGACGCAGCGCGCGATCGGAACGGCGCGCACGGCCCTGGCGGTGGCCTCTGCCTGAGCGCGGCCCTGGTCCGTGAGCGCGGCGTCGATGTGGCCTGAGAACCAGCCCTCTGCGTTAGCCACGCTCTGGCCGTGGCGGACGAAATGCCAGCGCGACACGATCTAGAGTTTGCGAGCGACGGTGATGCCGTCGCGGACCGTGAGCATCACGTTTTCGACGCGGGCGTCGGCCTGCACGTGCGCGTTGAAAGCGACCAGGGCGTGGGCGCTGGGCTCGTCGGGGGCCAGGACGGCCCCGCTCCAGAGCACGTTGTCGGCGATGAGCAGACCGCCGGACCGCACCTTGGGGACCATGGCCTCCCAGTAGTCGATGTAGCCCGTTTTGTCGGCGTCGATGAAGACCAGGTCGACAGGGTCGGTGATAGTCGCGATCGTCTCTATGGCGCGCCCCAGCCGCAGGTCGATCTTGCGCCCCCACGACACCTGGTCCCAGTAGGTCTGGGCGATGGCCGTCGCCTCGGGATCGATGTCGCAGGTGATCAGGCGGCCGTCGTCGGCCAGTCCCTCAGCGATGTGCAGGCTTGAGCAGCCGGTGAACGTCCCGATCTCGACCGCCAGGCGCGCGTTGATCAGGCGGGCGAGCATGTAGAGCAGCCGCCCTTCCAGGTGGCCGACCTGCATCTGCGGGCAGTCGGTATTGCTGAGCGTCACTTCGGTCAGGCGCTCGTGCACGGCTGGTGAGTCCATCGTGTGGGCTACCGCGTACGCCTCGATCGTGTCCGGAACCAGTGTGAGCATCGATGCCTCCCGGGGTCGGAGCGGGAGTATACGTGGCACCGCGCCCACTGACGAGTTGCGTTGCGCGTGGCCGGCGGGGTATCTCAGGGGATGCGCTCGTACCAGGCAGTCCTGTGTGTTTTCTCGTTTATTGGCGTGTCGGCCTGCTCCACGACGGATGCGACCCCGACCCCTGATGCCGGCCAGGTGGAAGACCCGGGACCGGCGTTCGACGTGCCCGATGAGGGGCCGCCGCCGACCGACGACGGGACACCCATTGACGCGCCCGACACCCCGCCGCCGCCGGAGGATGTGCCCGATACGCCGGACGTGCCCGAGGTCGAGACACCCGACGTGCCCGATGTGCCGGACACGCCCGCGCCCGATGAGGGGCCGGAGATCATCGAGCCGACGCCATGCGAGGCTGAGCCGTGCCCGGCCAAGGCGACCGACTGCGTCGAAGATGTGCTGACCCAGTACGCGGATCCGACCTGTGACGATGTCACGGGCAAGGCGAAATGCGACTGGGCCGTGGCAGCGGAGACGGACTGTGCGGTCGACGGGCTGGTCTGCATCGATGCCCAGTGCGTCTTTCCCGAGAACGTGCTGGACGGGCACGCCAATATCGGGTCGGCAGAGGACGTTGCGAAGTTCTCGGCCTACACGGTCATCGAGGGCAACCTGGTGTTCAGCGGCGAGATCACAGAGGTGTCGCTACCGCACCTCCACACCGTGATCGGCGCGGTGCGAATCGAGGGCCACGCCACGCTGGAGACGCTCTCGCTGGCGGCGCTGAAGACGATCGCCGCGCAGCTGTACATCAAGGACAACACGGCGCTGCTGGACCTGGCGCTGCCGGCGCTGTCGTCGGTTGGGACCAAGCTGACCGTGTTCGGCAACAAGACGCTGCCTGCCCTGGAGCTGCCCGCGCTGACTGCGGTCGGATCGGAGGCCACGCTGGTCAACAACGTGGGGCTGGCGACGGTGTCGGCGCCGTGGCTGGCCTCGATTGGCGGTCCTCTGCTGGTCATGAACAACACGGATCTGGAGACGCTGGTGCTCGACCAGCTCAAGACGATCCCCGGCCTGGTTCGTGTGACCAAGAACGCAGCGCTCACGTCGGTGCCTCTGCCCGCCCTCTCCGAGCTCGAGGGCGACGTCGTCGTGCGCAACAACGACGCACTGGACACGGTTGATCTAAGCGGGCTGGAGGCGACGCCGGGCACCATCGCCGTGTATCAAAACGCCACGCTGACCTCGATGGACGTGTCGGCACTGGCCACGGTGGCGGGGGCGCTGGCCTTGAAAGACAACCCGATGCTGGCGGAGGTCGCGGCGAGCGCCCTGTCGTCGGTGGACGGGCCGGTGATGCTGATGGACCTGGCGGCGTTGACGGGGCTGGAGCTGCCCGGTCTGGTGTTTGCGGGCAGCGACCTGCTGGTCCGACAGAACGAAACGCTGGAGAGCCTGGATCTGGGCGCGCTGAAGGCTGTCAACGGCAAGCTGGTCATCGACAGCGACCCGGCGCTGAGCGCGCTGACCCTGCCGGCGCTGGAGACGGTCGGGGGTGCGCTGCTGGTCGCCAAGAACGATGCGCTGGTGAGCGCGGCCGCCCCACTGCTGGCCGAGCTCGGAGGCACACTGGTGGTCAGCGCCAACGCGGCGCTCACCGAGATCTCGATGCCGGCGATCACGACGACCGGCTTGACCTACGACTGGACGTTCGGCTCGGTGCCGGTGGCCGGCGGATCGGTCGACGGCGGCGGCCTGGTGGCCAGCCACACGCTGATCGGTGAGGAGCGGATCTTCCCCATCAAGGACAACCAGTACAACCAGATCGTGCAGTTCACCGACCTGGAGGACCAGGACGTCACCGACATGGTGGAGGAGGACTGCACGCTGGGTGACACGCACATCTACCTGGAGGCGCTGGTCGCGGACCTGGACTACGTGTTCACCAACTTCGAGTACACAAAGAACAACAACAGCAAAGGCATGATCGTGGCGCTGCCGGCGCCCGAGGGCGGCTGGAAGGTCGGGTGGAACACGATCACGGCGTCGGCGGGCAACTACGCGTGCTCCGCGTCCGAGGGCTGCAACAACATCTGCGAGACGCCGTGGGACCAGATGAACCGACTGGAGCTGTATCGCACCGGGCCCAAGACCGGCACGATTCAGGGCGACATGGGCGTGCGCAATGTGAGGCTCGAGAAGTTCGGCTTACTGGGCGGGCAGACCGTGGGCAAGACCATCGCGGTGATCAACAACGGAGCGCTGCCGCAGTGCGTGGTGGATGCGTTCCTGGCATCGGCCGCCGCACAGGAGGCGCCGGTCGTCGCAGCCGGCAACCTCGAGGGCTGCACGTGTACCGAGGAGGCGCCGATTGTGGCCACCTGTCCGCCGCCTGAGGAGCCGGAGGATCCGCCACAGCCATGACCGACAACATCTTCCTGCTGACGCTGGGGTTCATCTTTCTGACCGCGCTGGCGGGGATCTACCTTCGCCGGCGCCGGCGCGACCGCTGCCTGAAGGACTTTGAGGCCTTCCGCGTCACGATCGAGCTCAACGACGGAAAGCTCATCTGGGGACGGCTGGCGGTGTTCTCCAACGGGCTGGAGCTGTTCTACCCCGAGCCCAAGCTGGACGCGTCGGGCCACCAGGAGGTCAGCTACGTCTTCTTTCAAGCGCACGTCGACCAGATTCAGGCGATCTATCGCTACCACGACGAGCTTAGCCAGATGCACCAGGAAGAGCGTCTGGCTGAGATCGAGCGCACCTACAAGCCGGGCGTGTACCGGCGCGCGATGCGGATGTCGCGCAACTTTCTGAACACGTTCGGCGACGCCTTCAACCAGTCGATCGGCGCGGCCCTGGCCCAGGCGAAAAAGACCGGGCAGGCCACCGCGATCAAGGGGCAGGAGAAGCACATCACCAAGATTGGAACCGAGGTGCTGGGCGCCGCGGGCAACGCCTTCGAGCCGATTCTGGAGCGCTACATCGGGCGCAAGGTGGTCATCGAAGAGAAGCGCGGCGACGTGTGGGTCGAGCACAGCGGCATCCTGAAAGAGTACACCGACAAGTGGATCGAGCTGCTGGACAGCCGAACGCCGGAGGAGGTGACGTTTGATCTGAGCGCCGCCGAGCGGCTGAAGATCAATCGCGACATCGACTTTGTCGTCCGCAAGGCCGAGGCCGCGGGCTTTGACGTGAGCATCGAGAATCACGGCGACGAGAACATCGAGCTCAAGCGCATCGAGGCCACCGACTACACCCAGGAGATCGGCGCGCTCATCGCGCCCGGCCAAACCGTCCAGCACACGATCGAGTCGCTGCCCCCCGCGGCGTACGGCGAGCTGGCCCCGGACGCCATGCCCGACGAGGTCGTTCTGCGCGCCGAAGCCCGCGGCCGGGAGATCGCGGTCACGCCGGACGAGCGCCCGCCGCTATTGCCAAGCATCCGCCTGATCGTCCACACCATCCGCGAGGTCGACCGCCTGCTCCCGCGCCGACACTCGGTGCTGAGGCATGGGGGCGAGCCCATCGAGCGCTGGTACGAGTCCCTGAGACGACGCAAGCTGGGCGGCTGATCCATGACTCGCACGCTCATCGTCACACTACTGCTCCTGGCCGCCCCCGCCGGCGCCCAGGACAAAGCCCCCTCCGACCTGGACCGCTACCGCGCCCAGTCCCTGGAGTTCCGCATCGAGCCGGGCTGGGGTGGGGGCATCCAGCTGTACAAAGGCGGCGTCCAGATGGACCCGGGCTTCTTCGGCCAGGACGCGGAGCACGTCTTCGGTGACTCGCAGGAGGCCATGGAGAAGATGGAGGCCTACACCACGATGCGCATCTCGGGCATGGCGCTGTACGCCACGGGCCTCAGCGCCCTCCTGGTCGAGTTGGTGCTGTTGGTGGTGGCCCCCGAGACCATCGTCGACGAGGGGGCGGGCAACCAGGTCAAGCCGCTGTTCTGGGGCCTGCTCGCGGGCGGCACCGTGGTCAGCGCGGCGGGCGGCGTCCTGTTGGGCGTCTCCCAGTACCACCTCAGCGACGCGGTCCGTCACTACAACGACGATCTCTATCAGCGCCTGAAAAACCCCGGCCAGACGTCGGGGTTCGGGCTCACCTTGCGAACCGGCTTCTAGCGTTTCGGCTTGCGGTCGGCGGAGGTGTGGTCGTGCACGCACTTCCAGCCCTCTGGAAAGCGCTCGAAGATCAGCGTGAAGAGGCCGCTGCCGGCCTTGGGCGTCTCGGTCAGGGTGTAGCGGCCCAGCAGTATCGCGGCGTCGGCGCCCAGCCAGCGCACCTCCAGCACCTCGAACTCCAGGTGACCCATCACCCCCTTGGCGACGTACGCCTTGCGGTACTTCTCCAGCGTCTCCGTAAAGCCCCGGCGGATCTTGCCGCCAGACGTGAAGATGATGTCGTCGGTTTTGGCGTAGCCCTGCATAAAGGCGTCGATGTCGCCGCGATTCCAGGCCGCCTGTTGTGTGCTGAGCAGCTCGTCCAGCGCTGCGCGATCGGCGACATGGGAGGTTGCGCAGCCGAGCGTGGCAAGCCCGACGACCGTGACGAAGACCCCTGAGAAGACAAGTGCAGCTCGCATGGCGTGTGCTTAGCACGGGTGCGCTATGCTCGCTACATGGCAACGACCGGCATCGCCCTGGACCCTCACTGCGCGGCACACGTGATGGGGCCGCATCACCCCGAGAGTCCCCAGCGGCTGCGGGCCCTGATCGAGCTGCTGGCGTCCGAACGGGTAGCGGGGCTGGACCTGCGCGACCTGCCCGAGCGCCTGGCGACGGCGGACGACGTTCAGCGCGTACACACCAGCGCGTACTTTGAGCAGATCCAGTCGACCGCGGGCCGCGTCGTGCGCCTGGACCCCGACACGACGGCATGCGAGCAGAGCTACGACGCCGCGCTTCGGGCAGCCGGAGCCACGCTGGGTTGTATCGACGCCGTGCTGGCCGGGACCGTGCGCAACGCCTTTGCGCTGGTGCGACCACCGGGGCACCACGCCGAGCCGTTTCGCGCGATGGGCTTCTGCTTGTTCAACAGCGTGGCGGTCGCCGCCGACTACGCGCGCGCCGTGCACGGGCTGGAGCGCGTAGCCGTCATCGACTTTGACGTGCATCACGGCAACGGTACGCAGTCCGCGTTTTACGACGACCCGCGCACCCTCTACGTGTCCACGCACCAGTTTCCGTACTACCCGGGCAGCGGCGCGGCCTACGAGGTCGGCCGGGGCGACGGGCGCGGCGCCACCCTGAATGTGCCCCTATCGCCCGGACACGGCGACGACACGTTCGACGCGCTCTACGGCGCCGTACTGCCGCGCGTTTTAGAGCAGTTCCGCCCCGATATCATCCTGGTCTCAGCGGGCTTTGACCTGATGCGCAACGACCCGCTCGCCGGCATGGACGTCACCGCGGACGGCGTCGGCCGGATCGCGGCAGCGCTGACGGCGACGGCGGAGCGACTGTGCGACGGGAGACTGGTCATGCTGCTGGAGGGTGGGTACGACCTGGCGAACCTGCAGGACGGAGCCCTGGCGTGTCTGCGCGCAATGCATCGTCAGGAGGGGGTGGACGCCGCGGTTCCAGCCGTGGACACCGCCGCGCTGGGCGAGGTCGCCCGGGCGCTGGAGCCGCTGCGAGAGTTCTACAAGCTGTAGGGGTTCAGGGGTCCAGCTTCTTGCGGCGCTGAGCCTGGGTCCAGAAGCAGCGAATCCGTGTTGCGTCCGCGCGATGGGGCGTCTGGTACGACATAGCCAACAAGAGCGAATTATCCAGCCCCGAGGTCACGCGAACAACCGCGCACTGCAGCGGGATCTGCTTCGGGTCTCGGGGCAGCTCCAGCCAGGCCGACACCTGCATCTTGGGTTTCAGTGCCGCGACAGCTTGGCGAAAGGTCGGCTTCTCAACGATGACCGCGACTCCGGCGGCCGTGCCCATCATGCCGATCGACAGGTCTTGTACGGGCAGACGCAAGCCGAGGTTGCCGACGCGCATCAGCAGGTGGCACTGGTTATCGGCCGACAACGCCACTCGGAACCCGGCTCGCCGCTCCGCGGTCTCCGCCCGAACGTGAGTCTGGGCCTCGAGTCTGGGCGGCACCTGCGACAGCCCGTTGATGTCAAAAGCGGGCCACTGGGCGGCCGTGGTTGCGCGCACTACCTTGTACAGCAGGCGCTGGGCGTCCATCGGGACGCCGAGGAGGTCGACGGCACCGACCTTGATCAGCTCGACGGCGGTCTCGGCGTCGAAGCCGCAATCGGTGATCAAGACTCGTGCGTCGGGATCCAGCTTACGAATCTTCTCAAACGTACGAACGCAGGCGACTCGCCTCGTACCGCAGTCCAGAATGACACCGGCGGCGCCGCGGCAGGCGGCTGGAAGTTGAGCGTCGGTCGGCTCCCTGAAGGACAGCGAATATCGGTGCGCCAGAACCTCGGAGGCGGTTCGTCTGAGTGTCTCGTCTTCTGAAGCGATGATAAGGGTCTGCTGCATACTCGTGTCCAGCGGTGTCAAAAATGAACAACGGTACAGTTTTGAGAATACTCAAGCAGGAATGGTCAACGTAAACCCCTTTCGGTTCTCGCACAGGGCCAGGCGCCCGCCGTGGCCGGCGACCAGAGCGCGTACGATCGCCAAACCGAGCCCGCTGCCTCCGGAGTCTCTGGCCGTCGTGTAAAAGGGCTCGAAGATCTTGTCAGCAACCGCTTCGGGCACGCCCGGGCCGTCGTCTGCGACGATGACCTGGACATCCGCCGCCGCCGGACGGGTGCTCAGCGTGACGGGCGACCGTGCCCCCGCGTGCATCCGAGCGTTGTCCAGCAGGTTGCACACGATCGACTCCAGCACCTCTTCGGACATGCGAACGTGCCGCACACCCTCGCCATGCTGAAGCGTCACCGGCAGGCCTTCCGCGCGGTAGCGGTCAGCCAGGCGCTCCAGGATAGCCGGCACGTCGACGCGCCCCTTGCCGGGACGCATCACGTCGGCGCGGGCCAGCTCCAGCAGCCGCTGCACCAGTCGCTCCATGCGCTCACCGTCGCGCTCGAGAATGTCAAAGAAGCGGTGTCGCTCGCCGGGGGTCATGTCGGGGAGATGGTCGCGCAGTAGCTCGACCGAGCCGCGAATGGACGTCAGCGGCGTCTTGAACGCATGACTGACATTGGACGCAAAGGTGGCCAGATATTCGCCGCGCGCGTTGAGCGTGGTGGCCATGGCCACAAATGAGTCCGATAGGCGCGCGATCTCGGACGTGCCGGGGTTGTCCAGCGGCTCCAGAGCGTCGACGTCCCCCGCGGCGATTCGCGTGGTCTGGGCCACGAGCGCCTCGACTGGCCGGATCACGACCAGCGCAGCGATAAACGCCAGCCCGAGCGCCAGGGCGACCGCCGCGCCCGCCGCGATCATCAGGTTCGCTCGATGCTGGTACAGCGCCTTGGTCAAGCTGATCGGCGTCCTCGACAGAGCGACTGCCCCCAGCACAACGCCGTCGTTGATGACCGGGATCGCCACGAACACGCGCACGTTGGTCCCCCGGCTGGGTGAGTCCAGCGGAGGGCGCATATAGTCCGTCTGACGCTGCCGCAGCAAGCTCGAGGTGGCACCTGACAGTGCCCCGACAACCTCTTCCCGGTCCGCGAGCGAGGCGCCGACATCCGCAGACGTCGACGCCACGATGGTGCCGTTGGTATCGACGATTCGGATGCCCGCCAGCGTGATGCGATTGGCCAGCTGAAGTACGCGATCCAGCCGGGCGCCGGCCACCCGAGTCTCCGCGCTCATCGGCGCGTGAGACGGATTGGGAGTCCCGATCGGCGGGTGGATCGGCTCATCCGCGAGATCCAGCGCGGGGGTGACCGGCGTGATGCGGCCGTCATCCACCGACTGACCCAGCTCCACGCGATACGCCGCCGCCACGACGGCGCCCTGAGCGATGAGCTCGGACTGGGTTCGACGGATCAGCTCGCTCTCGGGCACGCGCAGCATGGTCAGCGCCACCAACGGCACGATGATCAGGACCATCGCCACCAGAAACAGGACCGTGCGCAGACCGGGCGGCCGCTTCATGTGCAGGCGCCCAGCCGATAACCCAGTCCGTGGACCGTCTCCAGCGGGCGTCCCCCGACCTGCTCAAACTTGCGGCGCACGCGGCGCACATGGCTGTCGATGGTGCGGTCCGTAATGTGGACGTCGTGGCCGTACACGGCGCTCAGCAGCTGCCCGCGCGTAAAGACCCGGCCGGGGGCGTCCAACAACGTCCGCAGCAGCCCGAACTCGGTGACGGTCAACGCCACCTCCTGCTGATCCCAGCGCACCTCGAACCGATCGGGCAGCAGCTGCAATCGGCCGTGCTCCAGGGTGGGGGCGCGCTCGGGTACGACATCCGGGGTGGTGCGGCGCAGGATCGCCCGCACGCGAGCCACGAGCTCACGCGGGCTGAAGGGCTTGGTCACGTAGTCGTCACCGCCAAGCTCCAGCCCCAGGATGCGGTCGATCTCCTCGTCGCGGGACGTCAAAAACACGATCGGGACGCTGCTGTCTCGACGAATGGAGAGGCAGACGTCGGTGCCCTGCATCCCGGGCATCACGACGTCCAAAATCACCATGTCGACGGGGAGGTTTCGGAAGCGCTGCAGCGCCTCTTCGCCGTCGCACGCCTCGATGGTCTGGTAGCCGGCACGCTCCAGCGCAAAGCGCACCACCTCGCGGATATTGGCCTCGTCGTCAACGATCAGGACGGTCTGGCGTGCCCCCATGCTGCCTCCTGCGGGTCGGTGTCCTGAAACTGCCCGAGCGCCTTGTCCATTCCTTCGATGCGGCTCAGCAGCTCGGCTGTCAGCTCCCGCGTAGAGCCGTCGATATCGCCGGCAAGGCGCACCACCTCCGCCTGGATGCGCAGCTGGGCAAGCAGCTCCTTGATCTGATCCAGCTCGCGCCGCACACGGTGCCCCATCTCGCGGATCGTGCGGATCTTGTCGACCCGGCCCAGCGCGGTCGCGGCCGCCTGCTCATCCCCGCGCTCCAAAAGCTCAGCGTGCCGCGCGAGGGCGCTGGCCTCACACAGTTGGGGGGTGCTCAGCAGTGCGGTGATCTCGTCCAGTCGCTGCTGAGCCCGCCGCAGCCGAGCACCCAATCGACGAACCGTGGCCCGATCGGGCAACAGGCACCCCAGCGGACTGTCCGCGGCCCGCTCCAGGGCGCGGATGAAGTCGCCCTCGTCGGGGTCCGTCTCCTCGATCGGCTCCACGCGCATCAACAGAAACGGCCCGAACAGCGGCCAGAACCACAGCAGCAGACCGGCGTCCACGAGGCGCTCGTCGCGCGCCGATCGCGCTAACAGACGAACCACTGCGCAGCCGACCCCGATCACGGCATACAGAGCGGCGAGCTCGGTGAGTCTCATCGCTCCTCCGGAAGCGGCGCATAGTCGCGCTCGTACAAGCCCCCCGCGGAGCGCAGTGACGTACCCACGGCCTCGAGAAAGCCGCCCTCCAGCGTGCGGACAATCGGCGGCTGGGTGGTGCGCGGCCGGACCAGATATGGCCGCAGCGTCCACGACATCTGAGCACCCACGAGCATAAACGTGCTCAAGAGCAGCCCCGCGACAAACGTACGCCCCACCGTCTGGCGCGCCTCAAGCGCCTGCAAGAACAGCCGCAACCCGAAGACGCCGCCTGTCGCACAGATGCCGACGGTCAGCAGGATCAGCTTGTGATAGCCGATCTCCACAACGATGCCGAGCAGCACCAGGGGCGTCATCCCGGCCACCGCCAGGCTGGTGAGCGCAAGCGCCGCCAGCACGCAGATCAGGTCGCGCCGAAACGTCGGCGTCGCCCCCAGCGCCCAGCGAGCACACGCAAACACGGGTGCACAGATCCCGGCGGTCAGCAGGAGCACCAGCGGCAGCTTCACCGCGGCGTAGACGACTTGTAACCCGCCGCGATACAGCCCCAGGGCGGCGCCGAAGATGCCGCCACAGGCCAGCACGACCAGCACCAGGGCGCGCGCGGCCGCGACGGGGTTGGGGGTCTCGCAAACCCAGGCGACAAAGTCGGCCGGCTCTCGCAACAAACGATCGACGGTGCGCATCATGACAACCCCCACAGGCGAAAGCCGATGACCATGCCCACAAGCGCCCAGGCGGCGTAGAGCGACCCGACCATCAGCGTCGGCTGCGCGTCCCGCGTGACCGAGGAGTAGAGCCGCTCCATGCCCAGGCACACGCCGGTGGCCAGCGCGACGGTGGCATAGACGCCCGCGTCATCGGGCGAGGTCGACGTCGTCCCAAGAAACGCCAGCGCAGGAGACAGCCCCAGGCACAGGATGCCCATGCGATACAGCCCGTCCAGCGCGTCCGACGCGACCTGATTGGCGGGTGGCGCGGCGCCCGCCAGCGCCAGCGAGATGTAGAGCGCGGGCACCATCAGGGCCGCCATCACGAGCACCAGACCCGCCAGGCTGACGGCCCCCGCCAGCGCATGCGGCACCCCGTACGGCAAGCCTGCGCAGGCGCCGACAAGCGCCGTGCCCAGGACAGTGATCAAAACCTTCAACAAACCGGACCTCCAGGCCAGAAGTGACATCGACGTGCTGACTACGGTGCCGGATGAATGTCACCTGAGTGCGGCCGGTGCGAGGCAGGTTCGTGGCCGATTTGTGGCGAAGTTGTGGCAGCGGATAAGATGCGACGGCTCATGGGGTTCGTCGCTTTACCAGGATGGTTGTCAGCCGTGGTCGTCGCGCTTATCGCGACGGGTTGCGGCATCCCGAATTACACCGGCGCCTGGGTGGAGCCGCAGCCTCAGCGCTTCACCACCGGACCGTATGTGATGTTCGGCGGACCACAGCAGGCGTTTGTGGCCCTGAAAGCGCCGCTGGAGAAGGCGCCGGCCGTCCATTGGCGGCAGGACGTGGAAGGCGCCCAGGTACATCGCGTCACTGCGGTGGCCAGCGACGATCTGTGGATCGCCACGCTGTCCGACCTGCCGAAGAACGCACGCATCGCTTATCAGGTGCACGCAGCTGGTCAGAGCGGGCCGACGCATCACTTTCGCAGCGGGCCGGCCTCCAAGACGTCCTTCCGCTTTGCCGCGTTCGGTGACACGCGCACCGGGCACTCGGTACACCGCGCGGTCGTCGAGGCGCTGGCGGCCGAGAAGATCGACTTTGTGCTGCACACAGGCGACATGGTGGACTCCGGCGGCGTGATCCCCGAGTGGGACCTCTTCTTCAAAATCGAGCGCCCGCTGCTGGCCAAGACGCCGCTCATCCCGGCGATAGGCAACCATGACAAGGGCGGCCGCGAGTACTTCCGCCACTATTTTCTGCACGAGCAGTGGGCGCCCGGACGGCGGTACTTCGTGCACGACTGGGGCAACCTGCGTGTGGTGTCGATGGACGGCGGCATCGAGTGCCGGCAGGGCTGTCCGCAGTTTCGCTTCGTCGCCAGGGCCCTGGCCGAGGGCGCCAAGAAAGGCATGCTGATGGTCATGATGCTGCACTTCCCGCCCTTCTCGTCGGGCGCGCACGGCTCCAACCTGGCCGTCCAGGGCTCGGTCAGCGCGCTGGCGAAGCGATATGGCGTGGAGCTTGTCGTGGCCGGGCATGACCACAACTACGAGCGCACCAAGCCCATCGACGGGACGACCTACATCGTCAGCGGATCCGCGGGCGCGCCCATCCGGCCGGTCACACCCCGCTCATTCAGCGCGTCGTCACGCACCGAGCCGCATTACGTGCTGGTGGACTGCGAGCCGCATCGCCTGATCATTCGCGCCGTAAACCTGCGCGGCAACGCCTTTGACACCTATGTGGTGGAAGACAACCCGCCACAGCCGGATGAGTGAGCCGGGCGCGCGTCTCGGCGGCCTGCGCGGCCATGTCGGTGTGCCTGCTCTCGGTCGCGGCGCGCGCTGAGACCTGTCCGCCCGGCAACGCCCCGCCGCAGCTGACGACCGCCGTGAAATGCGAGCAAGATCCCCCGCTCATGCTGCACATGGAGCTTTTGGCGGTGCCGGAGCGCGTGGTCAGCCTGGCGTTTGCCCCGCTGGCGGTCGTCGTGGGGGTCTGGGAGCGCTATCGGATCGTCCAGCGCGTACGAGATTTTCTGCAGAACGACGCGGGCACGATCGTCTTCTCGCCCAGCATCGACATCATCGGCAGCGACGGCTTCGGGGCCGGCGGCAAGCTGGCGCTGATCTCGCTGTTTGGCGATGAGGAGCGCCTGGATTTTCGTGGACTTGGCCGCGTCAACGGCGAGTTCGAAGCGGGGTTTCAGTACACGCATCCGCTGGCCGCCGCCAATGGGCGCGTGCTGGACGTGCGCGCGGAATATGACCGGGACTTCGACTTTCCGTGGTTCGGCAAGGACCACCAGCGGGCCGGCCGCGAGCACGCGCTGCGCCGGGATGTCACCGAGGTCGCCGTGGCCTTTGACCTGTCGGGACGCGGCGCGATCTACTTCACGGGCACCGTCGAAGCCTGGTACCGCCGCGAGCGCCTGGGACCGGGCGAGTCGGACACCGTCCCAAACGCCAAAACGCTGGATCCGCTGGGCGTGCCGGCGGGCTTCGGGCACACCTACGACTTTCCGGGAATGACGCTGCGCGCGCGGCTGGACACCCGAGACAGCGCGGGCCACCCGACGCGCGGCATCGTAGCGACGCTGGACACGTCGGTCACGGGCGACGTCAACGAGGCGAACCTCAGCGCGGTCGCAGTCGGCGGCTCGCTGAAGGTCTTTCTGCCGGTGCTGCCCGACAAGCGAACGCTGCAGCTGGCGGTCGGCGGACGCGGTACAGCGCCGCTGAACGGTGATCACCGCGTCCCGTTTCACGCGCTGACCGTGCTCGGGCGCGAGCACCACATGCGCGGCTTTGCACGCTCCCGGTTTCGGGATCGCCACGGCTGGTGGTCCACCCTGGAATACCGCTTTCCGCTGTACGAGTATCGCGACACCGGGATCGGCGCCACGGCCGCCATCTTCTTCGACGTCGGCTCGGTGGCCCCCACACTGGATACGCTGTTCGACAACGAGCCTCGCGTCTCGGGCGGCGTCGTACTGCGTGCGGCTCACGACACGGTGCGCATCTTCGACCTGCACCTGGGCGTGTCGTCCGAGGGGGTCGAGGTCGGCCTGAGGGTGGGGAGGTTCTGATGCGATCCATCCTCGTCGTCCTGATGCTCAGCGGCTGCGCCCCCGCGTGGAAAGCGGTGCCGCACGACGTCCCGTTCCAGAGGACGCCGATCACCGTGCTGCACGCCCAGCCGGAGGTGGCTCACGGGTCCGACTGGTGGAACATCGCGCTGCGAAGCACGGTGGCGCCGCTGGGCAAGCTGGCCAGCCCCGCGCGGCTGGTCGATCGCCTGACTGGAGGCCGACGCGCGCTGGACATCAACGCGTTTGGGCAGGTCCCGGACTCCCAGTGGTTCACAAACCGCATGGGCAAGGCGCCGCTGAGCCCGTCCGCGGTCAAGCGGGGGGCCAACACCGAACCGGGACCCGCCGACGGACCGCTGCTGGTGCTGAACGGCAAAACCGAAGGCGTCACGCCCGGCGTGGTCGCGCGAGATACCGCCGGCGTCATCTGGTTCATCAAGTTTGACCCGCCGTCCCACCCCGAGCTGTCGTCGGGCGCCGAGACCGTGGCCGCGCGCCTGCTTCATGCGGCCGGCTACCACGTGCCGCAGACGTACGTGGTCGACCTGCACCTGTCGCGGCTGTCGCTGTCCGAGGACGCCACGGCCAAAGACGAGTACAACGAGTGGCAGCCGTTCAAGCCCAAGGCTCTCAAAAACCTGCTCGGCACGTTGAACCCCGATCCCAAGGGCCGCACCCGCGCCCTATTCAGCCGCGCCGTCCCGGGAGCGCCGCTGGGCCCGTTCTCCTATACGGGCGTGGATCCGCGAGACCCGAACTCGCGCGTGCCCAACGAGCGACGTCGCAGCCTGAGGGGGCTGTGGGTCTTCATGGCGTGGCTGAACAACACCGATACACGGGCTCGCAACACGCTGGACACCTTCATCCAGTCGCCGGCGCGGTCCGGCAAGGGCTTTGTCCGTCACTACCTGATCGATTTCGGCGACTCGCTGGGCTCGTCTGGCAACCGCGTGAAGTACGTCGGCGAGGGCTATGAATACCGCGTGGACTGGGCGCGCCTGGGCCAGCGCATGATCACGCTGGGTATGGCCTATCCCTACTGGCTGGCGGTCCGCCGCAGCCCCTATCGCTCGGTCGGCGTCTTTGAAAGCGAGGTGTTCCACCCGAGCACGTGGTCGCCGATGATCCCCAACCCGGCGTTTGACGAAGCGACGGCCCTGGACACGTATTGGGGTGCGGCGATCCTGGCGCGCTTCACGGACGCGCACATCCGGGCGGCGGTGGATGCCGCTGCATACAGCGATGCCGGAGCGGCGGACCTGATCTTCCAGGTACTGAAACGGCGTCGCGCCAAGCTGCTGCGCTACGCCTTCTCGCGCGTGCTGGCGCTGGACGACGCGCGGGTGAAGGACAGGTGCCGAGTTCAGCTGACGGATCTCGCGCCGCCGTCCGGGCGCGCCCACTACCAGTGGCGGCTGGATTGGACCCGCACGGGACGCTCCAGGGTCCTGCTCGGCCGCGGCATGGGTCCGACGCCGCATGTCGATCTTTGTGCGCTGCTGGCGGAGGCGCGCGCGACCCACGGCGCCGACTTCGCGGCCGACCCGTTTGTGACGCTGACGTTGCATCGCCCGCGCGACGGCAGCAAAGGCCCGCCCGTAAAAGTGCACTTGAGATCGCACGACGGCGGCCTATTGCTCGCTGGTATCAGCCGCAATATTGAAAGCGCGCCCTAAACGCCGTATGTCATGGGTCGGATGACGACCATTGTCCTGGCCGCGATTCTCAGTGTGACCTTCGGATTTGCCGAGGTGCCGGCAGAAGAGTCCGCCCGCTACGGGGTGTGCGCCGGTCAGAGCGTCGACCGTCTGCCCGCCGGCGCCGAGCAGGCCCGCGTTCTTGCCGCGGCCGGCAGCATGAGCGACCGCGTGCGCGACCATGTCGTCTCTTTGCTGCGCGCGCGCCGGCAGACCCTAAAGGACCCGGGCTTGGACCGCTTTATGGTGTTGGGTGCCAGCGCGTCTCGCAACATGTACTTCCTTACCGGCTTCGGCCGCGGACACGGCTCCCTGGCCCCCAACTGGGAGTTTCTGCGTCCGGCCATCGACCACTTTCGCGGCAAGGGCACGCGCAGCTCGTTTGTGCGCAAGCAGGCCACTCGCTCCGGCACGTCGCCCGGCAGCTATGTCTGGGAGTCGCGCATCTGTCCGGATTGCTCGGACCGTCTGGACAAGGAGATCGCCAAGCACAGGCCGGCGTTTGCCATCGTCATGTTCGGCACCAACAATGCGGCCTGGGACAGCATCCGCGGGTCACACAGGGCCTACTTCCGGCGCGTCGCGGCGGGATACGCCGACGAAAAATGCCGCAAGAGGAGCTGCCTTGCGCCGTGGCAGATCGGCGACAACGCCATGGAGGACGCCGAGCACGTGGGGCAGATCCCCAAGGACGTCGAGGCACACATGGCCGGCAAAGTGCGCCGCTTCCGCCGCAGCTACAGCAAGCTGATCGAGCGGCTGCTGCGCCGACAGATCGTTCCGCTGCTGACGACGGCGCCGCCGATGCCGCGCTGGTGGCTGGAAGAGAACACGGTAGTCATCCTCAACGACGTCGTGCGCGAGCTCGCGGACAAGTACCGGCTGCCGCTCATCGACTACTGGCAGGCACTGCACCCGACCGTGGTCGAGGCCGGCGTCGAGCGACTGGATTGGCGTCACCCCGTGATGACCCACAACAAGGGCATGGGCTCCGACCGCTTCCACCCCAACCACAAACAGGCGTTTCACATCGCGGACGAGAACCTGATCTACGGCTACAACGTCCGCAACACCCTGACCCTGGTGCGCCTGCTGGAGCTGGTCGAGGTCGTCAGCGACCTTTAGGAGGCCAGGTACGGATCCTTGTCGTGGGGCATGGGCTCCCACAGCTCGATCTTGTTTCCCTCGGGATCCAGGACCCACCCGAACTTGCCGTTCTCGTGCTGCTCGATCTCGCCCGCGATCGTCACGCCCTCCTCCCTGAAAGCCGCAAAGAGCGCCTCGATGTCATCGACGCGATAGTTGACCATCAGCTGGCTGGCGCTGGGATCGAAGTAGGTCGTGTCCTTTTTGAAGGGTGACCACACGGTGTACCCGCGGCGCTCCGGTGCGTCATCGTCACGCCACTGAAACATGGTGCCGCCCCAGTCCTGGACGTCGATGCCCAGGTGATCGCGGTACCACTCCCGCTGTTGGTCGGCGTCCTCGCACTTGAAGAAGACGCCACCCAGTCCTGTTACTCGCTTCAAAGTCGCCTCACTTGTCGTTGCGCTCCAGTCCCACGATCTTGTAAGACTTGGCGGCCTGGTAGAGATGCACCCGCGCTGGACCCACGGGCTCGCCGTCGGTCGCCGCCACGATGTCGACAACCAGGTACGCGGGGTTGGCCGCGCTGGTCTGCGCCACGCTGGGCAGCGGGACGCACGCGTGACCGGCTTTTTTGACTGTGGGCGCGCCGATCTCGATCACCGCGGACCCGGGCATGGTCAGCGCCGACGCGGTGTAGGTGCGCGCCTTGGCATCGGCGACGTTGGCGGTCACCGCGAGGTCCTCCATGCACAGCGTGCTGCCGGTCACGGTGGGCGCGGTCAGCGGCGAGAGATTGCGAAACCAGTAGCGCAGAATCTTGTCGCGGCGGCCCTTCAGGATTCGGCTCAGCTCGGCAGCGATGGCGGGCTTGAGGTGCCCGACCTTGATCGCCGCGTCGATGTGCTCGTCGGTGAACCGGGCCATGATGCGCGCCATCCACGCGGCGTCGGCCTCTTTCATGCGGCTGAAGGCCGGGTTGGGGTACTCGTTCTTCCAGCCCCCCGGGTCGAAGGGCTCGACGTTGAAGTACGCGAACACGTCTCCGGAGGCGCCGTATTTTGCTTTGTCCCAGGGCCGCACCAGGATGCCCAGCGTGATGAGGTCCAGCCCGACATCCGCGAAGTCCAGGACGTAGCTGTGGCCCCACCGCCGGGACAGCGCGTCCCAGTCCCACAAGGACCCGAAGCAATCACCGAAGTCGATGTAATAGTGCTTGATGTAGCCCTTGTCCTTGCCCACGAACATGTCCAGCGTGTTCTGCTCGCGCGAGTCGAAGTGGTTGACCCAGGACGCCAGCACGGACGCACCGCGCAGGTCCCGGCGGTCGGCGTGATCGATCACGTCGTTGGGATCGTCGTCGCGCGTATCCTCGTACCGGAACGGCCCGATGGGTCGGCCGCTGAGAAACAGGCTGGCGCTGGCGCGATACCGCTTGTCGGGCAGACGAACCGCCTTGTCGAAGATGAGGTCCAGATGCTTGTTGGCCAGGCGCTCCGGGTTGCCCTTTTCATCTTTGGCCTTGGCTTTGGGCGAGATCCGCAGGATGTCGCGGTCAAAGAACACGATCTGGTTGCACGGCGTGTTGTAGCCGGCCGCCCAGTACAGCTTGGAGACGATGGTGTCGGAGGCCGTGGCGCGTGGCTGCTGGGCCTTGCCGTCAAACTTCAGCAGGTAGCGGCGACCGTCCTGCGCCTTGATGATGAAGCCGGGGTTGGCGCCGTTGGGCTTGGCGCCGATCACGGTCCACGGGCCCTCGGGGTTGATGGGCGGCTCGCCCTTGCAGTCGCCCGTCAGCAGCTCTTTGGGGTCGACCACGCGCTTGCCCAGGCGGTTGGTGAACCAGCTGGAGTCGGGCACCTCTTCCATAGCGTTGACGTTGACCGCGTCCTCGGCCACCCGCACGTACAGCAGGTCCGACAGCGGGCGAAACAGCGTCTGGTCCAGGCCGTCCCAGGCAAAACCCGAGAAGTAATCGGCCGGCGGCGGACCATACGGCTTGGAGTCCGGGTCCTCCGTCATCGGGTCGGCCATCGGAAACTGGCGAACGGTGGAGCCGCACGCGGTCAAAAGTGCCGCGATCAGCAGGACTGACAGGTATCTGCGCATGGGGCATCGTAACCACGGCGGGACGGCGTTACAATGCCGCTCATCGCTCACAACGACCCAGAAAATACCCGCGATCGGACGCTCTTGGACAAGATGCTGCGCCCCTTTGCGGACGTTCACGCCGGCGAGGCAACAACGGTCCTGCTGCTGGCGCTGAACTTCTTTCTGGTGCTCACGTCGTACTACATCATCAAGCCCGTGCGGGAGGCGCTGATCCTCTCGGACGAGGGTGCGGTCATCAAGAGCTACGCATCGGCCGGGCAGGCCCTGCTGTTTTTGGTGGCGGTCCCGCTCTACGCCAAGCTGGCCGACAAGGTGCCGCGCAAGACGCTGCTCAACGCGGTCACGCTGTTTTTCGCCGCCTGCATGGTCCTCTTCTACGTGCTGGCGCAGTTCGAACTGCCGCTCGGCATCCCGTTTTATCTGTGGGTCGGCATCTTCAACATGATGTTCATCGCGCAGTGCTGGGCCTTTGCAAACGACGTCTACACGCCCGATCAGGGGCGCCGGCTGTTCGCCATCGTCGCGTTCGGCTCGTCATCGGGCGCCGTCTTCGGCAGCTTTATCTCCGGGCGCCTGGTCCCGGTCCTGGGCATTTTCAACATGCTGCTGCTGGCGGCCGCCATCCTGACCGCCAGCCTGGTGCTGACCAACTGGGTGTTCAAGCGCGAGCTCGCGGGAGCACCAAAGGACGACGGCCAGGAGCCCGAAGAGGACGTGGGCTTCGCAGAGGGCGGCGCGTTCGAATTGCTGTTCAAAAACAAGTACCTGCTGCTCATCGCCGTACTCCTGCTGCTGCTCAATTGGGTCAACTCGACGGGCGAGTTCATCTTGGGCAGCGTGGTGGAGTCCGCCTACGACCTGGCCATCGCCGAGGGCACGACGGACCTGGGCAAAAAAGAGTACATCGGCGCCTTTTACTCGGACTTCTTCTCGATCGTGAACCTGGTGGGCCTGCTGGTGCAGCTGTTCCTGGTGTCTCGCATCCTCGACTTCTTCGGGGTGCGCGTGGCCATCCTGATCCTGCCGGTCATCGCGCTGGGCGCCTATGCGCTGCTGGCCTTCTACCCGATTCTGGCAGCCGTCCGCTGGGCCAAGACGGCTGAGAACGCCACCGACTACTCCCTGAACAACACCGTGCGCGGCGTGCTGTTTTTGCCGACGACGCGCGAGGAAAAATACAAGGCCAAGCAAGCCATCGACACGGTCTTTGTGCGCGCTGGGGACGTCCTCTCTGCGCTGGTCGTGTTCTTCGGCACCAAGCTCGCGTTTGAGACGGGCGACTTTGCGCTGTTCAACCTGGCGCTGGTCGTCGTATGGATCGGCGTGGCGATCGCGATTGGGCGCCGTCACGCGGTGTTGGTCGCCGAGGCGGAGGAAAAAGGAGCTGCCACTTGAGATTTGCTAGCACCGTGCTGGCCGCCGCGGTGATGGTTGCCGCGCTGCACACGCCGGCCGCCGCGCAGGAGAAGCGCCCGCTGCCGGACTATGACGGCCGCGAGTCCGAGACCACCGCCGGCGACGTCCTGATCTGGGTGCCGCGCGTGATTCTCTACCCAGCCTATCTGGTCTCGGAGTACATCATCCGCAAGCCCTTTGGCTACGTGATCACCAAGGCCGAGCAGAAAGAGCTGCCCACGTTTCTGGCCGACTTCTTCACGTTTGGCGAGGACCGCTCGGCCGGGCTGCTGCCCACGTTCTTGATCGACTTCGGCACGACCGCCGGGTTCCTGCCCAGCGGCGGCTTCTACTTCTTCTGGAACGACGTCGGCATCAAGGGCCATCAGGTGCGCCTGCGCGCGGCCTTCGGCGGCGAGGACTGGGTCCAGGTGCGGTACGCCGACCGCTTCAACTTCGGCCCCAACGACCGCTACCGCATCGGCATGGTAGGCGAGCTGAACCGCCGCAAGGACTGGCTGTTTGCGGGCATCGGGCCGCTCGTGGAGGCGGACTCCCCGTATCGATACGGCGAGGATCGCCTGGACGGCGGCATCCGCTTCCGCATGGACATCGGCAGCCGCGGCTTTCTGACCACCGAAACACGCGCGCGCCGGGTGGAGTACTTCGACGGCGGCTGCTGCGATGACCCCTCCGTGGCCGAGCAGATCGCGGCCGGCGCCCTGCCCTTGCCGCCACGCCTGGGCGAAGGGTTCGCGGCGTTTCAACAGACCGTGCGCGTGGCGATGGACACCCGAGGCACCCGCCCCGGCCCCGAGACCGGCCTGCGCGGCGAGCTGCGTGGCGCATTGTCAGCCGATCTGCGTCAGTCCGGCGCCGGCTGGGTCAGCTACGGCGCCACCCTCGGCGGCTTCCTGGACATCTACCGCAACCGCGTCCTGGGCCTGACGTTGAGCGCCGACTTCGCTGAGCCGTTTGGCGACGGCGAGGTCCCGTTCTCGGAGCTCATCCAGATGGGCGGCGACGACGTGATGGCCAGCCTACAGCAAGGGCACCTGCGCGACCGCAGCTCCATCAGCGCCCGCCTGGATTATCGCTGGCCGGTGTGGACCTGGCTGGACGGCTGGATGTTCGCGACCGCCGGCAACGTCTTCGGCGCACAGCTGGACGGCTTCGACCCGGAGCTGATGCGCATGTCCTTCGGCTTCGGCCTGCGTACCGCCAACCCGGCCGACCACCGCTTCCAGTTCATGGTGGCCGCCGGCACCGACCCGCTCGGCGAGGGCGGCGCGATCTCGTCGGTGCGCGTCGTGCTGGGCACCACAAGCGGGTTCTAGCTCATGACCAAGACCATCGTCATCACCGGCGCAAGTCGCGGGGTGGGCCTGGGCGCGGCACAGCGCTGGGCGACACAAGGACATCAGGTCGCCGCGTGCGCGCGCTCAGACATCGACCTGGCGGGCGACAACGTGCTGACCCTGCGCGGCGATGTCACCGACGAGCGTGACGTGGACGCCCTGCTGGCGGAGACCGAGGTCCGCTTCGGACGCATCGATCTCTGGGTCAACAACGCGGGGATCCTGGACCCGATCCGGTTTGCGCACGACATGTCGGCCGACGAGTTCCGCCGCATGATGGACATCAACGTCACAGGTGTCTTTCTGGGCACGCGTGCCTACAGCCGCCACGCGCGACGCCACGGCGGGGGCGTGCTCATCAACGTCTCATCGGGCGCCGCGGGCAGAGCGTACGCAGGCTGGTCCGCCTACTGCGCGTCAAAAGCGGCTGTCGAGCGCTTCACCGAGGCGGTGCAGGTCGAGGAGGCCGAGCATGGGCTGCGCGCGTACTCGGTGGCTCCCGGCGTCATCGACACTGGGATGCAGGCGTTGATCCGGGGCACTGACGAGGCTGACTTTCCGATGGTGCCGCGCTTTCACGAGATGAAGGCGCAGGAGGCGTTCAACTCACCTCAGTGGGTTGCGGATCAGCTGTATGCGCTGGCGTTTGACCCGGCGTGCAGACCCGAGACGGTGGCCTGCCGAATTCCCGCCCAGGGTTAGAACAGGGAGCCCTGCTCGGGAGGCTTCGGCGCGTCGACCAGCTCGATCTCCTCCACGCAGGTCTCGTCGTCGTTGCGCACGCTGTTTACGCGGCGATCGACCGGATAGTAGACCAGCTGCTCGGCCGGGCTGGCCTTGAGCAGGGGGGTGAGCCGGTCGGTGTCCTTCATCTCGGGATCCAGCCACAGCTGATAGGCGTCGGCCGGCAAAATGAGCGGCATCCGGTCGTGCACCTCGGCCGCCACGGGGTTGGGCGCCACCGTGATGACCGTGCACGACTCCAGGATCTCGCCGCCCGCGTCGGCCCACTCCTCCCATAAACCCGCCATGCCGAACGGGCGGCGGTCGGGCCGCACAAAACGAAACGGCTGCTTGCCGTCGGGCATCTTGCGCCACTCGTACCAGCCGTCCGCTGCGACCAGGCAGCGACGCCGCCGATACGCGTGCTTGAAAGCGCCCACCTTGTGCACGGTCTCGGCGCGCGCATTGATCATTCTTGCGCCGATCTTGATGGAGTCGGCCCATCGCGGCACCAGGCCCCACCGCATGCGGCTCAGCGAGCGCAGGCCCGTCGGATCCGCGCGGATAACGGCGACCGGGTCTGTGGGGGCGATGTTGAAGCGCCTCGGCACCGCGTCGCCGGTAGCGGCGTCGGTCAGGTCAAAGACCTCGGCCAGCACATCTGTGTCAGTTGTCAGGGTGAAGCGGCCACACATTGGCGCAATCTATCAGACGCCGCTGCTTTGAGGTACGCTCGGGGCCATTGTGATCCTGGAGGGACAGTACCAGTGGGCGACAACGCGATCGTCGAACGCCACGACGTTGTCCGCGGCCTTTTGCGGGCCCTGCGGACCAAGAAGTTTCTCATCCTGGCCGGCATCAGCGGCACGGGCAAGACCCAGATAGCGCGCCGCATTGCGGCCTCCGCGGTCGCCATCGACATGCAGCAGGGGATCGGGCGGGGCCTACAGCTGTTGGAGCAGTCGCTGGATAACGTGCTGGCGGGCGAAGAGAGCTTCCTGTTCAAGGCCGTCGAGGAGTATCCGGACTACATCAAGGTGCTGGACGTCGGCACGGGCTCCAAGCGGGCCGTGCAGACCCCGATGTTCAAGCGGCGTGTGGGCTTTGTGCCGGTGCGGCCGGACTGGACGGACGCCAAGAAGGTCTGGGGCTACTACAACCCGCTGACCGGCCGGTTCTACCCCACCGATGCGCTGGCGATCGTGCTCAACGCCTTCCGCGATTTCGCGGAGAACGGCGAGGACGCCGGCAACTATTTCTTGATTCTGGACGAGATGAACCTGGCGCGGGTCGAGTATTACTTCTCGGACCTGTTGTCCCTCATGGAGTCAGGCGCGTCGGTCGATCCGAGCGTGGCCGGACGTATTCGCATCGGCGAGATGGTGCGCGTGCATCCGCTGGACGCCATGCTTGTGAGCTCCGGTCAGCGCGGGGTGTTGGACGAGCGGGCTGTTGCCGAGGCGCAGGCTGCGTTTGCGCAGGTCGATACCGGCGGCAAGAAGGTGATGAGCGCCGCGCGCACAGGCTCCATCGAGCAGATGGTGCCGCTGCGAGAGCTGGACGAGCGCCGCTGGATCTACGAGCCGCTGGTCAAGGGCCTGGAGTTCATGGACCGGCCGCGCGGCGAGATGAGCGAGATCGACGCCAAGCGCGACGCGATCCCGGTGCTGTACCCGATTCCCCCGCGCGTGGCGTACCCGCCCAACCTCACGATCATCGGCACGATCAATGTGGACGAGACCACGCACGCCTTTGCGCCCAAGGTGCTGGACCGCTCGTTCGTCATGGAGTTCACGGACGTGGAGTACGGCGCGGCCTTCAGCGACCACCCGCTGTGGAACGAGCTGGAGCCCTTCTTGATGACGATTCACGAGACGCTGGCGCCGTCCACGATGCACTTCGGCTATCGGGTGGCCGGAGAGATGCTCGCGTATCTGGAGCAGGCCGGCGGCAAGCTTGACGAGGAGGTCGCCGACTTCCTGCTGATGAGCAAGGTGCTGCCCAAGCTGCGAGGCACCGAGCATCAGCTGGCCGAACCGCTGGCCGGCCTCGCGCGCCTCGTGATGGGCGCCGGGTATCCGCGCTCGACCGCCAAAGTCAGCCGCATGCTGGAGCAGCTGAGCACAAACGGGTTTGCGAGCTTCTTCTAGGAGCCCTCGGAGAAATTCTCATGAACCGGACACGACGATCCCGGGCCAGCTTGGGCGCCGACCCCACGACCCCGCCCCCCGCCCCCC
>CAZJHX010000067.1:0-32307 GCA_964545715.1 uncultured Myxococcales bacterium
GTCCACGGTGTATCCCGGCGCCACCGAGGAGGTGTGCGTGCCGGTTCTGGAGCGGGTCTCCGGCCTCACGCTGGGCCAGGACTTCAAGGTCGGCTACTCCCCCGAGCGCATCAACCCGGGCGACCACGAGCACACGTTCACCCGCATCGAGAAGGTGGTGTCCGGCAGCGATCCGGAGGCCCTGGACACCATCGCCGCCGCCTATGAATCGGTCGTTGACGCGGGCGTGTTTCGGGCCACGTCCATCAAGGTCGCCGAGGCCGCCAAGGTCATCGAGAACACGCAGCGCGACCTCAATATCGCGTTCATGAATGAGCTGGCGGTGCTGTTCGACCGCCTGGACATCGAGACCGGCGACGTCCTCGAGGCGGCGGGCACCAAGTGGAACTTTCTGCGCTTCCACCCCGGCCTGGTCGGGGGCCACTGCATCGGCGTCGACCCCTACTACCTCACCCACAAGGCCGAGAGCGTAGGCTACATCCCCCAGGTCATCCTGGCCGGACGCCGGATCAACGACGGGATGGGCATCCACGTGGCGCGGCAGACGGTCAAGCAGCTGATCCTGGCAGGACACAACGTCAACGGCGCAGTCGTCACGATTCTGGGCATCACGTTCAAAGCCAACACCCCGGACCTGCGCAACACGCGCGTTATCGACGTGATCCGCGAGCTGCAGTCCTACGGCGTTCAGGTCCAGGTTCACGACCCGGTCGCTGAGCCGGCCGAGGCCGAGCACGAGTACGGCGTGCAGCTGGCGGCCATCGGCGCACTGCGGCCGTGTCATGCGCTGGTCGGGGCCGTCGATCACCGCGACTTCTACGACTGGCAACATGACCGCCTGACCGCGCTGACGGTCGACCACAATCCGGTCTTCGTGAACGTGCGCAGCCCCTGGAGGCGCGCCGACGTCGAGGCGCTCGGCATGCGGGCGTGGTACCTCTAGTGACCGACGCTTACGCTGGCATTTGCGAGGACCTCCGCGCCACCCCGAAGACGTGGCTGCTGACCGGCTGCGCGGGCTTCATCGGCGCCAACATCTTGGACACGCTGCTGGGCCTGGGGCAGCGTGTCGTGGGCGTGGACAACTTCGCCACGGGCTTTCAGGCCAACCTGGACAACGTGCGCGCCAACGTGGGCGACGACGCCTGGACCCGCTTCACCCTTCACCAGTCCGACATCCGCGATCTGGAGGCGATGCACACCGCAGCCACCGGGGTCGATCTCGTACTGCACCAGGCCGCGCTGGGCTCGGTCCCGCGCTCGGTTGACGATCCGCTGACGTCCCACGTGGTCAACGTGGACGGCACGCTCAACGTGATGATCGCCGCCCGGGACGCCGGCGTGAGCCGCATGGTCTGGGCGTCCAGCTCGTCGGTCTACGGCGACGACCCGACCCTGCCCAAGGTCGAGGACCGCATCGGCAACCCGCTGTCGCCGTACGCGACGACCAAGCGGGCGTGTGAGCTGTACGCGCGCGTCTTCGCCCAGCAGTACGATCTGCAGCTGGTCGGGCTGCGCTACTTCAACGTCTTCGGCCCCATGCAGACGCCGGACGGCCCCTACGCCGCGGTCATCCCGCGCTGGACGCAGGCGCTGTTGCGCGACGAGCCGGTCTACGTCTTCGGCGACGGCGAGACCAGCCGCGACTTCACCTACATCCAAAACGTGGTGGAGCTGAACCTGTTGGCCGCGTGCGCCCCGGGCCCGCTGCCGCCCGGCGTGGTGATCAACGGCGCCCTGAACGACACGACCACACTCAACGAGCTGTACGCTCAGATCCGCGCCACGCTGGCCCCCCGCCACCCGCACGTGGTGGACAAGGCCCCCGAGTACCAGGACTTTCGCAAAGGGGACGTCCGCCACTCAAACGCCGACATCACGCGAGCGCGAGAGCTGCTCGGATACGTGCCATCAGTCAGCGTGGCCGAGGGCATCAGCCGCGCCATGGCCTGGTATGAGGCCAACCTCCTCTAAGCCGTCGCTATGCTGGGCCTGCCGCCCAGACCCGCTTGGTGTCCGGCGCATGAGCACGTTCCTGCTCGGTAAATAGTTGAAATTATATTTCATTTACACCGTCACCCGCTTGACGGATTCTGGGGCCATGTCCTGCCTTTGTGGGGCTTGTTTCGGAGCCCAATTGCCTCGGCGCGTGGCTTCGAGGCCTTTCGGGCGGTGGGCGCTCTCTGAGGCGCTGTCGCGGGGACGTTCTTTGCGGGTGTCGCCGAACGTCAAAAACGACCGTCAGAAGCCCACTGCTATAATACTTTCAGCATGTTGGAGGTGGTTATGGCAACGAATCGCGCAAGAGAGATCGACCTGGAAATGCGGCGTCTGGTACGAGCCGACCAGACCAGCGACCTGCGGAAAGCCGAGCTTTTGGCGGAGCTGGAGAGAGACGGGCTGTATCGGCAGATTGCGGCCAGCATGCGCGAATACACCGAGGTGATGCTGGGTCTGCAACGCGGCAAGGGCGGCGCGCTCATGAGAATTGGGCGACAGCTCCCCCACCTGCCCGTGCTGCGAGCCGCGATGGCCGATGGCTCGGTGACCTGGACTGCGGCGCGTGAGGTCGTGAAGGTCGCCGATCCGCAGACGGAGGCTGGTTGGGTGACGTACGCGCAGGGTCAGACCGTGCGGCAGTTGGAGCGCGCGGTCATGTGCTCCGAACGCGGCGATGACGCCCCCGCACCAGGCGAGGTGTTGGGAGCACCGAAGCGGGACAATCTGAGGGTCGAGGGTGAGCGAGTAAACCTGGCGCTATTTCGCAAGGCGATGGCGATCGTGCGTGCCATGCTGGGGGACACCGATGGGCATGTCGAGGACGACGTCGTGTTGGCGTTGATCTCTGAGATCGTGTTTGCGGTGCAGTCGAACGGTCCGCGTCCAATCACGATCGAGCGGTTCCAGACAATCCTGGCGAAATGCCAAGCAGGGCAGGACCACCCACGCCATCCCGGAGCGCGTCCGAAGAGTGGTGCTGCACCGCGATAATCACGGCTGTGTGGTCCCGGGCTGCACCCATCGCATCTGGGTTCAACTGCACCACGTGGTGCAGCGGGCGCATGGTGGAAAGCACACCCCGGACAACCTCGTCACCGTGTGCAGTCGGCACCACGACATGATTAGACCGCACCCACATTCGCCAACCACTGGAAAGGTCGTTGCACTGCACAGACCAACGAGAGCAAGAAACGAAACAATGTCAGCCACTTGAAGGCTAAGCGATCGGTATTGCCTCCTAAGGGCCGGGCGCGATCCGGATGAAAGCGCCGATAAGAAACGCCGGGTTGGACAACCCCTGCGCGCGCAAGTCTCTCAAAGTGGCCAGCCGGGCGCGCTGCAGGGCGTCATGCTTGTCGGCCCCAATCGTGTAAAACCGCTCGAACAGCGTGCGGGTGGCGTCGGTCGGCACCTTCCACAGCGAGACGATCGCCGTGTCGGCGCCCGCCAACAGAAAGGCGCGGCCGAGGCTGGCAGGCCCGTCGCCCACCAGCTGCTCCCCGCGGCCGGTTTCGCAGGCTGAGAGCACCACCAGGTCCGTACCGCGCAGGTCCAGCGAGACGACCTCGCGCGCGGTCAGGATACCGTCGCGCCGGGGATCGTCGCTGCGCACTCCCGGGTTGGCGCCGCTGAGAACCAGCGCGCTGCGGCGCAGCGGATCGGTCTTGGGACCGCAGGCAGCTTCGGTCGCGAAGAAGCCGTGGGTGGCCAGGTGAATGACGCGCTGGCCCGGCAGAACGGCGCGCAGGGCCGGCTCGGTCACGCTGTCCCCGGTGGCAAGGATCGCGCCGCCCTTCAGCGTTCGGCCCAGCTTGTCCCCGACGGCGGGTGCTTCGGTGCCGGGTAGGGCGCCCCAGGTCGCGTCAAAGCCGCAGACGGGGCTGCCTGCGCCGGTCTCGGAACCTCGAAGGAGCGCGGCCGTCCCTTTTTGGGCGCCCGCGTCCAGCGCCGTGCAGCCGGTCGGGCCACAGCGCTGCCAGCGCGCCGCCACCCTGGAGGGGTCGGGCATGGCGGACGCGTAGTTGACGTCGCCCGCGACAAACGCGGCCGCGGGGCCAATCTCCGTCCGGCTCGCCGCGCGCATCACCGCCGCGGGATACGGCAGATAGCTGATGTCGCGACGCTCCATCACATAGACGCCGTCGTCGTGCGCGAGGGCGCCGAATGGGATGCCGGCCAGCGCCCCACCCGCGACCAATCTCACGCGCGCCGTTTTGGCCGGCAGCACCGCCTCGATCGGGTCCCACACCTGCTTTCTCACGGTCCGGCCGGCGCGGTCCAGCGCGGCCAGCGCTTTGCCACACAGGTGTGGGGAGCCCTGCTTGGCGGCGCACTGGGCGACGACCTCCACGGCCTCGTGAAAGGCACCGACTTGTGCATCGATGTCTGCCGCTGAGCCGAGCGCCATCCGCGTGGCCGTGCAGGGCGCGCCCCAGGCGACGATCGCGTCGTAGGCCGGCGGCGCGTATCTCTCGTCCTTGTTCACGGTGCTCGGGTCGTCGGGCTTCATCGGATCGATGCGCCGGTACGGCACGATGGCCACAAGCGACGACTTTCGGCGCGCCAGCCTGGCGCACACCGCACGGGGCGTGGCGTTGGCTATTCGACGGCGCTGACCAAATGCCGGGTTGGTCTGCGCGAGATTCGCGGCCAGCTTGTCGCGCACCGAGATCGCCGACCGCCGCGCGTCGGCCGACATTTGAGACCCGCCCGCGCCGAGCTTGCGCTGCACGTCACGATACCGGCGCACCCGATCGCGCCCGGCGGCATCGGAGGAGCGCTCGGCATGTCTGAGGTCGCGCCACAGCTGCTCGGCGGCCGTGCCCGCGCCCTGCCACGCCAAGACGATGGCCAGCGACCGCAGCGGATCGGTCTCCAGCGACAGGCTCATGTCCATGTAGTGGCGCAGCTGGTCGAGCAGGCCCCGCAGCTCGCTGTCGCGCTGCGCCACGTCGATGTTGCGCAGAAAGTGCTCGCGCCCGAGCTCCGACGCTGTCCGCATCGCCTCGATTCCAGCGGGGAGATCGGCGCGCCTGACGTGCAGAAACGCGATCAGCCCGTGGATGCCCGCCACCACCATGTGACGCTCCCCATATGCGCGGGCGAACAGGGTCTTCACCTTCTGAAACAGGCGCATAGCCTCGTCCAGCTCGCCCTGGGCAGCCAGCACGTTGGCCAGGTTGCTGAGCGGCATGGCGGTGCCGACGTGATCCTCACCACCGTGCGCTTTGGCGATCGCGACCCCGCGCTCCATCTGACGCCTCGCGCCGGCCAGGTCTTTTTGCGCCCAGCGGATCAGGCCCAGGTGGATGATTCGGGTGACCAGCTCCGGGTGTCCCTTGCCCAGCTGCCCCTCAGCCAGCTTCAAAGAGAGCTCAAAGCGGGCGCGAGCCTCTGAGATGGCCCCCTGGTGGTAGAGGACCGTCCCCAGCGTATTCAAGGCGCGCGACGCAGCCAGGCTTTTGGGATCGGCCTTGTCGTAGATGACCACCGCGCGTTCGAGGAGACCGCGCGCCCGCTTCAGATCTCCCAGCCACCAGTGGATCATGGCCAGCGACGTCGTAGCGGAGGCGGTCTCGCTGTGGTCAGCGCCCCTTGCCGTGATGGTCAGCTTCAGCGCGCGCTCGTAGCTGCGGCGAGCGCCGACCAGGTCCGCCAGCGTCTGTTGAACCTCGCCCAGCGCCAGCAGCCCGCCGCGCAGCTCGGCGGTGTCGCGATGCCCGACCGCTTCGTACAGCCGGATCGACTCCTGATGGGCGGCCACGGCCCGCGTCGGCGTCGCGCTTTTGTAGTAGCGATCCCCCTGGAGACGAAGAACACGCGCGATCCGCTTGGTGACGTGACGCGTGTTGTCGTGGTCGGCGCCAAGGCGAGACGACAAGAGGCGGCGCACCGCTCGCAGGTGGACGAGCGCGGCGTCCAGGTCGCCGGCGATCCACTCGATCAGGCCGCGCGCAAACCGGGCGTCCGCCGTACGGAGGTGATCGGCGCCCATGGCTTTCGAAAGCCCAGCGATACCGCGAGCGATCTCCCGCCGCGCCCGGCTCGCGTCGCTGCGGGCCAGCGCCAGGCCCAGCTTGTAGCGGCACTCGGCGGCGTCCGGGTGCGCCGGGCCCAGCACGTCGTCAAAGCGGCCGCAGCCGGTCTCGATCGGGGCGATCGCGTCGGCGAAGTTACCCTCCTGGATGAGCATCATGGCGGCGTCGACATGGAGACCAACGACGTTGGGATGCTCCGGATCCAACACCGCGACCAACACGACTCGGGCGGCCTCCAGTGCCTTCTGAGCAGCCGCCTTGTCGCTCAGCGCGTGCCGAAAAGCGGACAACAGCAGCCTGGCCCTGGCCGTCTCGACGCGCTTGGCGCCCACGATCCTGTCCAGCACGGCAACGGCCCCGACCAGCGCAGCGATCTCGCGCTTGGGCTGCTGATCGGCCAGCGCGGCGTGGGCTCGACCGACCGCCGCGCGAGCCCCCGCCAGGGCCTCAGTCTCCTGAACGGGTGGGTCCCAGGCCCGCGTGATGAGCTTGGCGTGGTCGCAGAAGAGGATCAGGCGCTGCGTCGTGGCCTTGTCCAGTCCGGCGCGGGCGGCGGCAGCCCTCAGATCGCCGTCCGTGCGCAGCGCGTCGTCCACCGCGGTCACGCCCGGCTTGCCGTACGCCAGCTCCAGCAGGCAACGCTCGCTGACCGGCAGCGTGCTCTGGCACGGTAGGTCTGCGCGGGCCCCGCCCGGCGTGGCCAGCAGCGCGATGGCGACCACACAAACCAGAGCTTTGGAACGTCCGCGGAGCACGCCGGGATCATACACAGACGCAACCAACAGACCGAACGTTCTATTTGTTATTGCAAATGGCCTCCGCCCCGTCTTAGGATCGCGGCGGTTCTTTCTTACAACGTGAAAGGTTGAAGCTGATGCGCACTGTTGTCGCTGTTACTGCTGGTGTTGTTCTGTGTCTTAGCTCCTGCGCTCCCGCTGAGGAGGAGCGCGTCCCTGTTGAACCGTCGGCCTATCAGGCCGATCAAGTCGTGCCCCCAAAGGTGGTGGGCAATCAAAAATATGGTGATGGTCCGGCCACCACCGGACCGCAGTCCCCGGCGCCAAAAGCCGACGTGGAGGTGGACCAGCCCAACGACGGCCCCTTCGACATCTGCGTGGACGGCCCCAATAAGAGCGGCACCGCCAACTCCAAGGTCTACTACGGCACCAAGCTGCCCACCCACGTGCCGCTGACGCCGGGGCAGATCATGGCGGTCGGCAACTTTTACGGCTGCTCTGGGACCCTCATCGCGCCGCGCTGGGTGCTCAGCGCGCGTCACTGCGGCCTCAGCTCCTGGAGCGAGTTCTGCATGGGGCCGGACCCGTCCAACCCCAGCGTCTGCATCGACGCCAAGCGCGTGCTGAACCACGGCGGTGGGGACATCGCGCTGGTCGAGCTGAAGGCCGACGCCCGTGACCTGCTGCCCGGCGTGGAGCCCATCGTCCTGTTCACCGACAAGATGGACGCCAGCTGGAAGGGACGCATCGCCGAGGCCGGCGGATACGGCCAACAGGAGACGGGCTACAGCAACACGCGCGAGTTCACCGCCGAGCCGATCTCCTGGCTCGGCAGCGACACGCTCACCATAAACGGCGAGGGTGTTCACGGCGTCTGTTACGGCGACTCCGGCGGCCCGGTCATGGTCATCGCGGCGGACGGCTCCCCCCGGGTGGCGGGCGCGCTGAGCAACGGCGACTCCTCGTGCGTGGGCTACGACAACTACACCCGCGTGGACGTCTATTTTGACTGGCTGACCAGCTACACCGGCCCGGTCGTGCCGCCCGGTCCGCAGCAGTGCTCGGACACCACGTTTATCGGCACCTGCTCCAAAAACGCCGACCGCGCGACCTGGTGCGACGGGCAGGACGAGCTGCAGGTCGATCATTGCGCCGCCGGCACGCGCTGCTCCTGGTCAAACTCAGACGAGGGCTTCCGCTGTGTGACGCCTGCTCAGGACGCCTGCGCGGGCCTGGATCACGCGGGCAAATGCGATGACAACGTGCTGACCTGGTGCGACATCGGCGGCCCGCAAAAGCGTGACTGCGGCGCCTGCGAAGAGACCTGCGTGCCCGACAACAACTACAGCAACCACTGCGTGCCGAGCACCTGCGGCGACCTCGGGTTTGTCGCGCAGTGCGACGGTGACACGGTGCGGCGCTGCGGCACCGACGGTCAGCTGCAGGAGGTCGACTGCGGCTCGTACGGCGACACCTGCGACTACGTCAATCACATCATCGGCAGCTGGTGCGTAGCCGAAAAGAAGCCCAGCCCGTGCGGCGATCTGAGCTTCTACGGCTACTGCGACGGCAAAACGGCCCACTGGTGCAACCGGCAGGGCGTCCCCGAGAACCGCAACTGCGGCGACAGCGGCCAGATCTGCGGGTGGGTCGACACGGCGACCGGCTTCTACTGCAAAAACTAAGGTGTCAGCGCCGCGAGCGCTTCGACCGGGTGCCGGGGACGAAATCCGGCGAAGCGCTTGGTCTGGCTGCGACAGGAGTGCCCGGTGGCCAGCACGTTGGCGCGGGCCGCCTCGTCCGCCGGAATGCGGTTGGCCCAGCTCAGATTCCAGATGCCCTCGGACTCTTCGCGATGACGCGCCTCGTGACCGTAGGCCCCGCACATACCGCAACAGCCCGCAGCCGGCGCCTCCAGGGTCTGCCCCAGCGCGCTGAACACGGCCTGCCACTGAGACACAGCGGGCGTATGCGAGGTGCGCTCAGTGCAGTGGGCCAATAGCTGAAACGTCTCTGACGTGGGCAGCGGGGCCAGCGACTTTTCCGTGCACAACCACTCCTGAAAGAGCTGCACGTTGAAGCCCGGGTCCCGGCCCAGCGCGTGCGGGATCTCCTCTCGGTAGACCAGCACCACGGCGGGATCCAGCCCCACGATCGGCCGTCCCGTCGCCGCCGCCGGCTCCAGGGCGGACGCCAGCGACTCGGCGTGCTTGGCGAAGCGGTGCAAAAACCCCTTTACGTGCATGCCCTTGCCGCTGGGGCGATACTCGAGGACCTGCGGCGCGAAGCCCAGCGCACGCAACAAATCGACAGCCGCGACGAGCACCTCGGCCTCGTAAAACGTGGTGAACGCGTCCGGCAGCAGCAGCACCGCCTTGTCAGGGAGCGCGCTCAGCTGCGACGGCTGCACAAAACCCAGACCACGCGAGGCCAGTCGCGCTTTGGCGGACGGCACGCTCAGCCGAGGCGTGTCCACAATGCCCAGCTTCTTGAGCACCCAGCGTCCGATCGGGCCGCCACTGACCGCGTTTGCCAGTCGTGGAACGCGGGAGATCACCGGCAGCAGCCCCTCCAGATCCGCGACCATCTTGTCGCGCAGCGGCCGGCGGTAGCGCCCGTGATACAGCTGCAAAAACTCCGACTTCATCTGCGGCACGTCGACCTTGATCGGGCACTGCGTCGCGCAGGCTTTGCACGCCAGGCAGCCGTCCATGGCCTGGTAGACCTGGTGGCTGTAGTCGAAGCCCTCACTCGACAACCGCCCGGGCGCCGCTTCGGTCTTCAGCGCCTCAGCGGTGTTGACGCCCGCCGCGCTCAGCTGGCGCACCCACTCCCTCATCAGGCCCGCGCGGCCTTTGGGTGAGTGAACGCGGTCGCGCGTGACCTTGGACGACGGGCACATCACGTGGTCCGGGTCCACGTTGAAGCAGGCGCCGTTGCCGTTGCAGGCGATAGCGCGGTCGAAGTGGGCGCGGCTGTCGGTGTCGATCTGCCGATCAAACGCGCCGCGTTTAGTCGCGTCGATGGTGGTCAGCGCCGCGTCCACGCCCGTGGGCACCGCTAGCTTGCCGGGGTTCAGCCGGTTGGTGGGGTCAAACGCGGCCTTGATGCGGCACAGCTCACCGTACAGCGCGTCGCCGAAGAAGACGGGGTTGTATTCGCTGCGCAGGCCCTTGCCGTGCTCGCCCCAGATCACGCCGCCGTAGCGCTGGACGATCGCCACCACCTTGTCGCTGATCTCGCGCAGCAGGCGCTCGTCGGCCGGATCGGTCATGTCCAACGCCGGCCGCACGTGCAGGCAGCCCACGTCGATGTGCCCGAACATGCCGTAGGAGACACCGGCCTCATCCAGCACAGCTCGAAACTCGCGCACGTAGTCGAGCAGCTGGCTGGGCGGCACGACCGTATCCTCGACAAACGCGATGGGGCGGCGCGGTCCCGGCGCGTTGCCCAGCAGGCCGACACCCTTCTTGCGCAACGTCCAAAGCGCGGCCGCCTGTTGATCATCACGAGCCGCCACGGCGCCGATCGCCCGCTCGTTGGTGAGCAGCGCGTCCGCCTGGGCCTGGATGGTCGCCAGATCGGCGCCCTCGTACTCGATCAGGTTCACGCAGCGGACGTTGGGATCGTCCCCCAGGATCGGGCCCACCCGGCTCCAGATCACGTCGCGCCGCGCCAGGGTCAGCACGGTCTCATCGATGGTCTCGATGGCGCCCGGGTTGGTCGAGACCAGCTCCTCCGCGGACCTCAGGGCGTCCTCAAAGGACGCGTACTTCAAGACCACCAACCGCCGGTACGCGGGGATCGGCGTCAGCTTCAGCTCCGCCTCCGCCAGAAACGCCAGCGTGCCCTCGCTGCCCGCCAGCAGGTAGTTCAGGTTGAAGCCGTCCTCGCCGCGCACCATCGCCAGGTTGTAGCCGGTCATGAATCGCTGTAATTCGGGAAACTGCGCAGCGATCGCGTCCGCGTTCTCGGTCACCACGTCGTCCACACAGCGATGCAGCGCGCCCACCCGATCGTCGCGCGACTTTGCCTCAGCCAGCTGCGCCTCGTCGAGCGGCTCGGACCGCCACACCGAGCCGTCCAGCAGCACCGATGTCAGCGCCAGCACGTGTTGGCTGGTCTTGCCGTAAACGCGCGACCCCTTGCCCGCCGCATCGGTAGAGATCATCCCACCTATCGTGGCGCGGCTCGATGGCGAGACGCTCGGCGCAAAGAAGACGCCATGCGGCTCCAGTGCCCGGTTCAGCTGGTCCAGCACCACGCCCGGCTGCACGCGGACGCGCATGTTGAGGATGTCGATGTCCAGAATGCCGTTCATGTGCCTGGACACATCGACGATCACGCCGTCCGACAGCGACTGGCCGTTGGTCCCGGTGCCGCCGCCCCGAGGTGCAAACGTGACAGCGGCAAAGTCGGGCTCGGTCGCGACA
This sequence comes from uncultured Myxococcales bacterium, assembly GCA_964545715.1. Taxonomy (GTDB): domain Bacteria; phylum Myxococcota_A; class UBA9042; genus CAZJHX01. The sequence goes on from CAZJHX010000067.1 coordinate 11,209, forward strand.
CGTGTAAACGCGACCAGGTCCTCCGTCGACTTCGGGTACACCACGGCCTGCGGCAGCAGCTGATAGACGCTGTTGTCCGTAGCGGTGACCAGGCGCGTCGCAAGATCGGGGTGGATGTCGCCGCAAAAACCGGCGCCCGGGAGAGCGTCCAAAAAGTCGCGATACATGCTCTCGAGCGGCTCAAGCTCAGCGAGCCTGGGGATCATGACAGCTTCCAGGGCGGGACCCAGTCCTCGTCGATGATCAGCGGAAGGGCTCCAGGTACCACGATCACGCGAAAATGCCGGCCCTCGATCCACTCCTCGCCATCGATCTGAGCGGTGATGTCCTCGCGCCCCGGACGCGACAGCTTCAGCTCAAAGTCGCGGCCCGAGAAGCCCTTGGCGTGCGTGACCCCGATCGACTCCAGGTAGTCCGGCCAGATCGGCAGGTTCTTGAAGTCCAGCACGGCCCGCGACAGCATCTCGCGCCGCCCCTGAAACGGGACCAGCTCCATCACACCGTCGTCGGGGTCGCCGAAGCGGTCCAGCACCCACTCACCGGCGTAGACCGGCGCGCCGTTGATCACCAGATCGGACAGCTTTTCATACGTGTAGGTCTCGCCGTCGCAGATCACCTCCGCGCTGAAGAGCGTCGGCTCCAGCCAGGAGTTCAAGAACGCGCTGATCGCGGCCCCGGCGTACACGGCCTGGTGGCGATACACCTCGCGCAGCAGCGGGATCGAGCCGACGATCTGCCGGTCCTCATTGCGGATGGCCAGGATGTCCGGCGACATGCCCCAGCCGACGCAGTCAAAGAAGAGATCGGTGTCGCTGACCTCGCCGCCGGGTCCCAGGTTCTCGACGCGGCCCACGTCCAGATTGGTGGTGTAGGCGGCCTCGATGATCTCCAGGTTGCGCTCCAGCGCCGACTCGTCCGCGGCGATACCGAAGGACTTGCCCATGTCGTTGGCGGTGCCCGACGGGATCATGCCCATTCGCACCGGCTCGGGGGCGCCCAGAATGCCCTTGGCCACCTCCGCGAAGGTGCCGTCGCCTCCCAAGTAGACGATCACATCGAAGACTCCGGCCTGACAGGCTCCGGTCACCAGCGGCACGGTGCCGCCGTCCGGCTCGGTGGACAGAAACTTCACGTCCCAACCGCGGCCACGCATGGCCGTCAGCGCGCGTTCGATGCGCTCCGCGGCCTTTCCTGAGCGGGCCGTGGGGTTGCCCACAAGCAGGTATCGCGTCGACATCTGGGGGAGTATACTCGCGCGCCATGGAATACGCAGCACGCTTCACGAACCTGGTTAAGATGTTCGCCGACTCCGTGTCCAAGTTCGGCGATCGCCCGCTCTTCGGACTCAAACGCGACGGCGCCTGGCAGTGGCTGACCTACCTGGAGGTCAGCGCCCGAATCGACGCACTGCGCGGCGGGCTCGCCGGCATGGGGATCGGCAAGGGCGACCGGGTGGCGGTGATCTCCAACAACCGCATCGAGTGGTTCGCCGGGGCGTATGCCTGCTACGGGCTGGGCGCGATCTACGTCCCGATGTACGAGCACCAGCTGGACAAAGAGTGGCTCTACATCCTGCGCGACTCCGGCGCCAAGGCTTGCATGGTAGCCAGCGACGGCATCGACGCGCGCGTCAAGAAGCTGCAGGCTGACCTGCCCTCGCTGGAGCACGTCATCAACTTCGACGGCAACTACGCGGCGATCTGCGCAGAGGGCGAGAAGAACCTCGTGCATGCCATCGAGCCCGCCGACAACGACGTGTGCTGCATGGTCTACACCTCGGGCACGACCGGCAACCCCAAGGGCGTACGGCTGACCCACGCCAACCTGGCCAAGAACGTCAGCGCCGTGACCAGCCTCATTCCGGCCGACGAAAACGACCGCTCGCTGTCGTTTTTGCCGTGGGCGCACCTCTTCGGCGGCAGCATCGAGCTCAACGGCATGATCTCGCTGGGCGCGTCGGTGGGCATCTGCGAGGACGTGACCGCGCTGATCGGCCAGCTGCCCGAGGTGCGGCCGACGATGCTGTTTGCGGTGCCGCGCATCTGGAACCGCATCTACGACGGCGTGCAGAAGCAGATTCGGGGCAAGCCGGCGGCGATTCAGTCGATCTTCCACGCGGGCATGCGCGCGGCGTCCAAAGAGAAGTCGGGCGAGTCCAAGACGCTGTGGGAGATGATCGCGCTGCCGCTGGCCCGCTGGCTGATCTTCGGCAAGATCAAAGAGAAGTTTGGCGGCGAGCTGAAGTTCGCGTGCTCGGGCGCTGCGGCGCTGTCACCCGATGTCGCGGAGTTCGTCGACAACCTCGGCATCATCGTGCTGGAGGGCTACGGCATGACCGAGACCAGTGGCGTGACCACGTGCAACTCCATGGACGAGCGCCGCATCGGCAGTGTGGGCAAGGCCATCCCCGGCTGCTGGGTCAAGCTGGACCACACCGTGGCGGGCAGCGACGACCAGAACGGCGAGATCGTCATCTATGGCCACGGGATCATGGACGGCTACCACAACCTGCCCGAGGTCACGACGGAGACCATGACAGAAGACGGCGGCCTGCGGTCGGGCGACCTCGGCAAGATCGACGCCGACGGCTTCATCTCGATCACAGGGCGCGTCAAGGAGATCTACAAGCTGGAGAACGGCAAGTACGTCGCGCCGGCGCCGCTGGAAGAGAAGATCACGCTCAGCCCGTACATCGCGCAGATCATGGTCTACGGCGACAACAAGCCGCACAATGTGGCGCTGGTCGTGCCCGACGAGCCTTCGCTCAAAGAGTGGGCGGGCGGCGAGGTCAGCATCGACGACGAGAAGACGCGCGGCTTGATCCAGGCCGAGATCGAGAAGTACAGCGCCGAGTTCAAGGGCTTCGAGCGCATCCGCAACTTTGCGGTGCTCAGCCAGGAGTTCTCCACCGACAACGACATGCTGACCCCCACCTTGAAGATCAAGCGCCGCAACGTGCTCAAAGAGTACGGCGATCAGCTTCAGTCGCTTTACTAACAGTCCTCAGGAAGGTCACACAGAGCCGCGCGGCAGCTCCGCGATCGGGATGAGCCCGTGCTTTCGCCAGCCTTCGCGACGCAGCCAGGTGCCCGACGGGGCGCGGTCCAGGCATATGGCGTGCTCCGGGGGGACTGCCTGCTCGCGCCAGCCTTCGAATTCCAGCGACGTGGAGTACGGGTCCAGCCAGTCTTTGGGATATCGGTGGCCGCCGCGGGCGGCGTGGCGGCGCGCGTTGTTGAGGACATAGGCCAGGCCCCGGCGAACCTCAAGCGGACTGGTGAGGGCGCGGGCGTGGTAGCGGCCATCGAAGACCTTGCCGCGACGGCGCCACACACCGTTGAGGCGACGGGCCAGCCGTATGCCCAGCCCCTGCATCGCGCGTGACAGCTCGCGCTTATCGGGCGCCTCCACGATCAGGTGCAGGTGGTTGGTCATGACGCTCCAGTCGGTGATGCGTACGCCGAAGCGGGCGCAGGCCGTAGCCAGCGCGCGGCGAACGACGCGAAAGGTCCGCGCCCGACGCAGCGAGGGCAACCCAGCGGCCAGGCGCATGGTGACGTGCAGCGGCGCGTCATGCGGGACGGCCGGCCGGATGACGTGCGCGACGCGGCGCCGAACGCCCGCTTGCCGCTTGCGACCAGCGCCTTTTCGCGCGCCCCCCCAGGACTTGAAGTCGAGGGCGAGCTGCCGTTTGCGGGGTGGGGTGCGTGACATCTTGATTAGGCAGATATTAGTCCGACCTGTCCAGTAAGTCAAGCCTTGTTTCTGGAGACGTCCGGTCGAGGTCTTGGTCGAAAGTCTAGGGCCTATACCGATAGTCAACCGACAGGCGCACACCACGGTCGGTGGTGTTGGGCAGCGCGCGGTGGACCGTGCGGCAGTGGAAAAGAATCACGTCGCCAACCGACAGGTCTGTAGAGCGCCAGTCACCGTCCGTGGACTGCACCGCCAGGGGCCCAAGGGCTCGCCGGCACCGGGTCAGCGGCCACCAGGCGGTCCACAGATCGGGCTCGCCGCCAATGTAGGAGTGGTCATGGTGAGCCGGGGTGGTCAAGTGCTGCGCGCCCGGCAGCGCCACCCGGCAGATGTCGCCGTGCCGCGCGGAAAACGGCCCGGCGAACAAGGACTTCAACACGCCGGAGATGGCCGAATGATCGCCCAGCGCGAGAAACTGTGGCGAGGGTAGAATCGCCTGCTGCAGGGTGATCCAATCGGGGTCATCATAACCGGCGCCGGTCAGGTGAGCGCCTGGTCTGGCGACGACCGCGCCATCCGTCAGCTGCGGCTCGACCCAGCCGCGCGCGGCACACTCAGCCACTACACGGTCGCGCAGGGCGATGACGTCGGCGGGGGCAACCAGCCCGGGCAGGTACAGGTACCCGTCGCGGGCTGCGACACAGCGCAGCTCCACCGCGTTGTTGATCAGGGCGGCAGAAGAGACGAGCAAGGCGTCGATGGTAGCTGATCTCACTGGACCAGTGCAGGACGCAGGTATAAGGTCCGCGCCGTGCGAATGACCCCGACAATCGCGATGGCAGCGCTGATGATCACAAGCTGCAGTCCTGCGACTGAGCGCAGCCCACAGCCGACCACCCCAGACGCCACCAGCGGCGGCTTCACGGACAGCGCGCAGCCGCAGCAGGACACCACCGCTTCGTGGGACGCGGCGGTACCCGACGCGGGAAGCGAGCCGCAGGACATCGAGACGCCGCCGGACTCGGGACCGGCCCCCGACTCGGGACCGGCCCCCGACAACATGACGCCGGACGCGGGCAGCGCCGATGCCGACAACGGAACGAAGCCGCCGCCCCCGGACACCTCGGACGGGCCGGAGGGCGTCGAGCTGAACAGCGGATGGATCGGCGGTCCGTGCGGCAGCGCCGCCGACTGCAACAGCGCGGACTTCAGCGACACGCCCCTCTGCGAGACCAGCGGCTTTCCCAACGGCTTCTGCACGCAGGCCTGCGCCCAGAGCCAGACCACCGGGGCGTGGATCTGCCCCGACACGGACTACGGGGCCGGAACCAATAACACGGTCACCCGCTGCATCTCGGCTGACGGCGTGCCGCGCTGCGCCGCGGAGTGTGACATCGACAAATCCCCGTCGGGCTGTCGGCCGGACTACGCCTGCGTTTTACGTCAGCGGCACGGCCAGCCGGGCTCGATCTTTCCGGTCTGCATGCCCGAGCCCGCGCAGGTGTGGCCCGGCGAGGCGCCCCTGCCCAACGACATCGGTCAGGCGTGCGACGGCCCTCAGGACTGCGGCAGCCTGGAGTGCCTGAAGATGCCCAACGGCTATTGCTCCAAGAGCATGTGCGACCTGGCAGGCTGTCCGTCGGGGTCCACCTGCTTCGCCTTTGAGACCAGCGAGGTCACATCGTGCCTGGACAACTGCACGACGGACTCCCAGTGCCGCACCGACGAAGGGTACGTCTGCGATACGGACTACGGCATCTGTTGGCCGGGCACGCAGGCGCCCAACTGGGACCCCTCGGTCGGTGCGGCCGACTGCGCGTCCAGCTGGGGAAACTTCGGCGAAAAACTGCACGCTTGCGACAAAGCGCCCGATGACTACGTCGTGATTAACAAAAAGGCGCGAAACCTGGCGCTGTGCAAGGACGGGGCGCTGGTTGACAGCTACAATATCGGACTGGGTTTTGCGCCGACCGGAGACAAGAAGCAAGAAGGAGACGGCAAGACGCCGCACGGTGTGTTTTATGTGGCCAAGCTCGTGCCGAACTCGCAGTACTACAAGGCCTTTCTGCTCAGCTACCCCGACTCCGCGGACGCGGCATGGGGCGTGGCCAACGGCGTGATCACCTCGTCCCAACAGTCGGCCATCGATGGCGCTCAGGCCGCGTGCGAGGTGCCGCCGCAGTACACCGGGCTGGGCGGCTTGATCGAGATTCACGGCCTGGGCGGCGGCGAGGACTGGACCTGGGGCTGCGCGGCCACCGACAACGCGGCCATCGACGACCTGTGGGACGTGCTGGCCGTGGACGACACCATCGTGGTGCTGCCGTGATCGCCGCCCGCCTTGCCATCGTCGCGCTGCTTTTGAGCGCGTGCACCAGCATCATCCCGGCCAACAAAGGGCAGGACCTGACGCCGCGCAAGGTCAAGAACAGCCTCACGATCGGGGTCAACCCGCTGCTCTTCAACCTGGAGCCGGGCACCGTGGTCGGGGGCCGCGCCGAGAGCGAGGCCGACAGCACCTACGACCGCGTCTATCACTGGAACGAGGACTTCAAGCTGCGCCGTCACGCGTTCAGCAAGTCCCTGCGCGACGAGCTGACCAGCAACGGCTTCGCGCTGGCGATCGGCGACAAGGCGGCCTACCAGCTGCGCTCGACCGTCGAGTACATGGTCTACAACCGCTACGGCAACAAACAGAAGGGCTCTGCCGAGGCCGAGGTCAAGGTGCTGTGGCAGTTCGAGGGGCCGCAGGGTCTCGAGAAGCACACGCACGGGTACGCACGGGTGGAGGTCTCCAGCAAGGAGGCGCTGGTCCAGGCGTTTCGGGTGTCACTGCGCAACTTCCTGGCGCGCGAGGACGTGGTCGAGCGATTTGCCCCCAAGGGCATCGAGGTCGCGATCCCGGACGAAAAACCCGCGGATCCGGCGGCGAGTGAGCCGATCGATCCGCCACGGCCGACCGCGATCGATCGCAAGCTGAAGCCGATCGCCGCGGCGGCGAGCGACCTGGGTGAAGAGCCGCTGAACGCGCGCGTGCGCCCGGGCGTCGTGACGCTGCTGGCGCGCGACCGCTGGAGCTCCGGTGTCATCATCGACGACAACGGGCTGGTCATCACCACCGCGCGGCTGGTCGCTGGGGTCAGCTACGTGAACCTCGTCCTCAGCGACGGGACCACGCGCGCCGCCAAGGTGCTGCAGGTGGACAAAGAGGCGGACCTGGCGCTCGTGCGGTCGGTGTCGTCAGGACGATTCCAGCCGCTGCCGGTGGCCATGGATCGGCCGCAGGTCGCCGCACCAATAAGCGCATACGGCACGCCGTATCACCCCGCGCTGAGTCACAGCACGACCCGGGGCACGGTCGTCGACGCCGACGGAGACCGGCTGCTGACCGACGTTAAGGTCATCGCCGGCAACGCGGGAGGCCCGGTCGTGAACAACCGTGGCGAAGTGGTCGGAATCGTTACCTGGGACCGCAAAGCCACCGACTCGGCGGCGCCGGCGCTGTGCATCCCGATGGCTGAGGCGTTCAAAGCACTGCGGCTGTCATACGAGTAACTCGCGTCCACAGCCCGCGCTGATCACGCGCGACTTCCTCTTTCTGACGCTGGCCCACCTGCTGCAGGCCCTGGGCTGGGCCTCCATGCTGCTGCTGCCGCTGTATCTGGACTCGGTCGACGCCAACCGCACCCAGATCGGCGCGATCATGGGCAGCGCGGCGATCGGCGGGCTGATCTCGCGTCCGGCGGTCGGCTGGGCCCTGGACAGCTGGGGCCGCAAGCCGACGCTGGTTGTCGGCACCGTGATCCTGAGCCTGGGTATGGGGCTGATCTGGTTCATCCAGGCGCCGGACGCCGTCCCATACGCCGTTCGCATCGTGTTCGGCATCGGCGTCGGCGCCGCCTTCACCGGCTACTTCACGTTTGCAGCCGACATCGTGCCCGACGAGCGGCGCACCGAAGGCCTGGCGTTGTTCGGGATCTCGGGGCTGGTGCCGCTGGCCATCAACCCGATCGCCGCGCGTGTCGGCGTCAGCGCCGCAGATCTCCGGTGGTTTCTGCCGCTGATGGGGGTGGTGATTCTGGCATCGCTGATCCCGCTGCTGCTGGTCCGCGAGCGCCCGATGCAGAAGGCACAGCCGCCCACGCTGGCAGCCGTCCTGGCGGCGATCAAGCGCCCCCGACTGCGGCCGGTGTGGCTGGCCACGTGCACCTTTGCCGGCATCGCCAAGATCTTCATGGTGTTTGCGACAGTGGCCGCCGAGAAGCGAGGCGTGCCCATCCCGGCCGACTTCTGGCTGACCTACGCGGGCGGCGCCGTCTTTGTCCGTGCGTTTGGCGCCCGGCTGCCCGATCGCGTGGGACCGACGCGCCTGGTCGCCCCCGCCATCGCGCTGGACGTCACGGCGGCGATCATCCTGGCGTACGCGACCACCACGAGCACGCTGCTGATCGCAGGCCTGTTGGCCGGTCTGGGCCACGGCTACTGCTTCCCGGTGCTGGCCAGCCTGGTGGTCAGCCGCAGCCCGGACGCGCTGCGCGGGTCGGCGCTGGCGATGTTCACTGGCCTATGGGAGGTGACCGGACTCGTGCTGCCACCGGTGTTCGGCCTGATCGCCGACAAGACGAGCGACGCGACCATGTTCATGACCGCGGCCGCTGCGGCCGGCGCCGGCATGGTGGCCTGGTTGTTTGCGGAGAGGCGCGCTCAGTCCGCGTAGGGGGGCCGCGTCCAGCGGGCGGTGTGCCAGGCCACATCCACGCCGCCGGCGGACTCCAACTTGTAGTCGAACGGCACGTCATGGCCGGTGTGAATGCCACCGGGTGGAAAGCACGCCAGATCAAACACAAAGATGGACCCCAGGCCGCTGGACACGGTCTGCCAGGCCTTGCCTTCGTTGGCCTCATTTGTGAAGAAGACCGGGCGGTTGAACGCCAGAAAGAACGTGTGGACTGCCCGCCAGAGCTGCGCAGCGGCCTCCACGCGGTAGGCGCTGCCGTCGTCCTCCCAGATCTCCTCGGCGTGAAACAGCAGGGACAGCTCCAGCTTGGGGCGCTGAAGCATGGCGCGCCCCGTCGCACGCCAGCCCAGGAGAATGGGCTCCACGGTCAGACGCGGCCCGGGACCCTTCAGCCGCAGCCGGGGGCGCTCACGCGGGTGGATCAGCGACTTGTTCAAGGCAGCCTCGATCGGAAAGGCGGCGATCAGCTCGCCCGCGGTCGCAAGGTCGCCGGTAAGTCGCTCCAGCACGGTGCGATAGCGCTCCAAAATGGAGGGCAGGCCGGTCTCGCCGACCTCGACGTAGCACTCGATCTGGCAGTACTCGGGCACGTCGGGCAACGTACCACGCGGGTTGGAACTGGGGTAAGGTACGTCCCCGTGAAGAACCTCCTACGCTTCTTGTTCACCACGCCTTGTACACCCCCGCCGTGCGCCGATCTCGCCACCTGGTTCAAGCGCCACGGGGCGCTCGCCAAGCGCTATGAGTACGGCGCGGACGTCGCCATCGCCGCCGGCTTCATCTCGGACAGGTTGGGTTACGCCTTTGCGTCCGGCTACCAGGCAGCGGCGCGGGCGCTGGTGCCGGATTTGCCGGTGGACCAGATCGTCGCCCTGGCCGCGACCGAGGAGCGCGGCAACCACCCCAGGGCGATCATGTGCGGCCTGCGCCCGAGCGGCAGCGACGGCTTCTTCCTGCAGGGGCGAAAGACGTTCGTGACGCTGGGCGGCAGCGCCGAGGTGCTGTTGGTCGTGGCACGGGCCGGCACGTCGCGGGACGGCCGCCCGGCCTTGAAGCTCGTGCGCCTGGACGTCAAGCGGCAGGGGGTGCAGATCGCGGCCACCGCAGGCGTGCCGTTCGCGCCGGAGATCCCGCACGCCGCCGCCGAGTTCATCGACGTCCGCGTGGCGGCGTCAGAGGTGCTCGAGGGCGACGGCTACGACCGCTATCTGAAGCCCTTTCGGACCGTGGAGGACTGCTATGTGCATGCCGCGCTGCTGGGCTATCTAATGCAGATCGCCCGCCGCGGGGGTTGGCCCCAGTCGATTCGAGACGAGCTGGTCATGCTGACTGTCACCATGCGCAGCCTCTGCGCGGCGGATCCCACGGACGCCTCCATTCATGTAGCGGTTGGCGCATCGCTGATGCAGATCCGTCAGCTGATCCGCAGACTCGGCGCCCGGCACTGGGAGCGCATCGACGAGGACAGCCGCAAGCGCTGGGAGCGCGACCGCCCCCTCCTGGACGTGGCCGGCAAGGCCCGCGCCGAGCGCAGCAAGAAGGCCCACGAGCGCCTCGGCTTAACCTGATCCCCTGACCTGATCCTGCGCCCTACCGACACGGGCTCAGCCCCCCGTTTTCCATTTTTATTTACAGCGTATAGTTTTCTGTGCTAACAATAACTCTACGGCGTACAGCCGTGGTCGTAGTCTGTTTCAAATCAATTAGCGCATATAGCCGAGGGGGTTCGGACCATGCGTGTTTCCCAAAGCCCCTGGCGCCGTAGTCGGCGTCAAGGGACAAGTGTGTCGATCATCGTATGTCTTGGTCTTCTGGCCGCGTGCCAGACCCACCAGGTGCATGCAGAGCCCGTTCGCAGCTGGGCGTATCAGCTGCAGAACTATGATGCGACGGCGCTCAGAGCCGCCGAGGTCGACCTGTTGGTTGTCGACATCGACGAGCTGAGCGCGTCCGACATCACGGTCGACGAGCTCAAAGAGCGCAATCGCAACGTCATCAGCTATCTCAGCATCGGTGAGGCCGAGAACTATCGGCGCTACTGGACCGAGAGCTGGGACACGACGCGCCCCAGCTTCCTGGCCACCGAGAACCCGAACTGGGTCGGCAACTTCCGCGTGCGGTACTGGCACCCGGACTGGATCGCGCTGATGCGCAACGCCGTGGAGCGTATCGCCCGCGCGGGCTACGACGGAGTCTACCTGGACACCATCGACACCTACGTGTACTTCGAGCAGCAGGGCGTCACCGACGCACGCGGCGCCATGATTCGCCTTGTGCTGGACCTGGCGAAGACGGCGCGCAAGATCCGCCCGGACTTCAAGGTCATCGCCCAGAACGCCGCGCAGCTCACGGCAAACAGCGACTATCTGAAGGCGATCGACGGACTGGCCAGCGAAGACACCTTCTTCGACGGCGACTTTCCGCAGCCGCACGAGCAGGTCGCGTCGGTCCTGGCTCACCTCAACGACATCCGCTTCGCGGGCAAGACGGTGCTCACTGTCGAGTATTCGACAGCCTTCAGCGCCATCCGCCGCTCGTGCAAGCGCTCCGAGCTGCTGGACTTCGTACCACTCATCGCGCCGCGCAAGCTCAACCGCCTGGACACGCGCCCCCACCGCAACTGCCGCAAGGCGGGCGTGGGCGTCGCGGCTGTTCCCGCCCCCTAGCGCCCCCCAGATTTGATATAGACCCCGGTCATGATCGTCGTGACCTGGAACGTGAACTCTCTCAAGGCGCGCGAGCAGTTCGTGCGGCTATACCTCGAAGACGTGCAGCCGGATGTCCTGTGCATCCAGGAGCTCAAGCTGGACACCGACAAGGTGCCTCGCGCGCTCTTCGAGGACCTGGGCTACCACGTCGCCATTCACGGTCAGCCGCAGTGGAACGGGGTGCTCATCGCGTCCAAGACCCCGATCGAGGACGTGCACACCGGCCTGCCGGACGGCGACGACGGACAGTCGCGCTGCATGGCAGTGACGACGGCCGGGTTGCGACTGGTCAACCTGTACTGCCCGCAGGGACATCGGGAGGACTCGCCCAAGTTCGCCTACAAGCTGCGGTTCTACGACGCGCTGCGCGGCTGGATCGGCGACAACTGCGACCGTAACGCGCCGCTCGTGGTGCTGGGCGACATGAACATCGCGCCCAACCCGGACGACGTGTGGGACCCCGCCCAGTTTGTGAACGTCCCCAGCTACCACCCGCTGGAGCATCAGCAGTGGAGCAAGCTGTGCGGCCTGGGCCTCTTCGACGCGGTGCGGCCACACATCGAGCCCAACACCTACTCGTATTGGGACTATCGAGCCGGCTGCTTCCACAAAAAGCAGGGCATGCGCATCGACCACATCCTGGTCTCGGAGCCCGTCTTACCGCGCGTGCAGACCGCCTGGATCGACCGCAGCTGGCGCAAGAAGAAGGACGGCCTGGTGCCGTCAGACCACACGCCCGTCGCGATGGTGTTGGATTGAATAACCGCGCGGGCCAGGCGTCTGCGTTGATGTAACTGGAGGCCCTATGAAGAAGCTGAAAATGGCGGTGCTTGCGGCACTGATGGTCATGATGCTGTTCAACAGCGGCTGCCGCGTCGGCGCGCACATTCTGGCACGCACCATCGTCACAGCGGCGGTCGTGGCCGTTGTCCTGGCGCATCACGACGCCCACTACCACGATCATCACTGCGGTCACCGCATGATCATCGTCGAGGACCGCGAGGTCTATCAGTATCAGGATCGCTGGGAGTACTACGATTCCCGGCACGGCGAGTGGTATTACTACGAGGATCTCGAGGTCCGCTGAGCCAACGCGGTAGACTCGAGGCGTGGCGACCGATCCCTACGACGAATTCGACTACCCAAGCCACGCCTACTGGACCACACATCCGGACAATCTGGCGACGCTGGCGCAGCTGTACGGCCAGACGCCGGCGCCCGTCGAAGACTGTCGCGTCCTGGAGATCGGTTGCGGGGCAGGCGGCAACCTGATCCCGATGGCGCTGGCCATGCCGGACGCGCAGATCGTCGGTGTCGACCCCGCACAGTATGTCGAGAAGGGGCAGCAGATCGTTGCAGATCTGGGGCTCAAAAACGTCGAGCTGAAGCGCTGCGGCGCCCAGGACATCGACGACAGCTTCGGCGACTTTGACTACGTCCTATGCCACGGCGTCTTCTCGTGGGTGCCCCAGGACGTGCGGACGGCCATTCTCGGCGTGTGTCGCGACCGGCTGCGCCCGAGCGGCGTGGCGTGCATCAGCTACAACGTCTACCCCGGCTGGTTCGAGGGCGAGATGCTGCGCGAGATGATGCTGTATCACACCGATCCGCACAGCCGCCCGGGCGACCGCGTGCATCGGGCGCGCGAGCTGCTGTCGTTTCTGTCCTCCGTCGCGGACGATGTGGGCACCACGCGCAACCGCTTCTTCAAGTGGCAGAACAAAGAGTGGCAGGGGAGCACCGACGGATACCTCTTTCACGAGTACTTCGCGCCGGTAAACCAGCCCTACTATTTCCACGACTTCGTTGCGCTCGCCGAGCGGCACAGGTTGCGCTATCTGGGCGACGCAAACCGCGAGACCAACGCCTTCGACAACCAGACGCCCCAGCTCGCCGCGGCGCTGAAGCAGTGTCGCGATGTGGTGGAGGGCCAGCAATACCTGGACTTCGCCACCAATCGGCGCTTTCGCACCAGTCTGCTGGTCCACGACGACAAGGCGGTCGACCTGGCGGTGCGACCGGAGCGGCTGTCGGGGCTCAGTGTGCGCACGGACCTGGCTGAGGACCCGGGCGTCGGCGATCTGGAGGAAGAGCTCTCGCTGGAGGGCCGCACCGTCGGCGCCGCAGCCGTCCGCGGCGCACCGTTGAGGACGGCGCTGTCACTGCTGCACGCGATCTCGCCGGCGGCGATGCCCATCGAGAAGCTGCTGGAGCGCACCTTTGGCCAAGTGGAAGCGCGCGCTGAGGGCGCTCATGATGATCTGCGACGGGATCTCGCGGCCCTGTACTTCTCGCGAATCGTGCACCTGCACAGCCGCCAGGCACGCGTCTCGGGACAGCTGAGCGAGCATCCGATGACAGCGCGCTACGCCAGGCGGCAGACGCTGACCAGCCATCGCGTCACCAATCAGTGGCACCAGCATCATCATCTGGGGGAGGACACGCGGGCGCTGCTGCAGCGACTGGACGGCACGATGACGCGCGAGCAGGCGCAGGCCGACGCCCCCGAGGCGCTTGAAGAGCTGCGCTGGAAGGCTTTTCTGCTCGACTGATCATCGGGGCGCGTGATAGCAACATACCGATCGTTCTGGTAGTTGCTCTCGGAGTTGTTCATGCCCACGTACACGCTGTTTTCGATCCTGGCCGCCGCCCTCTTTATCGGCTGCTCCCCCCCACCCGCCACGTCGGAGGCCGGCGATGATCCGGCCGCAGAAGACGAGACAAACCTCCAATTCGTCGACCACCAGGAGACGGATGGCACGCCCACGCCCGCGGAGGCGCCGCCCGCGCAGCCGCCCGCCGAAGTCGAGCCCGAGACTGAGCCCGAGCCGGAGACCACACCCGACCCGGAGACCGATCCGGGGCCAGGGCCGGTCACCAAGCCGCCAGAGACACAGCCGGAGCCCGACCCGCCGGCCGAGCCCGACGGCGCCGTGCCGCCCAACATCAACGTCAGCACGTACATCAACCTGGGCGACTCCGCCGGCGAGGGCTGCTGCACACCCAGCTCCAATAAGTGGTCGTACTACAACATGATGGTCAGCAACGACGGCTCAAAGTACCCGCAGTGGGCCGGTCTGGACCTGCCGGCGATGTGGCCGACGCTGCAGACCAAGAAGAACTGGGCCGACAGCGGCGACACCTCGGGTGACGTCAAACAAGACCAGCTGCCCAAGTTCGCCGGCTCATACTCGGCGCCGGTCATCGTCACAATTCACGTCGGCGGCAACGACTTCAACGACCACGACATCATGGACTTCGTGGCCAACCCGGCCAAGATCGAGGCGGACGGTAAGCTGCTGGGCCAAAACCTGGACGAGATCCTGACGTTCTTTGCCGACACGTCCCGGTTTCCCGCCGGTGCATACGTGTTCGTGGCCACCATCTTCAGCCCGACCGACGACATGTGCTCCTTTGAGGGTAAGTCCGAGTTTGACGGCAAGTGGTGCAAAGCCATCCGAAACTACGGGTGTCTCGCCGGTGGCTGGGTCGACCAGCTCAAGGCGTACAACGCGGAGATCGCCTCGGCGGTTACAAAACACCCGCACGCCACGCTGGCCGATACACACGGTGCTTTTCTCGGGCACGGCATGAACCACGACAACCCTGAGAACCCGGCGTACGCTGCGGGGGCCGAGAGCTACTTCAACTCGGACTGTGTCCATCCCAACGCCGCCGGCCACGACGCCATTCGCGCCACCTTCATGGCGGCGATCGCCGGAGTCCTGCCAGACTGAGCGCTATGCCCTCAGGCTTTTCCTGATTGCAGTAGGAGGGGCCCCGGTTGTAAGGTAGCGCCATAATTCGACAAAGGTAGTTATGAACCTCGACGGAGCCGCACCAGGCGCGCCGGTGATCCTTGTCGTCGACGACGAGCCGGATCTGGAGCACCTGCTATCTCTGAAGTTTCGGCGTCGCATCCGCAAGGGTGACCTGCACTTCTACTTCGCGCACGACGGCGTGGAAGCGCTGGAAAAGCTGTCGGAGCACCCCGACATCGAGATCGTCGTCACCGACATCAATATGCCGAAGATGGACGGGCTCACGCTGGTCATGCAGCTGCGTGAGCGACACCCGCTCGTCAAGGCGGTGATCGTGTCGGCCTACGGCGACATGGACAACATCCGTGGCGCGATGAATCGGGGAGCCTTCGATTTCCTGACCAAGCCGCTCGATTTCGGCGACTTCGAAAAGACGGTGACAAAGACGGTCGATCACGTCCGAACCCTGCGCTCCACGATCAAGTCGCTGGAGGAGAACCGCATCCTGAAGCTGTTCGTGGACGAGTCCGCGCTGCACTTCATGCTGGATGACGCGACCGACGAGCCCGAGAGCAAGCTGGTCGAGTGCTCCGTGGCCTTCATCGACATCTGCGCTTTCACGGCGCTGTCCGAGCGCAACGCACCCAGCGTCGTGATCGACATGCTGAACACCTATTTTGACGCGATCGTGCACGCCATTCAGCCGTTCGGAGGCGCCGTCGACAAGTTCATCGGCGACGCGGCGATGGTCACGTTCATGGGCGACGATCATCGCTTCCGGGCCGTCGAGGCCAGTCTGGCCGTGCACGAGGCCATCGTAAACGTCCGGGGCGACGTGGAGGAGCGCATCGGCTTCTTCCCCAACGTGACCACCGGCCTCAACGCAGGCAACGTGGTCGTCGGTCCCGTGGGCGCTCGCAGCCTCGGTCGACTCGACTTCACGATTATCGGCGACGTCGTCAACACCGCGGCGCGCCTGCAGACATCCGGCGGGCCCGGCGACATCATCGTGACCGCACAGTTCCTGGATGGGCTCGGCGGGCGCGTCCAGGTCATCGACCGCGGCGTCCACTCACTGCGCGGCAAAGCGGAGCCGGCTCACCTCTTCAAGGTCACGGGCACAACAACACAGACCAACGAGGTCACCTGAGCATGATGGAATTTCAAGACCACCGCCTTCTCGAGCGCGTTCACGAGGGCGTGAACAGTGAAGTCTACCTGGCCGAGCACACCCCGACCGGCGACCAGCATGTGATCAAGATCGCCCGAGGCGGCCGCCACGCCGCGCGTCGCATCGCCATGCTGCAGCACGAGTACGAGATCATTCGGAACCTCGACCTGCCGGGTATCGTCGAAGCGATCTCCCTGGAGACCCGCGCCGGTGAAGCCGGGCTCATCATGCAGCACGCGGGTCGCTCCGTGGCGCAGATCCTGCGGGACGGCGACTTCGAACTCGACCTGTCGGCGACGCTGGGCATCGCCGTTCAAGTGGCGGATGCGCTGGGCGGAATTCACGCCGCCAACATCATCCACAAGGACATCAAGCCGGCCAACATCATCGTCGACACTGCGACGGGCGGCGCCAAGATCACCGACTTCTCGATCTCGACCGTGCTGTCGGGCGAGCGCGCGGCGATCAGCGACGTGCGTGCCCTCGAGGGCACGCTGAAGTACATCTCGCCCGAGCAGACCGGGCGCATGAACCGGCTGATCGACTTCCGCACCGACTTCTACTCGTTTGGCGCCACGCTGTACGAGATGTCCACGGGCCAGCTGCCGTTCGACGCACGCGACCCGATGGAGTTGGTACATTGCCACATGGCGCGCCGGCCTACGCCGCCCCACGAGGTAAACGCGGCGATTCCTGCCTGCTTGTCGGCCGTCATCATGAAGCTGTTGGCCAAGACGGCGGAGCAGCGCTACCAGTCCGCCGCCAGCCTGAAGGGTGACCTGGAGACCTGCCTGGGCGCCGTCGACAGCGGCTCCGAGCCGGCTGACTTCGAGCCGGGGCGCGGGGACCACCCGGACCGATTGCAGATCTCCCAGCGGCTGTATGGCCGCGATGAGGACGTGGCCACCCTGATGGCGGCGTTTGACCGTGTGTCAGGCTCCAAAGCCGGCGCCGGACAGACCGAGCTGCTGCTGGTGGCCGGCTACTCCGGCATCGGCAAGTCCGCCATCGTCAACGAGGTGCACCGACCGATCGTCAGCCGCCGGGGCTACTTCATCGCGGGCAAGTTCGACCAGTTCAACCGCAACATCCCGTACGCGTCGATGATCCTGGCGTTTCAGTCGCTGGTGTCACAGCTGCTCACGGAGAGCCCGGAGGAGCTCGAGGTCTGGCGCCAGAAGCTGGTCGAGGCGCTGGGCGCCAACGGTCAGGTCATCGCCAACGTCATCCCCGATATCGAGCTGATCATCGGCGAGCAGGCCCCGATCGGCGAGCTGGGGCTGGCCGAGACCCGCAACCGCTTCAACTTGACCTTCAGCAATTTCGTCCGCGTGTTCGCTACAGAGCAGCGGCCGCTGGTCCTGTTCCTGGATGACCTGCAGTGGGCGGACGCCGCGTCGCTGAACCTGATCAGCCTGATCATGGCGGACACGGACATCAAGCACCTGCTGATGCTCGGCGCCTACCGTGACAACGAGGTCGACGAGGCCCACGCGCTGATGATCATGCTGAAGGAGCTGGGCGACGCCCGGGACCGGATGTCGACGATCACGCTGCAGCCCCTGGCGGCCGAGCACGTGGGTGAGCTGATCGCGGACTCGCTGCACTCGACGCCCGAGCACTGCGCTTCGCTGACGCAGCTGGTCAACGAGAAGACGCGCGGTAACCCGTTCTTCCTGATCCAGCTGCTGACCAACATCTACCAGCAGGGCAACCTGGTCTACGACGCGGACGCAGGCGAGTGGACATGGGACATGGCGGCGCTCAAGGCCATGGGCATCACCGAGAACGTGGTCGATCTGATGGTCGGCACGGTCCAGGGGCTGGACGAGAAGACGCGCGGCGTGCTCACCCTTGCGGCGTGCGTGGGCAACCAGTTCGGACTGGACACGGTGGCGCGTCTGAGCGGCAGATCCGCTCGCGACACGGCAGCGGATCTGTGGCCGGCGCTGGAGGCCGGGCTGGTCGTGCCGCTGAGCAACGAATACAAGCTGACGCGCATCGCAGGCGACTTCGACGCGAGCGCGATCCGCTTCCGCTTCCAGCACGACCGGGTGCAGCAGGCGTCGTACGCCATCATCGATGAGCAGGAGCGTGGCCGCATTCACGAGCAGCTTGCCAATCAGATGCTGGAGGACACGCCGGCGGAGGCGCTCGAAGAGCGGATCTTCGGTGTGGTCTCGCACCTGAACCTGGCGGCGGATCGAATCACGGACGGCGAGCGCCGTTACCAGGCCGCGCGACTGAACCTGCAAGCGGCACGGCGGGCACGTCAGTCGACGGCGTATGGCCCGGCGCTGCAGTGCGTGCGCGCGGCGATCGGCTTTCTGCCGGCGGATGCATGGGAGGCGTCGTACGAGCTGACGCTGGACCTGCACAACGAGCTGGTCGACATGGAGTACCTGACGCTGGACTTCGAGCAGGCCGAAGCGGCGGCGCAGATCGTGACCGACCACGCGCGCGACGTGCTGGACACCATCCGCGTCTACGAGATCCGCATTCAGTATTACGTGGGCCAGAACCGCATGCTGCTGGCCATCGACACCGTCAAAGAGGTGCTGGCGCTGCTGGAGGTGCCGCTGACCGATGAGCTGCCGGCGGACATGCGGGTGGAGCTGCTGGACGATCTGCAGCCGATGACAGACCCGCGATACCTCGCGGCGATGCGCATTCTGATGTCGTCGATGCCGGCGGTGTACATCGCGGCGCCCGAGATCCTGCCGCTTGTGTCGTTCACCATGGTGCGCCTGACGGTGCAGCACGGCAGCTCGCGCATGTCTTGCTACGCGTACTCCCTGTACGCGCTGATCATGGCGGGCGTGTTGGGCCACTACGACGTCGGCTTCGCGTTTGCGGAGCTGGCGATCCGGCAGCAGCAGCAGTTCGAGGCGGTGGAGCTGGAGTCCAAGGTGTGGGCGCTTGTCTACATCTTTGTGCACCACTGGAAGCGCCCGCTGCGCGACACGCTGGAGCCGCTGCTGCACGGGGTCAAGGTCGGCATCGACACCGGCGACGTGGAGTACGCCGGCTACAACGCGGTGCACTACTCGACCTTCTACATGTTTGCGGGCGACGAGCTGTCGTCGGCCGACGCGCGGCTGGAGCATTACGTCGCGCTGTCCAAGCAGCTGAAGCAGGAGTACGGCTACTACTACATCCGTGTGTGGCGCCAGATGTGCGTCGCGCTGCGGCGTGAGGATGAGAACCACAGCTTGATCTCGGGCGACATCTTCGACGAGACGACCGAGGTGGAGGGCGTCGGCGCCATGCTGCCGGTGCTGTGCTCGATCGCGACGGCGCGCACGATGCTGCGGTACTTCTATCGGGACTTCGACGGCGCGGTCGAGAGCGCCAAAGCCGCTGAAGAGGCGGTCGGCGGGGTCGCGGGCTTCGTGACGCCGGTGCTGATCAACTTCTACCAGTCGCTGTCTCTGCTGGCGGTCGCCGGCAAGACGGAGGACGCGGACGCCAAAGCCGAGATGGTGGCCAAGGTCGACGAGAACCTCGTCACGATGCGCAACTGGGCCGAGCACCAGCCCTTCAACATCCAGCACAAACTGGACCTGGTGCTGGCGGAGCGCGCGCGTGTATCGGGCGACTCGCTCGAGGCCATCAAGCTGTACGAGGCGGCGATCGCGGGGGCCCGCAAAGAGGGCTTCCTGCACGAAGAGGGGCTGGGCTGCGAGCTCGCGGCCGGGCTTCACGACGCGATGGGCAGCGAGCAGATCGCCGGCCACTATCGGACGCTGGCCTACGGGACCTACCAGCGTTGGGGCGGGGGCGGCAAGTGTGCGGCGATGCGGGCGGAGTACCCCGAGCTGGCGCTGGCGGCACCGTCGAAGCGGGCGCGAAGCGGGACGCTGACCTCGCATACCACGTCGACGACGACCCAGAGCGGCGCGCTGGACCTGCTGAGCGTCGTCAAGGCGTCGCAGGCGCTGGCCGGTGAGATCGTGCATGCCAATCTGCTGGAGAAGCTGATGGGCATCGTTATGGAGAACGTGGGCGCCGAGCGCGGCGTGCTGCTGTTGGAGCGCGAGGACGGCCTCTTTGTCGAGGCGCAGGCCGCGGCGGGCCAGGCGGTCGACGTGGCCGTGGTCCCGGTCGCCGACTACGAGCAGATCCCGCAGTCGGTGGTCCACTATGTCCAGCGCACCTCCAAGAGCATCGTGCTGGAGGACGCCGGCAACGATCCGCGCTTCACGACGGATGCCTTTATCGCGGAGCATGGGCCGCGTTCGGTGCTGTGCGCCCCGATTGTGCACACGGGCAAGCTGACGGGGCTGTTCTACTTCGAGAACAACCTGGCGACGGGCGTGTTTACGGACGATCGGCTGGAGGTGCTGAGCTTGCTGACGGCTCAGGTGTCGATCTCCATCGAAAACGCCAAGCTGTACGAGCAGCTGGAGGAGCACAGCCGGACGCTGGAGACCAAGGTCGAAGAGCGCACTTTGGAGCTGAAAGAGGCCAACGGCGAGCTGCGAACCAGCTTGGACAAGATCCAGACGATGCAGCAGCAGATTATCGTGCAGGAGAAGCTGGCGTCGCTGGGTACGCTGACGGCGGGCATCGCGCACGAGCTGCAGAACCCGTTGAACTTCGTGAACAACTTCTCCAGCGTCGCGGTGGATCTCGCCGGGGAGCTGGGCGAGGTGCTCGGCGATCTGGAAGGCGGCGGGTCCAAAGAGGACTTCGACGAGGCGCGCGAGCTGGTCGGTGAGCTCTCGGCCACCAGCACCAAGGTGCACGGTCACGGGACGCGGGCGGCCAGCATCATCCGCAACATGCTGATGCATGCCAGCAACACGCGTACGGAGCACGCGCCCTGTGACCTCAACGAGGTCGTGGAGTCGAGCGTGACGCTGGCCTATCACGGCGTGCGCGCCAAGAACGACGACTTCCGCCTGGAGATCGTCAGCGACTTCGACGCCACCGTGGGCGACGTGAAGATCTCGCGGGCCGAGATCGCTCGCGTCCTGATCAACGTGGTCAACAACGCGTGTTATGCGACCGCTCAGAAGGCGC
>CAZJHX010000067.1:32317-55154 GCA_964545715.1 uncultured Myxococcales bacterium
ACAGCAACGGCGACGGCTACGCCCCAACGCTGGAGGTGTCGACTCGCCGCAACGGTGACACCGTCGACATCCGCCTCAAGGACAACGGCACTGGGATCCCGCAGTCGGTGTTGGAGAAGGTGCTCAACCCGTTCTTCACGACCAAGCCCACGGGTGAAGGCACCGGCCTTGGCCTGTCCCTGAGCCACGACATCGTGGTGCAGGGCCATCAGGGCCAATTCAATGTCGACACCGCGGAGGGTGAGCACACCACGTTCACCATCAGCCTCCCTGTCAGCTCGGACCTGGACGCGCCCGCGGCCCATTGACCGGGAACAGGCCCCGCCGCTAACCTCACAGCCGCATGTCAGGACAACTCATTGCAGGTCGGTACGCGCTTCAGCGAGAGCTCGCCAGGGGCGGGATGGGCATCGTCTGGGTCGCGGAGGACCAGCAGCTCGGCCGCCGGGTGGCCCTGAAGCAGCTGCGGGGCGCTCACTTGCCGCCCGACGCATGCGAGCGGTTTGCGCGGGAGGCCCGCTTCGTAGCGCGGCTGCATCACGACAACGTGGTCGAGGTCTTCGACTACGGTGTGGAGGACGGCTCGCCGTTCATGGTGATGGAGCTGCTCGCGGGCGAGGACCTCAAGGCGCGCTTTGCGCGGGTCGGGCGGGTGTCCGTGTCCGCGATGGTGGAGATCGTACAGCAGGCCGCGCGGGCGGTCGCGGCAGCGCATGCGGTGGGTCTGGTGCATCGCGACATCAAGCCGGGGAACCTGTTTCTGGCACGCAGCCACGGCGAAGAGCAGGTCAAGGTGCTGGACTTCGGCCTGGCGGCGATGGCCTACGAAGCAGCGACCGCGGAGTTGATGGGCGGGACCCCGCGCTACATGAGCCCGGAGCAGGCCGGCGCGGACGCGGTGGACCATCGATCGGATCTGTGGTCGCTGGCGATGATCGCGTACATCGGGGTGACCGGCCACAGCCCGTACAAAAGCACCGAGCCCTCATCACTGATGGCGGAGGTGCAGGCGCGCGAGGTCCCGCCGGCAAGCTCGATCGCGGCCGATCTGTGGCCGGAGATCGACGCGTTCTTCGAGCGTGCGCTCAGCCACGACCGGGGAGCGCGTTTCCAATCCGCGCACGCGCTGGCAGCCGCTTTCGCCGACGCTGCCGAGACCATTCGGACCCGGCGCGCGCGGATCCTGGTCGTGGACGACGAGCCGGACGCGGCGGCGCTGCTGCGCGCGACGTTCAGACGCCAGATCAAACGCGGAGACTACGAGCTGTTGGCGGCCTCGGACGGCGCGGAGGCGCTGAAGGTGCTGAAGGTGCTGCAGGCGCACCCGGACGTGGACATGGTCCTGTCCGACATCAACATGCCGGGCATGGACGGGCTGACCTTTCTGTCGCACGTCGGCGAGACCAACCCGCTGGTCAAGGTGGTCATCGTGTCGGCGTACGGCGACATGTCCAACATCCGCACGGCGATGAACCGCGGCGCGTTCGACTTTCTGGTGAAGCCGTTCGACCGCAACGACCTGCAGGCGACCATCGACAAGACGATGAAGCACGTGCGGCAGCTGCGGGGTGCGCTGCGATCGACCGGCGAGCGCGAGGTGCTTCAGCTGCTGGTGGACAGCGACGTGGCCGACCGCGTGCTGCGCCTGGCGCCGGCCGCGCAGAGCGGCGTGACCGACTCGGTGGATGCCACGGTAGCCGCTATCACCATCCGCGGCATCGCGTCGGCGCTGCGCACGGCGGAGCCCGCCCAGGTCGTGCAGCGGCTGACGTCGATGCTGAGCGTCTCGATCCCGGAGATCACGGCGCGCGGCGGCGTCGTGGAGCGCTTTCAAGGCGACTCGCTGATGGCCGTCTTTACCGGCAAGCAGCACTTCGAGCGCGGCCTGGCCGCGGCGGTCTCTGTGCGCGATGTCGTCACCGCCCGGCTGCCAGCGGGTGAGGACGCGCTGGGCGTCGCGCTGGGGCTGGAGGCGGGTGAAGTGACGTGGGCCAGCCTGGCGTCGCGCGACATGGGTCGTGTGCACCGAACGGTGCTGGGTGAGGCGGTCACGCGCGCGCAACATCTGGCCGGGTTGGCCCCGCCGGGACACGTTCTGCTGACGGAGTCGGTCAAGATGGCGGTCAGCGATGCCTTTGACTGCGCCGAGCTGGGTCGGGCTACGCTGCCCGGAGAGACCGAGACGGTCGCGCTGGTGGCGGTACAGGCGATGGAGGAGTCCAGCATTCTCACCGTGCCGCTGGATGAGTCTATCGGCGCGTCGCTGCAGTTCGGCGATCTCGAGATCGTCCGGTTTGGATAGCGAGATCCAGTCGCGGTCTACTCGTCGATGTCCAGGCCGCCGGCCGGTACCGAGAAATAGGCGACCCACTGATAGCTGCCGATGTCCGCCTGGGAGAGGTCGGCGATCACCTCGCCGCTGTCGTCCGTGTTCTTGATGCCGGAGCGGCCTTGCTTGCCGCTCCAGGTGCCGTCCGCGTCCTGGCGATACCAGTGGTACTGCACGGCGTCCGGCGTTGCGAGCAGGGCGACCGCATAGTGGCCTTTGCGGGCGGCCGGGGCTGCGGGGATGCTCTCGGCCGGCTTGCCGTCTGAGACCCGCTGCTCCAGGATCAGCCCGTCCGCCTGGGCCAGCGAGATCAGCATGTCGACGCGCTCGGCGACAGTCTTGCCCTCATAGTTGCCGCCGTAGCCCAGCGGGTCTGAGCGGTCCATCGGGTCTCGGCCCTGCGAGTCGTTGACCGCGTACGTGTAGCAGTTGTTGGCGCGGCGGGTGTCCGTCTCGTGCCAGTACTCCTCGTCGTATACCGGCTGCCCCTCAGCGGTCTGCGGCGCCTCCTGCAGCTGTAGCGCCGGAGAGCTGGGGCTGAGCGCCGCCGCGCCCTGAGCGTAGCTCATCGACTTCAGCGCATCGGTCCGGCCGCCGCCGCGCGCCGTGGAGTCGACCGTCGTCGTCGTACCGCCGGTGCCCTCATCGCGTCGCTTGTACTCGGTGGTCATACGCCTCTTCCCTTACCGACTGTCGTTCAGCGTGTCCAGACCGATGTCGTCTCCGCACCCTCGGCATCGTCGGCAGGCCGGCCCGGCTCGACCAGCATGGCGTCGACCTCCGGGGTCAGCCCCAACGCGTCGGTCTTCTCCGCCTGAAGCTGTGCGTGGCGGATCACGGTCTCAAGCTGGCGGACGTTGCGCGGCCAACTGTAAGCGAGCAGACGACGCATCAAGCGGTGCTTGACTTCTCGACCGCTCGAGAACGCGTCGATCAGGTGCGGGATGTCCTCTTTGCGGTCCCGCAGGGGCAGCACGTCGATGACCCGACCGGCCAGGCGCGCGTATAGATCCTCGCGAAAGTCGCCGGCTGCCACACGGGCCGGCAGGTCTCGGTGGGTCGCCGTGATCACGCGCGTGGTGACCCGTCGTGCGCGGTCGGCGCCCGCGCGACGGCCCTCGCCCTCCTGCAGAAAGCGCAGTAGCTCGACCTGCAGCTCGGGGGACGCCTGGCCGATCTCGTCCAAAAAGACCGTGCCGCCATCGGCGTGGCCGAAGAGCTTGCTGAGCAGCAGATCGTCTGACACCTCGCCGCAGTTGACGCGCTGAAGCTCGCCGCGGCGGCGACTGAGGCGGTGGATCTCACGCGCGACAAGCTCCTTGCCGGTGCCGGGCTCGCCGACGATCAGCACCGGGGCCGCGTCCTCGGCGACCAGCGTAACGGCATCCAACACGCGGGAGAGACCAAAGCTCCTGCCGACGATGCGCGGATGGTGCGGCGGCTCAAACCCGCTGGGCGCGCGATGGACCAACATCAGAATGGAGCCGATCCCCACGACGTCGCCGCTGCCCACCTCCTGCTCCTGGATCCGCACGCCGTTGACGAACGTGCCGCTGCGGCTGTCACGATCGCGCACCGTCACGACACCGTCGGCGTCGCACGTCGCTGTCGCGTGCCGGCGCGACAGCTTGGAGTCCATGAGCCCCTCTTTGCCGAAGTGACGCTGCTCCCGCCCCAGGCTCAGCGGCGCTTCAGACACCACGGCGACGCGGCGCCCGACACAGTCCACGTCCGGATGATGAACGATCGTCAGCCACCAGACCTGCTCGATCGGGTCGTACGCCTGTGACCCGTAGAGGCCGGCTTCGGTGCGGGTGACGTCCATCGACCCACGAGGCTATCACGACCAGTCCCTCCTTTGTCACAGCTCACAGCCGTTGCGAGCGGCCGTGGTACCCTTCCCACGTGCTGAGATTCGGGGTCGCCGTCATGTTGTTTGCCGTGCCGGTGGCAGGGGCGCAGCCGGTCTTTACCGGTAATGCGCCCGCCGACTTCGCCATCGACGGCGCAGTGATCATCACCGACCCCGGCGGGCTGGACATCGGCGTCCCGGACGACTTTAGCGGGGCGACCAGCGGCTTTGACATCAAGGCGGCGCACTTCTTCCACGACGACGCGACCGACACGCTGTACGTGGGCATCGAGACCTATGTGATCGCGGGCGACGCGGACGACGACGGCGATCCGGACACGTCCGGTCCGGTGCTGTTGGCCGGCGGCGGCTCCGACGAGGCCCTGCTGGGCGGCAGCGAGACGCTGGCGCTGCTGTTCGACGTGGACGGCGACGGCGAGCCCGACGTGATCGCGGGCGTGCCGGGCGACGGATCCGACCTGTCCAAGCTGGGCGTCTACACGTTTGACTCCACGTTCGGCACCTTTCTGGGCCTGGCGTTCGGCACCAAGCTGGACGCTCACCCGATGACGGTCTTCGGCGCGCCATCGGCCGCGGCGCCCCATCTGGAGCTGACGATACCGGCCTTCTCCAAGCTGGCGCTCGAGGGCGCGGACCCCACAGAGAACATCTACAACGTGACGATCTTTGCCGGGTCCAACGACGACCTGGGCTTTGGCGACGATCACGTCCCGGCGCAGGAGCAGAAAGAGCCGCTGTGCCTGGACGCAGACAACGACTCGCTGACCAACTGCGACGGCGACTGCTACGACCTGAGCGCGGACTGCGCCACCCTTTGCGTGGATATCGACCAGGATCTGCTGCCGGACTGCGCGGACCCCTGCATCGATCTGGACGGCGACGGCTACGGCCAGGGGCCCGGGTGCATCGCCACCGACTGCCTGGAGGGGATGCCGCTGTGCAACGTGGACTGCACGGACACCGACGGGGACGGAACGCCGGACTGTGCGGACTTCTGCCTGGACGCGGACAAGGACGACTACGGCATTGGACCGGACTGCGTGGCGCCCGACTGCGACGACACGTCCAACAAGTGTACGGACGACTGCTCGGACGGCGACGGCGATGGCACACCGGACTGCAAGGACACCTGCCTGGACTTCGACGGCGACGGGTACGGCAACGGACCGCTGTGCGCGCTGATCGACTGCGACGACACGACCAAGCTGTGCACACACACCTGCGCGGACAACGACAACGACGGCGTCGCCGACTGCAAGGACCCATGCCTGGATCCGGACGGCGACGGCTACGGCGTGGGGCCGGACTGCGTGGGGCCGGACTGCGACGAGAGCACGGCGCTGTGCAACGTGGACTGCTCGGACGGCGACGGCGACTCCGTGCCGGACTGCGTGGACGAGTGCGCTGACCCGGACGGCGACGGCTACGGCATCGGCCCCGAGTGCATCGGCAGCGACTGCGACGAGACCAGCGCCGCCTGCAACGTCTCCTGCGCGGATGCCGATCTGGACGCCATCCCAGACTGCAAGGATCCGTGCCTGGACGCTGACGGAGACGGCTACGGGGCCGGAGCCGATTGCGCGGGACCCGACTGCCTGGAGGGGACCAATGCCTGCACCACGGACTGCTCGGATCTGGACTCGGACGGCGTTCCGGACTGCAACGACGCGTGCTTTGACGTGGACGCCGACGGCTTCGGCGTGGGCGCTGGATGCGCGGGCGCGGACTGCGATGACACGGTGGCCAAGTGCACCGTGGACTGCACGACAGACGCCGACGGTGACTCGATCGCGGACTGTCTCGACCCGTGCCTGGACGGCGACGGCGACGGGTACGGCGACGGCCCCGAGTGCACGGGCGCCGACTGCGATGACAAGACGGCCAACTGCACGACGGACTGCTCGGACACGGATGACGACGGCTTCCCCGACTGCAACGACCCGTGCGTGGACGTGGACGGGGACGGCTACGGCCTGGGCCCGCAGTGCACGGGCGAGGACTGCAACGACAACATCGGCCCGTGCAACGTGGAGTGCGTGGACGCCGATGAGAACGGCGCGCTGGACTGTGCGGAAGGGCAGGTAGAGCCGGGCCCCGAGCCCGTTGCAGAGGCGCCGCCCGACTCCGAGGCTGAACCTGAGGATATCGCCGAGCCCCCGCCGCCGGAGCCCGATCCCGAGCTGGGTGGCGACGACGATGACCTGGGAGGCGACACGAAGAAGCCGTTCAAACCGCCGATTCAGAGCACGCGCGACACCAGCGACTCCCGCCTGGTCGGGGGCGGCATCGGCGGCGCCTGTCAGGCCGGGCAGGGCCGCGCCCCGGGCTCGATACCCGCGCTGCTCGTCCTGGTGCTGGTTACGATGGTCTTCCGCAGGCGGACCGCATGACGCGACTTGTGACCATCGCGGTGCTGCTCACTGTCGCGTCGCCGGCGGCGGGGCAGCAATACAGCAGTGGCTTCAGCCTGCAGCAGCTTGTGATCGCGCCCGAGTACGACCGGATCTTCTGGACCGACGGCAGCGAGGTAGCGCGACATCTGGGGGTCTCGGCCAGCCTGTTTATGCACTTCACAGACGACCCGCTATGGCTGGTGGTCGAGCAAAACGGCGAGCGCCTGAGCCGCGAGCCGGTCGTGGACCATCAGCTGTATGGCGATCTGGCCGTGGCGCTGGGCTTTCTGGGCTGGGGCGAGGTGCAGCTGGGGCTGCCGGTGAAGCTGTCCGGCAGCGGGGACGCGGAGCGCTTCAGTGGGGTCTCGGACGCGGCGGCCGGCGACTTGAAGCTGCGCGCGCGTTTTCGAATCTTGAAGCGTGACCCCAATCGCGGTGGCCACGGGGTGGCGGCCTCGATAGGGCTGGGCATCCCGCTGAGCGACTCCACCGGCCTGGCGGCGGAGGACAGCGTCTCCATCGGCGTGCGGGCGGCCTACACCTACAAGCTGACGAAGTGGCTGCTTGCGGCAAACCTGGGCGCGCGGGTGCGGACGGGCGGAGATCCGGTCTCCAACCTGGCGCTGGGGCACGAGGTGCTCTACAGCGTGGGCGCGCGCCACCAATCGGCGTCGTGGGCGGACTTCGGCATGGAGCTCTTCGGGCGGCTGGACCTGTCGTCGGTGACGTCGGCCAACGCGCCGCTGGAGGTGGTCGCGGGACCACGCTTTGCGTTTGCGGGCGCGTGGGCGGTGGACGTGGGCTTGGGCACCGGGCTGGTCGGCGGGTACGGCACGCCCGATCTGCGGATGTTCGCCGGGGTGCAGTACACGCCGTTTGACCGCGACACGGACGGCGACCGCATCATGGACAGCGATGACGCGTGCCCGGCGGATCCCGAGGACGTGGACGGTTTCCAGGACACCGATGGCTGCCCCGAGCCGGACAACGACAAGGACGGGGTGCTGGACGGCAAGGACAAGTGCCCGAACGTGCCCGAAGACGTGGACCGATTTCAGGACAAGGACGGCTGCCCGGACTCGGACAACGACAAGGACGGCTGGACGGACAAAGAGGATAAATGCCCCAACAAGCCGGAGGACCTGGACGGCTTCAAAGACGAGGACGGCTGCCCGGACCCGGACAATGACGGCGACAAGATCCCCGACGTCAAAGACAAGTGCCCGGACAAGCCGGAGGTGGTGAACGGCGTCGATGACCTGGACGGCTGCCCGGACGAGAAGGCGCCGGTCGTGGTCGTCAAAGCGGACGCGATCGTGCTGATGCAGAAGGTCCACTTCGACACGGGCAAAGCGACGCTGCGCCCCGAGAGCCACGACCTGCTGGAGGCGGTCGCCAAAGCGCTGGCGGACCACGCGGACATCGAGCTGGTCGAGGTGCGCGGCCACACGGACGACCGCGGCTCCAACCGCAAGAACATGACGCTGTCACAGCGCCGCGTGGAGATGGTCTGCGCCTTCTTGCACGGCGCCGGCGTTGACCCGGCGCGTCTGCAGCCGACGGGCTACGGCGAGAGCAAGCCGCTGGCCAAAGGCAGAAGCGATGAGGCGCGCGCCGAAAACCGCCGAGTGGAGTTTGTCATCCTGCGCCGCACGCCGGTGCGTTAGTCCTTTTTACGCAGGAAGACCGGCTTGTCAGGCGTCGACGTCTCCGCGTCGTAGAAATATCCATTGCCATCAAAGGCTGTGAGGCCCTCGGGGTCGGCGATCCGGTTCTTGAGCAGGTAGTGCGCCATCTGGCCACGGGCGGCTTTTGCGTAGAACGAAATGATCTTGAAGGTGCCGTTTTTGTAGTCCTTGAAGACCGGGCTGATGACCTGCGCCTCGAGGGCCTTGGTGTGCACCGAGCCGTAGTACTCGTTTGACGCCAGGTTGACGACGATGCGGTCGCCCTGCTCGGCCAGCGCGGCGTTCAGCGCCTTGGTGATGCGGGCGCCCCAGAAGTCGTACAGGTTCTTGCCGCGGCGCGTCTTGAGGCGCGTGCCCATCTCCAGCCGGTAAGGCCGGATGAGGTCCATGGGCCGCAGCGCACCGTACAGGCCGGACAGGATACGCAGGTGAGCCTGGGCGTACGCGAAGTCGGCGTCGTCGTAATCGGCAAGCGGCCACTGGCGGTAGACGTCGCCCTTGAACGCCAGCAGCGCTTGCTTGGCGCCCTGATTGAGCACAAACGGCGTCTCGTACGTGCGATAGCGCTCCACGTTGAGGTCCGCGAGCTTGGTGCTCAGGCCCATCAGCTTGGCGACGGAGGCGCTGGACTTCTTGCGCATCACGTCTATCAGGCGCTGAGAGTCCTCCAACGCGTCGGGCTGCGTGTGCAGCGCCACATCGGTGGGCTCAAAGTCCAAGCTCTTGGCGGGTGACAGCAGGATCAGCACGATGTTCTCCATTGGCGCGAGACGGTCGACGCGGGGAGTATGCCATACTGCCGCCGATGCGTTGGCTGTTGCTGCTTTGGGTCGCGCTTGCGACGGTCCTGCGCCTGGCGATGCTCTCGTCTCAGCCGCTGGGCACGCTGCTTCTTGGGATGCTGTCCGGACTGGTTCAGGACGTGGCGATCGCGTTTCAAGCCGTGCTGATCACGCTGGCGATAAAAGGGGCGTTTCGGGGCCGTGTTGCCTGGGTCTGGGCGGCCGCCACGCTGTTCGTGATCGGCCAAATCTACGTCCTCTTCGACGCGCTGCTGTATTGGCAGACCGGCTTTCGGATGACGGCGTCGTTTCTGCACTTCTTCCTGGACTGGGAGAGCTTCTGGAGCTCGGCGCGGGACCTTGGGCTGTGGCTGCTGGCGGTGGGTGTGGTCGTCGTGGCGGCGGGCTCGGTCTGGGCGTTTCGGCGTGTGCGGCCTCACGTGCTGAGCCTGCGCTTCTCGCTCGCGACGCTCGGCGCGGCGCTGGCCGCCAACGCCGCGGCGGTGACCTGCGTGCTGGCCGGTCCCGGCGACCTCGGCTACGTGGCCAACAACGTGATCCTCAACGATCAGGTCGAGCACGCGCTGGCGGCGCTGGGCGTCGAGGACGTGCTGATCCGCGCCGCGGTGGAGGCGGATGGCGACTCGATGAGCGAGTGGCCGTCGCGCCGGCTGGGCGAGCCGCTCTTCAACGTGCGCATCGGCGACGGCGAGCGACCCCACGTCGTGCTGCTGGTCATGGAGTCGCAGCGGGCCATCGACATCGGCGCGCTCGGCGGACGCCACGGGGTCAGCCCGCAGTTCGACCGGCTCAGCAAGGAGGGCGTGCTGTTCACGAACTTCCACGCCAATGGGATTCAGACGACGCGGGCGGTGATCTCCCTGCTGTTTGGGCGCATGCCGCGCTTTGACTCCAACGCGATTCAGGCAGAGCAGCCCGTGGTCCAGATGAAGGGGCTGCCCTCCATGTTTGCGGCTCGCGGCTACCACACGGCGTATCTGCACAACGGCGAGCTCTCCTTTGAAAACCAGGGTCCCTTCTTCGCGGCCAACGGCTTCCAGACGGTCGAGGGGGAGAAAGCGCTGGAAGCACACCATCCGGATGCCCAGCGCATGAGCTGGGGAATTCACGACGAGTATCTCTACGATCGCGCCGCCGGCTGGCTCGCCGAGCGGGACGCGGAGCAAAAACCCGCGTTTCTGACCTTGTTCACGATCAGTAATCATCACCCTTGGACGGTGCCGGACCACTTCCAGAGGCCGCCGGTCGACGTGTCGGACGTGGACCATCGGAAGTTCCTGACGGCCTTTGCGTACGCCGATCATGCGCTTGGCGGCTTCGTGGACGACCTGCGCGCGCGGGGGCTCGCCGACAAGACCATCCTCATCGTTACGGCGGACACATCGCGCGCGATGGGAGAGCACGACGACAACTTCTCGGTGGTCACAAACCTGCATCGCGAGAACGTCGCTGTGCCGCTGCTGATCCTTGCGGACGGCCGGTTGACGCCGCAACGGATCGACGCCGTGGGTAGCCAGGTCGACGTGCTGCCGACCGTGGCGCAGTTGCTGGGTTTGACCGCGCCCAACGCGCTGCCGGGCACCACGCTGACCCACGCGGCGGCCAACCGAACTGCGTACTTCAACAGCCCCTACGTCCTGCGCTATTGGGGGCTGCGGCGCGGATCCTGGCACTACTTCTACGCGATGAAGGCGCGCACTCATCACCTGTTTGACCTGCGCGAGGACCTGGCAGAGGTCCACAATCTGGCGACCGAGCGGCCGGATCTCGCGGAGGAGTTCTTCCTGGACATCGCCCGCAAGCACCGAATCGTTCGCTATCGATGGGGCCGGGATCTGGAGTGAACTTGTGGATAGCCGGACGCGTTTGTGACCATCGGCAGCGCCCGTGCTCGATGTACGCCCTAAACTTTGAGGGTTGACGAAATCGCGTTTTGTCTGACAGCATGGGCGACCGCTGTGACAAACGGCCGGCCAAAGCGCCGACCCGGGAGAGTAAGAAGATGAAAAAACTGTTTATCCTTCTCGTGATCGCGCTGGGCCTCGTGTTCAGTGGCTGCGGCAAAAAGGAAACGACCAAGAAAGAGGACAACAAGGCCAAAGAGGCGCCGAAGGCTGACGAGGCCAAGGGCGACGAGAAGCCTGCCGAGGAGAAAGCCGCCGAAGGCGACAAGGCCGACGAGGCCGGTGACAAGGCCGAGGCCGGCGACAAGGCTGAGGGCGACAAGGCTGAGGCCGGCGACAAAGCCGGTGAGGCCGCCGACAAGGCTGGCGAGGCCGCTGACAAGGCCGGTGAGGCCGCTGACAAGGCCGGCGAGGCCGCTGACAAGGCCGGCGAGGCCGCTGGCAAGGCTGCTGAGGCGGGCGCGAAGGCCGCTGAGGCGGGCGCGAAGGCCGCTGAGGCCGGTGCCGCCGCTGCTGCCAAGGCTGCTGAGGCCGCTGGTAAGGCCGCCGAGGCCGCCGGTGCTGCGGGCGCCGCTCCTGCCGCTGCCGCTGCCGCCAAGGCTGCCGAGGCCGCCGGCGCTGCTGCCGCCGCCGCTGGTAAAGCCGCTGCCGCCGCTGCTCCGGCCGCCGCTGCCGGCGACGCCAAGCTGCCCGAGTCCTGCACGAAGCTGAAGGCGTGCATCGACGGTATGGTCAAGGCCACGCCCGCGATGAAAGCTCCGATGGAGCAGGCCTGGCGCAACATCGAAGGCATGCTGAAGGGGCCGGCTGCTGCCAGCGCCAAAGCGGCTTGCGACGCGGCCCTCAAGGGCTACGCCGGCGCGCCCAACGCCCCGGCCGAGTGCAAGTAACTCAGCCCTCTTTCCTTCCTAGAAAGCAGGCTCCAGCGTAAACGTGTAGCTGCCGTTCAGGTTCACGACGCTGCCCTGCCCATCCACCACAAAATAGTAGGTCTTGCCGCCGTCCAGCTCGACGGTGAGCGACCCGCTGTCGTTTGCGCTGACCGCCTTGGCCGCCAGGCAGGATGAGCCGAGCACGGCGCAGTCGGGAATGCACTGCGAGATGGTCGTGCAGTCGGTCACCAGGTACAGCGCGGCGCCGAAATCCCCGGCCAGCGTGGCTTTGACGGTCTGCTTGCTCTGCGGCTGGTAGCTGTAGACCAGGTCCGGGCTCGCGCCGCCCACAGCCCCCTGCACGCCCGAGTTGCACTGCTTGATGCCCGCCCCGTAGTCGTTGACCGCCGTTAGGGTCAGGCCACTGTCGGAGTACGGCAGCTCACACACCACATAGGAGTCCTCGCACGTCTCGCCTGACGCAAACGGCGCGCCGCAGCAGCTCTGCCCGTTGCCGATGAAGCCGGGGTAACAGGCGCAGCCGAAGGTGCCGGGCTTGTTATCGCAGAAGGCGTTCTCGTCACAGTCGTTCAGGGCGTCGTCCAGGCACTCGTCGATGTCCTTGCAATACAGCCCGTCGGCCTTGAAGCCCTCGGCGCAGATGCACTCGAACCCGCCCTCGGTGTTGCTGCAGCTGGCGTTGTCCCCACATATGCTTGCCTCCGGATCGGCGCACTCATCCACGTCTTCACAGGCCACGCCGTCCCCCTCCCAGCCGAGCTGGCAGACGCACGCAAACGTGCCGTCCTGGTCGATGCAGTCGGCGTTGGGCGAGCAGTTGTTCAGCCCGGGTTCGGCGCACTCGTCGATGTCCAGACACACCGTGCCGTCGCCCTCAAAGCCGGCTTTGCACTCGCACTCAGCAGCGCCTGGCGTGTTGGTGCACACCGCAAAGAAGTCGCAGGGGTTCAGCTCATCGTCGCTGCACTCGTCGATGTCCTCACAGACGACGCCGTCGCCCGCGAAGCCGGGCAGGCACAGGCACTCGTAGTCGGGTCCAGACGACTTGCACTGCGAGAAGTCGCCACAGTCGTTCAGCGCGGGCGAGGCGCAGGCGTCCGTGACGGTCTGGCAGGTCAGGCCGGCATAAGCTGCGCCGCACTTGCAGGTATATCCATCACCGACCGTTGTGCACGTCCCACCGTTCTTGCACGGCGTCGTGTCGACAAAAGACGCCCGCCAGGCCGCGCTGCCCTCGGACGGGGCCGGCGTGACCAGGCTCCCCACATTGGTCGGCAGGTCCGCACCGGACGCCGTCAGATAGCCGGACCCGCCGGTGGTGGTGTGCGCGATCCCCAGCGCGCCGCTCGGATTGAGCAGCCCGACGTATTGCTCCGCGCCGACGATCATCGGCGGTTCGATCGCCACCGTCTGCTCGTCCAGCGACGTGCCGTCCACCGGCAGCTGCCGCTTGGCCGCCAGCTTGAAGACCTCGCCGGAGCGGTCGTAGATGACCAGCTGCCAGTTGTCGGGGTTGCCCACCGGTGGGCCGGCCAGCCGTACGGAGACGGCGGCCAGCACGCCCGCATACGGCGCCTCCTTGCCCTGAATGGACAGACGCTCGGTCGTCGCGCTGCCAAACGGCAGAATGGACGGCCCCAATCCGTAAGACGGCTTGGGCAGCTCGAGCACACACGGGTCCACGGCCTCGGCGCACTGCGGCCCTCGCCAATCCTCGGCGCACTCGCAGCTGAAGCCCTTCTCGGTGTCGGCGCAGATACCACCGTTTTCACAGGGGTTGGGCTCGCAGGCGGTGCAGACACCCTCCGCGCAGGTCGTGCCCTCATCGCAGGCGCCGCACTCCCCGCCGCAGCCATCATCGCCGCAGACGCGGTCCTGGCAGTTGGGCGTGCACACCTCCTCGAAAGGGCCGGTGTCAGCGTCGTCTGCCGGCGCAGTCACCTCTGAGGCCGGCCCGGCGACGTCATCTTTAGAGCTCGATCGCTGCGAGCTGGTGCAGGAGAGCGTTAGCAGGAGAGCGACCGGGATCAACGCCGGCCGGATGCGAATGTGCGCCATGGCCCAGAGCATAACAGGACCCGGCGCCCAGGCGCGTTTTGCGGGTCAGGTACCCGTGACGGCAGCAGCCGCAGGCACGTCGTTGGCGCTGCGATCACGCGCACGCTCCAGTGCAAGCATCAGGTAGTAGCGCGCCTCGCGGGAGCTTGGCTGCATGACCAGCACTCGGCGCAGCAGTCGCGACGCCCGCGCATAGTCGCTGATGACCAGCGCCAGGCGGGCCGACTCCAGCAGCGTCTGTGCCGTGTCTTCCTCGGTCAACACCTCGCGGCGCCTGACCGCTTGGATGCTGGAGTCACGCGCCAGGAGGTCACGCGCTATCGTGGAGCTCGTAGCAGCCTGGCTGTCATCCTGCTCCGGCGCTTCACGCCGACGACGACGAAGCGCCAGGTAGGACTCGCTCAAGACCCCCTGAATGCGGTCGACTGCCCGTCGGGCCTGCTCTGTGCGAGCCCGGGCGCCCTCCGCGTGGTACGCGGTGACCAGTTCGAAATACGCCTGGCGGATCTCATCGGTGCCGGCGTCGCTCTCCAGACCCAGACGGGCCGTGGCGGGCTGACGGCTCAGCTCATACAGCTCGAACTGCAGCCGCAGCAGCCGGTCCTGCTCGGACTCCAGCGACTCCGCCAGGTCAAGGGCCTTCTGCTGTAGCCCTTCGTCGCCGGGCATGCCGATCGACTCGGCCAGCCTCGCGATCAAGCAGCTGCGCTCCAGCGGCAGGTGCAGAAACGACGTCACCCCCAGATGCGCGCTAAAGCTGCGCAGACGGCCGAGTGCGCTGCCCTGAGCGCCTGTCACCGCCATCGCCGTCGTAGGCCGCCCCCCGGTCTGTAGGCGCATGCGCCCCAGCGTCCGAAGCATGTCCGGCCTGTCATTGTCGAACCAGAAGATCACCAGCTTGTAGAACTCGCGGGTGAATCGGGTTACAGCGTCGTCGCCGTTCTCGGCGACAACCACGTCAAACCCCAGATCCACCAGCCAGTCATGCAGCGTGGCGCAGACCTCCGGCTCAGAAACGACCAACATTAGTCGTTTGGACATTGGATACCTCCCATCAAACCCTGGTCACACGACTCCCTTTCGCTCGGTGTTGCGCACTCGGGCCACCCCAGCCAGCGCCACCTCGCTCGGACACAGCTCAGCCGCCACCTCGTAGAGGCGTCGCGCTCGCGCGGTATCCGTTATTTTCTCCGCCGTCTGAGCCCACTCGAGCAGCAGCGCGGCCTTGCGCTCGACGCGCTCGGCTTTGACGATGCTGCGGCGATAGGCGTCGCGGCGAAGCTCATCGGAGACCACGAACCAGGCCTCGTCGACCAGGCTCCAGATCTCCTTCACCAGACACCCTGCGGGACCGCCATCACGCAGGGAGCTGTTCGGTCCGAACCGCTGGCGCAGTCCGGCATAGTTCGTCATCAATGTGTCCAGGTGGGACCACCACTGGCAGTCCAGCCGCACAAAGTGATTGGCGGCGGACATCCGGTCGCGGATGCCTGTCAGGTCGCGCACGACCGTCGGCTTGCGGGCGGCGTCCTCTTCGATCACGTGGAGCAGGCCAAACGCCGCCAGCAGAAGAACCACGCGAGCCCCATCACCGGCCGTCAGACCCGACTTGGCCAGAACGCCTGCCAGATCGTTAGAGCCGTCCAGCGCTTTACCCAACGGGCCGCGTCGCAGCTCGTACAGGTCCAGCAGCTCGAGCAGCGGACGATCCGCCTTGAGGCTCAGCCGACCGTCGGCCAGGGGCGCCAGCATCGGCTTGAGAGCATCCCATTTGAAGGCAGACAGCAGCTCGCGTGCGTAACTGGCCAGAATGGCGACCAGATCCATCGAGATCAGCGACGATGCCGGGCTGGTGGAGCGCGACTCTGCAACTGTCAGCTGCGCGGCGCTCATGGCCGCGGCACGATGAACGCGCTGCCGATATACGGCTCTCATCGCTCGGGCGATGCCGGCCGGCGGCACGAGCCCCAGCCCATAGAGCGTCGTGGCAAGGCCGGCCTGGTTCAGCCGGGCATGCGCGGTGACGCGCGCCAGATCATCGGGGGCGACGGCGCCGCTCTGCCACAGCTCGGCCAGCAGGGCGTCGTCCTCGGATTGTTGATCGGACCAGCAGCTTCGCAGACGGCCGCCATCGATGCGCAGCACGATGGTCTCGTCCGGGGACCTGAATACGGCCAGCGCATTGGCCTTGTTCACGGCCAGGCCCAGCAACGCACGGAACGGGGACTCGCCCTCGTCAGCCGCGTCGGCCGAGCGTTTGGAGTCCAGGGGCGCACTATACGCGTCACTCATCAGGTCGATGGGTCCGCCGGTTGCTATTAAGTCCCTCCGCATACAAATAATTTCCACTGTAAATTTAATTTTGTAAAGACTTATCTCGGACCTGCCGAAAAAAGAACCGACTTCGCGCCGTCCGGATCATTAGAATTACGGCTCATGGCAGCTGATCTGAGACGGTTAGCGGCGGCCCTGCTGGTCGTCGCCTGCGGGTCCGAGCCGGCGCAGGAGGTCCCTGATGCGGGCGGAATCGCCGACGTGGCGGTCGGTGATGCAGCCGACACCACCGTCATCGGTGACACCGGCCTCCCCGATCCTCAAGACACGGGCGGCGACCCACCTGACACCCCGCCCGTGGATGCGCCGGACATCGTGGTCGACGCGTGCGGCCAGGAGTGCGACGTCGACGCCCCCTGCCCCGTGAAATGGGATTGTCTCGAGGCGCAGTGGCCCACTGGGATCAAAGGCGTGTGCGTACCGGCGACCGAGGCCTGCGACTGCATGCTGTCGCTTGCGGGCGCGGGCGCCATCTTCAAGTGCAGCAAGGAGAACGAACACGGCTCCTGCGGCGGCGTGCTGTTGTGCAACGGCGGCCAGGCGGACTGCGTAGCTGCGGACCCCGAACCCGAGATCTGCGACGACAAGGACAACAACTGCGACGGCGACATCGACGAGGGCTTTGCCGACAAGGGCAGCGCGTGCGACGGCGGCCTGGGTGCCTGCGCGGCGGCCGGGACGGTGACCTGCGCCGCGGACGGGCTGGCCACTCAGTGCACGGGGGCAGCTCCGCTCGATTGCGACGACGGGCTCGTCTGCACGACGGACGACTGCGACACAGCGACCGGCTGCACCCACACGTTGGTGCCGGGCGCGTGCGTGATCGACAAGACCTGCGTCGTGCAGGACCAGGTCAACGCCGCCGACGGCTGCCTGGCGTGCGTGCCGGCGCAGAGCACCACCGAGTGGTCGCTGGTCGCCAAGCCGGGACTTGCGGACCTGTGCGACGACGCCGTGGACAACGACTGCGACGGCGAGACCGACGGCCCGGAGTGCGTGGGCGTGCCCGAGACCGCCGGCGGCGCGGCGGTCCGCTTTGTCACGACCGCCGGCGTGGTCACCAACCTCGTGACGGACAACGGTGACGGTACCTACTCGACCACGTTGGCCGCTCTCTCGGTCCCAAACATGGTCGGCGAGCTCTCTCTGACAGGCTACAACATCACGTCTGCGCCCATCGCGGTGCAGATCGGCGGCCAGGCCCCCGCCAAAGTGGACGTGATCCGTGTTCGCGACATCCTCTACGTCGATCAGGCGCAGGCCGAGCTGGTCATTCAGGTGACCGACGCGCTGGATCGCCCCGTCACATCGGGCACGCAGGTCACAGCGGACTTTGCGCACCCCGCGTCCAGTGACTCCGCAGCGTGTGAGACCGATGCCCTGGGCCGCTGCACTATCGCCTGGACGGCGCCGCCGGTGCTCTTTGGCGCCTCGGACTTTGTCGTCGTCACGGTGACGGCCGGCACAGTCACGGCCTCCACATTTCTGGCCGTGCAGAAGGCGCCGCCGCAGCTGATCATCGACTCGCCGGGCGGCGGCACGGTGCTGCCCTCGTCCCCGCTCTTTCCCGGCGACGAGGTCGTCGTCCCGGTCCTGGTCAACACCGGGGGCACGCAGGCGGGCAGCTATGACATCCACATCGAGTTCGACAACACGCGGCTGGAGGCGACCGGATTCAGCAACGGCACGTGCCCGAGCTTTGGCCTGCCTATCAGCAATCTGGGCATCAACGCCCAGGAGACCGGCGTACTGAAGTTCAACGCGATCAACACCGAGGTCACGCATGCCTGCGCGACGGGGACGAAGGTGCACCTGGCCGATGTCATCTTTACGGTCAAGGCCGGTTTGACCCCGGACACGGCGATCGGCGCGCTGCTGTCGCCGCTGCTCAAGGACCTGTTCTCGGTCAGCCTGGCCACCATCGCCAGCGACAAGCCCTTCAACGTGGTCGATCACAGCGGGATCGGAGTGCCGGGGCAGGTGCTGATCTGGGGCCGCTCGCTCAAAGGCTTCTTCACCCGGCCGAGTGCGTACCAGTTGATACACCGGCAGGGCCTGGAGGCCGCCCCAAGCGCGCAGCTGATCTCCGACGGCTTCTACCGGGACTACACAACGGCGCTGCTGAGCCCGGATGGACTGGTGATCGACAGCAGTGAGCCGCTGGCGGCGATCGTGAGCGAGGACGGCGTGATCAGCGTGGGCTCGCAGCCCGGGACCGCGGTGTTGACGACCCAGGGAGCCGGCTTCACCGCCCAGGCCACGGTTGTTGTGATGCAATTGAGCGGTATCGGGCTGGCGGTGTCGGACGACGACCTGTCAGCCATCGAGTTGACGCCCGGCATCTTGCAGACCGCTGTATTCAGCGCCACGGCCACGTACGTCGATGGCGCGGGCGGCGGCTTCGATGAAGACGTGACCGACCTCGTGACGGTGACGCCGACAGGCGACCTGACCTGGGACGCGGACGCGGCCCTGCTGAGCGCGGTGGGTCCGGGTGGGCAGCAGGGCGTCAACGTGCACGGTATCGACGGCCTGCTCGGGCAGCTGGCGCTGACGGTGTCGCCTGAGACCACGGCCGCAGTGGCCGCC
Organism: uncultured Myxococcales bacterium; assembly: GCA_964545715.1. Classification (GTDB taxonomy): domain Bacteria; phylum Myxococcota_A; class UBA9042; genus CAZJHX01. The sequence continues at coordinate 51,182 of CAZJHX010000067.1, forward strand.
TTGACCGTCGTGGCGCCGTGCACGTTGAAGATGAAGAGCTTTGCCGCCGAGCCAAGCGTCGACCCGGGGCATGTGACGGCGACGGGCCTGGTGGCGGCGACGCTGGAGACCCCGGGCGCAGCCTGCCACGCGGAGGTGTACGCGGAGTTTGAGGACGGCACGCGCATGCGGATCACCGAGCAGCCCTCCGTAACGGTGACATCGCTGGATCCGGAGGTGATCACGGTCACCGATGGGGCGCTGTCGGCGGTGGCCGAAGGCGACGCGCGCATCCGCGCTGTGTGGGCGATCGATGACGTCATGATCGGCGCGGGACAGCGGGTTGTGACGGTCGGGCTACCCGCGGCGACCGGGCTGAAGGTCGCGCCGCTGTCCGCCACGCTGGCGCTGTCGGCAGACGATCCCGCAGTCACGCTGAAAGGGCTGCCGGACAGCGCTCAGCTCTCGGTGATCGTCAGCCTGGATGACGGGACCGAGCAGGACCTGACGGCGGATGCGGCGACCAGCGTCGAGAGTGATCCCCCGGGCATGGTGGCGGTCGCGCCGGACGGTGCGATCACGGCCACCGGCGCCGCGACCGGAGAGGTGACGCTGACAATTGCGACCGCGCTGTATCCCGAGCTGGATCCGGTCGACATAGTGGTCAACATCGTCGGTCTGTCGGAGCTGACGGCCGGCATCTACGAGCCCTTTACGCCGATCCCGCCTCGGGTGGAGGAGTTGCAGCTGTCCCCGATCGAGGACACGGACGTGTGGCAGGACGCGGTGTTTGAAGCGCGGCTGCTCTTCAGCGACGGCAGCGAGCTGGACGTGACCACCGACGCCGGGCTGAGCGTGGTCGCGCTGACGGCCGGCACCGATGAGCCGACCGAAGACGTGATCGCGATCGACGTGATGTCGGCGGCAATCTCCGCAGTGGACACCGGCGTTGTCGACGTGCGCTTCACCTGGGACGGGGCGGAGGTGACGCTGGACGGGTTTGAGGTGACCGACGATGCGGTTGACCTGACCAAGCTGCTGGGCGCGGTCACGAGCGGGCCGACCTTCAGCGGAATCACCGAGGTAGGCACCACGGCCATGAAGGTGACGGCCGTGCTGGCAGACGGAACACGACGCAAGCTGCACGGCGACGATGCGATCGAGGGCCTCTTGAAGTTTGTGTCCAGTGAGCCGGACGCGGCGTCGATCGACCCGGACGGCATCGCGACCATCCTGGCCAACGGCTCCACGGCGTTCATTGCCACCCTGACGCCGGCGCTGGATGGTGGTGCGCCGTTCATCGCCCCGCTGACCGTCGGCGCCACCACCAACCTGATGCCGGACTGTGGAGACGTCGATATGGGCGAGACCAGCGGACCCACGTTTGCGGCGGCCAAGGTGGGCGCCGAGATCGTGATCCAGGGTCGGCTGAACACGTGTGACGCCGCGCTGGGCGGGTTTGATGTGGCGATCAGCTACGACCCGACGATTCTGACAGCCACAGGCGCTGTCGGCGATCCGGCGCTGGGCGGGCTGGTCGTGGCGGACACCCAGACCACGCCGGGCACGGTGCTGATCAACGGCACTCTGAGCCCGCTGGACGGCGCCAAGAAGGGCGATCAGCTGCCGATCTTCACCATCACGTTTACGGCGGATGCGGCGGGGACGTCGCCGCTCGGGGGCGAGGTGAAGCAGGCGGTGGGGCTGGACGGCGTCACGCCCATCGGCACGCCCGGCCCTGTCGTGGCGGGCGACGCGGACCTGACGGTCAGTCTATGAGCTGCAGCAGGTTTTCGACGGGGCGACCGACCACCGCGCGCCCGTTGAGCACACCGATGGGGCGCTGCAGAAGTGTGGGGTGGGCGGCCATATGGGCCAGCAGAGCCTCGGTCGGCTCATCACCGGTCAAGCCCAGCTCTTTGTAGGCCTTGTCGTTTTTACGCAGGACCTTCTTGAGGTCCACGCCGAGCATCGTGATCACCTCGCCCAGCTCACGGACCGAGAGCGGCTCTTTGGTGTACTCCCGATAGCGATACTCGACGCCCTTCTGTTCCAGCAAGGCGACCGCCTTGCGACACGTCGATCACGTGCGTTTGCAGATCAGCTCTAACATCTCAACCTTCCGTTATTATGTGTATATTTTGGCCAGAAACAAGCCATTGGCCGATTCTTGTATCTGTACAGGGTAAATACCGGCTAATTCGGGCCGCGCATGAAGAGAGCACTGCGCCGGAATCTAGAGTTCCTTCGCTTTCGCAGTTAGATACTTTTCGGCTTCGGTGAGATTCAGCGTTCATCGGCGTTGCGAGCATAACGCCCCTTCTTCGCGCCCTCAATGTCGCTGATGGTTGCCAGGATCTTTTGATAGATCTCTTTTCGTAGCTTTTGGACCAGTGCCTTTAGGTCGATTCCTTCTTTCAGCACTTCACCATCAAAAGAATTCAAAACAATCGGTAGGACTGCTTCTGTAACGCCGTTGGCTAGTGCGCATAGGTCGTTGCCTATGATGGATCTGCGAGCCTTGTTAGACCTGCTCTGACGCTCTCGCTTGGACTTGATCGCCTTGTACTCTTCGCTAGATTCTAGTTGCTCAGTGACCATACGCTTGAGCTGGTTGTACGTAACTTTCATTCCTTCCCTCCTACGACTTCTGCTAGCAAATCGAACAGCTCTGCATTGCTGTTGGCGTAGGGGAGCCTGTTGGTCATTATTCCATTGAACCGCTTTAGGTTGGATTCCAACAGAAGCTGAAACAACGCATGACGCGATAGCCTAAAGCCGGTCTTTTCTTCGGCAGCATCAAGCAGGCCATGCGCTACGCCTACCTCTTCGGGGTCAAGCCAAACGGTGAAGCTCTTTGTCTTCTCATTACTCATTTTCAATTTCTCCTTCTGAAATCTGGTCTTGGATACACCGGTATCCAAGGACTCAATCAGCCTTCAACGCGAATACCCGCAACGTGTAGCTGGGTTAGCTCAAGCTCCGCTGGTCAAGCGGTGCCACTGCGAAGCTGAGCTGTATGGACAACAATTTTTTTTGCAGCTTCGTCGGTGGCGTGGACAGGCGCAGTAAACCGACCAGTCGCTATGGCCGTTCGCAGCATAGACAACGCCAAGGCGATCGGCGTCGTATGGCTCTACAACAGCGTTGGAGCCGTGCTGGAAAATGGACCATGCTGATTGCACGTCCGCGCAAGGTATTGGCTCAGCTCCATAAGACAGGAACGCATGAAAATGCGTTGTCTCAGGATATCTCAGCGGCTGCGAGTCAAGGAAGTCCCAAGCCAAAACATGGCTCTTGGTTGTCCGCGCTAGCTCTCTGAGTACAAAATACTCAAAGGCTCGCTGAGCCTGGCGCGCTCCTACATCAAATCTGAAAGTGAAATGCCCGATCTGATGGATCGACCCGAACTGGTCGAGAAATGACTTCCATTGCTGTCCTGTGCCTACCACATAAGTAAGTAGTAGCTAGAACTGCAAAAGGCTGCAGAGAAGCTCGCTTCGCCTACTTCCCAAACAACTTCTTGGCCTTGCGGACTCCCTTGGCAACAGTCTCTTCTTCGCCACCACCGCCCATATTAGAAACAATAGCAACCGCCCCGATCACCCAAGCATCCTGATGATCGATGAAACAAAGGGTCGTAGCCCACAAGTGGCTATCCTCCGAATCCATGTAGTCGGCACCACTCAGACACCGATGGGCCTGCTTACCCTTCCACTTGTTCAGGACGCTCTTCACCGGCGCTCCCACACGTTCTTCGGTGTTCTCATCGAGCACGCTTGAACGCTTCCCATCCTTGCACCACGAATCGAGAATCTTGTACACCGCGCCGCGCGCCTTGCCGCCCTCTAGATGTTTATTCGTCGCCGATGCGCCGGTTGTCCAATCGGTCAAGAACAGGCCCTTACCTGAGTCGACGATCGTCCCGACCTTCCCGTAGTCGGCTTTTTTTTTAATGTTTATGTGATGATCGATATCTACACTGAACTCAGCT
>CAZJHX010000068.1:0-54591 GCA_964545715.1 uncultured Myxococcales bacterium
GGGGGTGGGGGCGCGGGTGGGCGGGGCGGGGGGTCGGTGCTGCTGTTGGCGACGGACTCGCTGGTGCTGAGCGGCACGATTCTGACCACAGGCGGGCAGGGCGGTGACGGCGCCGGCGGTACGACAGGCAAAAAGACCGGAGACAAGACCGGCTCGGGTGGCGACGGTGGTGTCGGTGGGTCCGCGGCGGCTCAGGGCGTGTCGGCCGGTGGCGCGGGCGGCCCCCACGAAGGCAGCGGGACCGACGGTGGCAAGGGCGGCGCGGGCGGTTCGGGTGCGGGCGGCGGCGTGCTGTTGCGCTGCGAGGCGGTGGATGCGCTGATCATCACGGGCACCGTAGACGCCCGGGCGGGCGGGGCGGGGATCGTCAACGGCGGCACGATCAAGGTGCGGTATGACGGCACACCGCCCGATGCGTCGGGGCTGCTTGGCGGGCGCGTGGACCTGCGCACGATCGATGGCAAGCCGGGCCCAGAGCCGCCGGATCCACCGGATCCACCGGATCCGCCGGTCGATCCGGGCCCGACCAACATCATGGATCCCCAACGCGAGCCGTGGCGCGCCAAAGGGGACGTCACGATCGTGGGCAACCGCTTCGTCGTGGGCGAGCAGGTCTACTATCCCAAGACGGACTTCCTGACCGCGGTGGGCGGCGGCGGCGACATCATCGGGTTCAACACGCACGGCTATCTGGGCAAAGGCAACGCCAAGCGCAAGACGATTCGCGATGCGCTGGTGGCCTCCAAGTACAACGCCATCTACGTGTACACCCTCAACCAGGGTGACTACGCCGCCGGTGACAATGTAGTTACCCCGTACGGCGGTGGCGGCTGGTCGTTTGACACGGGCGCGCTCAACCAGGGCCGTGTCGATGAGTGGCACGCCGCGCTGAAGGCGCTGATCGACGACCATCAGCTGAAGCCGTTCTTGTGGCTGGCCGCGGACGACTCGTCGGCTATCGCCAACGCGTCCATCGGCAAATGGACCCAGTATGTCGACCACATGGTCTCGGCCTTTGATGATCTGCCCGTGGTTTGGGTGGTGGGTCTGGAGGTCGATGAATACTGGTCCGCCGAGGAGGTGGCGGAGCGCCGGCAGGTGGTGCAGAGCAAGACGTCGCGTCCAGTCGGTGTCCATCTGACCACCGGCAAAACAAAGGACGTCGGTGGCGCCTATACGACGGGCTTCGACTTTGTGATGGGCCAGCTCGGGTCGCCGCAGAGCAACGCCGAGTACACCTCCCAGGTCCAGGCGTACGCGATTGAGGATCGACCCTGGGTCGCGTCCGAGTTCAACGTGAAGGGCAAGGGCTCGGGGGGCGAGGCGGAGGGCACGGTCAACGCCCGCTCCAAGGCCATCGGCAAGGTCATCGCCTCACTCGGTGAGCCCCCGCTGGTGGCCGGCCTGGGCAACGGCGTGGACCTGGGCGGCGGCGACGTCGATCCCCCGGATCCGCCGGACGAGCAGCCGCCTCTGCCCGGTGACTTCGGCGGCGTGAAGTGGCTCCACAAGAACGTGTCGGGTTGGCCCGTGACCTCCAATCTGTCCAGCGTCACGTTCAAGCCCGGCCAGATCTGCCTGAATCACGACAAGGCGTCGGCGTGGCCCGGCGTCGACCTGGGGGACGTCGTCGTGGCGGCCAACCCATGGATCTTCATCTACCAGGACAAGACCTGGTACGCGGCGACGTGGGAGTGGATGAAGGTGGGACAGACCTGCAAGAACAAGAAGGCGGTGGCCGGGGATCACATCAAGCAAGACCCGCTGTGGGACTTTCAGCCGGTGTCGGGCAAGACCTACTATTTCATGGTGTCGGGGCTTGCGCGTGGCGGGGAGACCAACGTGTCTGAGCGCAGCAAACCCGTGGCGGTCGTGTGGCCCTAGGTGACTGGTGCCAAACGGCTCCACGAGGGGCGTGACGTCGTTCGGCACCAGTCACCTAGCCTGAGGCTGGGTCAGCCGCCCGGGGTGACTGCCGCGGTGTAGTCGTCGACCAGCTTGTTGAGCGCGGCGTCGAACGCCTTGTCCTGCACGCTCAGTGAGACAAACGCCAGCTTCAGCTTCTGGATCTTGGTCACGTTGGCGGTGATGTTCTCGCCCATCTTGGCCTGCATCTCGTCGCTGACCTGGAAGCCGCGCAGCTCGCCCAGCGCCGTCATCTGCTCTTTCAGCTCGCTGGACTTGGACTCCAGCAGCTCTGTCGCCTCTGCGACGCCGGCCTTCGGGTCCTTGGCGTCCTTGATCTTGGCGATGATGCCGTCCGTGGTCTCGTCCAGGAAGTCGAGCGTGGCCTGGACGTCGTCGTCCTTCTTACAGCCGGTGGACAGGGCGATCGCCGCCAGGGCGATGGTCAGAATGATGCGACGAGCAGCTACAGTGATCACTTTCGGAAACCTCCGCAAAGGGGAAAAAGTGGCTCAGTAGTGCATGAAAAGGGGCGGTCGATCAACCGCCCCTCATGGCCGTCTAGCGCCAGTGGTGGTGGCCGTGGTGGTGGCCGTGGTGGCGCCCGCGGTTGACTTCGTAGTCGGTCACGACACCGTCGATGGCGCCTTCGCCCTGCGCGCCGTGGCCTTTCTTGCCGTGGCGGGCCTTGTTATCGCCATCAAATGTGTGGCCCATCAACCCGGTGGGCATGGTGCCGTTGTAGACGCCCTTCTCGCCGGTGTGCACCTCGGCGTCGATGTGGCCGCCCTTGTCGTGCTGCACGATGCGATAGCCTTCTTTGGTCTTGGTGATGAGGTCCTTGCCGCGGCGCACTGTGGTGCCGCCGTCGGCCATGACGATGCACTGCCCGTCGCGCAGCTGCCGCCCGTTCACCGTGTAGCAGTCGCGTTTCGCGTTGAAGTGCACGTGGCTGCGACCACCCGCCCCCGTGATGACGAGATCGGTGCTGCCGACAACTGTGAGCGTGCGGCTGTTGTTGAACGACTTGAACGTGCCGTGGAACTTCAGCCCGCTGTCGGTCAGCAGATTGTACGTCTTGCCCGCCTGGCCCTGGACGTCGAACTTGCCGCCGTCGCCGCCGACGAAGTGCGGATCGCCCCACACCTTGGCCGTCTCGTTCTGCGCGATCTTGGGCAGCTCAGGGCAGTTGTGCTGCGGCGGACGCGTCGGCTCGGGCCGGTGGTGATGGTGGTGGTGGTGGTGGTGATGCTGATGCCCACCCAGCGCCCCCATCAGCATATGCATGTAGTGCGCGTGCATGCAGTGCAGCCGGTGGTCGACCATGGGCGGCATGCAGTGGCGCCTGTGATGCCCATGGTGCCCGTGGTGCCCGTGGTGGATCCCGTGATGCAGGTGGTGCCCATAGTGATGCCCGTGATGCGGGTGGTGCCCGTGATGCGGGTGGTGCCCGTGATGCGGGTGATGCCCGTGATGCGGGTGGTGGCCGTGATGCGGGTGGTGCCCATGATGCGGGTGATGCCCATGGTGATGGCCGTGATGCGGCGACAGGTGGGCCAGCGCCTGGGCGAAGTTCATGGCGGCCAGCAGCGGGTTGTGGGCGTGATGGTGGTGGTGGTGCCGTGGGCGGCAGCGCTTGATATGCGCCTTGGCGCGCCTGGTGACATGTCGCATCGTTGAAACTCCTGAAACGTCGGTCCTGGCTCCACCTGTGTGGAAGCTCGCTGCCCTGTAGAGCAACGTCCGTGCCGGGATTTGTCAGGAGGCTAAAGCGCGTGCTGCGCTGGTGTGTAGCGTGTCTGTGTCGCGTGAAACACGTGGCGCTACATGTCCGCTACATGGCGGTGGTCACCCCGAAAACTCGGTGGCGTGTACGGGGCTGGTGCTCTCATCCAGGCTCAGCGCGGTGCGGACCCGGCCACGGCCTGTGCTGCGGCGGATGGCGTCCAGGTCCAGGTTCATCTCTTTGATCCAGCGGTACGCGGTGGTGCGTGCCACTCCCAGATCCTGCGCAACGCGTCGTACATTGCCTCGTGCCTCTTCCAGCAGGCGATACAGCTCATCCGCGTCCGGAGGCGCGCTCATGCGCTTGCGAACGGTGGCCTCTCGGGCGGTCCCCTGGCGACGCTTCACCGGCGCCTCGCTCAGCGCATCCTCGATGGGAGGTGTCAGCCGCAGTCGTCCGGTGCCGCGCGACTCGATGACGGCGCGCTTGACCACGCCCTCGAGCTCCCGCACGTTGCGCGGCCAGGAGTATTGCAGCATGGCCTCGACCAGCCTGCGGCTGATCCTCTTGGGCCCTCCCGTTCGCGCTGAGAAGTGTTTGACCAGCGCCGGGATGTCCTCTTTGCGATCGCGCAGCGGCGGCACCGAGATCACCCAGCCCGACAACCGCGCGTACAGATCCTCGCGAAACTCGCCGGCGGCGACCATGGCGGGCAGGTCCCGGTTTGTGGCCGCGATCACACGGGTGTCGACGCGGCGCGTGCGGTTTGTGCCGACGCGCCGGACCTCTCCCTCCTGCAAAAAGCGCAGCAGGCTGGCCTGCAGGTTGGCCGAGGCGTCGCCTACCTCGTCCAAAAACAGGGTACCCGAATTCGCGGCCTCGATCAGGCCCTGACGCTCGGTGTTGGCCCCGCTGAACGCGCCCTTGGCGTGTCCAAACAGCTCGGAGTGCAGCAGCCCGTCGGGCATTCCGCCGCAGTTGACCATCAGCAGGGGACCTTTGCGGCCGCTCTGGTCGTGGATGGATCGCGCGACAAGCTCTTTGCCGGTGCCGGATTCGCCCAGGATCAGCGCCGTGGTGCGGTAGGGAGCGACGGCGCGAATCGATTCGATAACGCGCTGAAGCGTTGGGCTGCCGCCGACCAGATACGGGTGCTTGCGCGGTCCCGCAGGCACGGTGTCGTGACGCAAAAAGAGCACTGGACCGACGCTGAGCAGGTCACCCTCGTCCAGCGGCCGCTCCAGCGTGCGCCGATCGTTTACAAACGTGCCATTGAGGCTGTCCATATCGCGCACCATCAAGGTGGTGGCCTCCAGGGTGACCTGGCAGTGATTGCGAGAGATGCGGACATCATCCAGCGCGCCGGCGCCCAGCAATTCGTCGCCGCGCCCGATTGTCAGGCGCCCTCCCGGACGCACCATCAGCGATTTGCCGATGATCTGCGGGTCGGGGTGATGCACGACGGTCAGGCAGGGTAGCGTCGTCAGGCCGCGCGGGATGTCCTGGGTCGTCGAGCCCAGGCTGCCTCCGCGCGGGATTGGCTGCGTACTAGTGGTGTCGAGCATGGGCGTCCTCCCGGGATGTGTTTCGTGCGACTTCACCCGCCCTGGGAGCACAGACTGTGCCACGCGCACGCGCCCCACGGCGTTCGGGGTGCTGCGCGCCTTTTTAACGATCTGTCCGGGGCCGTGTTGAGCAACGTCAATGCCAACTCGAGTGACACTTCTAAACGGCGTGCTGCGGCCCTGTGTCGCTGGTGGGACACCCGGATGTGACATGTAGCGGGCCATGTAGCGACACCCGGGCACAATAGGGTAGGGTCGGACCGTGTCGTTACGAGTCTCCGCGCACATCCATGGGACCGTCGAGCCGGGCTTTGAGCCCGTGCGAGAGGTCTTCTCCGACAACTTCTCCAAACGCGGCGAGCTGGGCGCGTCGTTTTGCGCCTACAAGGACGGGCGCAAGGTCGCCGACCTGTGGGGCGGCGTCGCGGACCTGGACAGCGGCGCCCTGTGGGAGGAGGACACGCTGTGCCTGATCTTCTCGTCCACAAAAGGTGTTGTAGCCGCGTGCTGCCTGATGCTCGCCGACCGGGGCAAGCTGGACTACGACGCGCCGATCGCCACCTACTGGCCCGAGTTTGCACGCGAGGGCAAGGACGCGATCACCGTGCGCCAGCTCATGAATCACCGCTCGGGGCTGGCGGGTATCGAGACGCCGCTGACCATCGACGACTTTGCGGCGTGGGACCCGGTCGTGGCTGCCATGGAGGCGCAGAAGCCGATGTGGGAGCCCGGGACGGCGCAGGGCTACCACGGCGTCTCGTACGGACCGTTCATGTCCGAGCTCTTTCGCCGGGTCGAGGGGCGCACGGTGGGCCGCTTTCTGGCTGACGAGGTCGCGGGTCCGCTGGGCGCGGAGCTCCACATCGGGCTGCCGGAGGCGCTGGATGATCGGGTGGCCATGCTCTACCCGATGACCATGGGGCAGCGCATCATCAAGGCCCTGCCGTACATCATGTTCAACGACTGCGTGGAGCGGCGTCTGCTCAAGGCCATTCGGGACAAAAGCTCGCTGACGTCACGCGCTTTTGCGAGTCCGGCGGAGCTCGGCGTGCGCGGCGTGCACAACTTCAACCTGAAGCGGGTGCGCCGGCTGGAGCTGCCCTGGGCCAACGGCATCGCTACGGCGCGAGGCCTGGCGCGGATGTACGCCGTGCTGGCCGAGGGTGGGGAGCTGGATGGCGTGCGTCTGGTGCGCAGTGAGACGATCGAGCCGGTCAAACCGCGACAGACGTTTGAGCCGCGTGACCGCATTCTGCACAAACCGTTGGGCTGGTCGCAGGGCTTCATCAAGGAGGAGCCGCACCTGTTCTCGCCCAACCTGGAGTCCTTCGGGCATCCGGGGGCGGGCGGCGCGCTCGGCTTCTGCGATCCGACACGCCGCATGGCGTGGGGATACACCATGAATAAGCTCGATTTCAGACTGCGGTCGCCGCGCGCGATAGCCCTCTCGCAAGCCCTCTACTCGTGTCCGGGGGCGGCGCAGTAGCGCGTTCTGTAATTTTTTTCAACGAAGCCAGCCGGCTTTCCTAAGGGCTCGTCGAACTTCGGACAAGTTTGACTCAGAGGTGGCTAATCATGTTGACGAGAGCAACGATGGCACTGGTGTGCCTTATCTGGTGTCTGCCGGCTTCGGCCAGTACGCTGAACGCAGTGCTGAGCTGCCCTGGCGGCGCTAATGACCCCAATAATCCCAGCAATCCGCAGGCTGAGTCGTACAGCTACAAGAACGCTTATTGGAGCAAGCCGCAGTGCCGCCTGTATTTGTCGGCGGCGGGCTCAGACCCAATCCACAATGTGGTGGCCACCATCACGATGCCGCAGACAATCGCCACGCTGCATGGGCCGCAGCTGCCGGACGGCGATGTGACCTACGGCAAATCCGAGCTGAAGATGAACTGGACAAGCGGCGCGATGAAGCCGGGCGCCGGCACGCCGACAGGTGCTTGGAACCCCGCGGAGCAGACCTATACGTGGACGTTTGAGACGTTCTCGCCGGGCGAGTCCAAAATCCTGAACCTGAAGTCGGGCAGCCCGATCAACGGCAGCTATCCGGCAGGTGAGCACTGGATCTCGGCCACCGTGACCAGCGACGACGCGCCCAAGGTGCCCGAGCAGCTGGTGCCCATCGTCATCGAGCCGGGCCACTCGGGGAAATGGCAGCTGACGGCCCCCGCGCAGGTGTCCGCCAAGGGCAGCTACACGTTCTCGGGCAACTATCGCCCGGTGGCCTGGGACTGGGGCAAGTTTCCGGTGCACGCCAACGTTCAGTATCGCCTCTACATGCCGTACCGGGACACGATGAGTGGTGAGATTCTGGCTGACGGTGCGTACAACCCGGCCGCTGAGAACCACGCGCTGTTGATCGACCCCGAGCTGGCGCTGGTGGAGCTGCGCAGGGGCAACGCGGTCAAGGCTTTCAAGGACGAGGGCGCGCTGACGGCCCCTGAGGCGGGCGCCCTGAACGCGGGCAAGATCATCCAGTGGCACCCCAAGGGCGGCTACTACACATTGGACGTGGGCAGCATGCACCAGAAGGTCTTCTACGGCTGGACCGTGGACGCGGGGTGGGCCGCGTCGGTGCAGGACGATGAGGAGATCCCCGTTCGCCAGTGCGTGTTTTCGGACACGATGGACGCGCTGTTGGGCGGGCCCAAGTGCAAGGACGCCGTCATCGTGATCGGCCCCGAGCTGCAGCCGAAGCTGTCGATCACACACCGTCGCTCCACGAGCGGCAACAAGGTGGCGGAGTCCGAGAAGAACCGCCTTGGGTGGACGGAGACCGGGAGCACGCGGTGGCACCTGGTGAATCCCACGTCCAAGACGCTGACCAAGGCGACGACCAGCCTGCAGCTGCCCGGCGATCAGTCCGGTGCTCAGACGCGCTTTCGCGGCGCCTGCTGGAACTCCAATGTGCCGGTCAACCCGATGGCGGCCCCGTACTTCGATGCGGACAACGACCTCAACTACGGCATCTACGTGTCGGTGGCGCCGGCGAAGTACGGCGCGGCGGACAACATCGCCAGCTGGCAGGTGCCCGCGTCCAAGGCCAAGTGGCTGCGCTGCGACAACGTGGACAAAGACCAGCAGTGCTGCAAGCTGGCCGAGCTGGAGGCGCTGGGCGTAGATCCGGCGCATGTGGGCGAGGTGCACTTCGTGGCACCCGAGGTCGGTCCGGACGCGACCTGGTTCAAGGCGACCAACGCCGCGCACGTCTTTGGCGGCTGGATGTCCTGGTACGTGCTGGAGACCGCCATCAACTCGATCGATGGCCTGCCCCACAAGTTTGTCGCCAACGACATGAGCCACGCGTCGATCGGCTCCAAGGCCGCGGCGTACTGGTCGGTGTTCAGCGGCGGTGGCACCGTCGAGGCCAAGCCGGTCGCCGCCAAGCTCAAAGGCGCGGCTGCCACGGGCAAGCCGGTCCAGCAGGTGGAGCTGGGCAAGGCGTTTGCGGTCTACAACAGCGAGGTGGGGCCCACCTGCCGTACACGCACTGGCGGCTGGTCGACCAAGCGCATTCGGCTGAGCCACCCCAGCGACCCCTGGTGCCACTGGGGCGGCGCGGTGTCGCTGGGCAAGACCGCGTCCTACTGGGCGGCGGTGACCAACTACGGCTCGGAGGAGAACGTGTCGGGTCCGTACACGCTGTGCGGCGTCGCGCCGTTTGGCTGGGAGTTTGACGGCACCGTGACTGCGTACACCCGCAGCGGCGCCGCGCCCAAGGGCCTGATCGTGCCGGCGGAGCGCGTGAGCCACGCCTACGATCCGGCGACCCGTGAGCTGTGCGTGACGGTTGAGGACGATCCGGCCAACCCCGGTCTGGCCGGCCGCTACAGCGCGCTGCGAGGTCCGGATCAGGCGTGGGCCATCGACGTCCGCGTGGACGGTCAGTTCGTGCCCGGCGGCGCGCCCAAGCTCGTGTGGACGGGGGGTCACGCGGCCTTCGAGAAGTGCGGTGAGTTTGTGGATGAGGGCTTTACCAAGGGCTGCTACGGCTACACCAACGGCGGACACCCGAGCCTGAAGCTGACGATCGACCCGGACCACGCGCTGATCGGGCCCCAGGCCGAGCTTGGCTACAACATTGCGCTGGACAACCATGCGTACGCGGCCGACGGCACGCTGCTGGCCGACGGCGCCCGCGGTCCGGCCACCGACGTGGCGGTTTATCAGAAGGTCACGCGTGACGGGGACTATCCGACGTGCGCTGAGGGCCAGGTCGGCACGCACTTCGTGTCCGCGTCTTCGGAGTCCGGTGACGCGACCGAGATCTGGATCTCCTTTGAGCCTGATGCCCCGACCGGCCCCGCCGGCGCGACACTGGACCCCGAGAACGGTTGGCTGCTGTGTGCCGACGGTGGCGCGGCGTGTGACGCGGCGGCGCTGGACGCGCTGGGCTATGCGGTGCAGGACGTGCAGTGGGTCGCGTACACGCTGGGTACGGTGCTGATCACGGACGCGGAGCCGCGCGGCGTATCGACGCTCTTCGGCGGCAGCCTGACCAACAACAAGTACGAGATGCGCCTGGTCCTGAAAGAGGACGGCACGTCGGAGGACGAGGCCAACGTCTGCAGCGAGGGGCGCTTCGCGGGCGGCAACTTCGCCCCGGCCGGCCTGAACCCCGAAGAGGTGATGGTGCAGGTCGAGTACTCCTGCGGCATCGGCGGCTACGGCGACATCGAGGTCTGCAACGGCGTGGACGACGACTGCGACGGCGAGATCGACGAGGGCTTTGAGGGCACCGGCCAGGCCTGCGACTTCGGCAGTGGCGCTTGTACGACCACCGGCATGACGGTCTGCAACGCGCAGGGCACGGCGCTGACCTGCCTGGGCGAGGCGCCTGCTCCGCAGGTCACGACCTGTGGCGTCGGTGTGTGCAAGTCCGCGGGTGAGGCCACGTGCACGACCGATGCGTGGACTGACACCTGCCAGCCGGCCGCGGGCCTGGCGACCGACAGCGTGTGCGACGGCCTGGATAACGACTGCGATGGCGAAACCGACGAGGACTTCGACGGCGTGGGCATCGCCTGCACCGAGGGCGAGCCCCAGTGCGCGGCCAAGGGCTTTGTGATGTGCAACGACGACGGCACCGGCACCCAGTGCACCGCCGACGTGACCACGACCAACGACGCCGAGTGCGACAACGGCGACATCTGCACGCGCGGCGACACCTGCCAGGCGGGCGGCTGCACGGCGGGCATCTTTGTCGACGCGGAGGCCCCGGCCCTGCAGTGCCCGGCCCCGGTCTTTGTCGAGGCCGACGCCGACACGTGCACGGCTCCGGTCGATCTCGCCGCTACGGCGACGGACTTCTGCAGCCCGGGTACGGCGCAGATCACCGATGATGCGCCGGGCGTCTACACCCCGGGCGACACCCACGTCTCTTTCATAGCGACCGACGCGCCCGGCAACATCGCCAAGTGCACCACGCTGGTCATGGTGGTGGACGCGACCTCGCCGCAGGTCACGTGCAACGGTCCGGGCCAGGTCCAGGCAGCCGCGCTGCCGTTGGAGATCGAAGCCGTCGCTACGGACAGCTGCGGCGTGCCGTCGGTCGGCGTGCAGGACATCGAGTGTGCAGGCTGCGCGACGTCGGCTGACGCGGGCCGCCTCACGGTCACCTCGGCGGCGCCGGGCACCCTGATCACCTGGAAGGCCATCGCGATGGACGAGGCCGGCAACAGCGCCCAGGCCACCTGCTCGCTGCTGGTCGCGGGCCAGGACAGCCCCGGCGCCGGCACGACGGGCGGCACGACGGTTGAGGATCGTCCGGCCGATCTGCCCAACAACAACGACGACGACACCGGCATCGAGGACAACCGCCGCACGCCGGCTGACCTCGACAACACCGACCTGCCGGCCGGCACCGGCGACAAAAACGCTGCGGACTGGCAGGGCGAGGGCTCGTCGGAGGCCACTGTGGTCGCCAACAGCGCCCAGGGCGACGGCTGCTCCTGCACGTCGTTCTCGAATACCCCGCTGCGCGGCGGTCCGGCTGCCCTGGTGATGCTGTGCCTGCTGGGCTGGTTCCGCATGCGCCGCCCGGGTCTGTCGGCCTGAGTTCAGTGAAGGGTCGGCCTCAGCTCGAGGCCGGCCACGATCTCCGCCTCGGCCGCCAGCAGCTCGTTCTGGCGCTCGGCGACCACCTCTTCCGAAAACCACAGGCGCGCCATGCGCACGAAGAGGCCGTGATGGCGCGCCTCGGATGCCGTGATGAACTCGTAGAAGGTCTTCATCTCGCCCGCGGGCAGGGCGTCGGCGACCAGGCCAAAGCGCTCGCAGCCGCGGGCCTCCACCACGCCGAACACCAGCAGCCGGTCCAGTAGATAGGCGTCGCGTCCGGTGCGCACGTGCTTGATGAAGGCGCGGATGTACGGGTCGCGGGTCTCGGCGGCCAGGGTCAGGCCTCGCGCGTCGATGATTTGAAAGACCTGCTGGAAGTGCTGCAGCTCCTCGCAGGCGAGGTCGATCATGGCTGCCGCCAGCTCGCGGCGATCGGGGTAGTGGGTGGCCAGGCGCAGCGCGCTGGCGGACGCCTTCTTTTCGCAGTTGGCGTGATCGAGCAGAAAGGTGTCGAAGTCCGCGAGGACGCATTCGACCCATTGCGGGGAGGTCTGTGCTTTGAGGTGCAACACGCCCCAACTTGTTCACCAATGGTCGTCGGCGTCAACAAGCGCTCGACTCGCCAGAGCGAATGCGTAACATGGCGGCGATGCTCATCCGGCTTGCCACGTCCGCCGACCTGCCCGCGATCACGGCGATCTACAACCGTGAAGTGGAGTCGTCGCTGGCCACGCTGGACACGGTGCCGCGCACAGCCGAGGCCGGCGCGCGATGGTTTGAAGAGCACGATCCAAAGCGGCACCCCGTCACCGTGGCTGAGATCGACGGCGATGTGGTCGGGTGGGGGACGCTCAGCGCGTGGTCGACGCGGGCGGGATACCGTCGCACGGCGGAGTCGTCCGTCTACGTGCACGCCGACGCGCGTGGCGCCGGGGTTGGGGGCGCGCTCGTGGCCGACCTGGTGTCGCGCAGCACAGAGCTGGGGTACCGGACCTTGTTGGCGCGGGTGGAGGCGTCCGGGGCCGCCAGCCTGCGGTTGCACGCGGCCCACGGCTTTCAGCGGGTCGGCACCATGCACGATGTGGGCGAGAAGTTCGGCCAGGTCCGCGATGTCGTCCTGCTCGAGCGCTGTCTCGAGCCGCCGGCCGTGCACCTGCAGCGCATCAGCGTGCCGTTTGAGTATCCCGTGCTGTTCACGCGCGGCGTCTTCGACGTGGAGAACCCCGTGTTGGCCGACGTTTTGAAGCGCGGCTCCTCCCAGCGCCATCGGGTGGTTGTGCTGGTCGACGCCGGTGTGGCCGTCGCGCAGCCGGAGCTGGACGCGCAGATCAGCGCCTGGTTCGAGGGCCGGTCGTGCGCTGACCTGGTGGCGGCGCCGATCGTGGTCCCCGGCGGGGAGATGATCAAAGCAGACATGACCGTCGTCGAGCGCGTCCACCGGGTGCTGGCGCTGCATCACATGGACCGCCACGCCTTTGTCGTCGCGATCGGCGGCGGGGCGATGCTGGACGCCGTCGGGTTTGCTGCGGCCACCGCGCATCGCGGCCTGCGGTTGATTCGCATGCCGTCTACGGTGCTCGCGCAAAACGACGCCGGCGTGGGCGTGAAAAACGGCATCAACGGGTTTGGGGCCAAGAACTTCATCGGCACGTTCGCGCCGCCGTTTGCCGTGATCAACGACCTGGATCTGCTGGATACGCTGAGCCCGCGCGATCGGGTGGCCGGCATGGCGGAGGCGGTCAAGGTCGCGCTGATTCGGGACGCGGAGTTCTTCGAGACTCTGGTCGCGCTCGCGCCTCGACTGGCCGCCTTTGAGCGTGACGCGGTCGCCCTGGCGGTGCGTCGCTGTGCGGAGCTTCACCTGGCGCACATCGCCACGTCCGGCGACCCGTTTGAGATGGGCTCTGCGCGCCCGCTGGACTACGGGCATTGGGTCGCGCACAAGCTGGAGACCACCACCCGGCACGAGCTGCGGCACGGAGAGGCGGTGGCCATCGGCATGGTCGTGGATGCGCGATATGCCGTCGAGATCGGCCTGCTGAAGTCGGAGGTGCTCGACCGCCTTTGCGATCTGCTGACCGCGCTCGGCCTCCCGCTGTCGCACCCGAGCCTGGACGATCGGGTGCTGAGCGGGCTGGACGACTTTCGCGAGCACCTGGGGGGGGAGCTCACCATCACGCTGCTGCGCCGGATCGGTCGCGGCGTGGATGTGCACGACATCGACCGCGGCGTCATGCGCCGCGCCATCGCCTGGGTCCGGCAGCAGTGCACCTGACCTACTGCACCAACATTCACCCGGCACACAGCTGGGCGGAGACCCGCGACAATTTGCAGCGCTACGTGACGGCGGTGAAGCAGCGCTTTTCGCCCACGCGCCCGTTTGGCGTCGGGCTGCGGCTGTCCGCGCTGGCAGCCCGCGAGCTGGAGACCGGCGACGCGCTGGTTGAGCTGCGCGACTTTCTGCAGGCGTCGGGCCTGTACGTGTTCACCCTCAACGGCTTCCCGTACGGTCCTTTTCACGGCACCCGCGTCAAAGACGACGTCTACCGCCCGGACTGGCGCGAGGACGAGCGCGTCGACTACACCGCCCGCCTGGCGCGAATTCTGGCGGCGCTGCTGCCGGCCGACTGCACGGGCTCCATCAGCACGGTCCCCGGTGGCTTCAAAGCGCGGACGGACACACCGGACGCCGTGGCCACGATCGCACGCAACCTGGCGCGCGCGGCCGAGGCGCTGGACGAGGTCGGGCAGCGTACCGGCCGTCGGATCAAGCTGGCGGTGGAGCCCGAGCCGTGCTGCCTGTTGGAGACGATCGCCGAGACCACGGCCTTCTTTGACCGGTGGATTCCCGCGTCTGTGCGGCCGTTTATCGGCGTGTGTCTGGACACCTGCCACGCTGCCGTGGAGTTCGAGGAGCCGGCCGCCGTCCTGAGCGCCCTGGAGCACGCGGGTATCCGCATCGACAAGGCCCAGCTCAGCAGCGCGCTGCGCATCCAGCGGGTCGACAGCGCCGCCATCGACGCGCTGCGTCCCTTTGACGATCAGGTCTATCTGCACCAGGTCGTGGAGAGCGGCCCCAGCGGCCTGCGCCGCTTCACCGATCTGCAGCCGGCGATTGCAGCCGCTGTTGAGACCGGCCTGCAGTCCCCTCGCGAGTGGCGGGTGCACTTTCACGTGCCGCTCTTTCTGGAGCGGATGGAGCACTTCGGCACCACGCAGGGCTTTCTGGCCGACTTCCTGGCCTTGAAGCCAGACACGTCGCACTTCGAGGTCGAGACCTACACCTGGGATGTGCTGCCCCCCGCCTATCGCCGCCACGACGTCGTCACCGCGATCACCCGCGAGCTGCGATGGGTTGCAGCGCGACTGCCGCAGGCGTCCGCATGACGGTCCGCGACGCGCTCGTCCTCGGCCGGGTCTCCAACCTGCCCACCGTTTGGACCAACGTGCTGGCCGGCGCCGCGCTGTCGGGCGCTGTCTTGACCGTGGGACCGCTGGTCGCGCTCTCGGTGGCGATGTCGCTGTTCTACGTGGGCGGCATGTACCTCAACGACGCGTTCGACAGCGCCTGGGACGCCGCTCACCGTCCCGACCGCCCCATCCCGGCCGGCCGCGCCGATGTGCGCATGGTCTTCATCGCCGGTTTCACGATGTTGGCCGCCGGCGTGGCCATCGTCACCGCCATCTCATCGTCACTGCCGGCGATCCTCGCAGCCGCCGGGCTGGGCGCGCTGATCGTCTTGTATAACCGCCACCACAAGGGCAACCCGATCAGCCCGCTGCTCATGGGCCTGTGTCGCGTGATGGTCTACGTCACGACCGCCTACACGCTGACCTCCGCCCCATCAGCGGCGCTCTGGGTCGGCTGCGTCGCCCTGCTCTCGTACCTGATCGGCCTCACCTTCACCGCCAAGCAGGAGACGCTGAAAGCGCTGCCCAATCTGTGGCCGCTGGTCTTTCTGGTGGCGCCGGTGATCGTCGGCCTGGGCGCCCTGGGGCAGGGCATGGCAGTCGTCGCAGCCCTCGTGCTGCTGGTCGCGTCGATCGGTCGGGCGCTCTGGTTTCTACTGGGCGTGCAACCCCCCGCTGTCGGTGCCGCCGTCATCCGCTTCATCGCCGGTATCGCGCTGGTCGACGCGCTGCTCATCAGCATCCACGGTGAGCCGCTCGTCGCCGCCCTGGCCGTCGCTGCCTGCGCCTTGACCCGCCTGCTTCAGCGAATCGTCCCGGGCACTTAATCTCCGAAGATGGCCCTCAACACGTGCGTCTTCACGGCGGTCGCAGCCACCGGGCCGTCTCCCAGCAAAGCGGCGTCCGACGCGATGAGCAGCGGGCCCTCGTCCGGATCGTCGGTCGGGCGCCCGTGGGAGCCTTTGACCAGCGTGGCGTCCAGGCCGATGACGTCCATGAGCGTGCGAAAGCCCATCAGCTTCTTGGCCAGGCGCCAGGCTACGCCGGCTTTTGAGGTGTTCAGAAACAGCTCGACCGGGTCGTAGCCGGGCTTACGATGGATGTCGACGGTGCGCGCGAAGTCCGGCGCTTTTCGGTCGTCCAGCCAGTAGTAATACGTGAACCACGCGTTCGCTCGCGCGATGGCGATCAGCTCGCCGCTGCGGGCATGGTCCAAGCCGCGCGCCACCTTGCCCTCGCCGTCCAGGACCGTCTCGACGCCGGGCAGCGCCTCCAGCAGCGCGTGGACCTGCGGGACCTGAGCCGGGTCGCGGACGTACACGTGCGCGAGCTGATGATCGGCGACCGCAAAAGCCGCGCTGGCCCCGGCATCCAGCACCTCCAGGCCAAGCTCGTCTCGCACAGCGATCAGGCCGGCCTCCCGCAGCGCGCGGTTGATGTGAATGGGCGTGTCGACCTCGGTGATCCCGTACTCTGACAGCACGATGACGGTCGCATCGTCGGCCTGTGCCTGCGCGATCAGCTCTCCGCACAGCGCGTCGACCTGCGCCACGTCCCGCGCGATGTCTGCGTGGCTGGGGCCCAGGCGCTGCAGGTTGTAGTCGAGGTGCGGCAGGTACACCAGCGACAGCGTCGGTTTGCGCGTCTCCCACACGTGCAGCGCCGCGTCGGTAATCCACCGGCTGGACGAGAGGTCCGTGGCCGGTCCCCAGAACTTGAAGAGCGGAAAGGCGCCCAGCTTCTGGGTCAGCTCGGCGCGCAGCGGCTCCGGGTGGCAGTGCACGTCCGGGATCTTCCGACCGTCAGCCGGGTACATCGGGCGCGGCGTCACTGCCCAGTCGACCGAGGCGTACATGTTGTACCACCAGAAGAGCTTGGCGCAGGTGAAGTCGTCGTCCAGCGTCCGCGCCACGTCCCAGATCTTCGGCCCCTGAACCAGCGCGTTGGCCTGACGCCAGAACCACACCGTCGCGAGCTCGCGAAAAAACCAGCCGTTGCCCACGACCCCATGCTGGGAAGGCGTCGTGCCGGTCACGTACGTGGCCTGCGCGGAGCAGGTTACCGCCGGCGTCACCGCGCTCAGAGGGCGCATCGCGCCGTCGGCGATCAGCGCATTGAGACATGGAGTGTGCGGGCCAAGCAGCTTTGGAGTCAGCCCGACCACGTTGAGCACGAGCGTGCGGCGCATGTGCTCTACGGCAGCCGGTCGGCGGCGGCCTGTAGCGTGGCCAGCTCATCCGCGGAGATCTCACGCTCGCCCATGAAGGCGATGCCTACGATCGCCCGCACCGTGTGACCGTCTTTGACGGGCAGGGCCACCGCGGCGCTGGCCTTGACCGCTTTGGCGCCCGGGCGCACATCGCCCGTGGTGTCCGTCTTCAAGTTGCAGGTCTGGACCGGCGCCCCGCGCTCCCACGCCAGGCCGGCCATGCCCTTGCCTTTGGCGATGCGGGCCGTCTTTGCCTGCACCGGCGGGGGGATGTTCACGGCGGCGGCCTGCTCCAGCACACTCTCGCCCCGCAGGTGGACGGTGCCGGCGACGCCGCCGTGCCCGCTGAGAAAAGACTGTAGCCAGGTTGTGTAGTCGGGCGCGCTCATCCGGCGAGTTTATGCCAAACTCCGGCGCGTGACAGCGCGAGTCGATACATTTGGCCTGGAGTTCTATGGGTGCCGAGCGTCTCTGGACGACGCAGACCTGCTCGAAGAGGCGCTGTTGGCCGGCGCGGCGGCGGTCGGCGCGACGGTCGTCAACACGGCGCGCGCCATCTATCAGCCGCATGGCGTCACGGTCTGTCTACTGCTGGCCGAGTCGCACATCATCATCGCCACGTGGCCTGAGCACGGGTACGCCAACATCAATCTCATGCTGTGTAACAACGACATGGATCCCAAGCAGGTCGGCGCGGCCATCGCCGAGCGCCTTCAGCCGGCCCAGACCCGCACCTGGGCGACCGCGCAGCACATCGGTCCCACTCCACCCGCCGAGTGAGTGACGCCCACCCGGCGACCCTGCCCGAGAAGGCGCTGCTGGCCCAATGCACCATGGACCGCGGGCGCACCTCCGGTCCCGGCGGGCAGCACCGCAACAAGGTCGAGACCTGGATCGGGCTGACGCACAAGCCGACGGGCGTGGTCGGCCAGGCGGGTGAGCGCCGCTCTCAGGCGGATAACAAGCGAGTTGCGCTGTTTCGGCTGCGCCTGGCGTTGGCCACCGAGGTGCGTACAGACGCCGGCTTGAGCGACACGCCAACGCCGCTGTGGCGGTCCCGGCTGCGTGGCACAAAGATCAGCTGCAACGCCAAACACGCCGACTATCCGGCGCTGCTGGCCGAGGCGCTGGATCACATCGAGGCCGGCGCTCTGGACCCGCGTCCCGGCGCAGCGATCCTCGGCTGCTCACAGAGCCAGCTGATCAAGTTTGTGCAGAAGCACCCACCGGCCTTCACCCGCTGGAACGCGCGCCGCCAGGAGCGTGGCCTCAGAACGCTGCGCTAGCGCCGCTCCCACGCCGGCGCCACAAGCCGCCCGCCCTTGTCCCACAGCTGGCAGGTGACCTTCTTGTGCTTTTGGTCCAGGCCCTCGCAGTAGTTCGTGTACTTGCACTGGTTCACGTCCGCCTCGCGTCCCAGCCGCGCCTTCAGGAACCAGTCGGGATCGGCCAGCGATTGGCGCGCGGACGCCACGATGTCACCGTCGCCGCGCCGCAGGATCGCCTCCGCCTGTGCAAACGTGTGGATGCCGCCGGCTACAACGACCGGGATGGCGTGCCCTGCCGCGCGAACTGCCGCTCGGATCTGCGCCTGCTTGGGCACCTGGCGGCCAAACGGACCTGCCGCGTCGGAGTGGATCGTCGGCATGCACTCGTAGCCGCTCTGACCCGTGTACGGGTAGGCGGCCCATCCCTCTTTCGGGCGGGCCGCATCCTCGAACTTGCCGCCGGTCGACAGCGACAAGAAGTCCATGCCCGCGTCGGCCAGCGCCACGCCGAACCAGGCCGCGTCGTCGACCCTGTTGCCGCCCGCGATCACCTCGTCGCACAGGTACCGGCAGCCTACGGTGTACTCCGCGCCGACTGCGCGCCGCACCGCCTGGTAGACCTCGATGGGCAGCCGGACCCGCTGCTCGCGCTGCCCACCGTAGCCGTCGTCTCGGGTATTCAGCGCGGACAGAAACGACGCCATCGTATAGGCGTGCGCGTAGTGCAGCTCCACGCCGTCGAAGCCGGCCTCTCTCGCGCGCCCGGCTGCCCGGGCAAAGAGGTTCGGTAGCACCTGAGGCAGGTCCCGGATGTGCGGCAGGTCGGTGTCCGTGACCCGCTCACGCAGCCCGAAGTGCAGGCCCTCGAGCTCGCGCGCGGTCAGCACCCTTGCCAAAACCGCGTCATCCGCAGCCAGCAGCGCCTTTCGCACGTCCGCCTCACGCGCGTCATCCAGCGCCATCCGGTGTCGGTGGCTGTCGGTGATCGCCAGAAACTCGCCCAGGTAGCGCGCGCGTTTTGGCCGCCGACGGATCCTCAAGAAGTCGATCAACTGAATCAGCACCCGCGTGTGCCCGTCGCTGCGCCTGCGAACGGTCTCCACCAGTCCGCGCAGTCCCTCGATGAAGCGGTCGTCGCCGATCCGCAGCAGCGGGCCGCTGGGGATGTCGCGGATGCCCGTCGCCTCCACCACGATTGCGCCCGGCCGCCCGTCGGCGAAGCGGCCGTACCAGTCCAGCAGGTCCTGGGTGACGACGCCGTCTTCGGTCGCTCGCCACGGCACCATCGCCGGCACCCACGTGCGCTGCTCCAATGTCAGCTTTGTGCCCAATTGGACCGGGCTGAACAGCCGTGACTGCGCTGCCTCCTCCGCGCTGGGTGGCTGCGGTGGCGGCACCGCGTGTTTGATGCGCTCAGGAGGCTTCCACATGCGTGAATCCGCGACCTATTTGATGTTGTCGGTGGTGTCCGCGGTCACGCGCAGCACCTCTTCGAAGGGCGTCACACCGTCGACCATGCGCCGAATGGCGCACTCGCGCAGCGTCTGCATGCCCTCCTGACGCGCGGCACGCAGGATGCGCGGTCCGTCCTTGCGCTCGTTGACCAGGTGCCGAATCGTGTCGGTCACCGGCATGATCTCGTAGATGCCCACGCGGCCGCGCAGCCCCGTGCCGCGGCACAGGTGGCAGCCGGTGCCGTACGCCAGCTGTAGGGCCGGCGCCTGGTCGTCTGGCATCTCCATGCGCAGCGCGCGCAGCTCCTCCGGCTGGATATCCCGCATCGTTCGGCAGCCGGGGCAGACCTTGCGCAGCAGGCGCTGGGCGACGATCGCGATCAGCGACGAGCCGACCAGGAACGGCTCCACGCCCAGGTCGATCAGGCGCGAGATCGACGCCGCTGTGTCGTTTGTGTGGATGGTCGTCATCACCAGGTGCCCCGTGAGCGCTGCCTGAATCGCGTACTGCGCCGTCTCCGGGTCGCGCACCTCGCCGACCATGATGATGTCCGGGTCCTGCCGCAGGATCGTGCGCAGCGCGCTGGCGAACGTGATGCCGGCGCGCGGGTGCACCGCGGTCTGGTTGAACTCCTCGATGACCATCTCGATCGGGTCCTCGATGGTCGTGCAGTTGACCTCTGACGTGGCCCGGTACTTCAGCGCGCTGTACAGCGTGGTCGTCTTGCCGCTGCCCGTGGGGCCGGTGACCAGAATGATGCCGTGCGGCCGCTCGATGTACTGCTTGAAGAGCGCCAGCTCCTTGTCGTAGAAGCCCATCTCGTCCAGCGACTGCATCAGGATCTGCGGGTCGAAGACGCGCATGACGACCTTCTCGCCAAACGCGCACGGCATCGTGGAGATCCGGATCTCGACCTCTCGGCTGCCGTGGGTCGTCTTCAGCCGGCCGTCCTGGGGGCGTCGCTTCTCGGCGATGTCCAGGCGCGCCATGGTTTTGATGCGCGACACGATCGCCGGGTGCACGCTCTTTGGCATCTTGTGCACGCTGTGCAGCACGCCGTCGATTCGCATGCGCACCATGGAGTGGACGCGCTTGGGCTCGATATGGATGTCGCTGGCGCCCTGGTCGTAGGCGTAGCGCAGCAGGTACTCGACCGCGTTGATGATGTGGCGGTCAGAGGCCTCGATCTCCTCTTCCGACTTCAGCTGAACCAGCTGCTCGAGGTTGCCCAGATCATAATCCGGGGTCATATCGGCGGCGGCCTGATCGACGCTGCTGCGGAAGCCGAAGATCTCCGTGATGGTCTGCAAGATGTCGTGCTTGGACGACAGGACCAGGCGCGCCTCCATGCCGGTCGTGGCGCGCAGGTCGTCGACCAGCCGCAGATTGAACGGATTGTCGACTGCGACGGTTAAAACTTCGCCGTCCTTTCGCAGTGGTAGGACGACGTACTTCTTTGCAAACCGCCGGGGGAGCGCTGTGGTGACGAGATCATGGTCGATCTTCAGCGAGTCGATCTTTTGGTAGGGATATTTCAGAACCGTGGCCAGCTCGCGGGTGACCCGGTCTTCATCGAGCAGCTTGCCGTCGGTGGCTCGGACGCCGAAACCTGCCACGACCTCCGCCGGCGTGATCTCGCTGACGATGCCCTTATTGTTGCGCTGGATGTGGTCGAGCTTGGCCGCCATGCTCGGAGCCTTGACCCGAATCTCCGCGGATTGCTCGTCCGTAATGACCTGCGCGTCGATGAGAACGTCAAGCAGGTAGTCCACGTTGTATCCGGCGCTCATCAGAGATTCATTGTATGTCACCGGTAGTGCGTGTCCAATCAGTTGCTGTCCAACGGACTGCGCGTGGTTGGTGGGATTTGCTCACCCCAGGATCGCGTGTTAACCTTCATGCCCCGGTCAACAGAGGCCGGCTGGACGTACTGATGTCGGGTGGAGTGAGCGAGGGCGGCGAGTACATTTGTATTTCCTGCTGGACGTCTTTCGTAGCGGATACGAGCGGCGCCGGCGAGTTGACCTGTCCACACTGCGGGTACCTGCAGCCGGCGGCGGACGAGTATCTCGGTGCGTCCGGAGCGGCACCGACCGACGGAAAGGCCGACAAGGCCCCAGCTGAGCCCGCCCAACCAGAGCACGCCCGCGCCGATCTCGACCGAACCATGCAAGACATGCGGGCCCCCTGGGCCGATGGCGGCGACAAAGACAAGGGCGGCGGCCTGGAGCCGATCTCCTTTGATGACCTCGAAGAGCTCGAAGAGCTGCTGAGCGAGGACCCGCGCACCGCCAAGAAGCCGATCAAAGCACCGAACATGCAGGCAGCGGCGCCAAAGCTGGCCGCCGTTCCGCCTCAGCCGCCTCAGCCGCCCCAGCAGTCCGCGCCCGCCATCTCGTTTGGCACCGGCGACGAGATCGACGATGACGAGCCGGCGCCTGCGCAGGCGGCCGCGGCCGATTCGGTTGCCGCGGCGCCGCAGGCCCGGGTCATCTGGAAGTTGAAGAGCGCCACCGGCATGACCTACAGCTTCTTCGACATCGAGGCCTTGTCGCGTTGGGCCACCGGCTTGTCGGACACCAAGGCTCTGGTGCTGTCCCTGGACGGGATCGAATGGAAGGCTTACGGCGAGTTTCAGTCCGCCCTGTCCAAAGGCGATGAGGCGGTGGCGGCGTTTGCCGGCTCCAAGGCGACGCAGCCCCGGCGCGTGGCGGCCAAAGAGGCGCCGGCCCCCGCGTCGGTTACAAAGAACAGCAAGCGGCCCGAGGCGCCGAAGCGGGCAGCGTCGGCAGTGCGGCAAACCCAGCGATCCCGCGCTGTGGCCCGCGCCACAACAACCGCCGAGCGCAAGCGTCAGCCCAGCGTGTTGGAGCAGGTGGCCGCCGAGGCCGCAGCACACGAGGACGCCAAGTCCGGGCGCGGCACTCGGACCGTGGAGCGTGCGCGCCCGAACCTTCAGCGCCAGGCCAGCGCGCGGAGTACGGGCAATTTCCAGATTCGACAAGGGGTGGTCGAGGCGAACCCGTGGCCTTCGAGGCTCGCGTTCATGGGGCTTGGTCTGGTGCTGGGCGGTGCGACCGTGTACTTCGGTCTCTACCTGCTCGGTTTCTATGATCTGAGCTTCACCTTCTGACGGCGATGCAAGTTCGCTGCCCACGGTGTTCGACCGTGCAGGCGCTCGCGCAAGCGCCGGGCCCCGGCGAAGTGGCCGAGTCGGCGTGCACCGAGTGCGGCAAGATGTTTCGCGTGAAGGGCCCTCAGCAGGGTCCTGGCCGCACCATCAGCAACCCCGGCCTGGCGCGCCTGAAACAGAAGCCGACCCAGTGGCAGGTGCGCAAGCCGGACGGGGCGACCCTGCAGTTTCCGAGCTTGCAGCTCTTCCGCAAGTGGATCGGTGACGGCGTCGTGACGCTGGACGACGAGATCTCTCGAAATGGTCATCAGTGGCGCGCCATCACCCAGATTCCGGAGCTGGTCGGGTTGTTCGAGCGGCTGGCGGCCAGCATGCCTGTCGGCGCGCCACCTGAGCTGCCGCCCGAGGCTCCGCCCGAGCTGCCGGATGACGGCTCGCCGCTGACCGCGGAGGTGATGCCCGCGGTCGACCTGTCCGACCTGGACGAGCTGGAGGTCGGCGACATGCCGACGCTGGATCTCCCGCTCCCGGATCCGGGTGACGCGGTCGTGGAGCCGGACGACCCGAGCTTCGGTAGTGCGCCCACGCTGGACGAGGAGCTGCCCGTGCCGACGGAGCAGCCCGCCGACGACGCGCCCGCCGAGTCAGCGCCCGTCGAGGCGCCGGTGGAAGAGTCCGCGCCGGAGGCTGTCGAGGAGGCCCCGGCTGTCGAGGAGGCCCCGGCCGTCGAGGACGACAAGCCGGCCCTGGACGCGGCGGCTCAATCGACCGCCGACCAGGAGGCCGACGCCTTTTTGCAGGCGATGATGGACGCGCCGTCGACCACTGAGACTCCGGCGCCCGAGTCGTCGGCCGACAATCCGGACGACGTGAGCACGCTGCAGGACTTCAAGCTGCCGGATAACTTTGAGTTCGACGACATCGAGATCGCCGACAGTCGCGACAGCTTGCCCCCCGCGCCAGAGGAGCCTGCCGCCGACGTAGAGCAGCCGCCGGCGCCCGACGAGGAAGAGCTCTCGCTTGAAGAGGAGATGGACCTGGCGGGCTCCACCCTCGAGATGAAGATGCCTGACCAGTTTGAGCTGGGCCGCGCCATCGAGCTGGATCTGGCGAAGTCGATGCCGGCGATGGACAGCCAGACCGAGGTGCCCGAGCACGATCCGTTTGCGCTGACAGTCCCCGAGTTCAAGCTGAAGGGCGCGGAAGGTGACGCGGAGGCGCCCGAGGCAGGGGCGCAGGAGCCGTCGTCGGCGTCCATCGAGACCGGGGCCAAGCTCGACCCGGAGAAACACATCAAGCCCGTGCGGTCGACACGCAGCTTGTCCGCGGTGCGCCCGCTGCCCCTGACCAAGGACGAGACCGGGGACCTGGGCAACGTCTGGGGCCGCCGCGTCATGGTGCTGCTGTTCCTGGCGGGCGTCGCAGCAGGCGGCGGATACTATTACTGGGACCACACGCGCAAGGTGGAGCCGACGTGGCCCGGCGTGGTCGCCCCAACCCTGGCGGCTGGTGGGCCCGCTGCCAGGAGCCAGCCGGTGGCGGTCACCGACCCAGGCGAGCCGGATACGGCTGAGAAGCCCGATCCGCCGGCCGCGTCGACCGGGGGCGAGGCGGTGGAGAAGCCGACCGCTGTCGCCGCGGCTCCGACGGCTGGTCCCGAGGGCGGCAAGGCGCCCGAGGTGGAGAAGCCGGGGGCGGCCCCCACGGAGCCCAAGCCCGCCGAGGTGGAGAAGCCGGCGACCAAGCCGGTGGAAGCCAAGGCCTCGTCCAAACCGGCGCCCAAGAAGCCTGCCGCAAAGCCGACGGCCAAAAAGCCGGCCCCGAAGAAGCCGGCCCCGAAGAAGCCGGCTCCGAAGAAGCCCGCTCCGAAGAAGCCCGAGCCGAAGAAGCCGGAGCCGAAGAAGCCGGCTCCGAAGAAGCCGGAGCCGAAGAAGCCGGAGCCCAAAGCCCCTGACACGTACGACGGTCTGATGTCTGCCGCCCGCTCGGCGCAGAAGACTGGCGCCTCGAAGCGCGCGCTGTCGTACCTGAAGGCGGCGGCCAAGATGAACCCGCGCAGTGTGGAGCCCGTCGCCAAGATGGGCTGGGCCTATCTGCGCATGGGTAATGCGACCGAAGCCATCCTGAAGTTCCAGGAGGCGAAACAGAAAAACCCCGGTTACCGGGATACTTACATTGGCCTCGCCAAAGCCATGGAGCGAGCCGGGCGAAAGGGGGACGCTATTGCGGTGTATCGCCAATACCTGCGGATGTGTCCCAACTGTCGCAAGGCCAAAGGCGTGCGCGCCTCACTGATGCGCCTGGGGGCGGAGCCCTGACACTCAGGAGAGACAATGTCAGAGATCGATGAATTGACCGTTGCGTTCGAGGATGGCGGTGTCGAGGTCGTCAAAGAGCTGGACAAGGAGATCCTGTCCAAGGGTTCTTGGACGACGATCGCCTTTCTCTACCAGGACTTTGATGGCAAGACCGGTGACTACGGCAAGCCCAAGATCACGCTGCGCCGCTATCGCAAGATGCGCGGTCAGTACCGCCAGCAGAGCAAGTTCAACATCAGCAGCATCAAGCAGGCGACCAAGATCCGCGAGGTGCTCGACAAGTGGGTCAAGTCCCACGGCGAGAAAGCCTAGCCTCGTTCTTCGGTCAGAAAAGCCAGCGCGATCTCATTGAAGCGCTCGGGATCCTCTTCGTGGGCACAGTGTCCGCAGTGGGAGAGGACCTCCAGTCGTGACGTGGGTAGCGTGCGATTCAGGATCAGTCCGGCCTTCAGCGGGACCAGGCGGTCGTGCCGGCCCCAGATGAGCTGCACCGGCCGCTCGATCTTGTGCAGGTTTTCGAAGATCTGCTGCAGGCCCGGCTGCAGCTCGCGGATGACGTGAACGGCTGCTTTGATGGTGCCCTTTTGGCGCAGCGGGCTCATGAACCACTCCATATAGTGGCGGTCGATCGGCAGCGCTCGATAGGCGAGCGTGCGCAGCAGCAGCTGAAAGACCCAGGGGCGCCCAAAGGTGCGGTAGACGGGCGCCAGGATGCCGCTTTGCACGGCCATGATGCGGTCGATGGAGCGCATCACGGGCACCGCGGCGGCGTCGACCAGGATCAGGCGGTCGACCCGGTGAGGCTCGTCCAGCGTCAGGCGCAGCGAGACCGCGCCGCCCAGGGAGTTGCCCACCAGGTGAAACCTGTCGATTCCGAGCTTATCCAACAGCCGGCTGACAAAGCGCGCCAGCGCCCCGATGGAGTAGTCGTCCGCATTGCGTCCGCTCCAGCCGTGGCCCTTTTGGCAGACCGCCAGAACGCGAAAGTGCTGACTGAGCGCGTCGAGGTTGAAGCGCCAGGCCCAGCTTGAGACCAGAATGCCGTGTAGAAGCACGACTACGGGGCGGTCCCCTCCGGTGTCGACATAGTGCGCGTCGACACCGTCGACACTGATGTATCGACTTCGGGGATGCCAGCCGGGTCGTGTACCGCTCAGTTACGCAGCGGCGTCGACGTCCAGCTTTTTCATGACGTTGGCGGCGTACAAGCCCTTGGGGCCTTCGACCAGATCAAAGACAACTGCTTGTCCCTCGTGCAGCGATTTAAAGCCGTCCTGACCTATCACGCTATAATGAACGAAGATGTCAGTGTCCGGGTCCTCATCGGTGTTGAGGAAGCCATACCCTTTCGTGTCACTGAACCACTTCACGCGACCGCTATTCATCTATTCCCCCGTGCAAGCCTACAGATACGTCGTCCGGATCCTTCCTGGAGCCGCGTGGCTATAGATTCTCGAGATTCCCCCAAACCTCGAGTCTCAATGGGTATCATCGGCGGCGAAGAATGGTCAAGGTAGAAAACGGCGATACGATTTGTGCGCTGGCGACCAGTGCGCGATCTGGCGGGGTCGGCATCATTCGCTTGAGCGGGGCGCGGGCGCTGTCTGTGGGGCGCACTCTCGCGCCTGATCTCCACAGCGTCGATCCGCACCGCCTGCACTACACCCGATTTGTTGATTCCGACGGCAAACAAATCGACGACGGATACCTGGCGTTTATGCCGGGACCGCGCAGCTACACGGCCGAGGATGTGGTCGAGCTGCACGGCCATGGGGGGCCTGTGAATCTGCGCCGGCTGCTGGAGGCTGTCACGGCCGCCGGCGCCCGTCCCGCTCAGCGCGGGGAGTTCACGCTGCGCGCATTTTTGAACGGGCGCATCGACCTCTCGCAGGCTGAGGCGGTGCTGGACGTGGTGCAGGCGCGGACCGAGACCGCGCTGGACATCGCCCACGATCAGCTGCGCGGCGGGCTTGGGGAGGCCGTACGCGGCGCTCTGAGCGCGTTGTTGGACGTGTTGGCCCGGCTGGCGGTCCAGATCGACTTTGTGGACGAGGACCTGGGTGATGTCCATCACGAGAGCTTTGCGCCCGCGCTGTCCGCGGTTCGGGCCCGGGTCCAGGCGCTGTCGGCCACCTTCTCCCAGGGGCGGGTGCTGCGTGATGGAGCGCGCGTGGTGCTGGTGGGTCCGCCCAACGCCGGCAAGTCCAGCCTGTTCAACGCCATCCTCAAGCAGGCGCGGGCCATCGTGACGGACGTGCCCGGCACGACGCGCGACTTTCTGGAGGAGACCGCCGACTTGGGCGGCGTGGCTGTCACTTTGGTGGATACCGCCGGCCTCCGCGAGACAGATGATCAGGTCGAAGCGGCGGGCGTCGAGCGCACCGTGGCCGTGGCGCAGGACGCCGATTTGATTTTGGCCCTGACGGACTGCCGGACCGCGCCCGAGCCCCTGCCGTCCGAGCTGGACGCAGCCCGCGTGCTGGCGGTGCGCACCAAGGCCGATTTGGGCGACGGCGACGTCAGCACAGTTACGAGCGCGGGTCTGGCCGGCCTGTTGGAGACGGTGCGGGAGCGTGTGTTGCCTGAGGGGGCAGTTGCGGTCGACCATGTCGTGGTGACCTCGGCGCGCCACCATCAGGCGCTGATCGCGGCCGGCGAGGCGATCGAGCACGCGATCGCCGCCAGCGAGAGCGCCCAGCCGCCCGAGTTGGTGGCCGTGGACGTTCAAGAGGCCGTGACACAGCTCGGCCTGGTCGTGGGCGAAACCACGACGGACGATCTGCTCGACCGCATCTTCAGTGAGTTCTGTATCGGAAAATAAAGAGAGGGAGGACCTTTAGGCGGCTTCTTGCTCGACACCCAGGTCGGACTCCAGCAGGCCCGCGATATAGCGGCTGAGCTCGTCCAGGTCACAGTCGTCGACCTGCACGAACTGAACGCCCATGCCGGCGGGTCCGTCGTCGCCGTTCTTGACCCAGCACACCCGACCGACGGCCTTGATGGCGGCTCCACCCGAATCCCCGGGCAGCGCAAAACGCAGCATGACCATGGCGCCCGGCGGTTCGGGCATGGCGGTGCGGATGAAGCACCCGCCGAACGACAGGTTGTTCAACAGCATCTCGTTGAAATCGGCGGCTTCCTCGCGGGAGAGGACGCCCTCGATCTCTACGTGGACTCTCTCATGTGCTCGCGTCTCACTCATCCGGGCTTCACCTTATGATCGTGTCCGCCGGCGTCTCGTCGATCTCCATAACGAGCCACTCCAGGCCGCGCCGGTTGAGGACGATCTTCCAGATCGGTCCGGTTGTCCTGCCGTCGCCGGCCTGCTCGATGTCCGGATGGCGGTATTTGACGACATACAGTCGCTGGTTCTCCGTCACCACGGTCACCCCTGCAGACGGCTTGGTTCGGTCAGCCGGGTCTACTATCCGATCGCTCCACCCGAGCCAGCCATTAAGCCATTTGTCGATGTCTTCACGTCGCTCTCCCAGCTTTCGGTCCAGGAACATCTGCGCCCATGTGTCGCCATGCCGCTTGCCGTTGTGGATGAGCGCCGCCGTATTGACGAATGGCCGCACAGCGTCGAGGCCTTTGCGATTCAAGACCGCGTCCAGGAAGCCCTGCAGGGCGTCGGATGCGGTGTTGCAGGACTCATTGCACCCGCCGACCAGGATCTCCCGCTTGATGCGCTCCGGCGCGGACGGCGGCTCGGGCAGCACGGGCGGTGGCGTCAGCGTCTGTTTAACCGGGTTCAGCCGCTCGGGCTCAGGCTTCTCGGCGGTGGGAGCTTCGGGCTTGGGCTTGCAGCCCGTGGACAGGATCACAGCGATGAGCAGAAAACGCATCGCGGAAGTCTACCAGTCCACCAGGCCTTCGGGCACATGCCCTTCGATCAGCACCGCGTCGCGCCACGACCACTCGGTGGAGCCCTGGACCCGCGGGTCGTTCAGGCGGGTCGCGGTCTCGGCGGACGGCACGCCGGGCACCCTGAGCCATGTCAGCTTAGCGCCGTCGCGTCGCACGTCGCTCAATACGTGGACACCGGCCGCATGGGCCTCCTGCGCACGTTCAGGATCGGGGTGGGTGCCGGTCGGCCAGCTCGGAGACGGCAGATAACACCACCGCGTCTTCGGAGCGGCGAGCACGGCGCGCCAGCCGCCCGGATCGATCCGGAACTCATGGTCGCGCCCGGCGTCCACATAGCTGGCGCCGCAGGCCACAATTGCCTCCAGGACAGCCGGGTCCGTCGGGTTGGCGACAGCCACGTGATCACCCGGTTGCAGCAGGTCGGCCAGGCACCTCGCGACAGGTTCTATCAAATTGTGGGTTGCCAACTCGCCCTCCTCGGCACCATATTTCCGCTATGAGCTTCAGCGATTACCTATCGACGGCCAAAGCCAGCATCCGGGAGATCACACCCCAGCAGCTAGCTGACATAGCCGGTACCGCAGCCGTTGTCATCGATGTTCGGGAAAAGGACGAGCATGCCCAGGGCGTCGTGCCCGGCGCCAAGCTGGTGCCCCGGGGGCTGCTGGAGCTGAAGGTCGAGGGCCTGGTTCCGACAAAAGACACCGAAGTGGCTTTGTACTGCGCGGGCGGTGTGCGGTCGGCCCTGGCAGCGGTCAGCCTGCAACAGATGGGCTACACCAACGTCTCGTCGGTGGCCGGCGGCTTCGGAAAATACGCGCAGGGCGGCCACAAAGTCGAGCTGCGCCGCAGCCTCAGCAACGAGCAGGCCGCGCGTTACAGCCGGCACCTGCTCTTGCCCGAGGTGGGCGAGGCCGGCCAGCTCAAGCTGATCGACTCCAAGGTCCTGTGCATCGGTGCAGGCGGTCTCGGCAGCCCGGCGGCGCTGTACCTGGCGGCGGCCGGCATCGGCACCATGGGCATCATCGACGCGGACACCGTGGACCTGTCGAACCTGCAGCGACAGATCCTGCACACCGAAGATCGGGTCGGCGTGCCCAAGGTGGACTCGGCCGAGGCGACCCTGAAAGCGCTGAACAGCGCGATCACCATCAACAAATATCGCGAGCGCCTGACCAGCGAGAACGTGATGGAGCTGTTCGCCGAGTACGACGTGATCGTGGACGGCTGCGACAACTTCGCCACGCGGTACCTGACCAATGACGCCTGCGTGATGCTGAACAAGCCCAACATCCACGGGTCCATCTTCCGCTTTGACGGGCAGGCGACCGTGTTCCAGCCCGGCAACGGCCCGTGTTATCGCTGCCTGTATCCGGAGCCGCCGCCACCCGGAATGGCACCGAGCTGCCAGGAGGCCGGCGTGCTGGGCGTGCTGCCCGGCGTGGTCGGCGTCATCCAGGCGATCGAGGCGATCAAGCTCATCCTGGGCGTCGGTGATTCGCTGGCGGGCCGGCTGGTCACATTCGACGCACTGCGCATGGAATTTCGCGAGCTGCGCATTCGCCGGGACGCCGGCTGCCCCATGTGCGGTGACGAGCCGAGCATCACCGAACTCATCGATTACGAGGAGTTCTGCAGCATGGGTTCGCATCCCTAAAAATTGTTTACCGCCGTCCGGACCAATAAACTGGACGGCGCCATGCATCGATTCGCCCTCGTCCTTATGGTTCTGCTCGTCGCCACGGCTGCGTCCGCGTCGCCGTGCGGGGACACGATCACCGCTCAGGGCATGTGCGAGACCAAGACCCGGGTGGTCTGGTGCGAGGACGGCATGGTCAAGCAGCTCGACTGCGCCGGCGGCCAGCTGTGCGCCTGGAACGAGCTGAGCAACGCCTTTGACTGCCTGGGCAGCTCCTGCACCGCCCTGGTGCCGGGCAAAGAGCACGAAGAAGCGCAGCAGATCCCGACGACGGGTATCTGCACGGGCGACCACGACGCCATCTTGTGGTGCGAAAACGGCGAGCTGAAAGACTTCCAATGCGCCACCGGCACCCAATGCGAGTGGGTGGAAGACCTGCAAGCGCATGACTGCGTCGCGAAGTGGGCCGACCCGCCCGAACATTCGGCCGACGAGCCGGGCTCCGACGGCGGCGGAACCGAAGACGATCCGGCAGCCGCGCATCAGCCGGAGGAGCCCGCCAACCAGGACTATCGCGGCGGTGTGCCGCCGATCCAAAAGCGGTCCGAGATCGCCCAGCCAGCGGCCGAGACAAACGGCGACGCGGACGCCGGCTGTATGATGACCCCCGGGTCAGGCGCGGGTGCCCAGCCGCTCAGCTGGCTGTCGTTGCTGCTGCTACTCGGCTGGTTTGAGCTTCGGCGGGTCTCGGCGTAGCACGCTCGAGAGATTGCCCACGGCGGCCATCGAGCCGTCCGGGAACTTCACCACATCGTAGAGGGTCGCGATGCTGCCGGTGTCCTCGATGGTCATCTTCGGCGGCTCGTACTTAATGACCAGGCCGTCGCGGCCCACCTTGTACATGTTGGCTTTGTCGTAGCCCGTGATGCCGCGGATCGTGACGTCGTTGTCCTGCTGGATGACCTTGATCCACTGCATGACGCCCGACATCGGGTCCGTCTCGGTGTGCACGATAGTGCCGTCGGCGCCAACCGCGTAGATGTCGTTGGGCGCGGCGCCCCACACGTCAAAGAGCTGGTTGGTGACCGGCTGGGTCGTGTCGCCGTGGACCTCGTCCTCCACTTTGATCTGGCTCCAGTTCAGCCCATTGAAGTACATGATCGTCGCCTGTTGGCCGACGGCGTACACGTTCTTCTCGTTGATACCCCAGACCGCACGCAGGTTGGCCAGCGTGTTGGAGCGCAGCACCTCCCACTCGGCGCCGTTCCAGTGCAGCATCACGCCGCTCTGTCCCACCGCGTAGGCGTCGTCAGCAGCGCGGCCCCAGATGTCGTACAGGGTCAGGTCCGTGGGCGACTCAAAAGCCTGCCAACCCGAGCCCTGGTAGCGGATGATCGTCCCGAGGTTGCCGACAGCCCAGACGTCGTTTTCGCTGGCGCCCCACACGCCGTGCAGCACAAACGTGACCGGCGACGTGTCCTTGCCCCACACACCGGCCGTCGTGCGCGCGATCGTGCCGCCGCCGCCGACGGCAAAGAACGGACCGTCCGCGCCAAAGCCGATAATCGATCGCAGCTCGCTGGAGACCAGCTTGCCGATCTTCTCCCAGGTGACGCCGTCGTAGCGCATGAGCAGGCCCTTGTCGCCGACCGCCATCACGTTGTCGGCGGTCCAGCCCCACACACCGTACAGCGTGCCGTTTTCGCCCGTCGGCTCCTGCGTCCAGGCGCCCGCGCCTTCCTTGCGTACGATAGTGCCCGAGTTGCCGACCGCGACTGTCGCGACGCCGTCCGTCCACGCGCCGTGCAAGTCAACCGAGACCGGGCTGGACTCGGCCGCCCATTTGCCGCCCGAGTGCTTCATGATCGCGCCGTTGTCGCCGACCGCGTACGCCGTGTCGCCCTCGCCCACCGCCATGGCTCGTACGCTGCCCGTTGTCGGCAGCTGATCGAGGCTCAGTCCACCGCCAAATGACGCGAAGACCTCGCCGTCAGCGCCCGCCGCCGCCACGTAGTCCGCGTTGCCGCCCACGGCGAACAGATCGTTGGCCTCGCCACCCGACTGCCGCTTCCAGCTGGTGCCGTCAAAGTGAATGATCGTGCCCTCGTTGCCGACCGCAAACACGTTCTTCTGGCCGGTGCCCCACACCCCCCACAGCGTCGGAAAGCGCAGGCCGATCGCCGCGCCGCCACACTCGGTCGAGACCACCAGATCGTCGACGTAGACGCCCTCGGTGCCGTTGGCGAAGCCGTCCTGGGAGTCGAACCAGAACTGCAGTTGAATGGTTGAGCCCGCATATGGCGTGAGGTCCGCGGTGGCTTTCACAAAGCTGTTGCCCGTGCTGCCGCCCACGTCCTCTTTGCTCCAGACCGCGACCGGCAGCCCGCTCTTGACCGCGCGCAGCTCCAGCTTGTCGTAGAAGCCCGACGACTCCGTATCGATGAACACCTGGAACGTCACGGTGGCTTTGCCCGCGTTCGGGATCTTGATATTGCCGCTGGTCGCGGTGGCGCCGACGACCATGTTCTCTGCGGCGTAGTCCTGCGTCTCCGGGTTGCCGAAGTACAGCGAGTACTCGCCGCTGGTCGCGCGCGGCAGGCCGGTGCCGGGAGCCTTCAACGCCGCCGCCTGCCAGATCACGCCCGCTTTGCCGGGGCTGATGTCCTCGATGGTCCAGCCGCCGTTGGTGCCGCTGTCCCAGTTGCTGGAGAAAGCGTCCGCGCCGCAGCAGCCCGCTTTGCCCGACCCGTTGTACACGCACTTGCCGTCCGCGCCGCAGGTGTCGATGGTGCACGGATCCGAGTCATCGCACGCGGCGTCGTTGGTGCACGCGCTGCCGATGTCCCAGCCGGTCTCGTCCCGGTGCAGGATGGCCCCATGCGCGCCGACCGCCCAGGCGTTGTTGAACGACGTGCCCCACACGCCGTTCAGCGTGTCCAGCTCGGTGTTCTGGTGAACGAGCTCCCACTCGGTGCCGGTGTACTGGATGATGGTGCTCTTGTTGCCGACGGCCACGATCTGCGACGGGTCCGGGCCCCAGACGCCGCGCAGTACGAACTCCTCGCCCAGGTCCAGATAGTCCGCAGTCCACGGATTCGGCGGTGGCGGCGGATCTCCTGTGTCGTCGGTCACGTCCGCGTCAGTGCCGGTGTCGTCGGTATCCCCTGTGTCGTCGGTATCGCCTGTGTCGTCGGTGCCGGTGTCGTCGGTCGTCTCTGCCCCGGTATCCGCGTCGTCGCCACCCGTCGTGGCCTGTGCCACGTCGGCGTCATCGCCCTCACTATCGCCGCAGCCACCGAGCACCAGGCCCAAGACCGCCGCTGCCGCCAGAACTCGCATCAACGCCTCCGCAAGAGCGTTCCCTTACGCCCCACCACCCACACCGGACCGCTGGCCGCGCCGTCGATCGCCTCCAGCACGTTGACCGTGCCGCTCTCTTCGTTGGACCACACGCCGTCGTCGCCGCGACGCAGCACCAGCCCGGTCCACCCGACCGCCAGCAACGCGCCCCCACCGCTCCACACGCCGTACAAGAACTTGCCCGGCGCCTCGTTCTCTTTGCTCCAGTCGCCGTCGCCACGGCGCAGGATCACGCCGTTATCGCCGACCACCCACACGTCGCCGTCACGCTCGGTGACCGCCTGCAGGTTGTTGGAGGTCGGCGCCAGCTCGTCGGTCCAATCGCCGGCCGCGTCACGCGCCACGATGATCCCGTTGTCGCCCACAGCCCAGCCCGAGCCGTCGTCAGTGACCGTCACTGCGCGCAGTCGCGCCACTGTGCCCGTCGACTCCGGCGTAAACGCCCCGTCGGTGATGCTCAACGCCGCGCCGGCCTCGCCGACCGCGATCGCCAGGCCCGCGCTGTTGCCGTCCAGCCCATACAGCGGCTTGGTCGTGTTGCTGGTCAGCGTGGTCGCGCGCCCCAGCGCCGACAGCTCGACCGCCGCGCCGCCCGCGCCCACCGCGATGACCGCGTCACCGACCGCGTGCACCGCTGACAGGTCCGCCGTAGTGCCCGACTCCACGCCGGTCCACCCGCGCTGCGCCCCAAGCCAGCGCATGAGGAGCCCGCCCTCGCCGCACGCCACAAACTTGTCATCGACCACGGTGATGTCCGCGACCGTAACGCTGGGTCCGCTCTCGGTGTCCGTCCAGGTCTCTTCTTCGCTGTCGTAGCCCAGAATGGCGCCGCCCACACCCACCGCAAACGTGGTCTGCAGCTCGCCGTTGGTCGCGCCCCAGACGCCGCGGAAGGGCGCCGTCGTGTACAGCGGGCCGTCCGTCGGCACAACGGTCCACTTCGAGCCGTTGTAGTGAATGACTACGCCGCCGTTGCCCACGCACGTGACGTCCTCGGTCGAGGTGCCCCACACGCCGAACAGGTCCTCTTCTTTGATGTCGTTGGAGGTCTGCGGCGACCACTGGCTGGCCCCCGTCGAGACGTAGATCGCGCCTCCCGTGCCCACAGCCACCACAAACTGGCCGCTGGTGCCCCAGATGTCCGTGATGGTCGTCGAGTTGGCCGCCACCCCGTTGCTGACCCACGTGCCGCCCGTGAACTTGTGAATCTGCCCGCCGGTGCCGCCTGCCAGCGGCGCGCCACCCGGCGGCACAAAGACCGTCCGCAGGTCCTCGCCCGTGTTGCTCGTCTCGGTTTTGAACTCGGTGCCCGTGAACCGCAGGATGGTCCCCGCGTCGCCCACGATGTGCACCTTGTCGGCCGCCGCCGCGTACACGCCGTGCAGATCGACGTCCACGCCGGACGTCAGCACGTTCCAGCCCGCGTTGTCCTTGCGCAGCACGGTGCCGCCCTTGCCGACGACAAAGACGTCGCCGCCCGGGATGCCGCCCACACCGTGCAGATCCGCGTCCGTCAGGTGCGGCAGCGGCGTCCAGGTCGACCCGTTGAACCACAGCAGCGCGCCGTGATCGCCCGCCGCGTAAAACGTGCCGTCACCCGGACCCCAGATGTCGTTGATCGTCTCGGTGGTCCCAAGCTCCACCACGTCCCAGGAGGCCTCGTCGCCGGTGTCGGTGGTGTCGACGGAGCCCGTATCGCCCTCGTCAGGCGGCGGACCGGGATCGGCCGTGTCGCCTGTCGTCTCACCGCCTTCGTCCGGCGTCACGTCCGCGTCGCCGTCGCCGGTGTCCGCGTCCTCGATCACCCCGGTGTCGGACGTCCCCGTCCCGCCGGTCGTGCCGTCGTCGTCACCGCAGCCCAGCGCCAGCATAGTTGCCAGCGCCAAGATGGCCATGAAGCTACTTGGTGAAGAAGGTTGTATCAATCGCCCAGGACTTGGGGTTGAAGTCATAATTGTCGTAGTTGTCGATGTCGAAGTCTTCATTATAGCCACGCATGATCCGCAGTCCGTAGCCGCCGGCCGGGATGCCTGGGGTGCCCTCGATATTGGCGAAGTCCGGTAGGTCGAAGTCAAAGACATCGCCGTCCGTTGTGATGTTCCAAACGGCCACGTCGCCGAACGGCGTCGGGATGAACACCTCGATAATGTTGTATTTGGCAGGAACGCCGGGCTTCACGTCAAAGTCGACGTGATAATCCTGCATCTGACCGCCGTCCGCCGGGTTCTGGTCCTGCGGCACCTGCAGCAGCGGCCCCATGAGGACCTCGCTGGTGCCCAGCGCCACGCCCTTGCCGGTGGTCGGGTTGCCCCAAAGCGCCTGCAGCGCCGCGTAGCTGACCTTTGCCGGGATCGTCTGGTCCGCCCACTCGATGCCGTCGTAGTGCAGCAGCACCGTGCCGTCGCCCACCGCGTAGACGTCGTTTGGACCGGCGGCCCACACAGCCCGCAGCGTGCGGTTGGTCGGGCTGGGCATCGTCGCCCAGGCCTCGCCGTCCCACTTCAGCAGCGCGCCCTCGGTGCCGACCGCATACGCCTCCGTGGCGCTGACCGCGTGCACGCTGAGCAGGTGCTTGTTTACGCCGCTGCTCTGCACGACCCACTTCTCACCGTCGAAGTGCCGCACCGTGCCGTACCGGCCCACGATCCAGACCGCGTCGGTACCGGCGCCGTGAACGTCCATGAACTCGCCTGCGGCCAGGCTCTGCTTGGTCCACGCCGCGCCGTCCCAGTGCCAGGCGCCCTGGTAGCCGTCCGCCACCACGTGAATGTCGTCGGCCGCGGCGCCCCAGATGCCGCGCAGGTTGGCGGTGGTGCCCGCGATCGTCGTCGGCTCCCAGGTCACGCCGTCAAAGCGCGCCGCCGCACCCTTGGCGCCGACCGCCCACACGTCGACCTCGTTAGCGCCCCAGACCCCGTACAGCGTCTCCTCGGTCGGGGACGCCTGCAGGCCCCAGCCCAGCCCACCGAAGTGGAGGATGGCGCCGCCGTCACCGACTGCCCAGATGTTGTTGTCCGTGAAGCCGTGCGCCGCGTTGACCGTGTGGGTGACGCCGCTCTCCACGGCCTCCCATTGGCCCGCGTCCAGTGAGTACACGCTGTCGGTCTCGATGTCCTTCAGGTTGCGAAGCACCGTCAGGCTGGTCGGCTCCTGGGAGTCCGTCGGACTGGTGTACGTTATGGCGCCCGCCAGAATCTGGAACGTGGCGTCGTACACGTCGCCGGTCCATGCCGCGGGCTGGCGCTCGAGCACGTGCGTGACGTTGTCGTTGTTGAACATGTACGCCGCCGTCACGAAGTTGCGGTGGAAGAACATGCCGTCCGAGCCGAAGTCCCAGTAGACCTGCGCCACGCTGACGTTGGGGCCGATCACCGGGTCGTACGGCGGGTCATCCAGCCGAATTGTGATGGTGCGCGTCAGCGGGTGATTCAGCGCGATGTCGCCCACGTCGTTGGGTCCCGCAGCCACAAACACGTGCCGCTTTACACCGAAGGCATAGGCCGTGAAGTTGGTCTCGTTGTCCGGGTTGCCCCACTGGCGGATGCCGCCAAGGCACACGACCGCGACCTCACCCAGGCGCGACGGGATGGTGAACGCGCCGTCGACCACAATGTACGGGTCCTGGCTCTGCGGCAGCTGCGCGCCCATGGTGAAGTAGCAGCGCGCCTCCTTGGTTCCCGGTGACGGGATGCACTGCGG
The DNA here is from genome assembly GCA_964545715.1 of uncultured Myxococcales bacterium. Taxonomy (GTDB): domain Bacteria; phylum Myxococcota_A; class UBA9042; genus CAZJHX01. Next base: position 37,619 of record CAZJHX010000068.1, read on the forward strand.
TGCGTCCACGCCCGACACGTTGAGGCAGGAGTAGCCGATGTCGCAGTCGGCGTCGGCGGTGCACGCCCGTGTGCAATAAGAGCCTGTATCGCCGATGCCGGTGCAGCTCGGCGCGGCAGGACCACAATCGGCGGCGGTGCTGCACTTCCAGCACTGCTGCTGCGGGCCGGCAAACTTGGTCGAGCAGCTGCCCGGCGGTGTGATGACGTACTTGCCCAGGCCGCTGACCGTACCGGAGATCGTGGCGCCCGGCGGGGGCGGACCCATGGAGGGCGGCGGGGTCGGGATCAGGTAGATCGTGATGTTGGTCGCGTTGAACGCGATGACCGAGTTGGACGCGTAGCCGTCCTTGGAGGCGCTGACCATCTGCTCGCCCAGCACGTCGGGACCGCTGAACGTGACCTGGCCCTCGCCGTTGGTGAAGCCCTGGTATGGGGTGTCCGGATCCACCTTCAAAATGACGAACGCATCGGGGATCGGCGAGCCGTCGCCGCCGTCCAGCACCGTGATGTTGACCGAGCCCTCGACCGACGGGCCCCAGGTGCCGCCGTACAGCGCGACGGGATCGAAGTACGTAAAGCTCTCGGCCAGCTTGGCCTCGGCGTCACCGCTCTGCACCGCGACATCGACCACCCCGACCTCGCCCGGAGGGGTCTTGGCGGTGATCAGCGTGGAGTTCACGACCTTGACGTGAGTGCTCTGCACGCCGCCGAAGGTGACCGTGGCCGGCGAGGTAAAGCCCGCGCCCAGCAGACGCACGAAGGTGCCGCCCGCCTTGGAGCCCTTGGCCGGGTCGACCACGAACAGCTCGGTGGTGCCCGACTCGTAGAAGAAGCCGTCCTCCAGAACGCCGCTCTCCTGACCCTGCTTCACCGTGACGTTGGCGCCGCCCGGGCTGCCCGGCGGGGTGATGCACTCGATGGTCTTGGCGTTGATCACCTCGACGTTAGAGCACGGCAGCGCGCCGATGCGGACGTCCGCGCCGCTCTTGAAGCCCACGCCGAAGATGGTGACCTCGGTGCCGCCGTCCACGGTGCCCGACAGCGGGTTGACCGTGTTGACCGACAGGATCTCCTCGTAGGTGTAGGCCTTGGCCAGCGTGCCCTCGCCCTCGCTGGTGGTGACCGTGACGTCGGCCTTGCCTTTGGCGCCCGCCGGCGTCTCCACCGTGACGGTCAACAGGCTGGCACTCAGCGAGACGATCGACGCCTCCGCGCCGCCGATCGTGACCACGGTGTCGGTCTTGTCGGTCAGCCCGTACGCCGTGACGTTGACCAGGTCCCCGCCCTCGGTGGAGCCCTTGGCCGGCTGGACCGCGATGACCGCGACGCCCGCCACAGGCTCAGCGCCCATGTAGAAGAAGCCCTCCGCCAGGCCGCCGTAACCGTACTGGGTCTCGACCGTGACGCTGACGCCGCCCTCGGCGAAGCCCGCCGGGGTGACCGCCACGAGGTGGGACGTGTCGACAAAGCTCACCTTGGTCGCCTCGGCCTCGCCGAAGCGGACAGTGCTCTCGGGCTCGAAGCCGCGCCCCGTCAACGTGACCTCGGTGCCGCCCGCCAGGGGACCGGCGGCCGGGGACACGGTGTCGACGGCAGGCGTCTCGTAATACAGGAAGCCGTCTTTCTGCAGGGTCAGGCCCTGATCGTTGCTGATGTGGATGTCGACCGTGCCGGGCGTCTGGCCCTGCGGCGTGGTCACATGCAGCGTCAGGTCGTCGACGACCTGCACGTCGATGGCCTTGCGGTCGCCGAAGAGCACGGTGGTGTTGCCCTGGCTGAAGCCGCTGCCCGAGATCGTCACGGGCTCGCCGCCGGCCACGTTGCCCGCCGGGGGCTCGGCGCCGAGAATCAGGATGTCGGACTGATAGCGGAAGGCCTTGTCCAGGCGCGCGCTGGTCTCCTGAACCGGGTTGGCCGCCGTCACGTCGACCAGCCCCGGGTTGCCCGGCGGGGTGGTGCACGTCAGCCGCTTGGGCGTGATGACGAAGACGTCGAAGGCCTGCGAGACGCCGAAGAAGACCTGGGTCTCGCCGTCGATGAAGCCGTTGCCCATCAGCGTGATGACGTTGCCGCCCTTGGACTGGCCAAAGCCGGGGTCGACCGCCTCCACGCGCAGCTCGGTGTCGTCCGGATCGATGACCTCATCGGGATCGACCTCTTCGGGGGGCGTGACCTCTGGATCGTCCGTCGGAGCCGGCTCATCGATCGGCGGCTCGTCTATGCCCGTGCCTTCTGTGGTGGCGTTGTCGTCTCCGGTGACGGTGGGCGTGCCGGTGCTCTCATCCGATCCACAGCCGCCGATAAACAGGGCGACGGTGAAAACGGCGGCGATAGAGAGGCGTACTACTTTCATGCGTTAGTTCCCTGTCTCCTTGAGGAATCCCAGGTCCTTGAGGTCGAGACCCCCGGGATAGCCGTAGGAGACGTATTGGTCGTAGCCGTAGACGATGATGCCGATCTTGTCGTTGGACTCCACGCTGTGTGAGCCGTCCTTGATCAAGAATCGAATGGCGCTGAACTGGCCGGTGCCGATGGGCTCGAAGTCCAGCGGATCCAGCAGCTGCCCGTCGTAGCGCACCTCGGCGCCGGTGGGCGCGGTGATGGTCACGTAGTCCAGCTCGTATTTGTTGGGCGCCAGGAAGACATAGTCTTCGCGGTACTGCTCAAACGGCACGGCCAGCATGAAGGCCGGGTCGCCGATGCCCGCGTCGCCGGGCTGCGGGATGCCGTTGACGTTGGGCTCCGGTGAGTCCTGTGCGGCGAGGAACTGGCCGACGAGGATGGGCTTGGTCGCGATGATCTCGAAGTCCTGGCCGGACTCGAACTCGAACCACTCGCCCGAGTGCAGCACCGGGATGACGGCCTGCGGCGGCACGGTCGTGATCTTCGTGTTGTCGTCGGCCGCCAGCAGGCGCCAGACGTCCTTCTCGGCGCCGCGCGGGAAGGTGCGGGCCGCGATGTAGTGCTTGCCCCAGGTCTTGACCGGGAACATCTGGTGCTCCAGGTGGTCCGCGCAGCAGGTGTTGAACTCCAGGCAGTCCAGCGGCGTCTCGCACTCTTTCTTGCCGTCCCAGGCGCACACGCCGGTGTCGTGACCGGGCTGCACGTTGCAGGCGGCGGTGTTGGGCGCGTTAGAGGCCTCGCTGCCGCCGAAGACCGCGACGCGCCGAGTGGCCAGCACCACCGTACCCGTCATGTCCGAGCCGGGGCGGTTGGTCTCGATGTTCAGCACGTCGAACTGCTTCATGGTGCGGGTGATCGAGTCACCGGGCTCCAGGTGTGGGATACCGTTGGCCGGCAGCGTGGGCGCCGTCACCGTCACCGTCACGTCCGTGTCGCCCGGTTGGGTGGCGATGACCGTGATGTAGCTGCGCAGAATCTCAAAGGTCTGCTCGCGGGTCATCACGATGTACCACTTGCCCAGCACGTTCTCGGGCAGCAGCAGCGACGCGTCGTTGGAGAAGACGTTCTCGTTCTCCAGCGGGTTGAACTGGTAGGCCGTGATCGGAATGGAGGCTTGGACGCGATACGCCAGCGGCGCCTGCACCGTGGTGTCGATGTCGCGACGCGGCAGGTTGTACACTCGGAGATCGCGCGGACCCAGCGGCTCGGTCGGGAAGGGCAGCTGGTTGGCGTCGAACAAGACCTCACCGTCCGAGTCGTAGATGTGGATCTCGGCCGGGCGCTTCTCGTCGGGGTTGGAGACCACGATGGCGTACTGAGCGCCGTTGGCGTCGTAGTAGCCGGCGCGGCCGCCCGGGACAAACGCGTTGTCCAGGTCCCCGCCCCAGTACTCGCAGCCCATGTAGGTGTTCCACTTCAGCGACAGCTCGCACAGCTTGACGCAGCCGGCGCCCTGGTCACCCTGGGTGCACATCTGGCCGTTGACGCCCGTGTTGCAGGATGTGCCGGGAGACCACGAGGCGTCGCCCTTGGCGTCCACCACGCACTCTTCGATCTGCTCGTCGTTGAGGCACCGCTTCTTGTTGGGTGTACACGCCAGGCAGCCGCCGGCCTCCTGGTTGCAGATCGACGAGCCGCCCTGGTCATCTTTGCATTGGTTGGACTCCCAGCCGTCGCCGTCCTCGTTGCACAGCACCGCGCCGCGGAAGTCGGGGGTGCACGCCTTGAACTCGCCGGGGCTGCACAGTGGCCAGCCGCCGTCGGGCGGGTCCACGCCGGTGTCCGTACCGGTCGTGTCGGTGCCGGTGTCAGAGGTGCCTGTGGTGCCCGTCGCCGTCGGGTCGCAGTCCGCGCCCTCGCAGTCCGTGTCCGAGCAAGCCGGTGCGCCCAGTGCGACCAGAATGAGCGTGACTACGAGCCACACGCGTTTACAACCAACCATTAACTATCCTTTTGGGCCAAACCCCGCAGGTCCGCCATGCCCGCGAGCTAAACCATCCAGAACATATATAGAGGTATGGTCCGAGTCAATCGAAACGCGTTACGGAAAGGCTACTTAGAAGGGGGCGCGGGGCTGCGCCCGGAGCAGGCGAGGGGAGCGGCTGGTGCTTACCAGTCCTTGGAGAGCGCGGCCGACACGCCGAAGCCGCCGCCGGTGCCCGTGATGAAGTACGGACCGCTCTGCCACCAGCTGGTGGCGACCTCGATGTCGAGGGACACGCCGGCCGGCATCTGGATGCCAACACCCGTGGTCAGCTTGTGGCGCACATCCGACTCACCGGACGGACCCTGACCCTCGGGGATCTGGGCGTCGGTCACGTCGAAGGGCTCGTTGGTCTTGAAGACGATCTCCTGGCTGCCGCCGAAGCGGATGTCCAGCCAGTCCGTGACCTGCACGTCGACCGCCAGGTTGTAGTACGGCATGGCGTGCTCGCCGTTGGTGACCTTGGTGATGTTCAGGTCCTGGTTGCCCGGGGTGGTCTGGACAGACTCCTGACCGAAGGCGAAGCCGATACCAGGCTGCACGGTGATGCCCTCCGCCAGGTTCAGGCGGATGTCCATACCGAGGTTCAGGCCCCAACCGAAGCCGTCGAACAGGTCCTGATCGTCGCCTGTCAGCTGGCCGTTGTTGAGCCGCACGCCGACCTTCAGGAAGGGCACGAGCTCGTGGGGACCGCTGAACGGGATCGTCATGCGGCCCAGCAGACCGACGCCGAACTCGCTGTTGTTCGAGAGCACCTCGCCGCCATCGCCCTTGTCACCGAAGTGCGTGGGGGAGCCGAAGTAGACGTCCAGCGCCATGTCCAGGTCGGACGCGCCAATCGCCACACCGAGGCCGATGGTGAAGTCGATGACCAGGGGACCCTCGACGGTGGCGTCAGCGCGCGTGTCGTCCTGGGAGTACGTGCTGTCAGCCCAAACGCCCAGGCCGATGCCGAGACGGGCGGACCCGAAGTCGAGACCGAGCATGACGCTGCCCTTGTGGGTCGCGCCGGCATCGCCGTCGCTCGGGAAGCCCGGCCCCTGGCTGACCCCGTCAATGCTGTGCGTGCCGCGCGACATGTTGCTGCCGTAGACCGCCAGAACCGTGGTCGGGTTGAAGTTGTAGTGGAAGCCGAACGACGTCGCGCCGTTTCCACCCGCGGGGTTGTTGAAGTCGGAGACGTGTCCGCCGATCTCAATGCCGGCCCACGTGCCGTACTTCACCAACTCCGCAGGGAGCATGAAGATGTTTGCTTCGTCCAAGACGGTGATGTTCTTCACACCGCCGCCGACCGAGTTGATACGGGTCTGCGTGGCGCTGGCCGGGATGGTGAACATCGCCAGGGTCGCGACCGCCAGGGCCGTCGTAAAGAGGTGCCTTCTCATCCAATCCTCCGAGCTAGTCGTGAGCGAGTATCGGGTTGGCCCGTAAACGGGTCAAAAAATTAGAGTTTTCAATGATTTGTAGAACACGTTGCACCGGCCCCTGATCACGGTGCAGCGTTCTTGTCGGCCCCCAGTTGTGGTGGTACGGTCCGACGAATGCTGCAGCTTTATCACGTCTACAAGCGCTATCCAAACGGTGTTGAGGCGCTCAATGATGTGAACCTTAGAGTCCATGAGAGCGAGTTTGTATTCCTCTCGGGGCCCTCGGGCGCAGGAAAGACAACTCTCATAAAGATTCTACTTGGTTACGAGAAGGCGACGGCCGGGCAGGTGCTGGTTAATGGGCGCAATCTGGGAGTCTTGAGACAAGGATCAATTCCGTATCTGCGCCGGAACATCGGCGTGGTGTGGCAGGACTTCAAGCTGCTCAACCGCCGGTCGGTTTTCGACAATGTAGCGATCTCATTGGAGATTCTGGGGCTGCGTCCCAAGGAGATCCAGCGCCGCGTGAACCAGATCCTGGAGGTCGTCGGCCTGGAGGCCTACGCCAGCGCCAAGCCGCAGATGCTGTCGGGTGGCGAGCAGCAGCGCGTTGCCATCGCCCGGGCGCTGGTCAACGAGCCTGCGATCTTGCTGGCGGACGAGCCCACGGGCAACCTGGATCCGGACCTGTCCCTGGAGATCATGAACCTGCTGCTGGACCTGCAGCAAAAGGGCACGACGGTGATGGTCGCGACGCACGATCACTTTCTGCTGGAGCGATACAGCCGGCGCACCATCCTGCTGAACCGGGGCTACCTCATCGAGGACGGCCTGGCGGCGGACAGCATGCTGGACGACGACGAAGAAGAGGTCGCGGGGCTTTAGCATGTCGCTTTACCGCATCGGCTACTTCATTCGTGAGGCCTTCAAGAACATCAAGGCGTCGCCGCTGCTGACAGGCATCTCGATCCTGACAATCAGCGTTTCCTTGATCCTGGTCGGCTTCTTCGGAGGCCTGCTGTTCGCGGCGGGCGGCCTCATCGACAAGGTGGCCGAGGACGTGAGGATCAGCGCCTACCTGGACCCGGCGACACCTCAGGACCAGGTGGACGCGCTCAAGGCCCAGATCGAGCAGCGTCGCGGCGTCGAGTCGGTGGTGTTCATCCCCATCGAAGAGGATCGCGCGCGCAACCGGGCGTTGCTCTCGGAGGAGCTGCTCGCCGGCTTGGACGAGGAGAGCATCCCGGCCGTACCCACGCTGGAGATCGTGCTGGAGAAAGAGCGGCGACTGCGGCGCGACGTCGACCACATCAGCGCCTGGGCCGTGCAGCTGGAGGGTGTCGCGGGCGTCTCGGATGTCGAGATGGGCATGGACAAGATTCGGCTCGGGCTGGCCTTCGTCGACGTCTTTAATAGCCTGGCGTGGTGGATCTGCGGCGTGCTGGTCATCGCGGCCATCTTCTTTGTGTTCTCCACCATCAAGATGGCCGTGCACTCTCGCGCGGACGAGATCGAGATCCTGCGCCTGGTCGGCGCGACCGGCCGCTTTATTCGGCTGCCCTTCTACCTGGAGGGGCTGTTTCAAGGGCTCATGGGCAGCATCATCGCGTTTTCGTCGGTGGTCTACATCCACCATCGGCTGAACAGCTACATCCGCGAAGAGCACCTGCTCGACGTCGATCTGGACCTGATCCCGACGCCGCTCATCGTGTGGTTCTTCGCCGGAGGCATCCTGTTGGGCCTGCTCGGCAGCGTCTTCTCCGTCGGCCGTTATCTCAGGGGCTGAGTTGAGCCTGCTACCGACACTGGCGCTGTTGCTGGCCGCCGCGGGCCCGCCCGTGGAGAGCGTCGAGGCGCTGCCCAAGCTGCTGGAGGAGGAGTACGACCTGCTGGAGGCGCTGGACCAGCTGGACGAGGACCGCCGCCTGCAGGAGAAGCTGCTGGCCGAGAATCAGACCAAGCGCGTGGAGGTGATCTCGCGTCGGGATCGCGCCGCCGCCGCCCACGCCACGGCGGAAGAGCGGCTGGAGATCGAGCGCGCGCGGATCCGGCGCCGCATCCGGGTCTACGTGGAGCTGAAGCAGGTGCGCGACTGGCAGGTGATGGCCAGCGCCGGCGACTATGCCAGTTACTTGAGAAAGCGCCGGCTGCTCTCCGATCTGCTGGAGGGCGATGAGAAGCGCATCGCGGCGTACCAGAAGGTGGTCGAGCACTATCGGCAGGCCAAGGCCACGCACAACCAGGAGCTTGCGGAGCTGAAGGCCGTCGAGGAGGCCATCGCGCAGGCGCAGAGCCGGCTGGAGCGCGACAAGGCGATCAAGCTGGCGCTCTTGGAGAGCGTGCGGTCCGAAAAGAGCTTCTTCGAGAAGGCGGATCACGACCTGGGCAAGGCGGCCCTGGACCTGCAGCACCAGATCGACAACTTCGAAGAGTGGAAGGGCAAGCGCCTGTGGTTCCGCGATCTCAAGGGCCAGTATCTGCTGCCGCTGCCTGGCGGGAACGTGGCGCGCCCGTACGGGGAGAGCAAGCACCCGCGCTTCAAGACCGTGACGATGCATCGAGGCATCGACTTTGTTGTCGGGACGGGCCGTCGCTCGACGAAGAAGGTGCGCGTCATCTACTGGGGCCGTGTCGCGTTCGCCGGGTGGCTGAAGGGCTTTGGCAATACGGTCATCGTCGACCACACCAAAAACGACTACACCCTGTACGCGCATCTCTCCCGGATCGGCGTGAAGAAGGGCGACATTCTGAAGAGCCGCGAGGTGATCGGGCGGATCGGCGCATCCGGCAGCCTGGACGGCGAGCGACTGTATTTTGAGCTGCGCATCGACGGTAAGACGGTCAACCCCAAGAAGTGGTTCCGTTGAGGTTCCTCGTCGTCGCAGCGCTGCTGATCCCCCTGGCAGCCGGCGCGCAGATCAAGCGCGAGCAGCTGGACGAGGCGCTGGAAGCGGCGCGCAACGGCCACGTCGACTCGCCTGACAAGAGCAAGCTCTACCGCGGCGCTATCGAGGGCGCGCTGAAGTCGCTGGATCCCTACTCGACCTATCTCAGCCTCAAGGATCTGGAGCGCCTGCGCAGCCGCATCAAGGGGCGCTACTCCGGCATCGGCGTGGAGATCGGCATCAGGGACGGACTGCTGACGATCATCGCGCCGATTCGGGGTGGGCCGGCTGCTCGCGCGGGCATCCTGGCGGGCGATGTGGTGGTGAAGATCGGGGACAAATCCGCCCGCGGCATGACAACTCGCGACAGCTCCGACCTGCTCCTGGGCAAGCCCGGCACGCCGGTCGCCGTTACCGTGCGCACGCCGGATGTCGCCAAGTCCAAGCGGACGTTGAAGCTGACGCGCGAGAAGATCGTGATCCGACCCGTGGAAGCGACGCTGATCGAGGCCGGTGGCCGGCGAATAGCCCACGCTCAGGTCTCGGCGTTTCAGCGCGACACGACGGTGGCGCTGGCAACCGCGCTGGAGAAGCTGAAGCCGCTGGACGGCGTCATCCTGGACCTGAGGGACAACCCGGGCGGGCTTCTTTCCGCCGCCGTGGGTGTGACCGCGATGTTCTTGGAGAACGGGGCGATCGTCAGCACGGTCGGTCGAGATGGGGTGCCCCAGTCCGCCTACGACGCTGAGGGCGCGCACAAGGGTCACGAGTGGCTGCGATCCCGGGAGCTGGCGTTGGCGGTGCTCGTGAACGTGGGCAGCGCCTCGGCATCGGAGATCGTGGCGGGCGCACTGTCGGATCGGGGACGCGCCGTGCTCGTGGGCGAGAAGACCTTCGGCAAAGGCAGCGTGCAGTCGCTGATCACGCTGTCCGGCGGCGCCGCGCTGAAGCTGACGACCGCGCGCTATCGCCTGCCCGCGGGGCGCATGATCGACGGCCTGGGCCTGGAGCCCGATCTCACCGCCAAAGGCGACGCTGCGCTGCCGCTGGCGCTGGACGTGATCCGCTCCTGGCGCCGCCTGCGCGGCAAGCGCGGGTCGCTGCTCAAAGCCCGAAGGACTCGTTGGCCGAGGAGAATGTGAGACTGGGCTGCGGTCCGCCTCCGACGACGTAGATCCGACTCCCGACTGTGGCCGCACCCAGGCCGTGGCGTGCGGTCGGCATGGGCGGCAGCGTCTCCCAGCCCGCGTCGGCTGACCAGGCCTCATGTTCGTCGAAGGTGCCCGAGGTCTGCTCGCCGCCGAAGACGTGGCACCGCCCATTGAGGACGGCAGCTGCGATGCCGCTGCGTGGTGTCGGCAGGGGCTCGGCGTCGCTCCAGGCGTTGGTCTGAGGGTCGTAGACCTCGTGCGCGTCCTGGTTGTTGAGGCCGCCGATGCGACCGCCAAAGATGTGCAGCTGGCCGTCCAGCGCACACGCGGCCACGTGCTCGCGGGCGAGCTTCATGGGCGGCAGCGAGGCGTCCCACTCGTCGGTGTGGGGATCGTACCGAACCAGCGAGCCGGTGATGCCGGTGTCGCTCAGCCCGCCGGCGACGTAGATCCGGCTGCCGATCGCCGCCGCTCCGGCCGCGCCGCGGGGCGCCGGCGCCAACGCTCTGGGCTTCCACGAGTCATCGCCGGGCTTCCAGGACAGCACATCGGCGGTTGGCTCGAACCCCAGCCCCGAGCTGAGCGCGGCGACCATGTACACGACGCCGTCAAGCTCGACCAGGCTGGCGTGGTGGTACCCGGACTTGGGCAGTGGCGCGATCTTGGACCAGGAGTCCCCCGCGGTGTCGTACTGCCAGGCGTCTGCCGGCGCGTTGATGCCCACGAAGCCGCCCGCGATCACGACGGTGTTGCCCACCCCGACCGCAGAGTTTTCCGTGACCTCGTACGGGAGCTCGGCATGCGTTCGCCACTCAGGGAGGTCGACGCAGCCCTGCTGGGCCCCCACGACGACGACGGACCAGCTGGCGCTGAGCGAGATCTCCTCCACCGCGACGGTGACCGTGAGCACGAGCTGTTTGGGATCCGAGCCGATGAGCAGGGAGTCGCAGCCGTGCAATGTCAGGGTATGGCCGACTGTCTCTACCGCATCACCGAAGGACCACGCGATGTCCGGCTCTGCCGTGCAGCTGGTCTTGAGCGCGTGCTCCACGCTGAACGTGACAGCTGCTCCCGGACGCCGCTCGATCTCGATCGGCCCGGATCCGGCCGGCTCCAGGAGGTGTTGCTGCAGCTCTGCAGTACACGGTCCGGTCGTGGCGTCCGGGGTTTCTTGTGAAGCCTCGACACAGCCGACAAACACCACCAGCACAGCAAGCAACACGCGCATGCGCCAAGTCTACAGAATGAGGCGGGCGCGTTGTGCTAGTATCCGCCCGATTGAATCACTGTTCATGCCGGGAGTTCCGCTCATGCTGAAGCGAATAAGCCTCGCCCTGTTGGGGGCCGCGCTGCTACTTTCCACCACGGCTGCCGCCGATGAGTCCACTTGGCCCAACGGGCCCGACGAGGATCCGCGGCTGGCGTATCCCAACGATCCGGGCTTCATCAAGATCAACGAGAAGGGTGAGGTCACCGGTGGCCAGTGGAACCTGTGGTCCTTCGTTCCGGAGAGCTGGCAGAAGACCAAGGACTTCCGCGAGGACGAGATCGCGCTGGGCACCGGCATCCACGCCGACCGCGCCTGGCAGCGGACCATCGGTGACCGGCGCGTGATCATCGCGGTGCTCGACTCCGGCATCAAGTGGGACAACGGCGACCTGCAGATGAAGCACTACCTGAACAAGGCGGAGCTGGGTAACTGCAAGCCGACCCAGACCGACCCGCCGGCGGCCGACGACTGGGATATCGACGGCAACGGCTACTTCAACATCGGCGACTACATGTTCGCCGACGACAGCTACGCTGCCACCGCGGACGACCAGGGCAACCAGAACGGGCTGCTGGATCCGGGCGACCTGATCGCCATGTGCTCGGATGGCGTGGACGACGACAAGAACGGCTACATGGACGACATCTCCGGCTGGGACGCCATGTGGCACGACAACGACCCTTATGACGACACCCGCTACGGTCACGGCACCGGCGAGTCGCGCGACTCAGGCGCGGCGGGCAACGACGGCAAGGGGGACATCGGCGTGTGCCCCGAGTGCACGATCATGAACGTGCGCGCCGGCGACTCGTTTGTGGTGGACGTCAACGACTTTGCCCAGGCGGTCATCTTCGCCACGGACACGGGCGCGTCGGTCATCCAGGAGGCCCTGGGCTCGATCAACAACACGCCGTACTCGGTGCAGGCCATCGAGTACGCGCACGCCAACAACGTGGGCATCATCGCCAGCGCGGCCGACGAGCTGAGCTTCCACCACAACATGCCCGGCACGAACAACCACACGATCTACGTGCACGCCATCGTTCACGACAAGAGCGACGCCAAGAAGTCGACGACGTTCCTCAACTTCAACAACTGCACGAACTATGGCGGCCAGCTTCTGCTGTCGACGCCCGGTGGCGGCTGCAGCTCTGAGGCGACCGGCATCACGTCCGGCCACGCCGGTCTGGTGTATTCGGCGGCGCTCAAAGCCAACATCGATCCCCCGCTGAGCGCGGAGGAGCTGCGTGGCGCGCTGATTCAGAGCGTGGACGACATCATCGTGCCCGAGGGCGCCACCGACATCACGAAGTTCCCCAGCGGTCCCGGCTGGGACCTGCACTTCGGCTACGGCCGCAACAACGCGCGGACCTCGGTAGACCTGGTCATGGACGACCGCATTCCGCCCGAGGCGGACATCGCCGGGCCGGGCTGGTTCGAGCCGATCGACGTGCTCAAGCGTCCCAAGATCGAGATCACGGGACGCGTCGGCGCCCGCGTGGACGGCAAGGACGCGCGCTACGACAACTACTCCTGGGAGCTGGAGTGGTCTCTGGGCGTGGATCCCAAGGACGGCTGGGAGTCCATCGCAAAGGGTGACGGCGAGATCGGCGGCGGACTGGAGCCGGCTGTGATCACTGAGTGGGACGTGGCGACCGCGTCCGACCGCGTTGACTGGACGCTGCCGCTGACCGAGGCGCACCAGCACGCGGCGACTCTGCGCCTGAAGGTGACGAGCCAGCACGGCGGCAAAGAGCTCTACAACGAGTTTCGCAAGACGGTGCACTTCATCAAAGATGACACGCTGCTGCCGGGCTACCCCAAGTACATGGGCAGCAGCGTAGAGCCCTCGCCCAAGGTCTTTGATGTCGACGGCGACGGCAAAGAGGAGGCGGTCTGGGCGACCACCGACGGCTTGATCCACGCGCTGAAGGCGGACGGCTCAGAAGCGGCGGGCTTCCCCGCTGAGGTCGGCCTGCGCCAGGAGGTCCAGCCGGACGGCGCCCACATCCGCGGCGCCTGCGCCTTCCAGACCGACAAGCCGGACCACTGCACCACGCAGGGCAGCGTGGATCCGGACTCCGCGCGGCAGACGATCATGAGCGGCATCGCGGTCGGCGCGCTGACCGGCGACAAGGCCGACTTGAGCATCGTGGCGGCGACGTTTGACGGCTACATCTGGGTCTTCGACACGTCCGGCGCGCTGCGTGACGGGTGGCCGCAGCGGACGGATCCCGCCTTCTCGGCGGTGACCAACGAGAACTGGACTCTGGACGAGGGCTTCTTCAGCGTGCCGGTGCTCTACGACCTGGACGGTGACGGCGACCTGGAGATCGTGGCGGCCGCCATGGACATGCACGTGTACGTCTGGCACCACGACGGCTCTGAGATGGATGGCTGGCCTGTGCTGGTCAACGATCCGATCGAGACGCAGCGCGCGCGCATCATCGTGACGCCGGCGATCGGTGACGCGGACAACGACGGCCTTCCGGAGATCGCGGTGGGCACCAACGAGGCCTTCGGCGCGGGCGGCGCGGAGCAGGAGGCGCGCGGCTATCTGCTCAAGCACACCGGCTCACCGGATCCGAGCGACGTTCTGCCGGCGCTCGAGGAGGGCTGGCCCATCAACATCTTCGGCCTCATCGTCAACACGCTGCCGATGGTCGGTCGCGGCGTGCCCAGCAACCCGGCGATGGCCGATCTCGACGGCGACGGCGACCTGGAGATCCACATGGATGCCATCGCGTTTGCCCCGTACATGTGGAACCACGACGGCAGCGAGTGGCGCGTCATGGACAACATCGAGTTCGGCAAGAAGTCACCGTCCGAGGACGCGCCGTCCTACACGCTGATCAACAACGGCTCGTTCGCCAAGTTTGATGACGACGACACCATCGACTTCATCAAGGGCACGGCCGGCTTCGACTTTGCGCTGACGTTTGCCGAGGGCGGCATCCGCGCTGTCTTCGACCACCAGCTGAGCGCCTGGGACACCTCGACCGGCGACTACCTGAAGCACTGGCCGCGCATCATGGACGACTGGCAGTTCTTCATGAACCCGACCGTGGTCGACATCGACGGTGACGGTCTGAACAACGTGCTGAACGGCAGCGGTGGCTATCTGCTGCACGCCTTTGACCACCTGGGCAACGAGCCGGCCGGCTTCCCCAAGAACCTGGGCAGCTGGATCATCGCGTCGCCCACGTTTGGCGACCTTACGGGCGACGGCAACTGGGACGTGGTCAACGGCACACGCTCAGGCTGGGTCTTTGCGTGGAAAGCGACGGGCAAGGCCACCCAGGACGTCGAGTGGCAGACCTTTGCCCACGACTTCCACAACACGAACAACTACGAGGAGCCCACGACGCAGTACAACGACTACCCCGAGTCGGCCGACGATGGCGGCACGGAGACGGGAACCGAGACCGGCGACGCGACCACAGGGGCTGATGCCGGCGGGACCGGCGAGGTGACCCCGCCTGTCGACGACGACGACGGCTGCACCGCGGGCGCAGTCGGTCATCCCGGCTCGGCGTGGGTGGTCCTCTTGATGTTGTTGGGATTGGTGGCGGTCAGGCGCCGCCTGGGATTCGGACTGGCTCAGTAGGCCTTAGGCCGCGGCGGCCTCGGGCGTGATGTAGCCCTCGCCGATAGCGAAGCTGCTGAGCGCCTTGCGAAGCAGGCGGCGGCCGCGGAAGAGGCGGCTCATGACCGTGCCGATCGGCGTGCCCATGATGTCGGCGATCTCTTTGTACGAGAAGTCGCGCAGGTCGCTGAGGATGACTGCCATTCGGAAGTCTGTGGGGACTGCGTCCAGCGCGCGCTGCACATCGTCGCTCAACCCCGCGTAGACCATTCGGCGCTCCGGGTTTGAAAAGCGGTCGATCGAGTCGCGGCAGACCAGCGAGTTCTGCAGCATGCCGTTCTCCTGGCGCTCCAGGATGTCGCGCTCTTTCACGCGCCGGCGGTACGAGTTGATGAATGTGTTGGTGAGGATCTTGAACAGCCAGGCGCGGCAGTTGGTGCCGGGCTTGAACTGGTGCCAGGCCTTGTACGCCTTCAGATACGTGTCTTGCACGAGATCTTCGGCGTCACGCTCATTTCGCGTCAGCCGAAGGGCCGTGCCGTACAGCTCGTCGATGTACTGGATGGTGGTCTGCTCGAACTGTCGCTTCATCTGGGGGATTTTGTCAGCCATTTGCACTCTCTTTATTTCTCCGATCTCCACCGACTGGAGCCGTGCCCACTAATTCCGGGCAACCGGCATTCCGGGCTATTTCAACAATCGTGCCGAAATCGCCGTGCCCTGGTTTTGCAATCCATGTGTGGCGGAACCGACACGGTGGTGTTGCTTGCCTGACATGGCGTCGCGGCTGGTTGTTTCGACGCGTGTGATCAGCAAAGGTTCTTTCGGGCGGGAATTTTTTTCGGCCGGCAACCGATAAAACCCAATATATCCAACAGTTGTCAGGCTGGCATTAGTCGCCCCTTCGATGGCGACAAGTTGGCAAAGAGCCACGAACGGGTGCTGAACCATGGCCCGCGGCCGCGCGTTGCCCAGGTAAGAAAACGTGATATTATCCCGGGGATTATTGGAGAATGAGCGTTGTGAGTGATTCCTCAGCCGAGCGAGTGCTGAAGCTGCACATCCAGGATGATGAAGGCAAAACCACCATCGTCCCGGTCCTGCGTGACGAGATCTCCATCGGCCGGCAAGAAGGCAACACCATCCGCTTGACCGAGCGGAATGTGTCTCGCCAGCATGCGCGGCTGGTGCGCCTGAACGGCGGCGTCTTCCTGGAGGAGCTGCGGGCGCGCTACGGCACGCGGGTCAACGGTGCCACGGTCGACGGTCGCACGTCGGTGATGCCCGGCGACGTCATTCAAATCGGCGATTACCGCCTGGCGCTGCATATGGGCGACGCCGTGGCGGACGCGCCTGACGCGCCTGAGGCGGCTCCTGTGGCGCAGGCCGAGGCCTTTGAGGACACCGTTCAGGGTGTCGGTACCGGCGCGGACGGCGCCACCGCAATGATCAACCTGGAGCAGCTGGGCGACATCCTGGATGACGATCGCGCGCGCGATATCCCGGCTGACCAGCAGGCCACGATCACGACCACGTCCAGCAACGTGCCGCGGCAGGTCTTTACGCTGACGCGCTCACCGATGGTGATCGGCCGCACGGCGGACAACGACATCGCGGTAGACCACCGCTCCATCTCCCGCAACCACGCCAAGATCGTGTGGTCGGGCGACACCTACACGCTGATCGACCTGGGCAGCGCCAATGGCGTGAAGGTCAACGGCGACTTCTACAAGCGCTCCGACCTGCATGCGGGCGACGAGGTCGAGCTGGGCCACGTGAAGGTCAAGTTTGCGACCGGCTCCGAGGGCCTCTTGGGCGCCGCGGATCTGCCTGTGGCGGAGTACGCACCGTCCGGCGGCGGCAAGTTGGTGGCTATCGCCGCCGTGGCCGTTGCGCTGTTGCTCGCGGGCTCGTGGGTCTTCTATTTCTCGAAGGACCCGACCGACGCGGTGAAGAAGACGCCGGTGGCCAAGGAGTCACCGACGATCGACGGCGCTGTGAACCCGGCGCCAGGACAGGACGGGGGGACGACGAGCCAGGCGCCGACGGACCCGATCGTCATCGCCGAAGCGCCCACGCAGCCGCCGGTCGAGAAGCCCATCGTGGTTGAGAAGCCGGTTGAGCCGCCGGTTGAGAAGCCCATCGTCGTGGAGAAGCCGGTTGAACAGCCGGTGGAGAAGCCGGTGGTGGTCGAAAAGCCGGTCGAGAAGCCGGTGGTCGTCGAAAAGCCGGTGGAGAAGCCGGTGGTCGTCGAGAAGCCGGTGGAGAAGCCGGGGGTGGTCGCGACGGCGGTGGAGAAGCGGGGCGTGGGCGAGAAGCCGCCCG
>CAZJHX010000069.1:0-1614 GCA_964545715.1 uncultured Myxococcales bacterium
GCTCGCCGTCCGCCTCGCCCGCGCGCCCGATGACCGTCGCGCGCGGCGTCTTCTTCAGGTTGAAGTCCTGCGACCAGGCCGACTCGGCGACCATGGTGGCGTCAACCCACAGGGACACGCCCGCGTCGCTGGCCTTGAGCACCAGGTGGTGCCACTTGTTGTCGTTGTAGGGAAACGCCGACTTGACCGTAAACGCGTCACGCGCGTGAGAGACGATGACGCCCTCTTTGGGGTTCATGCGGACCCAGATGCCCGGGCCGTTGGCCTCCGCCTCAAAGAAGATGGCCGCTTTGCTGGTCACCGCCGAGCGGAACCAGATCGACATGGTGAACCAGCGGGTGCGGTCGTCGATCGCAGGCGCTGCCAGGGCAACGTAGTCGTCCTGCCCATCAAAGTGCAGCGCGCGGTCGGTGCGGCCGAAGCGGTCCGTCGTGGGGGTGGCGCCAACGATCTCGCCGTGGTTCTGCCGCTCGCTCAGGTCGTCGGCGTGTCCGTCCAGCGGATAGTAGCCGGCCAGCCCCTCCAGCGTTGGGGCGACGGCGTCGACCGGGACCTCGGGCTCAGGTGTATTTCCCCTCGGCTCGGGGGCGCCACAGGCCACAAAGACCAGCGCGGAAACAAAAGTCAGGATTACAGCGTACAACCAACCCTTAGACATCAACCCTCCTACCTTCCAAACGTTCGGTATGAGCAAAGTTCGTACCAGCCGTCTAAGTGCAGTACGCAATAGAACGTGTTCGGTTACAGGTGTTTCAGAGTGAGAATCTACCGTGACAAGTTGTCGCGATTTGGCGCAACAACATCGACGTGGAAGTTGGCCGGATTCAGGTGGCACACCACGCAGACGTAGGGTGCCGCGCCGCTGATATCGACGCCTTGATCGGTCACGAAGCGGCTGCGATCCGACAGGCGTCCGGCGGCGTCATACACCAAGAAGTCCAGCGCGCCGTCCGGCCGATACCCCTCGAGCAGGATCTCGGTCTCGCGCACCTCACCTGCGACGATTGTCTCGGACACGTACACGCCCGCCGCGGCGTCCTCACGGATATGGCGCGTCTCGTTCTTTGCCGACGACGCCAGCGCCACCCACGACAGCGGCTCAAAGTCGTAGATCGCGGTCCGAAACCCGCTCAGCGACATGGGAAACGCCCGTCGGCATTGGTACCAGCGAAAGAGCCCCCGGCGCAGCATCACCAGGTCGGGACCCGGTATGTCCTGCCGTGCTGATTCGGCGTACGCGGCCAGGATTGCGTGGCCCATGGTCGCGTCTTTGAGCAGGTCGTCGCGCTTCAAAAATGCGGGCAGCTCAGCCAACGAGCGCTCCAGCATGTACGCGATCAGCGCGCGATGAAGGATGCCCGCGCTGCCCACATCCAGCTGAGCGGGGAGGCTGGTCAGGTCGAGCTGAGCGACCTGCGCCGCATAGCCGGCAGCCGCCTCCACCGCGGTGTCGGCGGGCAGGTCGAAGTCGCCTCCGATAGGCGCGTCGCAGGTCGCTGTCTCAACGACGGCAGCCGCGGGTGCGATGGGCTCAGGCACCGCCACCCGCGCCTCGCACGCAGCGAGGACCCCGGCCCCCGCCAGGGCCCCAAACAGAGATATGTAAAAAATCCT